>JANNIH010000062.1:0-9440 GCA_031404815.1 Holophagales bacterium | reverse complement strand
GAGGCCGCCGAGATTGGGGTGGCAGTCGTTCGTCGCCTCGAATTCGAGCCATTCGGTGGCGCCCGCAAGCCGCGCCGCGAGCCGGCGGTTGTGGACCCTCCACGTGCCGAAGAGAAAATCGAAGTCGTGCCGGCCATCTTTCGGATCGGCGACCGGCGCCGTCTTGTCCGGTCCCGTCGGATGGGGTGGTGGTGTCGGGACTTTGGCGACGGCCACGGTGGCGAAAGCGGAGAGCATGATCAGAGAGAGGGGCAGGGCGGCTGAGGGCATCGGGGTCTCCTCCGGGTCGAGTGCGATCCCGGCGATGTGCCGGTCACTTCGAGTGGAGGTTACGGGCAATTGAGGACAGGATCGGCCCTGATTCCGGAGTAGTCTTCGCCGCATGTACCACCCGACGACCCGCGTGCTCGCGCTCTTGGAACTTCTTCAGACCCGTCGCCAGCTGGGCGGCGCGGAGCTCGCCGAACGCTTGGGGGTCGATCGACGCACAGTGCGGCGCTATGTCGAGCGCTTGGAAGAGCTGGGGATTCCGATTACCACTGAACGTGGACAGCATGGCGGCTACGGCTTGGTCGCCGGGTTCAAGCTGCCACCGATGATGTTCACCGAAGACGAGGCGCTCGCCCTGTCCGTAGGGCTGCTCGCCGCGCGCGCCTTGGGACTCGACGAGGCTTCGCCCGGGGTGACCTCCGCCCAGGCGAAGCTCGAACGGGTGGCGCCGGAAGAGCTGAAACGCCGCATCCGCGCCGCGGACGAGACGATCGCCCTCGGTCTGCCGCGGGGGGTGAAGGTGGGGGTGGCCGCCGCCCTCTCGACCTTGAGCGCGGCGGCTCAAGGAAGGCGGCGGGTGTTCCTCCGCTACCGGTCCGTCAAGGGGCAAGAGAGCGAGCGCGACTTCGACACGTACGGCCTGGCCTACCAGGGAGGGTGCTGGTACGCCGTGGGTTACTGCCACTTGCGGGAGGACCAGCGCTCGTTCCGGATCGATCGTATCGTCTCGGTCCGACCGCTGGACGCAACGTTCGTGCGACCCGAGGCGTTCGATGCGTTGGCGCAGCTCGAAGAGGGGGTCGCAACGCTACCCCGTGCCCACGCGATCGAGGTGCTCATTCGCGGCGAACTGCCGAACGTGCGCCGCGCGCTGTTCGCCGCGATCGGTATCCTCGAAGCGGTCGAGGGGGGCGTGCGGCTCAGCGCGCAGGCCGACGATCTCGACTGGTTCGCCCGCGAGTTCTGCCGGTTGCCGTTTCCGTTCGAGATTCGCTTTCCCGATGGGCTGCGCGAGGCGGTTCGCGCGCACGCGGAGCGATTGATTGCGATGGCCGGCGTTTCTTAGCGCCGACCCCGCCGCTTGCGGTTCGGTAGTTCCAGAAATCGATCCCCGGCGTCCGGCTCGCCCGAAGCGGCCAGCATTTCAGCGCGGGCCGCATCGCGCAGGGCGACTGCGGCGGCCAGGTCGTTGCCTGCGGGTGTAATCGCCGGCCGGATGGCGACGTGAACGGGCGTGCGGCGCGGCATCCAGCTGCCGCCGCGCAGGAGAGAGCGGGTGCCGCGGAGGGCGACCGGGACGATCGGTGCACCGGTTTCACCAGCCACGTTGAACGCGCCGAGGCGGAAGGCGTGGAGACCGGGGGCGCGGTGGAATGTCCCTTCCGGAAAGATCGCGATCGAGTGACCGGCGCGGATCGCCTCCGCAATCTTCGCCGTTTCGCTTGAGCCTTGCGCGGCGTCGAAGCGCTCGACGAACAGGGTGCCGAGCCGGGCGAGCAGCAGGCGGGGAAACCAGGAGCCGGACAGCTCGCGCTTGGCGACGAACGCCACGTCCGGCGGCAGGGCCGCGGTGAGCACGATCGCGTCGAGATACGACTGGTGGTTCACGACGTAGAGGCGAGGTCCGGCGGATGGGGCGGCTTCGGTTTCGATCTTGATCGGTACACCGGTCAGGCCAAAGCCGATGCGCGCGGCGAGACGCGCGATCCGCCGCCGATTCTTCAAGCCCGGCGCGCAGACCACCGCGAGCCAGACGGGGATCGCGAGGAGAGCGCCGACCAGCCAGAACCAGGCGGCCCAGAGCGTCTCTGCGAACCTATCCAAGGCGCGGCTCGTGCGGCGAAAAACGCCCGTGACGGCCAGCCGGGCCATCTGGAGGCCGACGCTCCGGCTGCCGGCAAAGTGCCCCGATTCGTAGATCTCGCGCGCCGAAGAGCGGCGGATCTTGCCGCTCGACGTCTTTGGCACGGTTTGCGGCGGGGCGAGCGCCACGTCGTCGGCGGGGGTGCCGAGCAGCTCGATCGCGCGTTTCTGGACTTCCTCGCGCAGCCGCTCCCGCAGGCCTGGATCGCGCTCGCGGGTCTCGGCGAGGACGATCAGGCGCTCCGTGCCAGTCTTCGGATCGGGGCTGCCGAACACCGCGACGCAGCCGCGACGGAGGCCGGGGATTTCGCCCACCACCTGCTCCAGCTCGTGTGGGTAGAGGTTCCGGCCGGCGCGGAAAATGATGTCCTTGCTGCGTCCGGTCACGTACAGCTCGCCCGCCGCGAGGTAGCCGAGATCGCCCGAGTCGAGCCACTCTTCGCCCTGTTGGTTGACGACCAGGCGGGCCGTCGCTTCGGGGTTCTCAAAGTAGCCGGCGGTGGCCGAAGGGCCGCGGAATTGGACTCTGCCCTGGCGCCGCTCGGGCAGCTCGCGCCCCGCTTCGTCCGCGATGCGCAGCTCGACGGTCGGCAGGGGCAGGCCGCAGGACGGGAAGCGGAGGATGGCTGGCCGGGCTTCGACTTCGCTCAGCCCTCGAAGCCCGGCCCCGACCGGCACGGCCTTCCCCTCGGCCGAAAACGTCGCGCGGTCGATTTCGTCGATCGCAGGCGGCCGGCCGAGCGGCGGGAAGGTCACCGCGAGCGAGTTTTCGGCCAGGCCGTAGACCGGGAACATCGTCTCGGGCCGGAAGCCGAAGCGCGCGAAGCGCTCGGTGAAGCGGCGCATCGTCTCCGGGGAGACCGGCTCGGCGCCGTTCAGGGCGGCGCGCCAGGAGGAGAGATTGAAGCCCTCGATCTTTTCCAGATCCGCGTCGCCGATCTTGCCCAGGCAGAGCTCATAGGCGAAGTTCGGCGCGGCGGAGAGCGTCGCGCGGTGGTGGTGGATCAGCTCGAGCCATCGCACCGGACGCGAGAGGAAGGTGAGCGGCGACATCAACGCGAGCGGCATCGCGAAATAGAGGCTGCCCATCCAGGTCCCGATCAGCCCCATGTCATGGTAGAGCGGCAGCCAGCTCACCACCGCATCGCCCGGGCCGATCGCGACCGCCTTACCGATCGCGCGCAGGTTGGCGAGCAGGTTGGCGTGGGTGAGCATCACCCCCTTGGGTTGCCCCGTGCTGCCGGAGGTGAACTGGAGGAAGGCGAGGTCGTCGGCGCGGACATCGACGTTCGGGGCGGGGGTACCCCGATCCGCTTCGAGGTCGGCGACCGAGACCACCCGGAGCCCATCGACCTGGAGGCCGAGCAGGCGCGCGAGCGGCATCACTTCGGAGAAGGTGATCAACGCCTTCGCCCGCGCGGAGACCAGAATCCCCGCCTGCCGCCGCAGGTGGTCCTCGATCTGGCTCTTGCGCGCCGGGGGATAGAGGGGGACCGGCACCGCGCCCGCGCGCAGCACCCCTAAGAACGCGGCGAAATAGTCGGTGCCCGAGGGGAGCATCAAGGCGACCGCCGCTTTTGGCTCGACACCCAAGCGGGCGAGCCCCGCGGCGACCGCCCGGGCGCGGCCGTCGAGCCCGGCGTAGGTCAGCTCCTCAGGCTCGGAGTCTCCGGGATAGAACAGAATGTGGCGCCGCTCCGGATGGCGGGCGACGTGCCAGTCGAGCACTTCGAGCAGCGTGCGGGTCGAATCGGGCGCGATCTCCCCCGCGTCGAGTGGGTCGTCCGCTGGGGGCGCGAAGCGCAACTCCGCCCCCGGGGTCGAGCCGGCCGCCCGGCCGATCGCGCCGAGCAGATCGCGCGGCGTTTCGACCGCGGTGAGCACCTCTTCGACGAGCCGGACGCCGAAGGCCTTCTCGCAGCGGCGCAGCAGCTCCACCCGACCCAACGAGTCGAGCCCGAGATCGCGCTCCAGGTTCGAGTCGAGAGTAACCGAGGGCTTCCGCCCACCGGACGCCAGCTCCGCGGCGAGGCGAGAGACCTCGGCGAGCAGGCGTTCGGGTGGAGTTGGGTCCGGGATCGGGTTGGGAGTCGGTTGCGGATCGTCAGGCACGGGAGTAGTTTCTCACGCGCCGCACCCGGCGGAGCGTGGCCAGGCGCTTCCGGCGCTTGAGGCCGACGATCAGCCGCGGCACGAAGATCACCGTCGCGAGGGCGAGGAGGGCCAAGCCCATCCGGGTGAGGACCGCCTGGCGCTCGCCGCCGACCGCGTGGGAGAGCTCGGCGGCGAACCAGGTGTAGAGGAGGATCGGGGGGGCGGTGCCGATCGCGGTCGAGGCGAAGAACTTGGCCGGTCGGATGCCGACGAGCGCCTGGGCGTAGTTGAGTACGGTGTAGGGGAAGGGGAGGAAACGGAGACCGACGAGGCTCCAGAAGCTGCCGCGCGCGATGCGCTTTTCAAGCCGCTTCAAGCGCTTGCCGCCGAGCTGTTCGACCAAGCCGCGGCCGAGGGTGCGGCCGAGCCAGAAGGTGATCGCGCCGCCTGCGAACACGCCGACGAAGTTGAGCAGCGAGCCTACCCAGGCGCCGAAGACGATGCCGCCCGCGAGCATCAGCGGCGAGGCGGGTACTCCGAACGGGAGGAGGACGACGTACGCCGCGAGCAGGGCGAACGGTGCCCAAGGGTTTCCTCGTAGATTGGCGAGCAGTGCTTCGAGCGCCGGGCCGGTGAGCTGCTCGCGCAAGGGCGTGAAGCGGAGCGCCGCGAAGCCCGCGGCGACGATCGCGCCGAGGGCCATAAACTTGAGCAGGTGCGCGCGCCGAGAAGTGCTGCGGGACGCTTCGAGGGGCGGATCGATCGACACGGTCGGGGGTCCTCGAAAACGATCGGTTCGGCCCACGGGTCGGAAAGCGACCGAGGCGAGCCGGCCGACTTGAATCGGCCGACGCTCGGGGTCAGCCGCCGACCCGGCCGATCTCGGTGAGCCCGTCGAGGGCGGCGGGCGCATCGTCGCCGCTCTCCCAGAGGAAGAAGCGGCGCATCTGGGCTTCGAGCGTCGCCTGGGCCTGCGGGTCCATGAAGTTCAAGCGCAGCTCGTTGATCACCATCACTTCCATGTTCCGCCAGGCGGCCCAACAGTCCTCGCAGACGCGCTGCTGAATCTCTTTGCCCATTGGGCCGGGCATGGGGGCGCGAGGGAGTGCGGACGCCTCGGCGTTGCCGCAGCGGGTGCAAGCGGTGGCCAGGGTCATTTCAAGGCACCTCGTTGTGGGCTGCCGCCAACGATTCGCCCTGGCGCGCGAGCGCCGAGCGGAAATAGGCGATGGTCGTCAGGAGCCCCTGGTCGAGATCGACCTTCGGCTCCCAACCGAGCAGGGTGCGGGCGAGCGTGATGTCCGGCTGGCGGGTCTTCGGATCGTCTTCCGGCAGCGGCTCGAAAACGATCTTGGAGGCGGAGCCGGTGAGCGCTTTGATGCGTTCGGCGAACTCCAAGATCGTCATCTCGTGCGGGTTGCCGATGTTGACCGGCGACTTCGCGTCCGACAGAAGCAGTCGATAGATGCCGTCGATCAGATCGGAGACGAAACAGAACGACCGGGTCTGGCCGCCGTCGCCGTAGACCGTGAGCGGCTGGTCGAGCAGCGCCTGCGATAGGAAGTTCGGCACCACACGCCCATCGCGCAGCCGCATGCGCGGCCCGTAGGTGTTGAAGATGCGGACGATCCGGACCTCCAGAGCGTGCACCCGGTGGTAGGCCATGGTGATCGCTTCGGCGAAGCGCTTCGCTTCGTCGTAGACGCCACGCGGGCCGATCGGGTTGACGTTGCCCCAGTAGGTCTCGGGCTGCGGGTGGATCAGCGGGTCGCCATAGACCTCGGAGGTGGAGGCGAGCAGAAGGCGCGCGTTCTTCGCCTTCGCCAGGCCGAGCGCGTTGTGGGTGCCGAGCGAGCCCACTTTGAGCGTTTGGATCGGCAGCTCGAGGTAGTCGATCGGGCTCGCCGGGGAGGCGAAATGGAGCACGTAGTCAACCGGGCCTTCGATCTCGAACGGTCGGGTCACATCGTGCTCGACGAACGAGAATACCGGCTGTCCGAACAGGTGCGCGATGTTGTCGCGGCTGCCGGTGAGCAGGTTGTCGACCGCGGTCACGCGGTGCCCCTCGGCGAGCAGACGCTCGCAAAGATGAGAGCCGAGGAAGCCGGCACCTCCCGTGACGACGGCGTGTTTCATGCCTTCTCTCCCGCCGGTCGCCCGTCGGGGCGGCCGATCGAAACGTAATGGAAACCGGCGTCGGCCATCTTTTCGGGCTCGTAGAGGTTCCGCAGGTCGATGATCAGCGGCGTCTTCACCAGGCCGCGCAGGCGTTCGAGCTCGAGCTTCCGGAACGGGTTCCATTCGGTGAGGATGATCACCGCATCGGCGCCGGTCGCGGCCTCGTACGCGTTGTCGCAGAACGTCGCTTCGGGGAGGATCGGCCGGCAGGCGTCCATCGCCGCGGGATCGAAGGTGCGAATGTGGGCGCCGCGATCGATCAGCGCCCTGATGATCGGCAGCGCGGGCGATTCGCGAATGTCGTCCGTGTTCGGCTTGAACGCGAGGCCGAGCACCGCGAGCGTCTTACCCGGGAAAGTCCCCACCTCCTTGGCGATCTTCTCGACCATGCGCTCTTGGGTCTCTTCATTCACCGCCAGCACCGCTTCGATGATCCGGAACTCGCGGCCGTGATCGCGCGCGATCTGCGCCACGGCGCGGGTGTCTTTGGGAAAGCAGGAACCGCCGAAACCGGGGCCGGCGTGGAGGAACTTCGGACCGATCCGGTTGTCGAGCCCCATGCCGCGCGCGACCACTTCGACGTTCGCGCCGAGCGCCTCGCAGAGGACGGCGATCTCATTGATGAACGAGATCTTGGTCGCTAGGAAGCCGTTGCTCGCGTACTTGATCAGCTCCGCGCTCTCGACGTCGGTAATCACGAACGGCACATCCGCGGCGCGCAGCGGCGAATAGACGTCGAGCATCACCTCGATCGCTTGGCGGTCGCGGGTGCCAATCACCACCCGGTCGGGCTGCATGAAGTCTTCGATCGCCGAACCTTCGCGCAGGAACTCGGGGTTGCTCACCACGGCGAACGGATGGCGCTCGCCCGAGCCGGTGCGGACGATCTCTTCGATCATCTTGCCGGTGCCGATCGGGACTGTACTCTTGGTCACCACGACCTTGTAGCCGTTCAGATGCTCGCCGATCGAGCTTGCAACCTCGCGAATGAACGTCAGGTCGGCCGACCCGTCGGGGAGCGGCGGCGTGCCGACCGCGATGAAGATCACCTGCGCGGCCTCGATCGCGGGCGCGAGATCGGTCGTGAAGCGCAGACGCCCTTCGGCCATGTTCTTCTGCACGATGGTTTCTAGCCCTGGCTCGTAGATCGGAACCCGGCCGCCGGAAAGCATCGCAACTTTTGTGGCGTCCTTGTCGACCCCCACCACGTTCATACCAAAATCGGCCAGGCACGCACCGGTGACCAGGCCGACGTAGCCGCTACCCACGACACAGACGTTCATCGTTTCGAAGCTCTCGGAAAAGTTAGGGGACCTGAGGTCATTTCGCGGAGGCTCGCTCGCTGCGCTCTCGATACCAGGAGACGAAGCGGTGCAGACCTTCGCGGATCGGAACTTTGGGCGTATAGCCCAGGAGGCGGCCGGCCTTGCTGACGTCGGCGTAAGTGATCGGGACGTCGCCGGGCTGGTCGGGAAGATACTCGATGCGCGGTTCGACGACAAGCTCCTCGGCGAGCCATTGGACCAGGTCGGCGAGTCCGGTCGTCTCGGCGCCGCCGAGATTGAGGATCTCGAAACCCGGCGCGGCATCGAGTGTGGCCAGAAGGCCGTCCACGATGTCGTCGATGTAGGTGTAGTCGCGCCGGGTCTGGCCGTCGCCGTAGAGCGGGATGGTGGCGCCCCGGGCGAGCAGGTCGGTGAACTTGTGAATCGCCATCTCCGGCCGCTGCGCCGGCCCGTAGACCGTGAAGAAGCGCAAGCAGGCCGTGCGAAAACCGTAGAGGTGATGGTAGTTGTAGCAGAGCAGCTCGCCCGCGCGCTTGGTCGTGGCGTACGGGCTGATCGGCTGGTTCACCTCGTCGGACTCCGAAAACGGCACCTTCCGGTTGATGCCGTAGACGGAAGAGGACGAGCCGAACAGGAATACGTTCGGGCCGTGGCGGCGCGCCGCTTCGAGCAGGCGGAGCGTGCCGATGCAGTTGACGTCCTCGTAGAGGATCGGCTCCGAAAGGCTCGGGCGCACCCCGGCGCGTGCCGCGAGATGGACCACGGCATCGAACTTCGCCGAGAACAGGCGATCGACGCGCGCCTCGTCGCGGATGTCCCCTTCGATCAGCGCAAACCGCTCGGCTCCCGGAGCGGCGAGGATCGTCTCGATGTTCTCGCGCTTCCGGGCCGGGTCGTAGAAGTCGTTGAAGTCGTCGTAGGCGGTCACCCGGTCGCCGCGCGCGAGCAGGCGACGGGTGAGATGCGAACCGATGAAACCGGCGCCGCCGGTCACCAGGACGTGCTGGGACATGCTCGGTTACTCCTCTCGCGCGCCGCTCGGCGGCGGCGCGGGATGGTTCTGAGGGGAGGCGGGGGGCGGTGAGGACAGCGGCTCCTCCGGCGCTGGCGGTTCCGCCGTCGCCGAGGGCTCCGGGGTCGTAGGGGCGGTACCGACCGGAGCCGCATTCTGGGCCTCGTCGTAACGCTTCTTGATGCCCGCTTTCTGCCGGTTGCGGATCAGCCAGCGGAGCAGTTTCGACTCCTCGACGCCGATCATGATGTCGTTGACCGCGTCGTAGATCTGCGGGTCATTGATCAACTTGGCCGCCGTGCCGTCGCCGTGGGTCAGTCGTTTTGAGACCTCGCTCAGCTGTTCGATCAGGGCCGATAGCTCGGCCGTCACCTTGCGGCCGTACTCTTCGTCCTTGAGCAGCTTGGGCACCAACGCGTCGCTCTTGTCGAGCCCGCCGGTGAACCGCTCGACGTTTTGCCCTGCCGCCTGGAGCGAAGAGAGCGTGTCGTCGAATTTCCGTTTCGCTTGCGGGTCGTTGAGCAGGCCGGGCAGCAGCCCGGCGCCGCTCTCGGCGGAGGCGAGGACCCGTTCGAAGCGATCGAGCGAGCTGGCGAGCCGGTCGGCCATCTGCTTGTCGTTCAGCATGCGGGGGAGGGGCCCGTCCCCGGAATCCAATCGGTTGGCGATCCGCTCGGCGGTCTCGAACGTGCCGACCATCGATTGGCGCAGCCGCTTGCCGGTCGGCGACTCGGAGG
>JANNIH010000061.1:0-32340 GCA_031404815.1 Holophagales bacterium | reverse complement strand
AAGCGCACGCCACCTGGGGACCTCGTTCCTTCAGGAACGAGCCACACCAGCTAGGGCGAAGGCGCCAGGCTCGCGGCGATCCTCTGGCGCAGGCCGGGGTCGGGCTCGACCTCGAGGCGGGCGGGCAGCGCCGCCCGCGCCGTGTCGGTGCGGCGCTTCCCGAGGCTCGTGACGGCCTGCGTGCGCGCGTCGAGGGGCTCGGCAGACAGGAGGCGGATCATCGCGGCCTCCCACGCCTCGGTCTGCACCTGGGTGGCGATCGACCGGATCGCCTGCCGCCGCACGGCCTCGTCGGCGGCGCCGGCCGACGCCTCGAGCAGTGGCAGGTGCGCGTCGTCGGCGAACAGGCCCATCAGGTGGAGCGCCATGCGCCGATCGTCGGCACCCGGCCCGTCGTACAGGGGGTGGGAGGCGGCCTTGGCCCCGAGGACATCCATCGCGTCGAGCAGGCACAGCTTGCCGCCCTCGACCCGGGTCTCGTACGCGCGCAGGAGCGGCACGATCATCGCGGCGTCACCGGACCGAGCGAGGTCGTCGGCGCCGCGGCACCACGTGTCGGGCGAGCCGAGGAGCGAGAGCGCCTTGTCGTACTGCATGGGATCGCTCGCGTGGGTGGGGTGAGGGCAGGCGCCCGCCAGGACCAGCATTCCGGCGAGGACCCACCGCATCAGTAGCCTCGGTACTCTTGAAACCCTCCGCCAGGCGCAACGCGGTGGCCGCAGCGAGGACCGCTCGGCCGGGCGCGCCGCAGTGGCGCGGGCAGAGCAGCGGCTGGCCTATCTCGAACGACAGAAGCAGGAGCTCGCGATCTTTGCACCCGCGGCCGGAGTGGTCGAGGCGCTCGACTTGCGGCCCGGCGATCTGGTCAATCCGAACCAGGCGGCGGTGACGCTGCTCGAAGATGGCCAGCTCTGGGTGCGCGTCTACGTGCCCGAGCCCGATCTGGGCCAGGTGCGGGTGGGGCAGGAGATGCGGATCTCGATCGACAGCTTTCCCGAGCGGACGTTCCGCGGCCGGGTGGTGGAGATCCGCGACCAGGGCGAGTACACGCCGCGCAATCTGCAGACGCTCGACCAGCGGAGCGACCTGGTGTTCGGCATTAAGATCGAGGTAGAACTTGCGCCCGAGCTGAAGGCGGGGATGACCGCGATCGCCAAGCTGCCACTTGCGCCTACCGTAGCTCCGGGTGCGGCCAAGGCCAAGCGGTGATTCCGGCGACCGTCCGGGGCGCCGGAGAGTCGGTCTCGGAATTCGGCATCGAGGCCGAGCGGGTGACGCGCGATTTCGGCGACTTCCGCGCGCTCGACGACGTGTCGCTCAGGGTCCGGCGCGGCGAGATCTACGGCTTGCTCGGGCCCAACGGCTCGGGCAAGTCGACACTGATCCGCATCCTCTGTGGCCTGCTCGCGCCGACGATGGGGAGGGCCGCGATCGACGGGCTCGACGTCGTTCGCCATGGCGAGGAGATCCGTCGGCGGATCGGCTACGTGCCGCAGAAGTTCTCGCTCTACGAGGATCTGTCGGTCGCCGAGAACCTCGATTTCTTCGGCTCGGTCTACGGTTTGAAAGGCGCCGAAAAGCGAGAGCGGCGCGACTGGGCGGTGGGATTGACCGGCATCCGACCCTACCTCGATCGCCTCGCCGGCAAGCTCTCGGGCGGCTGGAAGCAGCGCCTGTCGCTCGCGGCGGCGGTGATGCACGGGCCGCGCGTGCTCTTTCTCGACGAGCCGACCGCCGGGATCGATCCCGTAGCCAGGCGCGAGCTCTGGAACCTGTTGTTCGAACTCGCCGCCTCGGGCGTCACCCTGTTGGTCACCACCCACTACATGGACGAGGCCGAACGGTGCGGCACGGTCGCCTACCTCTACCTCTCGCACATGCTGGTCGAGGGAAAACCGAGCGGGCTCACCGGTTTGCCCGAAGTGACCCCGGAGGGGATGCGCCGGGTCGAGGCGGAGTGCGAGCAGGGGGCGGCCGCGGTGATGGGGCTCGCCCGGGAGCGCCCGTACGTGGAAGAGGTCACGATCTTCGGCAACGCGCTCCATCTCCTGGTGACCTCGGAGGCGGGCGACGAGGAGATCGCGGCCGATCTTTCGACCCGCGCCGGGACCGGCGTGCGCATTCGGCCGATCGCCGCCTCGCTCGAAGACGTGTTCGTCCGCCTGACCCGAATGCAGACGAACCTTGCGGAGAAGGAGCTGGCCGAGACGAACCCCGCGAAGAAGGATCGGGTCGGAAAACGGAGTGGCCGATGAGAGGGTTCGGCGCGATCCTGAAGAAGGAGTTCCTTCAAATGGTGCGCGACGTGGGGACGCTCCGCTTCGCGCTCATGGTCCCGGTCTTCCAGCTCGTCCTGTTCGGGCTGATCGACACCAACGTCCGCCGCGTGCCGACCGTCGTTTACGACCAGAGCCGCAGCCAAGAGAGCCGGACGCTGCTCGACGAATTCACCAACACCAGCTACTTTCAGGTGGTCCGCTTCGTCGAGTCGCGCGCTCTGCTCCGGGAAGAGATCGTCGCTGCGCACGCCCAGGTGGGGATCGAGATTCCCCCCGACTACGCACGGCATCGCCTCGCGGGCAAGCCCGCCGACGTGCTGGTTCTGATCGACGGGTCGGATTCGAGCATCTCGTCGCAGGCGCTCGGCGCGGCCAATGGGGTCGCCCTCTACCGTTCTCTCCAAGAGATCCGCCAGCGCGCGGGGGTTTCCGGCCTGCCGGTCGAGGTACGGCCGACCCTTCTGTTCAACCCCGATTCGCGCAGCGCGAACCTGCTGATCCCCGGCCTGGTGGCGATTCTGTTGACCTTCTCGGGCACCCTGCTCGCGTCGTTCGCGATCGTTCGGGAGCGCGAGCGGGGGACGCTCGAACAGCTGATGGTGACCCCCGCCACCCCGGTCGCCGTAGTGCTCGGCAAGCTCCTCCCCTACCTGGTGCTCGCGTTCGTCCAGCTCCTGCTGGTCCTGTTCTTGATGACCACGGTGTTCGGCGTGCCGATCCACGGCAGCATCCCGCTTCTCTTGGGGCTCGCGACGATCTACCTGTTCGCCCTCCTCTCGCTCGGCCTTCTCGTCTCGTCGCGGGCGAAAACCCAGATGGAGGCGGTCCAGATCGCCCAGATGCTCCTGCTCCCTTCGATCATGCTCTCGGGCTACATCTTCCCGCTCTCGTCGCTCCCGACCTTCCTGCGCTACGCCGCCCAGATTCTCCCCGCCACCCATTTCATCGCGATCTCGCGCGGCATCATCATCCGCGGCGCCTCGTTCGCCGACCTCTGGGAGCACGTCGCCGCCCTGCTCGCGATCGCGGTCGTCCTGGTCGCCGGCAGCGCCCGGGCGTTTAGGAAGACGGTGGGGTAGCCCTCACCCCCTTCCCCTCTCCCATCCGCACTCCCACCCACCCGGGAGAGGGGCGCCCCCGCCCATGAAGCATCCCTTGGCTTTTCTCCCCTCTCCCTTGGGACCCTTGGGAGAGGGGCCGGGGGTGAGGGTCGAAGCGATATGCTCCCGGCTCGAGGTGCAGCCCGGCCGCACCACCAATCCACGACCTCAAGGAGTCTCTCGAATGGCATATGGACAGTCGAACGCGGCGCGTTGGCCTCGCCGGATCTTGGGTGTGCTGGTGGTGGCTCTCGTGCTGTTCGGCGGGTTGTCGTTCTGGCCGGGCCGTCTACCCGGGGTGGAACTGGTCCCCAAGCTCAAAGGGATCGGCAAGCGGACGCCGATCGAGGTGAAGATCGACGACGTCTCCCACCTCGAACGGGTGCGGATCGAGGTGGTGCAGGGGGCAGACAAGATCGCGGTGATTGAAAAGGAGTTTGTCCCCTCCACGAACTGGGCCTTCTGGCGTGCCCGCCGTCCGGAGACGTTCACGGTCGAGATCGGCAGCGAGACGATCAAGGGCCTGAGGGCCGGCGAGGGAATCGTTCGCGCGACGGCCGAGCGGGCGGGCAATCTGGTTCGTACGCCGGAACCGGTGATCGCCGAGGTGACGCTGCCGGTGCGCCTCTCGCCGCCCGTGCTCTCGCTTCTTTCGACCCAGCATTACACCGCTCAGGGTGGCGCCGAAGTCGTGGTCTACCGGGTGGGCGAAAGCGCAGTGCGCGACGGCGTCGCCGCCGGTTCCTGGTGGTTCCCCGGCTATCCGCTCCCGGGGGCGGCCGACCGCCAGACGCGCTTTGCCCTGTTCGCCGTGCCGTACGACCTCGCGTCCGTCGAGGGGGTTCGCCTGGTCGCGACCGACGAGGTGGGTAACGAGTCGACCCAGAGCTTCATCGACCAGTTCAAGCCCCGACCGATCCACACCGACACGATCGAGCTGAACGATGCGTTCCTCGCCCGGGCGGTGCCCGAGATCCTCGCCCAGTCGCCCGAGGTCACCGATCAGGGTGATCTCTTAAAGAGCTACCTGGAGATCAACCGCAACCTGCGGAAGAAGAACGCCGCGGCGATCCAAGAGCTGGCGGGCAAAAGCGAGGCGAAGTTCCTCTGGAGCGAAGCGTTCGCCCCCATGCTGAACGCCGCGATCACCGCCGCCTTCGCCGACCGGCGGACCTATATGTACCAGGGCAAGCCGGTCGATCAACAGGACCATCTCGGATTCGATATGGCCTCCGTCGAGCGCGATTCGATCAAAGCCTCGAACCGAGGCAAGGTCGTCCTCGCCCGCTACTTCGGGATCTACGGCAACGCGGTCGTGATCGACCACGGCTACGGCCTGATGAGCCTCTACGGCCACCTCTCCTCAATCGGCGTCCAAGTGGGCCAAGCGGTCGAGCGCAACCAAGAGGTCGGCCGCTCCGGAAAAACCGGCCTCGCCGGGGGAGACCACCTGCACTTCACCCTCCTGCTCCAAGGCCTCCCCGTCAACCCGGTCGAGTGGTGGGACCCCCACTGGATCCGCGACCGGATCGTCAGGAAGCTGGGGGCGGCGCTGCCGTTTACTGGGTAGGCGGGGACGGACAGCCACAGGAATTCGAATTCGAGTCCGAACAAGTCGAATTCGAGCAAGCCGAGAACGACACGCTGGACGCCCAGCGCCAGAATCGGAGTTCTTGACGCGGACGCAACACAACGCTATGATTGTGTTGTGATACCCGAGTTCCGGGACGACGGGACCCTGCCACTCGGGATTCACTTGACCGAGTGGGCGGAAATTGAGCGAAGGCTGGTCTTCAACCCGCTTCGACAGCGACTCTTGGACGGATTTAAGCAAGGTGTTGAACTCCTGCGGGTCGCCGGCTGCCATCGCGTCTACATCGACGGGAGTTTTGTGACCGCCAAAGAGTCCCCTAATGACTTTGACGCCTGCTGGGATTTGGATGGGGTCGATCCAGCTCGCCTAGATCCTGTCTTCTTAGATTTTAGTCACGGACGCGCCGCTCAAAAGGTGCGATTCAAAGGAGAGTTCTTCCCGGCCCAGCTAGCTGAAGGAATTAGTGGCCGAACGTTTCTTGATTTTTTTCAAACCAACAAGGAGACGGGCAAGAAGAAAGGGATCGTTGCTATCGATCTTGAAAGGATCTCATAATGATCAAGAACGAGCGGCAGTGCCGAATCACGAAGGCGCAGGCCGAGAGGTTTCGTGAGGCAGTCCGAAATCTTCAGTCGTCCCCCCCTGACGAGAAGATACACCCTGTGCTACGGCGCGCAGAGCTTGAGGCCTTACAGAGCCAACTGGCGGACTTGGAAGGCGAGCTCCTGGAATTCGAAGAGATCCGGGACGGTCTCAGGCCAATCTTGAACGTCGAATCGGTTGACGACTTGCCGCGCGCACTGATTCAAGCTCGCATTGCTTCACGCCTCAGCCACGAGGAGCTTGCAGCAAAGCTTCATCTCAAGCCGCAGCAAATCCAACGGTATGAGGCGACCGAGTATCAGTCGGCGAATCTCTCCCGGGTAACAGAGGTCGCTCGCGCTTTATCCCTGCGGCTTGGGCCGAAGTAGGTACCCGCCGATGCCAGCCCTGGTGCGCCAGGTCAAGATCGCGTTTCACAGTGTGTTCCTCCCTAGTCTAAAGACGCCCATATCCCAACCAGTCCGGCAGATTTTCCTCGCACCACTGGCGGTAGTCGGCGGTCGTGTCGAAGGCGCGAAACGGCTCGTCATCGAGCACCGGCTTGTAGGTGTGGATGAAGGCGTAGCGAAAGCGGGTGCGTAGAGGGCGGCGGGCGGCGGCCTCGAATTCGGCAAGCCACTCCGCCGGGATGTCTTCGGCTCTTGGTGCGGCAAGCTCAGGCACGCTCATAGAAAAGCTCCTCGCCCTCGGGCCTTTCGCCCTCAAACGCCTTGAGATACATCTCATCCACCGCGATCTCACAACCCAGGGCCGGCAGAACCAGCCGCTCGCCCGGCCCCAGGGTTCGGAGCAGCCAGGCGCCGTCCCCTTGGCGGTGGAAATGCTCGACGGCCACGGTCTTCTGGGAAACCAGGACGTATTCTTGGAGCGACCCGATCGAACGGTAGGCCGCGAATTTTGCGCCGCGGTCGTAGGCTTCGGTCGAATCCGAGAGCACCTCGAAGAGCGCAAATGGGTTCAGCAGGGTGTCCCGGTGCCGGTCGTCGAAGATTGGGCTGCCGCAGACCACCGTCGCGTCCGCATAGGTATAGAGGTCGCCCGCTTTTACCCGCAGGTCGGGCGCGCAAACGGTGCAAGGGCGCTCCCGCAAAGCCGCACGCAGTTCGGCTCCGAGGTTCAGGCTGATCACGCTATGGGCGAACGTTCCCCCCGACATGTCCACGATCTCGCCGTCGATGAGTTCGTGGCGCTGATCGGCCTCCCTCTCGGAGGCGAGATAGTCGGAGACGGAGACCCGCGGTTTGGCAAGGGCTTCGGCCATGGGAGGCATTGTACGCTTGTGAGTTCCCCGAGGAACTCCGGCTGCGAAAGCGGTGCCTCGCTAGACGCCGGCCATCGCGAGTTGGGTGCCGCAGCCGAGTCGAGGTGCCGAGAGCCCGGGGATCGGAGCGCGAGGTTCCGGCGCCGGTCTTGAGCGCCCGGGAAGATGTGCCGGGAGCGCGAGGCTCGGTGGGCAGCTCCCGGGTCGAAGAACACTGCTTTTGGGAATCGGTGCACCGCGCCATTGCAGGGGTGCAAAACGTCCGTGCACCTCTGCAATCTTCCGGTGCACTTGTGCAATCCCTCAGCGCACTTGTGCAATCCCTCAGTGCACTTCTGCAAAATTCCAGCGCACCTGTGCAATTCTTCAGTGTACTACTGCAAAACTCCAGTGCACTTGTGCAATCTCTCAGCGCACTGCTGCAAAACTCCAGTGCACTTGTGCAATCTCCCTGTGCACCTCTGCAAAACTCCGGCGCACCTGTGCAATCGTCCAGCGCACCTCTGCAAAACTCGAGCGCGCCATCGCAAAGCTCCGGAACCCCAGGTCTACCGCGCGCTCCGCCGAGGCCTGCGGGAGATCAGGAAGTCGGGCAGTTTCTCGGAGATCCAGCGCTCGGCGCGGCGGTATTCCGGGTACTCCGCTTCGCGGCGGCGGAACTCGGGCGAGTGGATGCAGCGTCGGCCGCCGGAGGCGCTCGGGGGCATCTCGGCGTGCAGGAGCTCGTGGTAGATGACCGATTCGACCACGTAGCGGGGGACGTTTGGGTCGTCGAGCAGCGGGTGGATGCGGATCACGTGATCCTCGAAGTTGTAGCTGCCGAGCTGGATGGTCGAGGTACGGTGCCGGGTCGGTCGGCGCCAACGCCCGTTGCGTCCCCAGGTGATCGGGGCGGGGGGGCGGGTGCCGAGTTTCATCTCGGGGAAATGCAGATCGACTATGCGGTCGCGGAGCTTTAGGAGGTCGTAGGTTTCGCCGTACGGGCGCAGCACGATCCGCCGTTTGCGCTCGGCTCCGCCGCGGTTTTGGGCGAAGTGCTCGCGAATGCGCAACAGCGCCTCCTCGGCGCGCGGGCTCTTTTTGCGGCTCTGGACGAAGACCGAAACCGCGCGCAGGACCTCCTCCGGTGCCCAGAGGAACGAGCGGTGCAGCCGGATCTGAAAGCGCGCCGGGGCGGGTCCTAGAGGGCGAAACGAGAGGATCGTTCGCTGGTTGTCGGTCAGCTTCAAAGTCGACAGGCGGCGATCGAGCAGGCGGGAGAGGTGGCGGAACAAATCGCGTTCCCGCAGGTCGGACAGCTGCTGGCCGGCCGTCCCTGCACCGCCTGCCGGTTCGGTTGCGGCACGGACCTTGGGACTCGACGGCGGGAGATTCGGCGTCGAGTCATCGAACAGCGGCATCTGCCGCGGATCGCGTTCCTTCGGAGGCATAACGCGGGGAGTTTAGCGCGGGTCCTCCGGCCCGTGTAAAGGGGCCGGAGGGGGGACAGACGAACCGGCAGAACGCCTGGGGGAGAGCGCGTCCTGGTTTGAGGTCAGCCGGCCGCGGGTGCGCCGGAGTCGGCGCCCTGGACCAGATCGCGGAAGCGGATCATCGTCCGCTTCTCCTCGTCCCATAGCTTGAGGCCGGCGCAGCGCAGGCTCTGCCGCAGGGTCAGTCGGGTGACGTTCTGGAGCGGCGGGTTGTCCCGGAAGCACTCGGCGAGCCGGTAGTTGGGAATCTGGCTCGACAGGTGATGGATGTGGTGGAAACCGATGTTGCCGGTCAACCAGTGGAGCACCGGGTGCAGGTCGTAAAACGAGCTCCCCTCGGCACTCGCGCGGTAGAAATCCCACGAGTCGGTCGACTGCCAGTAGGTCTCCTCGAACTGGTGCTGAACGTAGAACAGCCAGACCCCGATCGCACCGGCGACTACGATGACCGGCAGGTAGACCAGGGCGACCGTCCCCAGGCTGAACAGGGAGGAGAGGCCGTAGACGGCCGCCGCGATCGCGACGTTGGTCGTTAGAACGCTCTTCCATTCGCGCTTCCACGACCAGGGGATGTCGATCGGCAGGCGGTGCTTGAGCAAGAACTGGTAGGTCGGTCCGACGCCGAACAGTACGAACGGGTGGCGGTACAGGCGGTAGAGGAACTGGCCCATCTTCGTGCGCGCCTGGTACTCGCGGACGGTCAGCGTTCGAACGTCGCCGAATTCGCGCTCGTCGAGGTTGCCGGTGGTCGCATGGTGGATCGAGTGGGTGCGCCGCCAATAGCCATACGGGAAAAGCGTGATCACCCCGAGCATCGCGCCGAGCGCGTTGTTCGCGGCGCGGGAGGGGAAAAACGCGCCATGCCCGCAGTCGTGCTGGAGAATGAACAGGCGGATGAAGAAGAACGCAGTGGGGATCACCAGCAACAGCACGAGCGGCTGCGAACGGGAGACGCCGATCGCCATCGCGGTCCAGAGCAGGACGAACGGAATCAGCGTATTGGCCAGCTGGAACAACGCTCGGCCCCAGCTCGCCTTCTTGTAGGGAGCGAGCATGCGGCGCCAGTCTTTCTCGTCGGTGGGTAGAGCGAGCGCAGGGTTTGTCATGCCGGGCAGTATGCCAGGCGGGGGGCCGGAGCGCGGTCAGCTCTCTGTCAGGGAAATGTCAGGGTGGGCGGCGGCGGCGGTCTGGCGATACGATGGATTCATGCCCTCCCGTCGCTCGACCCAGCTGGTCACCATGTTCGTCCTCTCCCTGGTGGCGACGATCACCATGCTGGTCGGCTGGGTCGTCTATGTCGTCCGCTCGGGTTCGCGTCTCGCGCCGAATGATCCGGCGCGCGAGGTGCATTGGCTGCTCCTCGGGTTGGGCTGCGTGTTCCTGTTCTTCGTCATCGTCGGCCTCACCTACCAGCTCGCGCAGGCGCTCGCCGCCCGGCGTTACGCCCAGAAGCAGGACGAGTTCGTCGCCAACATCACCCACGAGATGAAATCGCCGCTCGCCGCGATCAAGCTGCATGCCCAGACCCTCGCGCGCGAGCCCGACCTGGCGGCCGAGATTCGCCGTCGCTTTCTCGCCACCATCGAACAGCAGACCGACCGCATGGTCTCTCTCGTGGACGCGGTTTTGGAGAGCGGTCGCCTGCTCGAGGGCAAGCGCAAGCTCGACCTGATGCCGGTTGCGGTGGGCCTGTTCTTCCGGGAGTACTTCGCCAAGGCGCGACCCCATGCGGAGAGCCGCGGTGTGCAGCTCCGAGTCGAGCTGGCGTCTGACGCGCGAGTCCTCGGCTCGGAGGAGGCGCTGCGCCGGGTGATGGACAACCTGATCGACAACGCCGTCCGCTTTTCAGAAGCCGGGGGCGAGGTTCGCTGCCGGGTGGCGACCGACGGTGGCACGGTGCGCATCGAGGTCGAAGACGACGGCGTCGGCATTCCGAAAAAGGAGCTGCCGAATATCTTCGAGCGTTTCCACCAAGGGGGGCGCCAAGGCGGGCCGCACGGCAGCGGTACGGGGCTCGGTCTGTCGATCGTCTCCGGATTGGTGCGCGAGATGCGTGGCGTCGTTCACGCGTACTCGCAGGAAGACCGGCCGGGCACCCGCCTGGTGGTCGAGCTGCCGGTCGCGGAGACTCACTAAAGGTGGCCTCTTCGAGCAGCGCGGCCCGCGTACTGGTCGTCGAGGACGACGAGGCGATCGCTTCGGGTTTGGTGTTCAACCTGGAACGCAAAGGGTATCAGGTCGAGGTCGCCACCGACGGACCGACCGCGCTCGATCTCGCTCTGCCCGGCCGCTTCGATCTGGTGATCCTTGATGTCCGCCTGCCCGGCGTCGACGGGTTCGAAGTCTGCCAGCGCCTGCGCCGTGCCGGGATCTTCACGCCGATCTTGATGCTCACCGCCCGGGGCCAACCGGACGACGTGATTTTCGGTCTCAAAATGGGCGCCGACGACTACGTCATCAAGCCGTTCGATCTGGCCGAGTTGCTCGCCCGGGTCGAGGGTCTGCTACGCCGCCAGGAGTGGGCGCGCCAAGAGAGCAACGGCAACGGAGCCGCAGCCGAAGGGGAGGGGCGCCGGGCGTTCGGTGAGTTCTGGATCGATTTCGATCGCTTCGAGGCGAAGACGCTGCACGGCCAGGTCCAGCTGTCGCAGAAGGAGATCTCGGTGATGCGGGTGTTCCTCGCCCGGCCGAATCAGGTGGTGACCCGCCGCGAGCTGCTCGCCGAAGTCTGGCACCTGCCGCACCATCCGAACGAGCGGGTGGTCGACAATGTGATCGTCGCCCTGCGCCAACATTTCGAGGAAGATTCCTCGAAGCCGCGCCATATTCGGAGCGTGCGTGGCGTGGGGTACCGGTTCGTGCCGTAGACGGGCGCTTCGATTTAACGATTCAGCCCTCGGGCGGTACCGTTACCTGAGCCCTCGGGGCGCCTCAGCCTCTTCGGCCCTCGAGAGGGCGCGGATGCGGAGGGGCTCGGCGCTCGCACTCCCGCGACCGAACAGCTCGTGCATTCGTTCCAGGCGATAGCCGAAGATTCGGCGCAGGTCGGGTTCGACAAACCAGCGGTGGACGCCGGGGAGTGGCAGAAATGCGTAGTGGATCCGATCGGTCGCGAGCGTGCCCCCGTCCACCTCTTCGAACGTATGTTCGTGATGCCAGAGGCGATAGGGGCCCCGGAGCTGCTGGTCGATGAAACGCAAAGGCGGCTCCCAAGCGGTGATCTCGGTGCGCCAAGTGATCGGAACGCCGTGCAGGCGGAGCCGGTAGTCGATCAGCGCGCCGGCACGCATCGCAAGGGGTAGGGGGCTGAGGATCTCAAATCGGAGCAGCGGCGGGGTGAGGGCTTCGAGGTTGCCCGCGTCGGCGAAAAACGCGAACACCTCCGCGCGGGGGCGCGGCAGGAACGTGCGTAGCGTCAGCTCATAGGTCATGTGGGTCAGGGTCCGAGCTTGGCGAAGGCGGTGCGGATCGCCTCGATGCGGCGTCGGTTGACCTCGAAATCGCGCCGTCCCCAGCGGGCGGCGGAGCGACAGTGGATGACGTGTCCTTCGCGGTCGAGCACGAAATCGGCGTCATCCGGGAAGCGGAAGATTCGCGAACGAAACTGCGCTCGCGCTCGGGAGGTCCCCGTCTCGAACAGGCGGGTGCGCGGCCAGTCGCGAAGGAGGTCGAGCAGGTGGGTCCAGGCGCGGTCGGGGTCGCCGGTGAAGCGGAGCGGCTCGATCCGGTACGGGTCGCGCCGCTCCTGGCTCGACACGCAGTTCCGGCGGCGGCAGGGGGGGAGCAAGGGGAGTGGCGAGGTCTTGATCACTTCGACGGTCTAAACGCGACCTGAGCGGGTTAAAATTTCGTCCGGAGCTGCGACGCCTTTGGCGCGCAAGTGCTGGGGAAGTCCTGGGGAAGTCCCCTCGAGCTCTGCGGAGGGAGCGAGGCTGGGGTAAACTTCGGCCCGGGTGTCACGCCCTGGCGAATCTCGACACTCTTATAGGGAGCCGGGTCGGCGGTCGGCCGAAACCGTTCCCCCGACGAAGTAGAGTCAGGTCGAGTTTCTACGCAACATCGAGGAGAGTCCACTATGAGCTGGGAAGAGCGCGAAGACACCACAATCTATAAAGTCGTCATGAACCACGAAGAGCAGTACTCGATCTGGCCCGCCCACCGCGAGCTGCCGCTCGGCTGGAACGCCACCGGACCGGAAGGCTTGAAACAAGTCTGCTTGGACCACATCAAGGAAGTCTGGACCGACATGCGTCCGCTCTCCCTACGCATCAAGATGGAAGAGATGGAGCGGGAGCGCCAGTCCAATTGAGCGTTGGCTCGAGCGCTGCCGCTTTTAGGATCGGATTCCGCAGTTGAACGTCTCGGCTCCTCCATCGGCCCCGCCGGCTCCCACGGCTTTGACCACCGCGTCCGACCGTTGGCTCGCCTATCGCGAACCCAGCCCGCGCGCGCGGTTCCGGCTGTTCTGCTTCCCTTACGCCGGGGGCGGTGCTTCCGCCTACCGCGGTTGGGGTGGTGCGCTGCCCGCAGAGTTCGAGGTGTGTCCGGTGCAGCTTCCTGGACGCGAGGGGCGGCTTCGCGATCGCCCCTTCGACACCCTCGAGCCGTTGATTCAGGCGCTCGCCGAGGCGCTCGTTCCGTATTTCGATCTGCCGTTCGCGTTCTTCGGCCACAGCATGGGCGGGTTGATCTCGTTCGAACTCGCCCGTGAGCTGCGCCGCCGTTCGGGTCCCGAACCGCAACACCTGTTCGTCTCTGCACGACGCGGACCGCAGTTGCCGGGCCGTGAGGAACCGATCCACGACCTGCCCGAGCCGGAGTTCTCGAACAAGCTGCGCGAACTCAACGGAACCCCCGAAGAGGTGCTCCAGCACTCCGAGCTGATGAAGCTGATCACGCCGATCCTGCGCGCCGATTTTGCCGTCAACGAGACCTACGCGTACGTGCCGGGAGAACCGCTCGGAATGGGAATCTCGGCGTTCGGCGGCTTGGGGGATTTAGAGGTGACGCGCGAGGATCTGGCCGCTTGGAACGACTTGACCCGCGGCCGTTTTCGTTTGCGGATGTTGCCCGGCGATCACTTCTTCGTTCACAGCGGTAAAGAGCTGATCCTCGACGCGTTGGCGCGCGATCTCACCGAGCTTTCCGTCGCGGCGCGCTGACCTGCCCCTAGTTCGAACGACTGTCGTGGAGCGCCCGCTCGAACCTGGCGATTTTCCGAATCGCACTGAGCGCGATCCGCCCGGCCTCGCGCCGGGCGAGTTGCGCCTGTGGACGATCCCGCTCGATCCGTCGCCGGCCGCCGTCGTCGCCCTCTCGAAGCTCCTTTCCCCCGACGAGCAGGAGCGCGCCGCGCGCTTCCGGTTCGAGCAGCACCGGCGCCGCTACGCGGTAGGGCGAGGGGCGCTTCGTCGCCTGCTCGGGCGCGAGCTGGGCATCGCTCCCGAGGCGGTCGCTTTCGACTACGGCCCGCGGGGCAAGCCGTTCCTCGCCGCCCGCCACGCCGCCTCCGGACTGCAGTTCAACCTGTCGAATTCCGAAGAGCTGGCGTTGGTCGGCTTTCTCTACGGCCGGGAAATCGGTGTCGATGTCGAATACCTGAAGCCGATGCCCGACGCCGAGGAGATCGGCGAGCGCTTCTTCTCGATCCCCGAACGCCGGGTTCTGCGCGAGCTGGCCGCGGATCAAAAGGAGATCGGGTTCTTTAACGCCTGGACGCGGAAAGAGGCCTACCTTAAAGCAGTGGGCGAAGGGCTTGCGGTGGCGCTCGACTCCTTCGATGTCACTTTGGCGCCGGGGGAGCCCGCGCGAATGCTCGCGCTCAACGGCGACGCCGCGGCGGGCGCGCGCTGGTATTACCTTCATATCGATCCGGCTCCTAAATATGTCGGAGCGGTTGCGATCGAAACGATCGATCGGAGCGAGATCCAGCGGATCAGCTCCTTCCATCTAGAGTTCTGATCCTCGACCTATCTGATCCTCGATCTAGGCGCCGACCGGAATTCCGCGCCACCAGGACTCGAGCTGCCGGCGCGGTTCCGGACCGGCCTCCGGGTCGATCTCCAATCGGCCGCGGGAGCGGGGGCGCTCGCCGAAGACCAACGGCAGACGGCGCAGTCGCTCGCGCCGCGAGACCAAAATCGACACCGCTTCGCCCGGACGGTGACCCTCTAGCCGATCGGCCAAAGCGCCGGGGAGCACCCGATCCTCATCGATTGCGAGAATCTCGTCACCGACCGCGATCCCCGCCCCCGCGGCCGCTCCTCCGCGCACGATATGGGTCACGATCAGGCGACCGGAGGAGGCCTCGGCTTCGATGCCGAGCACCGCGGTCGAAGGGTTGCGATCGGCCGGGGGGGCGAAGCGCAGGCCGAGCAGCTTGAGCGCCGGTGCGAAATCGAGTTCTCCCGGTGCGAGCGCCCGATCGAGCCAAGCCGAGAGCGGCACTCCCGCGACCTCATCGAACGTGGCCGCCAGCTCCGCGGGCAGGAACCCTCGGGCGCCGGAGTAGCGGGAGTAGGCGAGGCGAAGTCCGTCGTCGAGCGAGCGGGCGCTGCAAGTCGCCCGGCGAATCTCGACATCGAGCAGGAAGGCGACGAGCGAGCCCCGGGTGTAGTAGCTGACGCCGCTGTTGGCGAAGTTTTCGTCCTTCCGGTAGTAGCGGATCCAGGCGTCGAACGAAGCGGTGTCGAGCCCCTCGACCAGTCGGCCGGCCCCACTCTCGACCGTTAGAAGGGTCTTGGAGAGATTTCCGAGCAAGGCGCTCAAGTCGGCGAATCCGGCACGCGCGACCATCAGCTCCTCGTAGTAGCTGGTGATCCCTTCGATCGCCCAAAGGCTCGGGGTGTAGACCTCGGCCTCGTAGTCGAAGCGATCAAACTCGACCGGACGGAGCCGCTTCACGTGCCAGGCGTGGAACAGCTCGTGGGCGACCAGTCCGAGCCAGTCGCGGTAGCCCTCGGGGCGGCGCACCACCAGCCGGTTCGCCATCAGGACGCACGAGTCGGCGTGCTCCAAGCCGCCGGTCGCCTCGGCGAGGACATTGAGGATGAAGTAGCGATCGTACGGCAGGCCACCCCAGAACGCGGCTTCGGTTTCGACCAGCCGGGCGACATCGCGCGCGGCACGCGCACCGTCCCACCGTTCGTCCTCGCCTTCGGTCACCAAAACGTGCTCGCGCCCAGCCGCTTCGAATCGGTGGATCGTGGCGTTGCCGACGTAGACGGGAGAGTCGATCAAGTGGTCGTAATCCCGGGCGACGAACGTTGTCCCGTCGGCGCTCAGAGGAAGCGCGCAAACCAGCGTATTCCAGCGCAAAGGGCGCTCGATCCGTACCTCGGTGGCCAGGGTGTGGCCGTCGATCGGGACCAGGAACGTTGCGGCGCTCGAAAGCAGGGCAAAGTCCCCCTCGACGAAGTTCGTGCGCACGGTGAGGTCGTGGGCATAGAGGTGGTAGCGCACGATCACCCGCTCCCCGGCCTCCCCTCTGGTGGTGGGGGAGACCCGCCAGCGATTCTTTCGGCTCTTGGCCGTGGCCAACGGTTCGCCGCTCTCGCTCCAAGCGGAGAGCGCTTCGACGTGGCGCGAGTACTCGCGGATCAGGTAGGAGCCAGGCGTCCAGACCGCCATCGAGAGCTCGATTCCTGCCCCGGGATCAACGGGGGCAGGGAAGCTCGATTCGACATCGAAGTAGTGGGTCTCCGGAGCGGTGAATCGAAGGGTGTGGCGGATCGGGGCGGTCATGACCGGCGGGACCTTACCCGAACGAGAAGGAGCGCGCCAGGGCCGTATACTTGCCCGCCCATGATCGAGCCCCGAATCGCTCGCCTGCTCGCCGGACTCCCCGCCGCCGATCGCGCCGCCGTCGCGTCAAGCTCTCCGATCGGCGGGCTCGCCGAAGTGCGCGACGGTTGGCGCGAGCACCAACGGCGTTCGCTCGTCGAACCTCTCCCTTCGACCCGACCGTTCGCGCTCTCCGGGCTGTCGCACGCTCTGGCTCTGGTCGCCGATCTGTTCGCCCGTCCGGGAACCCCGGTTGTGGTACCCGATCCCTACTGGGGCAACTACCGCCAGGCCTTCGCGACCCGCCGCGGCGCGCGGATCGTCCCGGCACCGAGCTACGCCCTAGGCCAGTTCGACCCGGAATCGATCGGCCGCGCGGTCGATGGACTGCCGCGCGACCGTCCCGCCGTCGCAATCCTGAACTTCCCCTCGAACCCGGGCGGAGCCTCGCCCACCGTCCGAGAGCGCGTTCGGCTGCTCGACGCGCTGGTGACGGCTGCGGCGGGTGCCCCGGACCGGCAGCTTGCGGTGGTCTCTGACGACGCGTACGCCGGTCTGGTTTTCGAGCCCGAAATCCCGCGCGGTTCTTTGTTCTGGGATCTGGTTGCGCGACGGCACGAGGCGCCAAATCTGCTGCCGATCAAGATCGACGGCGCGACCAAAGAATTCAGCTTCTTCGGCGGGCGGATCGGCTTTCTCACCTTCCCGCACGAAGCCGAGTCGGAGGCGGCCGATGCGATCGAAGCGAAGCTCGCCCGCTTCGCTCGCGCCGGTGTCGGTCCGCCGAGCGCGGTCAGCCAGGCCGTGCTGCTCCAGGCGCTACGCGACGAGCAGATCGACGCGCGGATCGAGGCGATCCGCAAGGTGCTGGAAGAGCGCTATCGAACTCTGCGCGTCGCCCTGGCCGAAGTCGATCCGGATTTCGTGCGGAGCTATCCCTTCAACTCCGGTTGCTTCGCCCTGGTCGAGATCCCCGAAGCGCTCGGGTTCACCTCGGACCAGGTCCGCCGTCATCTGATCGAAGCCGAGAGCGTCGGCCTGATCTCGCTCGAACCGCGCCTGCTCCGAATCGCTCATTGCTCGGTCGCCGCCGAAGCAATTCCGGAGCTGGTGCGCCGGATCGAACGGGGGGTTCGAACGCTGGCGGGGAGGTAGGCTGGAAGGGAGCCACTTCCTACACCCCGATCGCGCTGCGAATCTCCGCCGCGATCTCTGAGGCCAGGGCGGTGATCTCGGCCTGGTCCGCTCCTTCGATCATGATCCGGGCGAGCGGCTCGGTGCCGCTGTAGCGGAGGACCAGGCGGCCGTCGGCGCCGAGTTGCTCTTCGACTCTTAGGGCGGCGGCGGCGACTCTCGGGAGATCGGTGAAAGCGCGCTTTTCGCGCACCGGGATGTTGGAGAGGATCTGGGGGTAGCGGCGGAAGCCGGCGAGCATCTGGGAGAGCGGCTCTCCCGACTGCGCACAGAGCGCAGCCATCCGGAGGGCGGTGAGCAGGCCGTCTCCCGTGCTCGCGAGCCCAAGATGGACGATGTGCCCCGACTGCTCGCCGCCGAGCACGATCCCTTGCGCTTTCATCGCCGCCACCACCTGGCGATCGCCGACGCCACACCGGACGACCTCGATCCCCTCTCTTGCGAGCGCGCGGACCAGGCCGAGGTTACTCATCGAGGTGGCGACGATCTTTCGGCCGGGCAGTCGGTCGGTTGCGGCGAGGGCGCGGGCCCAGAGATAGAGGATCGCGTCGCCATCGCGGACGACGCCCTGCTCGTCGATCAGGAGGCAGCGATCGGCGTCGCCGTCGAATGCGAGACCGAGGTCGGCACCGATCGCGAGCACCCGGGCGGCGAGCCCTTCCGGGTGCGTGGAGCCGCAGCCGGCATTGATGTTCGTGCCGTTCGGCTCGGCGTTCATCGCGTGGACCGTGGCGCCCAGGGCGTTGAACAAGGGGTCGCCGTAAGCGGACGCCGCGCCGTTGCCGCAGTCGATCGCGAGCTTCAAGCCGGCGAGCGGTTGCTCCCCCGGCAGGCTCGCGAAGAGTGCCTCGAAGTATTCCAGGGCCAGACCCTTGTGGCGCGTGAGAGGGGTCGCCGCGGTATTCGAGGTCAAGCCCGAGGTCAAGCCCGAGGCCAAGCCCGAGGCCAAGCCCGGGGCAAACCCTGGGGCATCGCGAATCGCCAGCAATTCCGATTCGAGTTCGGCTTCCGCTTCTTCCGTCCATTTGAAGCCAAGGCCGTCGAACAGCTTGACGCCGTTGTCGGGCACCGGGTTGTGGCTCGCCGAGACCGCGATACCGCAGGCCGCGCCGTGTCGGCGGACGAGGTACGCGATGCCGGGGGTCGGGATGTCCTCCTCGTAACGAACCTCGACACCTTCCTGGACGAGACCGGACGCGAGCCAGCCGCTGATCTCCGGCGTGCTCTTGCGGGTATCACCGCCGAGGACGACGATTGGCGCGGCGCCGTTGCCCCGGGCGGCGTTTAGCCTTGCCCCGAGCGCATGGGCGAGGGCGGAAATTGTCCGGTGATCGAGCGGCGGGGTACCGAACGGCGCGCGGATGCCATCGGTGCCGAACAGGCGCGAGGAGGGGCTCATCGTTTCTTCTTCTTCTTTTTGGCTACGACAGGTTCGACCTCGGGCGTTTCGATCGGCACCTTGACGGTGACCTTCGAGGGTTGGACCACCTGGATCAGCGGATCGGGAGAGATCACGTTGACCGTTTCTTCGAAGGTCTCCGCACGCCCTTCGAGCGAGATCGCCTGGGCGGGCAGCGACTCGAGCTTGCCGAGCCGTTTCTCGGGTCCCGAGACCAACACTTGATTGGGGAGCACTTCGGCCGGTCCAGCTTTGCTCCCTTTGGCGGGGGCGCCCAAGAAGCGCGGCACCACGAGCACCCGCTGGGTGACTTCGCGGTCGAGCTCGACCTGGATCGCATTCGGCTCGATCGCGACCAGCTCTAAATCCTCGGGCATGAGGAGGTTGTCGGCGCCGAGCTGAACGGTCACGGTCTCAGGGCCGGTCGGGCTGAGCTCGACCTGGACATCCACCATGTAGGGGTTCAAGCCGCGAATCGCTTTGCGGCTGCCGCGCAGACGAACCAGCACGTTCTGCACCGGATCGAGCACCAGGTAGCCGCGCGGCAGGTTGTACGAGACCCCCGCTTCGACCAATTTCTCGGTCGTCTCCGCACGCTCTTCGAGCGAGACTCGGCTCCAGATGCCGGCTGCGATCAGGAGTGCGAGCAGCCGCAACCCCCAAATTCGGCGCCGGTCGCTCATGCCGGTCCCGGCTGGGGGTAGAGATCGGTGATCAGGTACTTGAACAGTGTATTGCGCAGCCCCTTGCCGTCCAGGTTGCGGATGATCTCACCGTCGATCACCACCGAGATCACCCCCGTCTCTTCCGACACTACGACGGCCAGGGCATCGGTCTCCTCGGTGAGACCGAGCGCCGCGCGATGCCGGGTGCCGAACTCCTGCGACAGCTCGGGGTTCGCCGAGAGCGGCAGGAAACAGGCGGCGGCGGCGATCCGGTCGTCCTGAACGATCACTGCGCCGTCGTGAAGGGGGGTGTCGGGGGTGAAGATATTGATCAGCAGGCCGTACGAGAGCGCGGCGTCGATGCGCACGCCGTTCTCGATAAAGTTGCGCAGGCCTTGAAGACGCTCGATGATGATCAGCGCGCCGATCCGGCGCGACGAGAGCGTGGTCGCCGCCAGCACCACCTCGTTGAAGGTCGATGCGGCCTTCTGTTGGCGCGCGAGGCCCCAGAGTGGGTTGCGGCCGAAGTTCGCGAGCGCGCGCCTGATCTCCTGCTGGAACAGGACGATGATCGCGAACGGCAGGACCAGGAGGAGGCTTTCGAGCAGGGTTTGGAGGGTCGGCAGATCGGCGAGCCGGGCGACGTAATAGACCATGCCGACGAACACGATGCCGAGCAGCATCTGCACCGCACGGGTGCCGCGGATCAGCAGCAGCAGGTTGTAGACCACGACCGCTACGGCGAGGATATCGACCGGATCGCGCCAGGTGAGCAACTCGACGAACCGCGGCCAGCTCATGCGCGCGCCTCACGGATCGCGTCCCAGACCGTAAGGAACTGGACCGTCGCCGCGACATCGTGGACGCGCACGATTCGTGCGCCGAGCGCGGCGGCCCAGCCGGCCGTGGCGAGACTGCCGCCGAGTCGATCAGCGGGCCCGGCGATGCGGGTTTTAGGCTTCGTGCCCACTTGGGCCAAAAAGCTCTTACGGCTCGCGCCGAGCAGAATCGGGCGGCCGAGCACGGCGAGCGAATCGAGCCGGCCAATCAGCTCCAGGTTGTGCCGTTGCCCTTTGCCGAAGCCGATTCCCGGATCGACGATCGTCCTCTCGCGGGCAATGCCCAGCGCTTCGGCGCGGGCGAGGGCCGCTTCGAGGTCCGCAGTCACTTCGGCGGCGGCGTCTTCGAACCTGATATCGATCTGCATGGTCGGCAGCTCGCCTCGGCTGTGCATCAGGACCACCGGACAGGCGGCGGCGGCGGGCTCGACGAGTGCCGCCGCGAGATCCGGGTCGGCGAGCCCTGAGACGTCGTTGATCAGATCGGCTCCGGCGGCCAGCGCCGCGCGCGCCACGGCTCCCTTTCGCGTGTCGACCGAGAGGGGAGCGTCGGTTGCGGCGCGGAGCGCCACGAGCACCGGCAGCAGCCGATCGATCTCCTCTTCCGACGAGACGGTGCGTGCCCCTTCTCCGTAGACCCCGCCACCGGGTCGGGTCGATTCGGCACCCAGGTCGAGCAGGTCGGCCCCGGAATCGAGCATGCGCAGGGCGGACTCGACGGCCCGGTCAGGATTTCGGGCGTCGAAGTGAACCCCTCCGTCGCTGAACGAATCCGGGGTCAGGTTGACGATGCCCATCACCTGCAGCCGAGAGGACAGATCGAGACGGCGCCCGCGCGGCAGTTGCAGAGCGTAGGAGAGGGCGGTTTCGGAAGGGGCGGTCGGCATGAGGAAGGAGTGTTCGGGCGGATAAGTCTACCGCGGAGCGCGTGCGGCGGAGCCCCAGGGCTCCGCCGCACGCGTTTTCTCGGGTGCAGAGGGCGCCTACGCCGTGGCCAGGTCGCCGGGCAGGCCGCCGGCCGCGACCGGAGTCTCCGAGCGCGGCGTTGGCGTCGTCGTTTCCTCGGGGGGCGGCTCAGGGATCCGGGGAGAGAGGTCGCGCCCGGTCATCTCGCGAACGACGGCATAGACCTCGGCGCCATCGAGCGATTCGCGCTCGAGCAGATCTTCCGCGATCCGTTCGAGCACCCCGCGGTGCTCGATCAGGAGTGCCTTCGCCCGTTCGTAGGCCGAGTTGACGATCAGCGAAACCTGCTGATCGATTTTCTTCGCGGTCTCCTGGCTGTAATCGGCACGATGCGAGAAGTCGCGGCCGAGAAACACCGGTTCGTCCGGAGCGCCGAACGCCAGCGGCCCGAGTTCCGACATGCCCCATTCGCACACCATCCGCCGCGCCATATCGGTCGCGCGCTCGATGTCGTTGCCCGCGCCGGTCGTGATGTCGTCCTGGGTCAGCTCCTCGGCGGCTCGGCCCCCCATCAGGATTGCGATCTGCGCCTCGACGTAGGTTTTCCGATAGGTGTACTTGTCCTCCGAGGGGAGCTGCATGGTCAGGCCCAGCGCTCGGCCGCGCGGGATGATCGTCACCTTGTGCAGAGGATCCGAGCCGACGGTGAAGATCGCGACCAGGGCGTGCCCCGTCTCATGGTAGGCGGTGAGCTTCTTCTCGGCGTCGGTGAGCACCATGGATTTGCGCTCGACACCCATCAAGACCTTGTCTTTGGCGTACTCGAAGTCCTCCATCGCAACTTTCTTTTTGCTGCGTCGGGCGGCGATCAGCGCCGCTTCGTTCACCAGGTTCGACAGGTCGGCGCCCGCGAGCCCTGGAGTGCCGCGCGCGATGTTCGCCAGATTCACCGCGTCGTCGAGCGGGATCGTCCGGGTGTGGACCTTGAGAATGCCGAGCCGGCCCGATAGATCGGGGCGATCGACCATCACCCGGCGATCGAAGCGGCCGGGCCGGAGCAGCGCGGGATCGAGCACGTCCGGTCGGTTGGTCGCCGCGATCAGGATCACCCCCTCGTTCGACTCGAAGCCGTCCATCTCGACGAGGAGCTGGTTCAGGGTCTGCTCGCGCTCGTCGTGACCGCCGCCCAGGCCGGCGCCCCGGTGCCGGCCGACCGCATCGATCTCGTCGATGAACACGATGCAGGGGGCGTTCTTCTTGCCCTGCTCGAACAGATCGCGGACCCGCGAGGCGCCGACGCCGACAAACATCTCGACGAAGTCGGAACCCGAGATCGAAAAGAACGGGACGTTCGCCTCTCCGGCGATCGCCCGCGCGAGCAGGGTCTTGCCGGTGCCCGGAGGTCCCATCAGGAGAACCCCTTTCGGGATCCGGCCGCCGAGCTTTTGGAATTTCTGTGGCTCCTTCAAGAACTCGACGATCTCCTGCAGCTCCTCCTTGGCCTCCTCGATGCCGGCGACATCTTTGAAAGTCACCTTCTTGCCCGCAGTGTTGAGCAGCTTCGCCTTGCTCTTGCCGAACGACATCGCCTTGTTGCCGCCGGATTGCATCTGGCGCATGAAGAAGATCCAGAACGCGACGATCAGGATCAACGGTGCCCAGCCGAGAAGGATCGCAACGATCGGATTCTCCTTTGTCTCTTCGGCTTTGATCACCACCCGAGAACTCTCCAATTCCTTGACGAAATCGGTGTCGGATTTGAACGGCAGGCTGGTGGTGTATTCCGTCCCCTCGGCGAATTCCGCGCCGCCCTTGAGCTTGGACGAGAGACGGCTGTTGTCCTTGATCGTGACTTCGGTCACCAGCCCGCGCGCGAGCGCCGAGCGGAACGCACTGAAGTCGAGATCTTTATGCTGGGTCTTGCCGGACTGGAAGGTGTTCCAGACCAGGATCACGACGACGAAGATCGCCATCCAGAGAAGAAGATTTTTGAGCGTCGAATTCAAGGTTCGGCTACCTCATCAGGAGTTGCGCAACGGTTCGATCTCAGCGATCCAAACCGGGTCCCAGGGGCCACGTACGCGGAATCGGTCGTCGATTGTCACACCGGGAACCCAGGCGATTCGTCCCCCTACACAGAGCAGTGGGATCTGGTCACGACGGGCTTGGTCGATGCGTCGATCGATCAGGACGGCTTTCAATTTTCTGCTCCCCGGCGCGCCCAGAGGGCGGAGCCGGTCACCCGGTCTTCGGCTGCGAACCTCGACCCACTCGCCCTCTTGGAGCGGAAGAACCAAACCTGTGCGCTCTGGTTCTCCTTCGAGCATCCACGGGGCGAAGTCGCTTCGGCGAAGTGTCAGCGCCACGTTGGCCTCCGGTATCTCTATACGCCCGGGAGCCGAAAAAGTATACGTGAAACCTGAGCTTTCGGACGGATCGCGAGAATCGCGCGGAATGACGGTTTCGATCCAGGCGCGATCTTGGTCGATCCACAGCCGTTCGCTGCGGCAGAAGGCCACCGCCGCGGCTCTCGCATCGAGCGGCCGGTCGAGTTGTCGGGCGAGTGCCGCGACCACGTGGCGGCTCGGTGGAAGTGCCAAGCCCGACGCTCTTTGAAGCGCGCCGAGCGACCAGGGTAGCAGCTCGGGCGGCAGCTTGCGGAGCACGGTGCGATCGAGGAACGGTTCGGTGGCGGCGAGGCCCGCAAAGCGCTCGGCCAGCAGGTCGGAGATCGCGGCAGAGGCTCCTGCCGCGCGGTCGGCGAGCCGGGAGAGGCGCGCCGCGAGGTCCGGAACTCCTGTGGATTCGGTGAGTTTCGGCAGAAGCAGGTGGCGGACCCGATTGCGCAACGAGCGCAGATCGCAGTTCGTCGGGTCGGTGGTGACGGCAAGTTGCCGGGCCAGAACGAAGTCGGAGAGGTCGGCCTTCGGCAGGGCAAGAAGCGGCCGGAGCTTCACTCCGTAGATCGGGCGCATGGCGGCCAGACCGTAGAGGCCCGAGCCGAGCAACATGCGGAGCAATACGGTCTCCGCCTGGTCGTCGGCGTGGTGGGCGAGGACGATCCAGCCGGCACCGGAGGCCAGGCGAGCCTCTTCGAGAAACCTGTAGCGAACGCGCCGGGCGGCGGTTTCCCAGCTCTCGGTCGAAGCGCGTAGTGTGTCGATGTCGCGCCGCTCCAGCAGGAACGGAACTCCCAAAGTGGCAGCGGAGGTCCGGGCGATGTGCGCGCGCTCCGCCGAGGAGGGGTCGCTCGCGTGGTCGAGGTGGGCCGCCAGAAGCGTCGTCGCAGGGGCAAAACCCTGATCTCGGAGCGCGACGAGGCCGGCGAGCAGAGCGGTCGAGTCCGTGCCCCCGGAAAAAGCGACCAGCAGGGGGCGCGGTGACCGGAAGGGAGCCCGATCAAAGAAATTCTCTAAGGAGAGGAGGAGGTTCATCCGTCGAGTCGGTGCGGGCGTTCGAAATAGAATCCACCTGCAGCGAGACAGGATGGTGGCGGTGAAGGGACTTGAACCCCCGACACAGCGGATATGAGCCGCTTGCTCTGACCAACTGAGCTACACCGCCGAAAAACGAGGGGGAGTCCCCTGCGGCTGGAGATTATAGCGAGATGTCCTCGGCTTCGCCAAGAATCGTTCTTGGGGCCGACTTCGAGCCGTGGCGCGCCTCGGTGGTGGTGGGCGACACGCCCGCCCCGAGCCGGCGGTCCCGGTGTCGCTAAAACTTTCCGGGCCGCCGGCTCGGGGGTGCCGGGCGCGAAGTCTTACCGCAGCGACTCTTGGCAGCTACGGAACTGACCGAAGAAATCGCGCATCGAAGTTGAAAGCATTTGGTCGTTCAGACGGTAAATGACGTTCTGTCCCTGCCGCTGGTCCAACACGAGATCGGCTTCTTTGAGCACCGACAGATGCCGAGAGATCGTGGGCTGCGAGAGGTTGAAGTTGCCGACGATCTCGCCCACCGTCCTCTGGTTGGTCTCTAGAAGGCGGAGGATCTCTTGCCGTGTGCCATCAGAGAGAGCTTTGAACACTTTGGTCATGTGCCGCTCTTCACGCCCGAAACTCACGCTGCGATCGATGATCGCCATCGTCTTCCTCCTTTAGGTGCCGGTTGGAGCCGTGCATCCCGTTGTTGTCAGAAGTGTAGACAGAGTGACTTGGGGTGAAGTTGGAGTTGCGCTCAAGAAAGAGAGCGGACATGCTCTTTTTGTGGGCATAGAGGTGCAAACTTCTCTATAACTAGAAGTTCAGTCTGCGGCGAGTCGGGTAGGTGGGGGACCGGCGGAGCTCCGAAAAGAATCTTCGGAGCCCCAGAGGCGGTTCAGGCGTGGCGTTTGGCGAACTTGCCGGCGACGGCTGACCAGTCGATGGTGTGCCACCAGGCAGCCAGGTAGTCGGGGCGCCGATTCTGGTACTTGAGATAGTAGGCGTGCTCCCAGACATCGACGCCGAGGATCGGAGTTTTGCCTTCCATCAACGGGCTGTCCTGGTTCGCCCGCGCGAGGACCTCAAGCCGGTTACCCGAGGCGACCAGCCAGCCCCATCCGGAACCGAACTGGTTGGCCGCGGCGTTGGTCAATTTCTCCTGGAACGCGGTGAAGCTGCCGAAGTCGCGATCGATCGCAGTCGCCAGGTCGCCGGTAGGGAGGCCCCCGGCGTTCGGCGCCATGATCTCCCAGAACAAGGAATGGTTGGCGTGCCCGCCGCCATGGTTCTTGACCGCCCCGCGCACGCTCTCAGGCAGAGAGTCGATGCCGCTCAACAGCTCCTCGAGCGGCTTGGCGAGCAGATCGGCGTGCCCCTCGAGCGCGCCATTCAGCTTCGTCACATAGGTGGCGTGGTGCTTGTCGTGATGGATCTCCATCGTGCGCGCATCAATGTGCGGTTCGAGCGCGTCGAAGGCGTAGGAAAGCGGTGGGACCGAATGCATAGCCTGCCTCCTCGTTTTCATTTGGGTAGGGGTGACTCGAGTTTCGGTGGGGTACCTACACAAACGCCCCGGCGCCCGAGAAGAATTCCTGGGCGAACCGGGGCGCGGCAAGATCGAAAGAGAAACCTAGCGCATCTTCTCTTCGACGAACTCGACGTGCTTGCGGATCTTCGGGTCGTATTTCTTGAGCCGCAGTTTTTCGGTCGAGAGCTTCTTGTTCTTGGTCGTCGTGTAGAAGACGCCGGTACCGGCTGAGGAAACCATCTTGATCTTGTCGCGCATCGGCTTATAGCGCCTCCGGAGAGCTGGTACGGTTGAGCCGCTGCGGGGAGGCGGCTCGGATTTTCTAGGTCTGGCGGGGCCGACGGGACTCGAACCCGCGACCTCCGGCGTGACAGGCCGGCGTTCTAACCAACTGAACTACGACCCCGCGTGTCTCGAACCAAAAAGAGCCAATCGGGTCTTCCGATCGCCTCCCGGGTGGGAGGTGAGGGATTTGAACCCGCGACCCCCTGCGTGTAAGGCAGGTGCTCTAACCGCTGAGCTAACCTCCCTGCTTCGAGGGGCGGGATCGTACGTGACCGGTCGGCGGAAGTCAACGGCCGGTTTCAAAGAAACCTGGCCAACAGAGGGGGTAAGATCAGACCGGGGGCATCTGCAGAGCCCGTCGGCGGATCGGCTGGCCGGCGACCGCCGTGCGATTGCGGCCGGTCTCTTTGGCCACGTACATAGCGGTATCGGCCAGCCGCAGGAGGGCGCTCTTGGCGTCCTCGAAAGACAGCTCTTCGGGCACGTGAGCGCGGATCGTCGCCACGCCGACCGAGCAGGTCAGGCCGCGCAAATGGAGCGGCTCCTGCTGGATTTCGCCCGGTTCGTCGCAGAACGTGGTCGCCAAGATCTCGGCGCGGACCTCTTCGGCGACGTCGATCGCCGAGGCGAGGTCCTGGCCGGGAAGAATGAGCACGAACTCATCGCCGCCGTAGCGCGCGGCCACCCCACCCACCGCGGCGGTGCGCCGACGGAGGATGCGGCCGACCTCGCGCAATACCTGGCTGCCGGCGAGGTGGCCATGGGAGTCGTTCACCCGTTTGAAGAAATCGAGATCCAAGAACAGTGTCGCCAGATCGTCGCCGGATTCCTGGCAGAGCCGGACCTGGTCGGCGATCGCGACGTGGAGGTAGCGATCGTTGTAGAGGCCGGTCAGATTGTCGCGCTTGGCGAACTCCTGCGCTTGGCGGCCATCGAGCACGTTCTGGATCGAAATCGAGATGTACCCGGCGAAGACTTCGAGCAGATTCTTGTCCTGGTCGGAGAAGCCGGAACGGTTCTTGCGGTTGATCAGCTCGAGGACACCGCAGACCTCGTGCTCGATCCGGATCGGAACCGCGATCAGCGACTGGGTCTGGTACTGGGTGTGGGCGTCGACGTCGCGGAAGAAGAAAGGGTCGCTGGTCGCCTCGGCGGTCGAGTAGACCTCGCCCGACAGGTAGACGTGGCCGGCGATGCTCGAAGCGGCTGGAATGGCGCGGCCGACCAGCAGCTCGGATTTGTCGCCGAAGGCGACGATGAAGGTGAGCTGGTTGCTCGGCCGTTCCGTCTGTTTGGACGACGGGTCGTCGAGCAGGATCGAGCCGGATTCCGAGGGGACGAAACCGTTGGCTCGACGCAAGATCTCGGCCAGATTCTCGACCAGCGACAGCTCGAGCGGAAACTGGCGGCCGGCGCGTCGCCGCTCGAGGAACCGCTCGAGCTTGTTCGGTTCGAGGCTATGGCAGACCGCGCCGCGCAGGCTCGCCTCCCGGCGCGGGGTCATGCGCCGCACTCCGATGAGGACCGGGCGGGATCGGTTGCGCGGAGGAGCGTAGGCATCAGGTCGAAGGTCGAGCCCTGGTCAGGCTCGGGAACCAAGTTGTTTGGCTGCCGAAGATAACAGATCACCTCGCAGAGGTGATACCGGGGCGCCTGGCCGCAACTTCGGTAGAACGGCGCAATTGCGTCCGGCCAGGAGGCGCAACCGCTTCAGGGACCGCGACTTCAAACTCTGAATCGAAGAAGGTTGGACGCCGGCGCGCCGCGCCACTTCGTCGGGCGGATCGCCGAACAGCACGAGTCCCAAGATGAGGACCCGCTGCCGGTGGGACAATTCCAGGAGCCAGCGTGTGAGATCGATCCGAAGGTCGGACCGAGTGGCCATGGCTGAGATCGAAGGCATGGACGGCGAGGCGGGTGGCGCCAAGGGCACTATCATCCGGTTCCGCCGACTCTGATCGCGGAGCTCCATGCGATGAAGGTTGCGCAAGGCGCCGAGCAGCCAAGGGAATGGATCGTTCACGGAATCCCATTTCTGCAGCAGCAGCACCAGGCCCGCCTGCAGCAGGTCCTCTCGGTTCGAGGCCGGAACCCGAAGGGCGCTCAAGTACCGGAGAATTCGCCCACGCTCGTCGAGCACGAGTTGCTCGATCGCTCGGTTGCGTTCTGCCAGGGGAGTCACTCTTCCTCCCTCAGCGGCAGGTTGTCGGCCTCGGGTGGCTCGTCCGCTTGGAGCCGGTCGAGGGCCAACGCGGCGCCGAAGGCCGCGCGCTCTCGGAGGTCGCCGCTGTGCAGGGTGGCGCCTCCCCGCAGCGCGCGGTCGAAGGCGATCGCGGCGCGGCTCAGCTCGTGCTGGTGCAGGGCGAGCTCTCCAAGCTCGGTCAACGCAACGGCTCCTTCGATCCTCTCATCGAGATCGTCGTACAGATCGGCGGCCCGCGCGAGCAGCGCGAGCGCCTCGTCGAAACGGCTCTGTTCGCGCCGCAGCCGGCCGAGCGCCAGGCAATATCCGGCCTGATCCAAGACGTCGCCGCACGCTTCGATCTCGGCGGGAGCGAGGGCGAGGGCCGCCCGCGCCTCGTCGAGCCGGCCCTGCTCGCGCAGAGCGTCGGCGATGTGCAGCAAGGCGGAGGAGCGCAGGCTCGCAATCACCGCTTTGGCCTTGCCGGTTCCCGGCAGCAGGTCGGTGATCGCGAGCGCCAGCCGAGCCCGCGCTTCGCGCTCTTCAGGTTCGGCGGGTGCCGACGAAAGGAGCAGCCGGCCCAATGAAACCGTGTGATATCGCGGGTCGATGTGGACCAAAGTTTCGCGCTCCGTTAGAGGCCGCCCAAGGAGCGTATGGAGCAGCGTGCCCGCTGCCGCCCGTTCCCGCACCATGGCCGTCTGTGTTTCGGCGGCCGAGGCTTCGACGCGGGCGAACAGGGCGCGGAGGCGCGGATCTTTTTGGGTCTCTGGTTTCTCGGCGCTTTTGGGAACAGGGCGTTTCATGGCTTCTCCGGGTGGGTTCGGGCCGCCTGCCGATTCGCGATCAGTTTCTCCAGCACCTCGGCCACGACTTCAATCTCGGTGCAGGTGCCGATCGCTTCGAACGCCCGGGCCTGGACGCGCAACCGCCCGGCTGCCGGGTCGGCCTTGGGTTGGGCTCCGCCGGTGCCCCCAACTCCGAGCACCAGCTCGTCGAGGGAGATCTGGAGGCCGCGCGCAAGCAGGACGGCTTCGGCGAGCGACGGGCTGACGTGGCCGTTTTCGATCTTCGAAATCCGGACTGCCTGCCCTCGAATGGTCTCTGCGAGCCGCTGCTGGCTCCAGCGCAGGAGGCGCCGCCGTTCGAGGATGCGGCACCCGAGGGCGATCCGGAGCTCGCTCGGCAGTTGCCGACTGGATTCGGTGCCTGGTGATGATTTAGCCACTGTACGGCTGATTCTGCCAAATCGCGGAATGAAGTCAAGCATTCCGTCGAGGAGTTGACGAAAACGAATAGAACTTTCCGCAACGGGCTAGTTTGGGCCGGCCGAAAGGTTGCGGATTCGACGAAAGGCACCCCTTCGTTTTGGCCAACGTTCCCCCACACTAGGCCTGTCGGCCCGTGGCCGGCCGAGGCCATACCGGCGCTCGGGAAGCGCTACGGGCACGGGGGAAGGTCATGAAAAAGAATGGAAGGGTGGCCGGGATGGTGCTGCTTCTCGCCCTGTATGCGGCGACGACCGGGCCTGCGTGGGCGGGTGGTTGGGAGCAGCGTGACGAGGCCGGCGGTGGGCCAGGTTTCTGGGCGGTGCTCTGGCAGCGGGCGGTTTGCTGGGTCGAAAAGAGCTGCATTGATGCGGATCGGGCACCGACGCCCGAGGGACGGGAAGGCGGCCTTCGGTCGATCTTCGCGGACAACGGCAGCTGCGTCGACCCGAACGGGAGCCCAGGGCCGAGGGCCTGTGCCAACACACAGGCCATCGAACCCCACTAGTGCATAAGCGCGTCGTCCTCACCTTTCGGGTATCCGTGGGTTTTTCGAGTGGAGCGGGGAATCTCGAAACAGAAGATTCCTCGCTCTTGCATGCCGTAGGCCGCGCAATGTGCGAAAATCCTTCGGGCGATAAGAGCGCCAGGAGGGTAGCATGACGTTTCACATGGTGGACGAGCACCTTGCACAGTTGGATGCGGCGCGCCCGGACCCTGGTGCCCTTCGCCGGCTGGTCCGTCACTTCCTTGCCGATTGCCCGGAATGCCGTTCCCGCTACGGCGCCGAGCTGCTCTGCCGGTTCGAACGCCTGCCCGACGCGGCGATGCCGGAGCCGATCGTGCCGGTTGACTACGAGTCGGCGATCGACGCCGCCCTGGAAGGCGCGCTCTACTGGTTCGACCGACAGCGCGATCTCGCGAGTCCGGCTGCACCGCCGGCCGAGTTCGACGAACGGACGGTCGATTCCGCCGGCTGCGCCCGGGTGGAGGATCTCCTGGCGCGGAGCTTCGCGGCACGCTACCGCGATCCGCAAGAGATGTTGGTGCTGGCCAACCTGGCACAGATCGCGGCGGCGAATCTCGATCCGTTGGAAGTTGGGCGGGAAGGGATCGCCGATCTTCAGGCCCGAGCCTGGGGAGAGCTGGCCAACGCCTATCGGGTGAATGACGACTTTCGCGCCGCGCTCGAAGCGCTGAACCGTGCCGCCACCTTTCGAGAGGCAGGTTCCGGCGATCGCTTGATTCGAGCCCGCTTGACCGAGCTCTATGCCTCGTACTTGAATTCGACGCGGTATTTCGAGGAAGCCTGCGAGATCCTCGGCGCCGTCGATCAGCTTTACCGAGAAGCTGGGGACGTTCATCAAGCGGGACGCGCCTTGGTCGTTCGTGGGATCTACGAACGTTACCGAGGAGAACCGAGAACCGCTTGCGCGCTTTTCGAGCGCGGCTTGCGCGATTTGGACCCCAATCGCGACCCCGAACTGATACTCACCGCGCGCCAGAGCTATATCGCGACCCTCGTTGACTGCGGCGAATTCCGGCGCGCTCACCGCGAGCTGTTTGCGAGCGGGCTGCGAAAGGCAGTCGAGGACCAACCGTTGTTCTTGCTGAAGATCGATTGGGTAGAAGCGGAGATTCTCGCCGGGCTCGGCAGGCGACAACGCGCTGAGACTGGCTACCTGAACACCCGCCAGGGGTCTATCGCGGCGGGCCAAACCTTCAATGCAGGTCTCATTGGGCTCGATCTCGCCGCCCTCTATCTAGAGGACGGTCGCGAGCGAGATGCCGCGGTCCTCGCCCATGAGATCTTCGAGTCCCTGCAAGCCCTCGGTGTCGCCCGCGAAGCGGAACGAGCTCTCCACCTGTTCGTCCAGGCCTGCGAGCGCGGGGTGGCGAGCGGTCTGGTCGCCCGCCATATTCGCCACTTCTTGGAACGCCTTGAACGGGAACCCCACCTGCGGTTTCGGCTGCCGGCATAGCAGCGTTCGCCCTCAGCGCACCCTTGGCACTGGCGCGACCAGCGCCAAGCTGAGCCCGCTCACCCCTTTGCTGGGCCGGCTGACGCTTGAGAGCAACGAGCCCACCCTCGGCTCGGTCCAGCTCGCCTTGGCGCCGATCAGGATCACCGCCGGGACGAGCCAGAACACCAGTGAGCTGAGCCAGAACACCAGTGAGCTGAGCCAGAACACCAGTGAGCTGAGCCAGAACACCAGTGATCTGAGCCAGAACACCAGTGAGCTGAGCCAGAACACCAGTGAGCTGAGCCAGAACACCAGTGAGCTGGGCCAGAACACCAGTGAGCTGAGCCAGAACACCAGTGAGCTGAGCCAGAACACCAGCGAGCTGGGCCAGAACACCAGTGAGCTGAGGCTCGGTTTAGACATGCACGACCTTCTGGTTTATTTGGTTCATTTGGCTTGTTTGGTTGAGTACAAACGAACCAGATAAACGAAATAGACCAAATAACGATCCGCTTTCGTTAGACATGGAGCACTCTCAATGGGGAAGGATCTTCGACAACCTGGATCACCTGTCTCGCCACCGTCTCCACTGTCAGC
>JANNIH010000060.1:0-3192 GCA_031404815.1 Holophagales bacterium | reverse complement strand
TGTTAGCGGCGGCCAGAAACGGCGTGATTCCGGCGATCAGGAAAGGCGGCGTCATTTTTCTGCCGCGGCAGCTCGGCGTGCGAAGCTGGCGGCGAGGTATGTGACGTAGCCGGGATGTAGATCTTCCGGGGTAAGCGAATCGAAGACGGCTCGGTAGTAGGCGAGCGACCGAATAGGGCTGAGGCCGGGATTGAGCTCGCGTCGGAGATGGGCCAAGCGCATGACGTGAGCGAGGAGATCGATCGAGAGGCCTCGGTGGTAGAGGTCTTCGGCGACCTTTCGGTCGTTTCGCGAGGCACGACACGGCGTGTCCGGCTGCGACCGGTAGAGCGCGAGGGCGGTGGCGCAGTAGCTCTGGAGGGTCACGGGCGTTTGCGGGTCATCCGTTCGTTGGCGCGGCGCTTGGCGAGGTCCTTCGATTCTTTGAGGCGGTACGAGGAGCCCTCGATCGGGACGACTTCGCAGCGGTGGACGAGCCGGTCGATGAGGGTGACGACGCAGCTCGCGTTGGGAAAAACCTCGCCCCACTCGGCAAACGGCTTGTTGGTAGTCACGAGCAGAGGTCGTTCGAGATAGCGGCGGGAGACGACCTCGAAGAGCAGGTCGGCATGTCGGGTGTCGTAGGAGAGGTAGCCGAGCTCGTCGATCACGAGCAGCTGCGGTTGGCAGATGGCGGTGAGGCGTTGTTTGAGGCGGGTCGAGCCGCTGGCTTCGGCGAGGGAGTTGAGCAGTTGGGAAGCGGTGAGGAAGCGCACGCTTACGCCCTGGAGTAGAGCCTGATAGGCAAGGTTCTTGGCGAGCAGAGTCTTGCCGATTCCGTTGGGTCCGACGAGGACGACGTTGGTGGCGTTGGCGAGCCAGTCGAGGCGGAAAAGATCGTCGACGAGAGCGCGATCGATCTTGGCGGGCCAGGACCAATCGAAATCGGCGACGGGCTTGAAGGCGCCGAGGCGAGCCTCGCGGAGGCGGCGTTCGAAGCCACGGCGCGACCGCTCCTGTTCTTCCCAATCGAGCAGCGGTTCGAGCCAGGGCTCGGCGTGGACGTCGTTCCAGTGAGCGATCAGGCCATGGAGCTTGAGCGCCTCGGCGCGCGGGCGAAGGTCAGTCATCGTCGGTCTCCTTGGAATCCGTGGTCTCGGGGTCGTAGTCGGCGAGCCGGTGCGGGGTGACCACGAGGTCGCGCACGCGGGGATCGTCGGGCAGGGCAATCGGCAAGGGCGGCGGGGCCCCCCGCTGATGTCGTCGGCGATCGAGGATCAGGCGGACGGTCTCGGGATGAGGCGATCCGGCCGCGAGAGCCTCGGCGACGGCCGCCGCGAGTTCGACCGGTCCGCTTTCGTCGAGCAGCCGGCCGAGCTGCTCGACGGCCGAAAGTAGGTAGCTCTGGCGGGTGGCGAGCGCGACGAGCAGAGCCTGGATGTCGGGCACGGCGCGCAGGAGTCGGGTTTGGCCGCGATGTAGCCGCGCGTGGCGCTTTCTCTGGGTCAGCTCGGCGAGATGCGACTCGTCTTCGATGGTGATTCCCTTGGCGTAGCTTCGAGGATGGGACGCGATCAGTTCGTGGCGGTCGAAGACACGCACGCGGTCGAGGTCTGCGGCGACGTTGAGGGTGCGCGCGATGTGCTGTGGCGGGATCGAATAGCGATTGGCGTCGAAGCAGACGACCGGGGTGCGCGCGACTTGGACCGCGACGAGCTCATGGGTTTCCAGGGGCGACGCGGGAAGCGGACGCAGCAGGGGCCGCTCTTGGGCATAGGCGCTCGCGACGGTCCGGCGGCGATCGCCTTGCCAGGGTCGTTTGCCGGCGACCTCGTCGACCCAGCGGTCGGCTTCTCGATTGAGCGCGGACAGCTCGAGCGTCTGACGCAAGGGGAAGAAAGTCGTGCGCAGGTAGCGGATGGCCCGCTCGACGCGCCCCTTTTCGTTGCCGCGGCGGGGCGCGACCGGGCGGGGCTCGAAGCCGTAGTGATCGGCCAGCTCGAGCAGGCGGGGATGGAAGCGGATCGCCGTCTTGACCCGTTCGAGCACTGCGCTCTTGAGGTTGTCGTAGAGGAGCTGGCGCGGGACGCCACCGAAGCGCGCAAAGGCCTCGACGTGCCCGGCCAGGAAGCTCGGCAGGCGGGCGTCGTAAAAGAACCGGACGAAGAGGGAGCGCGAAAAGCTGAGTACCAGGACGAAGGCGAAGAGGCGGCGCACACCGCCCGGGACGCGTCGCTCGCCGAAGTCCGCCCAGTCGACCTGCGCCTGCTCGCCCGGCAAGGTGGTCAGCTCGAAGAAGGCCTCGCGCTGAGGGCGTGGACGCAGCTCCAAGTCCCGCAGTCGGTGCCGGAAGTGATCGGGGCTGCCGAGGTAGCCTCGGCGGCGGGCCATCTCGAAGAGCACGCTCGCCGGCAAGGTCGGATGCCTCGCCAGCTGATCGTGCAGCCACGGCAAGAAAGCATCGAGCTTGGAGGCCCGCCGTGTCGGACGCTGAGCGACCCAGCCGACCCGCGCGAGGGCGCGGCGGACCGTGCCGTGGTGGACACCCAGCTGGCGGGCGATCGTGCCGAGGCTCCAGCCCTCCACTTCATGGAGCCGTCGGATCTCGGCCAGGACGGAGGGCGAGATCATCGCCTCTCCCGCGGCGCCGTTGGCGCCGAAAGTCGAGGCGAATCAAGGCTAGGCAAGGCCGGCGGCAGACGATGCAGAGGATCGAAGTCGGGGATGCGGGCAGGTCGAGGAGCGTAGGGGGAGCGCATTCCTCAACGCTATGAGAGGCGATCAGAGGTGGGGTACCCCGATGCGTCACGCTGCCGCGCTCGCGCGCTCGATAGCGACGCTGGCGGTCCCGATGGCGCACTCTCCCCTGGGGCGTCCTCTGGTACCGCGCCCCGGCAGCGAGCCGACCCTGCCGGCGCGCCTCCTGGGCGCAGATGCGGCTGCAGTAGCGCTGGCCCCGATCGCACCACGAGCAGATGTAGCACGGCTTGAGACAATGATCGCAAATGTATCGACGGCAGTCGGGGCGTGGCTCCATGGCCGCAGAGCGGCCTCGACCGAACGACCAAAACCGGCGATACTTCATCCAGCCGGGGGTGTCGTCTGCCTCAGGCCGCCGGCCGCGGGGAGCAATGTGTCTTGCCGGACTAGGGGCTCGTCGCGGCCGGGCTCCTTTCGCCCCCTATTCTCACCCGTTTCCCCGCCACCGACGCG
>JANNIH010000059.1:0-99243 GCA_031404815.1 Holophagales bacterium | reverse complement strand
CCGTTCCGGACCCGCCACCGCATCGCCGAGGATCGCCTCCCATCGCTCCAAGAGGCGGCGCGCCTCCGGCTCCGACAGCGACGCCTCGTCCCAATGAAGCTCGGCCCCCAGCGCCGATCCATCCCGATACGCCGACAGCCGTACCCGAAACCGGTCGACGCAAGACCAGCGCTCCAACTCCCTGATCTTGAGCCCCGCGCCGCCCGACCGTCGCTCGCCGCGCTCCGACCACTCGTAGACCCAGGGAAGGTAGCCCGCGGCCGACGTCCCCGGATCGAATTCGTCCCAGGTGAAACACTGCTGCCACTCGGTGGCCTGAGCGAGAGCCTTCGCCGCATTCCGCGCGAGATCGGAGAACCGCGTCTCCGCATCGACCGACGCGCGCAGCGGGAGATCGCGGGCGAGAGGCCCCGCGGCTCCCTCCAGCTCCTCGAAGTTGCGTCCGTCCAAGCTCACTCCAAGGGTGAACCTGCCGTCTCCGACCGATGCGCGCGCCGTCGCCTGCCAGGCCGCGAACAGGACGACGCTCGGCGAGACGCCGAGGTCGGCCGCGACGCGCTCGATCTCTTCCGCGGGAAGGATACTCCCGCGCAACGGGCAGAGGGAAGGAGAGAATCGCCCGCCGCCGATCGGGTCGGACGGGCAAAGACCTTCCGCGGCCGACGCAGGTTCCTGATCGCGCCAAAACGCGCGCCCCGGCTCCGAGCTTTCCCGATCGAGCAAATCGTTCTGCCATTCGGCCAACTCGGCGTACTGCAGTGCCGGATCGCCCGGATGGCTCCCTCGACACCGGGCGATGAGCTCGCGCATCACCGCCGAGAGCGATGCCGCGTCGGCCGCGAGGGCCGAGACGGCGAACCTCAGCTCGTACTCGTTCGCCGCCAGGCGATCCGCTTCCGCATGGACGATCTCGCCCTCGTCGAGGTCGAAGGCGCGGCGCAGGAGATCCCTCCAGCCGCGATCGAGCTCGGCCCTCTGCTCCGTGGCCGGATGCGGCGACAGGTCCCGAAGCGCGATCGAAGGCGCCGGCCGATCGAAGTCGAGCGGTATTTGCACGGGATAGCTCATCCCCGGCAGGCCACGGATCGCCGTACGCAGGATCTCGTAACGATCGCGGGTTGCCTCCCAAGCGGACGCCAGGCCCTCGCCGTCGGGCAGGCCCTCCACCCTCGCCCGGACACAGACTCGGAACGGATCCCTCCCGTCGATAGCCACCAGGGGCCGCAGCCGCCAGAGCCGCCGCTGTTGCGGCGACAGCGCGTAGCCCTCGATCACCGCCGCGTCGATCATGGGTTCGTTCCTGCTGCGCCGACGGGCGACGGAGATTCGACCTTGGGCTTGGCGCGGCGCAGACCGAGCCCCTTGAGCTCGTTGCGGTGCTCGTCGCGAAAATCGCTCGCCTCGCGCTTCTGCCAGTCCTCTTCGGCCTTGGCGAGAAAAGCGAACCAGCGTTCGAGACGCAGCTCCGGCCGGACGACGACCTCGTGCAACAGCGCCTCGAACACCGATCCGTAGCGGCGCGCATCCGCCGTTCGCCAAAGGTCGGCGCGGAACTCGAAGGAGCCGTAGAGGCAACCCTCGACCTCGATGAGGTTCAGCACCAGATCGTGGCGCGCGAGCCCGGTCGCGAGATCTTCCGGTTCGAGCTCGAGCCCGGGCAGGCTTGGCATCCGGGGCGGCGAGCCCTGGAGCACGAACCAGACCTGAAAGAACGGCGAGCGGTCGAGAAAGCGATCCGGGTGGAGCGCCTCCACCAGGCGCTCGAACGGCAGATCCTGATGCGACCAGGCATCGAGCGCCGTCGCGCGGGTCTGCGCGACGACCTCGGAGAAGCTCAGATCTCCCGCCAAGGTTTGGCGCAGCACCAGGGTGTTGACGAAAAACCCGATCAATTTCTCGGACTCCGCGGTCCGCCGATTCGCCACCGGAGTGCCGACCAGGAGGTCACGCTGCCCCGAAAGATGAGCCAGGAACAGGTTGAAAGCCGAGAGCAGCACCATGAACGGCGTAGCCTCGAGGCGACCGCACAGCGCCGAGAGGCGGGTCGCAAGGTCGCGGTCGAAGTGAAGCGGGATGCGCTCGGCGAGCTTCGACCCGGCGGCCGGCCGAGGCTTTCCTCTCCGAAGGTTCAGCTCGGCCGGCGCGTCCTTCAGGCGCTCTACCCAATACCCCAGTTGCTCGCCGAGAACCTCGCCCGACAACCAGCCGCGCTGCCACGAAGCGAAATCCGCATACTGGAGCTGCAAGTCGGGCAGCGCCGCCGCACCGCCCGAGATCCGCGCGGCGTAAAACGCCACCAGCTCTTCGAACAGGATCACCATCGACACCCCGTCGCTGGTCGCATGATGAAGGGTCAGTGCCAGGAAGCGTTCCTGGGCGCCGATCCGCATCAACAGGACGCGGACGAGCGGCCCTTCGGCCAAATCGAAGGGGCGCTCCGCATCGCGGCTCGCGAGGTTGCGCGCCGAGCGCTCGGCCAGAGCGGACGGCAGCGCATGGAGATCGACCCGAGCCGCCGCGAAACTCCCCTGCGCTAGCACGACCTGGATCGGCTCGCCGTCGACCTCGCGGAAGACCGTGCGCAACACTTCGTGCCTTAAGACGAGGTCGCCGAAGCTCGCCGCCAGAACGGATTCGTCGAGAGCCCCGCGGAGCCGAACGGCGAACGGCAGGTTGTAGGCCGCGGTCCCCTCGGACAAGCGATCCAAGAACCACAGACGTCGCTGGCCGAACGAGAGCGGCAGCGGGAGGGCGCGGTCGGCGCGACCGATCGGCGGCAGCGACCGCCCGGCTCCGGCGGCACGGTGGCGATCGATCTCCGCCGCCAGATCGGCGAATCGCGGCCTCTCGAAGATGCAGCGCAGCGGCAACTCGGTCTCGAACGCGTCACGCACTCTGGAGACCAGGCGCGTAGCGACCAGCGAATGGCCTCCGGACGCGAAGAAGTCGTCGGTTCTGCCGGGCCGCGAGCCCAGCAGATCGGTCCAGATTTCGGCCAAAAGCTCTTCGACCGGGCCGTTGAGCGAGCTTCCGGCGGCCGCCTGGGTCTCCAAGCTCGACGCCGCCAGCGCGCGACGATCCACCTTGCCGCTCGGGGTCAGCGGGAATCGATCGAGCCGCACGAAGGACGCGGGCAGCATGAACTCGGGCAGCTTCGAGGCCAGGAACGACCGCAGCTCGTGCGCCGAGGGATCGGTGACGTCGTTCGCAACGAAATGGGCGGTCAAGACGCCGCCCCCTGGCTTGGCCGCGGAGGCCGTGACCACCGCGGTGGCGATTCCGGGGTGCCGGGCCAGCTCCTGCTCGATCTCCGCCAATTCGACCCGAAAACCACGGATCTTGACCTGGAGATCCGATCGACCGAGGAACTCCACGGCACCGTCTTCCAAACGGCGGCCCAGGTCTCCGGTTCGATAGAGCCGGGCACCGGTCACGCCCGAAAAGGCATCCGGAACGAAGCGCTCCGCGGTCAACGACGGTCGATCGAAATAACCTCTCGCAAGCGCCACGCCGCCGAGGTAGATCTCGCCCAACGCGCCCGGCGAAAGCAACCGCATTCCTCCATCGAGGAGGTAGAGGCGGACGTTGGCGATCGGCCTGCCGATCGGCGGAAGCTCCGGCCATTCGTCGCTCCGCTTGTCCAAACGCCATGCGGTCACGACGTGGGTCTCGGAAGGCCCATATTGATTGTGAAGCTCCAGACCGGAGTTTCGAAACAATGCCGCGACCGGCGACGACAACCGCAGCTGCTCGCCTGCCGTGACGACTTCGATCAGCGAACGCGGAACTTCCGGGCGCCGAGCCGCGGCCTCCGCGAACAGCTCGAGCATCACGAACGGCACGAACAGGCGGGTGACCTCCAACGTTTCGATCCGTCGTACGAGCAGGTCCGGATCGCGACGAGATTCCTCGTCGACCATCACCAGGGTCCCGCCCGCGGCCCAGGCGGAGAACAGCTCCTGGAACGAAACGTCGAAGCTGGGCGACGCGAATTGCAGAATCCGTTGCCCCGGTCTGGGCCATTGTCCCAACTGCCAGGCCACCAGGTTGGCGAGGGCCCGGTGGGTCATCGCAACGCCTTTGGGCCGGCCGGTCGAACCGGAGGTATAGATCAGATAGGAGAGGCCGTCGGGAGCGCCGATCGGGGGCAAGAGAAGAGCGCCGCCGATCGCTTCTCCGTCCCGGTCGAGGAGAACCGCCCGCTCCGGGGCCAGGGCGCTCGCGGTCGCCCGCTCGGCAACGACCCGGCGCGCGCCGCAATCCTCGATCATCATCGCGATCCGCTCGCGCGGGTACGCCGGGTCCAGCGGAACGTATCCGGCTCCCGCACCGAGGATTCCCAAGACGGCGACGGCCAGGTCCGGACCTCTATGAAGACACAGGCCGACGCGGTCGTCCAATTGCACTCCGAGACCCTTGAGGTACCCCGATAGCCGGCCGCTCCGCCGCGCGAGCTCGCCGTAGGAGAGAAACTGACCGCAGCACTCGACGGCGATCGCGTCGGGCACGCGGCTCGCTTCGCGCGCGATTTTCAAATGAAGCGGCTCGTCGTCGATACCCGCGGCGGTGTCGTTGTCCTCCGCGAGGATCGCCTGCCGCTCGGCCGGCGTGAGGATGCTCAACGCACCGACCGGCAGGCCCGCGAGGACCGGCAGCCGGGAAAGCAGCCACGCCAACTGTTCGAGCCAACGAGTCGCCGTTCCGGCTTCGATTCGGCTCCGTTCGTAGAGCAATCGAAAACCGAGCTCTCGGCCGGGGGTGACGATCAGCGTCACCGGATAGTGGGTGCTGTCGAGAGGCCTCGCCTCGTCGAGCCGGAGCTCTCTTTGTCGCCCCGCCTCCAACAACTCTCCGAGCGGATAGTTCTCGAACACCAGCAGGGTGTCGAAAAGCGCTTGGCCCGACGGCAACCCGGCCCAAGCCTGGATCTGCGGCAGCGCCGCGAAATCGAACTCGCGCAGCGAGACCTGCTCATCCTGCAAGGTCCTCAACCACGAGCCGAGCGAAAGCTCGAGCGGCAGGCGCGCGCGCACGGGCAGGGTATTGATGAAGACGCCGACCATCCTCTCGATGTCCGGCAGCTCCGCGGGCCGATTCGAGGACGTCGCGCCGAAGACCAGATCGTCGCTGCCGAGCCAGCGGCCGAGCAGAAGCGCCCAGCCGCCCTGGACGAGGGTGTTGTTGGTCAAGCCGCGGCCGCGGGCGAAGCGGTCGAGCGCCTGGGTCTCGACGGCGCCGAGCCGGCGCACGACCTCGCCGAACCGCTCGCCCTCTTCCTTCCGGAGGGGCGCTCCGAGAAAGGACGAACCGGGCAAACCCTCCAACGCGGCGCGCCAGACCCGCTCCGCCTCGCGGTGATCGCGGCTCTCCAACCAAGCGACGTATCCGCCGTAGGGCCGCGGCCGTTCGAGGTCCGGCTCGCCGCCCGCGGCCAGGGCGAGGTACGAGGTCAGGATCTCTTCGAGCACGATGGCGGACGACCAGCCATCGAGGACCAGGTGATGATGCGACCAGAGGAATCGGTGCGCGTCGTCGGATTCTCGGTGCAGCGTCAGTCGAAGCAGCGGCGGCCGCGCCAAATCGAACGGCCGGCTTCGATCGAAATCGAGCAGTTGGTCGAAGATCCGCCGCTGGTCGCTCGGTTCGAACCCACGCAGGTCCCGCCAAGCGATTTCGAAGGGGGCTTCGTGCAGAACCGCTTGCAGCGGCTCCGGTACGCCATCGGCGACGAAAGCGGTGCGCAGGATGCCATGGCGGGCGATCACCTCGCGCCACGCTCCGGCGAACGCGGTTTGATCGAGACGACCTCGCAACACGCCGACCATCCGCTCCGCGTAGACGCCAGAGTCCGGATCCGCGAGGCTATGGAACAGGAGCCCCTGCTGGAGAGGCGTCAATCGGTACAAGTCGTCGATCGCGGGCGAGAGCCGCCGGAGGCGGTCGAGGCTTCTCTCGTTCAACCGCACGCCGGGGAAGTCGGCCGCCGTGTAGGCTCCCGCCTCGGGCGTCGAGCAATGCTCGACGATCGCGCCGAGCCATTCGACGGTCCGCCGGGCCAACCGCGCGACCGCCGCTTCGCGCCCGGCACCGGCCGCGACCTCGAAGGAGAGCTCGAGCCGGCCGCCCGCGACCACGCCGAGGATCGAGAGGGGATGGGGTCGCCTCTGCCGCGGGCTCCGGGAAGCTCCGCTCGGCTCCGCGGCGGGCGCGAAGGGACCGTCGGCCCGGATCGCCCGATCCACTTGACCGAGGTAATTGAAGATCGCCTCGGCTTTCGGCAGACGGGCCAGGGCCGCCCTCGAAGCCTCGTCGCCCAGATATCGCAGGCGCCCGAACCCGACGCCGCCCTTGGGGACCGAGCGCATGCTCTCCTTGATCGCGCGGATCGCGGCCCCCGGATCGCTCGCGCGGCCCGGCTCCAACCAGAGCGGATAGATCGCGGTGAACCACCCGACGGTGCGCGAGAGGTCGAGGTCGTCCAGGTCGTCGCGTCCATGGCCTTCGAGATCGAGCAGAATGCCGGCCTCTCCCGTCCATTCGATCAAGGCCAGGGCCAGCGCCGTCACCAACAGCTCCTGGATGCGGGTGCGATAGGGCCGGTTGGCCTCGGTGAGCAACGACCGGGTCGCCTCCGAAGACAACGAGACCGAGACCGTCGTCGCGTCGCCGACCCGATCGGGCGGGTTGCCATCCCAAGGCAGCGGCGGCACCTCCCGCGGGCTGCGGGCGACCCACCAGGCCACGTCGGCGGCAGCCTCCGGAGCCAGCGCCCGGCGCTCCATGGCCCGGGCCGCCCGCGCGAAGGTTGCCGAGCCGGTCGCGCCCTCGAAAGGCCGCCCCGCCTGAAAAGCCGCGGCGGCGCGCTCCAAGTCGTCCAGCACGGTCCACCAGGAAACCACGTCGACCGCCAGATGGTGCGCCAGCAACATCAGGCGAGCGTCGGCAGAGGGCAGGCGAAAGAGCGCGGCACGGAAGACCGGCCCGGAAACCAAATCGAGGCCCGCCTGAAGGCTCTCGCAACCCGCCAGCAGAACGCCCTGACGCAGCGCCTGCGGCAATCCGGCCAGGTCGACCTGGCCGAACGGGCTTCGAGGAGGCACCGCTTCGATTCGCTGGTGCCAAACCCCTTCGGATCGCTCGAAACGGAGACGCAGCGCGTCATGCTGCGCGAGGATTCGAGCCACCGCGTGGCGAATCGCCTGAGGATCGGGCTCCTTGACGGCGAGCAGCAGCGACTGATTGAAGTGGTGGGGGTCCTCGACCTCCAGCTCCAAGAACCAACGCTCCATCGGCGACAGCGGAGCTTGCCCCGTCTCGTCGTCGAAATCGGCCGGCGCTTCCTCGGTCGCGAGGATCAAGGGAGCGAGCTCCGCAATCGTCTGGTGCGCGAACAGCTGGCGGGGCGTCAGGCGGATCCCTTGGCGGTTCATCCGCGACACCGCCTGGATGCTCAGGATCGAATCCCCGCCGAGCTCGAAAAAGCCGTCGTGGATGCCGACCCTTTCGACCTGCAGCAGCTCCCGCCAGACCGCCGCGATTCGGCGTTCGATCTCGTTGCGCGGCGGCGCCCAGCGGCGCCGCGCCGGCCGTTCTTTCGGCAGCGCGGCCAACGCGCGGCGATCGACCTTGCCGTTGCGGGTCAACGGCAGATCCGGAAGCAGGAAGATCTCCGCCGGCACCATCGGCGCGGACAGGCGAGCCGCGAGGTGCTCTTTAAGCTCCGCTTCGCGCACCGCATCCGTCGGACTGACATAGGCGATCAAACGCGGTGCCGGCCCGGAGCGCTCCAGCAGAACCGCCGCCCTAGCCACGGCGGGGTGCTCGGCCAATACCGCTTCGATCTCGCCGAGCTCGATACGGTGGCCGCGCAGCTTCACCTGGTCGTCGATTCGCCCCACGAATTCCAGCTCGCCGTCGGTACGGTGGACCGCCAGGTCGCCGGTGCGGTAGAGGCGCGCGCCGGGAACGGCGCTGAACGGGTCGGGCGGAAAAGACCAAGCGGTCAGATCCGGTCGCCCGACGTACCCGCGAGCCACCCCCGCGCCGCCGATGAACAGCTCGCCGCGGAACCCTTCGGGCAGAAGCTCTCCCTGCCCATCCAGGAGATAGAGCGAAGCGCCGCCGATCGGTCGCCCGATCGGCACCGGGCCGGTCGCGGGATCCCCGGCGACCACCTGGTGAACGCAGCAGCCGACGACGGTCTCGGTCGGCCCGTATTCGTTGAACAGGCGGGGCGAAACCGCGCCCCCGCGCCAGAACGCCAGGCTCTCGAACCTCAAGGCCTCGCCGCCGATCACCAACACGCGGGCGGCGCCCGCGCCTTCCGGCGGCAGGAGGTCGCTCAACCCCTCCAGATGGGCCGGGGTGATCTTCAGCAGGCCCGGCTCTTCGGACCCGCACAGCGCCTCGGCCAGCGATTCGACGCCATCGGCTCCTTCGAGGAGGCGCACGGTCGCGCCCGTCGCCAGAGGCGTGAGAACGCTGGTCACGGTCAGGTCGAAGGCGAGCGGCGAATGGGCGAGAGCGGAGCCATAGGACCCGTAGGAAATACAGCTCCAGCCTAGGTAATTGCTCAGCCCTCGATGGGTCACCATCACGCCCTTCGGCCGCCCCGTGGAGCCGGAGGTGTAGATCACGTAGGCCAACGATTCCGCATCGATCGGGCCGATCCGGCGCAAGGGCGGGACCCCGTCATCCGATTCCGAGAGCTCCGGATCCAGCCACCGGGTGCCCGGTGGCAGGCGATCCGCCGTCGAACGGTCGGCGATCACCAGCGCGGCGCCGCTGTCGGCGAGAATCCAAGCCACGCGCTCGGCAGGAGTTTCGATCTCGATGGGGAGATAGGCGCCGCCGGCCTTCTGCACGGCGACCAGGGCGACCACCGTCGCCGCCGAACGCGGCAGGAAGAGCGCGGCCAGCGCATCGGGTCCGATGCCCAACGCCTGCAGCCGCCCGGCCAGACGGTCGGAGCGCGCTTCGAGCTCGGCATAGGTGATCGCTTCCGAGCCGCAGACCACCGCCCGGCTGTCGCCGTTCCGAGCCGCCTGGCGCGCGATCGAAGCGAGCAGGGAAACCTGCGGCGAAGGGTCGATCCGGTTGAAATCCGCCACCAGGCGGCGGTGAACCTCCGGGCCGCCCAGGGGGAGTTCCCCGAAGGCGCCCTCGGGGCGGTCGCAGGCCGACTCGAAGAACGTCGTCCAAGCCTCCAGGAGAGCGGATAGCGCCGCTTCTTCATACTGCTCTGGATCGAAGGAAAGCGTCGTCTCCAGCCCTTCTCCGACCCGGCGAATCGACGCCCGCGCCGCGAAGCGATCCAGCGTCGCATCGCGCTCGATCGAGTCGGGAAGGTCGAAGTCGACGTCGAAGGCGATGGGCGCGAACGCTCCGGGCCACTCCGGAAAGAGGTCCCAAGAGAAGAACTCGGAATGGCTCCGCGCCGCGGCAAAGCGTCGCGACACCTCCGTTGCGGCCCATGCCAAGGTCGCACCCGGCGACAGCTCGACGCGCACCGGCAGGTAGCGATCGAACGGTCCGAGCGCGCCGGCCAGATCCGCGGTTCCCCGCCCGCGAACCAGGACGCCGAGGGTGAGGTCCCAACACTCGGTCGCCCGACCGACCAGCCCGAACCAGGCGGCGAGCAGGAGATCCTCCTCGCTCGCGCCCAAGTCGCCGGCCGCGGCGCTCAACCGGTCGGCGGACCCCAGCCTTCGCCGCAATCGACGAGGGCGGAAACGCCGCGAGCTGGCGGCCGCGGGACGCCTCTCCGGCAGGCGGAGATCGACGGTCGAAAGGGGGCCCTGGCGGCGCCAATGCTCGCGCGCAGGAGCGGCGTCGGGAGAGCTCAAAAGCTCGTCGAGCCACGCCGCGGCATCCGCGTACTGGACCGGGTTGTCGAGCGCCGGGGCGCCCAGCTCCGCAAACAGGATTCCCAGACCCTCGCGATCGATGACCACCGCCGGCAACGCGATCTGCAGCCAGCCGGAGCCGTCGCCCCGGTCCGCAACCGACGCCCGAACCATCGGGCCTCGGGCCAGGTCGAACGGCCGCAGCCGGTCGGCGTCGAGCAGGGCCAGCGCATCCTCGGCCGACCCGGCCCCGTACCAACGGAGATCCGACGGCATCGCGGGCTCGATGCATTGGAGCGGTTCGCTCAATCCGGGAGCGACGGCGAACCGCGTTCTCAGGATCTCGTGGCGATCGATCGACCGCCTCAGGTTCGCCTCCAGCTCGCGCCGCTCCGGCAACGACCGCAGCTCCGCCCGCAACCAAGCGATGAACGACTGCCCGTCCCCGGCTCCCTGTCGCCAGAGGGCGATCTGGAGAGGCGACATCCGGAATCCTTCGATCGTCGGAGGCGCACCGGCTTCGTCCACGGCCAGAGCCTCTAGGTCGCTCGTCATACCGCAACCGCCTGTCGCCGCGCCGTCCGCAGGCTGCGGCCCCGAAGCTCATCCAACGCCACCGCGCGCCGCCGCGCACGTTCTAGATCCCCCTCGCGAAGGATCTCGGCGAGATCGGAAAGGCGCAGGTCCGGCGTCTCCGCGACCCCGCGCGCGGCGGCCGCAAACGCCGCACCGAACCACTCCGCGGTGTCGGTCTCGAACAGGTCGGTGCGATACTCGAGCGAACCGAGCATCGCTCCGGCGCCCTGGACCAGATTGAGCAGCAGGTCGAATTTCGCGGCTCCGGTCTCGGCCTCGACGGCGCGGATCGAGACGCCGTCGATCGGGATTGCCGGCGGCCGCTGGGTCTGCAACACCAGCTTGACCTGAAACAACGGGCTGCGCGCCAGCTCGCGGTTCGGGGCCAGCAGCTTGACCAAGGCCGAGAAGGGAACGTCGGCGTGCTCGTAGGCCGCCAACGCGGCGTCCTTCACCCGAGACACGAGCTGGCGCAGCGTCGGGTTCCCGCCGGCATCGACCCTGAGGACCGTTTGGTTGACGAAAAAGCCGATCAACCCTTGAGTTTCGGGTTGGTCGCGACCCGCGAGATCGGTTCCGACCACCAGATCGGTCTCGCCGCACCAGTTGGCGAGCAGCGCATCGAAACAAGCGACGGCGACCATGAAGAGCGTCGCGCCTTCCACCCGCGCCAACCGCCGCAGGCCGGCCGCGACGTCCGCTTCGATCTCGAATTCGTGGATCGCGCCTCGCCATCCCGTGGCCCTCGAAAGGGAACGATCGAAGGGCAAGGCGATCTCGCTCGGCGCCCCGGCCAGCCGCTGCCGCCAGAAAGCGAGCTGTTCTTCAAGGCGCGATCCGGCGAGCCGGTCGCGTTGCCAGGTAGCAAAGTCGACATATTGGATCGGCAGCGGCGGCAGCGGCGACGGGCGACCGTCGCCGAGCGCCACGTACAGCGCGAGAAGCTCCCGGGTCAGAACCTCCATCGACCAGCCGTCGCTCGCGACATGGTGGACGGCGAACGCCACCAGGTGCCGGTGAGCCTCCATGCGCACGATCCACAGGCGCCACACGGGACCGCGGGCGAGGTCGAAGCCGCCGCGCGCCTGGGCGGCGGAAATCCGCCTACCTTCCGCCTGCGCCCGCTCGGCCGGCAGCCTGGCGAGGCAGAGCACCGGCAGCGGCGCCGGTTCGGCCGGCAGCACCCTCTGCCACGGCCTCCCGTCGACGCTTTCAAACACCGTCCGCAGCGTTTGATGCCTGCGGACGATCTCGGTCATCGCTCCGGCGAGGCTCGCCACGTCGAATCGGCCGGAGAATTCGATCGCGCTCGGGATGTTGTACGCCGCCCCCTCCGGATCGATCTGATCGAGAAACCAGAGATGCTCTTGCGGGAAGGAGACCGGGTAGAGGTCACCTGGCGCCGCCCGCGCGATCGGGCTCGCGCCCGTTCGTTTGGCAGAGGCCGCTCCGGCGAGCGCCTCGACCGTCTGATGCTGGAACATCTCGCGGGCGGAAAGCTCGATCCCGAAATCGGCCGCCCGGGCGATCACCTGCAGGCTGAGGATCGAATCGCCGCCGATCTCGAAAAAATTGTCCCTTTGACCGACCTTTTGCAGGCCCAGCACGTCGGTCCAGATCCCGGCGAGGATCTCGGCGGTCGGCGTGATCGGCGCGGCGGCCGGCTCCGCCGATCCCTCGCTCCAATCCGGCGCCGACAACGCCGCGCGATCGACCTTTCCGGACACCGTGCGGGGCAAGGCTTCCAGCCGGGAAAGAACCGAAGGCACCATGACCTCCGGCAGTCTGGCGCGCAGGTAGGCGCGCAGCTCGCGGTGATCGCACCGGCTCCCCGGTTGCGGCATGATCCAACCGACCAGCCGGTCGGTGCCGCGTTCGAAACGAACGCCCACCACCGCCTCGAGAACCTCCGAATGCTCTCGCAGGACCGCTTCGACCTCGCCCGGCTCGACGCGCACGCCGCGAATCTTGACCTGACCGTCGGCGCGCCCGCGATAGTCGATGAAGCCCTCCGGATGAGGGCTCGCGAGGTCTCCCGTGCGATAGAGCCGCTCCCCGGGAAGGCCGGAGAACGGATCGGGCACGAAGCGCTCCGCGGTCAGGTCGGAACGCCCGAGGTATCCCCGCGCGAGCCCGAAGCCACCGACGGCGAGCTCCCCCTGGGCGCCGCAACTCACGGGCTCCAGCGCCGGATCGACGACCAGCAGGCGTAGGTTCGCAATCGGCCGTCCGATCGGCACCCGCCCGGGTCGCCGGGTACACCGGTGGTACGCGGCGTCGATCGAGGTTTCGGTCGGGCCGTACAAGTTGTGCAGCTCGACGGCGTCGCCGAACCGGCCGAAGAAGCGGGCGACGAGGTCGGCCGCCAGCGCCTCTCCGCCACAATACACCCGGCGCAGGGTGCCGAGATCCGCGCTTTCGGGTCGATCGAGGAACGATCGGAGGAGGCTGGGCACCAGCTGCAACGCCGTCACCTGATGACGGGCGACGACCGCCGCCAGGTGCGCCATGTCCTGATGCCCGCCCGGTTCGACCAGCACCAGGCGCGCGCCACAAATCAATGGCGAGAAGATCTCCCAGATCGAAGCGTCGAAGCTGATCGGCGTCTTGTTCACGATCGCGTCGCGCTCGCCGAAAGGCTGGGTGCTCTGCATCCACAACAATCGATTGGCGATCGCGCCATGGCTCACCATCACGCCCTTGGGCCGACCCGTCGAGCCCGAGGTGTAGATGACGTAGGCCAGCCGGTCGAGCCCGACCTCACCGGCCCGAGCGGCGCCCGGCTCCCCTACCTCGCACGCTCCCATGGCATCGACCGAAAGGTTGGGAATCGACACCGGCAGTTCGCGGCTCTCGGCGCCGGAAACCAGGATCAGGCCGGCTTCGGCATCCGCCAGCATGAAGTCGAGACGCTCCTTCGGGGTTCCGGAATCCAACGGCAGATACGCGGCTCCAGCCAGGAGAGTGCCGAGAATCGAGACCACCATCTCCGGCGAGCGCTCGACCCGGATGCCGACTCGCGCCTCGGGAACGATGCCGCGCCGCGAGAGACCCCCGGCCACGCCCTCCGCGCGTCGTGCCAATTCGCGGTACGACAGATGGCGGTCGCCGAGAACCACGGCGATCCGTTCGGGCGTCGCCAGGGCCTGGCGAAGCACCGCCTCGTGAAGCGTCGTCGGGGAGAAATCGGCCGAGGTCGCGTTGCGCTCGAAGAGCAACTCGCTCCGCTCCGACGGTCCCAAGAGGTTGAAGGACGACAAGGGCGCGTCGGGCGCCCGAGCGGCCTGCCGGATCAGGACCTCCAGTTGGCCGACCAGGCAGCGCGCCGCCGGCTCCGGCAGGCGCGCTTGGTCGTAGCACAGGCTCAGGCGAAGCCCCTCGGCTTGGCGGCGCACCGAAAGCCGCGCCACGTGAGGAAGGATCGGAGCGTCATAGTCGAGCGGCCTGATCGTGGCGTCGCCGCACCGGACGGCCGGCATCTCCTCCAGAAAGTCGAAGGCGTAGCCGCCGGCCGGCCCGTCGGCGGGCTTCGGCGGATAGTGGTCCTGCCAGATCTCGGCCTCCTGATGAGCTGCTGCGCAACGCCGAACCCAATCGCGCAGAGACTCGCTCGCTTCGCCGCCGACCCGGAGCGGAAGAAAGCGGACGTACAGGCCGATCGCCGAGTCGAGCTCCTGAAAACGCCGGCCGGAGAACGCGGCTTCGATCGCTCCCTCGCGGCCCTCGGCATGGCGGGAAAGGAGCGCCCGCCAGAGCGCGCCGACCACGATGTCCTCGTCGGCGCCCAGCGCCGCGGCGGCGGCGGCCACCGAGGCCGCGAGGTCCGGCTGCGGGCTGCCGCTCAGTCGGCGCAACCGCAGGGGCTCGCGCCACCCTTCCGCCCTCTCCCACGGCAAGGCGAGGGCGGGGCCGGTCGCCCCTTGCCAGATCTCGGCGGCGCGCCCGGACTCTTCACCGGCGAGCACGTCGTGCCACCACCCGGCCACGTCGCCGTACTGCGGGGGCTCGTTCTCTTCTCCCTCTTCGCCCTCGCCGCCCAGGACGCGGACGAGAAGCGCGAGGCTCGCGGCGTCCGCCGCGAGCGCCGACACCGCCAACGCCAGCCGCCGCTCGCCGCTCGCCGCACACGCAAACGATGCCGCGACCACCGACGGCTGTCCTTCCGCATCCACAGGGAAGGCCACCGCCGATTCAAGCGACGACGCCGTCTCCCCGCCAAGCCACGTCACGTGCCCCTCGACCGGAAAATCCTGAAGCGGCAGGGTGAGACCCACGGCGTAACGGAACCTCGCCCGCAACGCCTCGTGACGGCTCACGGCACGCTCCAGCCGGTGGTGCAAGAGCGCCGAATCCAGCTCGCCGTCTACCGCCAGCAGGCACCAGACGCGCGGGATTCGGCAGCCGCGAGAGGCGTAAGCCTGGAACGCCGTCTGCTGTTGAGGAGAAAGGACCGTTCCCTGGATTTTTATTTGCATCTCAGCCCCATTAGAGACAGGGTGCGATCAGCTCCTCGGAAAGAGACATTTCCCCCGTTCACGGATTGATCCCCGGCGGTTCTTCCTGCGACCGCAGGACTCGCCGCGCAAAGAGCTGGCGGCCACCTTCGGACAGCGCCAGCCGCTCGGCGGCTCGCCGCTCCTCGGCCAGCGCTCCCAGCGTCCGGACCAGCTCGCTCAATCGGCAATCCGGCGCGCCCGCGACATGACCCAAGATCGCTTCGAGGTCGCTCACCAGACCTTCTACGGTCGAGCGGTTGAAGAGATCGGAATTGAACTGCAGCGAGCCTTCGAGCCCTGCCGCGAGGTCGGCAACCACCAGGTTGAGGTCGAACGGCGTCGTCCGTACCGGCAGATCGAGCGGTCCCACCTTGATGGCGCCGAGCGAAGGCGGCGCGTCGGGGCGGGCGAGAAACGTGAACCCGACCTGGAACAAGGGGTTGTACCCCAGCGTCCGTTCGCGGCGCAGCAGGCCGACCAACCGGTCGAAGGGCAGGTCCTGGTGCGCGAACGCATCGAGCACGGAGCCGCGAATTCGACCCAGCAGCTCGGTGAACGAAGGATCGCCCCGGAGATCGGAACGCAACGGCAGGGTGTTGACGAAAAAGCCGACCACCGGCTCCAGCTCCAGCAACGGGCGATAGGCGACCGGGGTGCCGATCACCAGATCCGTGCCGCCCGTCCGCGCATGGAGCAGCGCTTTGAAAGCGGCAAGCAGTACCATGAACAACGTGGAGCCTTCTCGCCGCGCCAGGCGAAGCAGGGCCTCCGACAGGTCGGAGGCGGCGGCGAACGCGATCTGCGCGCCGCGATGCCTTTGGACCGTCGGCCTCGGGCGATCGTTCGGCAGCGGCATGACCTCCGGCGCGTCGGCAAGCTCGGCGAGCCAGAATTCCGCCAGGGTCCGAGAGCGTTCACCTTCGAGCAGTTTCCGCTGCCAGGAGGCGAAGTCCGCGTACTGCACCGGGAGCGGCGGCAGGTCGGGTCGCGCCCCCGCCTCAAGGCTCCGGTAGAGCGCCGCGAGGTCGTGCGCCAAGATCTCCAGCGATTGCCCGTCGGCCAGGATGTGATGGACGATCAGGATCAATCCGAAGTCCTCGCTCCTTAGGCGCAGCAAGGCGATCCGCAGCGGACGCCCCGCGCCGAGATCGAAGGGCCGGCACGACAGAGCGTAGCCGGCGCGCTCGACCTCCGTGGCGCGCGCCGAGGCCCCCAGGCCGGCGAGATCGAGGAGCGGGACGAAAAGGTCGCCGGGCGGGCTCACGCGCTGAACGCCGCGACCTCGAACCTCGACGATGCGGGTGCGCAGCGCCTCGTGGCGCGCCACCAGCGCGCTGTACGCAGCGTTGAAAACCGACATCTTGAGCGGCCCGCGCAACCGCAGGGCGGAGACCAGGTGGTACGCCGTGAGCGATGGGTCGAGCCGGCCGAGGAACCAGAGCCGCTCCTGCGGATACGACAGCGGCAGATCCTCGTTTCTGTCGATCCGTTCGACCGGTTCAATCGTCGCCTCTCCGCCGCCGCGCCGGTTCGCCACGATCCGGGCGAGGCCGGCGATCGTCGGCTGTTCGAAGATCGCCGCCAGCGGCAGCTCGACGTCGAACGACCGGCGAATGCGCGAGGCGAGGCGCGCCGCGAGCAGCGAATGTCCGCCCAGGGCGAAGAAACCGTCCTCGGTGGAGACGTCGTCGAGCCCTAAAAGATCGCAGTAGAACGTCGCGAGCAGATCCTCGATCGGCGACCGGGCACGGCGGTCGCCCGCCAGAGGGGCGCGCGCGGGAGCGGGGAGCGCGCGACGATCCACTTTGCCGTTCGGAGTCAGAGGAAACGCCTCGAGCACCACGATCGCCCCGGGGATCATGAACTCCGGCACCCGCGTCCGCGCCCTCTCCAGCAACGCGCGCACATCGATCACGGCGCCCGGTTCCGCGACGGCATAGGCCGCAAGAAGCGCACCGTCGGTGCCGCTTTCGTGAACCAGGGCCAGGGCCTGCCGAACCGCCGGGTCGATGAGCAGAGCCGCCTCGACCTCTCCGAGCTCGATGCGAAATCCGCGCACCTTCACCTGGTGATCGACGCGACCGAGGAAAACCAGGCGCCCGTCGGGTCGTCGGCGCACCAGGTCGCCGGTGCGATACAGCCGCGCCCCCGGCTCGTCGGCCCAAGGGTCCGGCAAGAAGCGCTCCGCGGTCAGGTCCGGCCGCCGCAGATAGCCCCGGGCGACACCTCGTCCGCCGATCCACAGCTCCCCCGCCACTCCGATCGGCAGGGGCCGCAGCTCCGGGTCCAACACATGGCACGCCGTTCCGGCGAGCGGCCGGCCGATCGACAGCGGCTGGTCGATCCCGATCGGCACCCGCTCGAACGACGAATAGATCGTCGTCTCGGTCGGACCGTAGCCGTTCCAAACCGACGCCGCCCGCGCGCCGATCGCCTCCGCCAGGGGCCGCGACCACGCCTCTCCGCCGCAGATCGCGCGCAGGCCTCGCGCCCCTTGCCAGCCCCCTTCGAGCAACAGGCGCCAGCCTGCCGGGGTGGCCTGGAGAACGGTGACCGCCTCCTCGGCCGCGAGCGTCGCCAGCCTCCGCCCATCGACCGCCACCTCGCGATCGACCATCACGACCACGCCGCCGAGGATCAAGGGCAGGAAATTCTCCAGTCCCGAGATGTCGAACGAGAGCGAGGTCGAAGCCGGCATCCGCGGCCGCTCCCCTTCCTCGAAGCCCAAGCGCCGACAGGCGGCCTCCAGCAGGGCGGCCAGTTGGCAGTGAGCGACCTGCACCCCTTTCGGACGCCCGGTGGAACCCGAGGTGAACAGGACGTAAGCCAGGCTCTCCGGGATCGGTTGGGTGGACGACCTTGGGGTCCCGTCGGCCATCTCCGCCGAGAGGCTCGACAGAAACACGGTCTGCGCCCCCTCTGGAAGCCGGTCTCCCAACCCAGGCTCGGTGACCTGCACCACCCAGCCGGCGTCTTCGGCCATCGCCGCCAGCCTCTGCGCCGGATACCGCGGATCGACCGGCACGTACGCGGCACCCGCCTGCCAAACGCCGAGCAAGGCGGCCGGCAGCTCCAAGCTCGGCTCCAGGCAGAGCGCAACCCGATCCTCCACCCCCACGCCCCGTTCGATCAGTCGCGCGGCCAGCCGGGCGGCCGAAAAGGCCAGCTCGCCGAACGTCAGATGCCGGTCCCGCCATACCACCGCCACCGCTTCCGGGGAATCCGCCGCCGCGGCCAAGAACCTCGAAAGCACCGGGATGGCGGGCGCCGCCCGGCGCCGGTCGTTCCATTCCGCGACCAGCTGGCCGACTTCCCCAGGCGCCATCCAAGGCAGGTCGGTCAGGCGATGCTCCGGGTGCTCAGCCGCAGCTTCGAGCAGCCGCCGCAGGTGCCCCTCGAATCGGGCGACGGTCGACGGATCGAAGAGGTCGAGGGCGTACTCGATCTCGCCGCGGATCTCGCCGCGCTCTTCGAGCAGGTCGAGGGTCAGGTCGAACTTGGCGCTGTTCGTCGTCGCCTCGACCGGCTCCAAGCGCAGGTTCCCCAGAGCGTGGCGCCGGCGCTGCGCGTTCTGCAGCACCAGCATCACTTGAAACAACGGCGCCCGGGAGAGGTCGCGCTCGGGCGCGACCTCCTCCAGGATGCGCTCGAACGGCAAATCCTGGTGGAGCGAAGCGCCGAGGCAGGCCTCTCTCGCGTGGCGCAGAAGCCCGCCGAACGACTCCCCGGGCGGAGCTTGGACACGCAGCGTCAAGGTGTTGGCGAAGAACCCGAGCAGCCCCTCCAGCTCGATCCGGGCGCGGTTGGCGATCGGACTGCCGACGGTGACGTCGTCCTGCCGGCCGTAGCGCGCGAGGACGGCGACCAGCCCGGCGAGCAGCGTCATGAACAGGGTCGAGTCCGACTCTCGGCCCAGGCGGATCAAGCCCGCGACGGAGCTCGCCGGCCAGCCCAAGGATCGGCGCCGCCCCGCGTAGCTCGGCGTCATCGGCCGCGCTCGATCGGTCGGCAGCTCGAGGACCGGCAGAGCGCCGCCCAGCCGCCCGCGCCAATAGGCGAGCTGGCGTTCGAGCTCCGAGCCGGTCAACCAACGGCGCTGCCAGAGCGCGAAGTCCGCGTACTGGATCGGCAGGGCCGGCAGCGGCGAGGCGTCCGCGCCCGCGGCAAAAGCCGCGTAGTGGCGCGCGAACTCCCCCAAGAGAACCTCGGACGACCAGCCGTCCCAGATGATGTGGTGGAGCGCGAGCACCACCGAGTGCTCCGCCTTGCCATGACGGACCAGAAGGCAGCGCCACAGCGGTCCTTCCGCGAGGTCGAACGGGCGCTCGATCGCCGCGGCAAACGCGCCGCGGGCATGCCGGTCGCCGAGCGCCGAGGGGAGCCCCTCGTAATCCACCGTCGGGATGCGGATCGGCGCGGCAGGCTCGACCCGCTGCACGGCGACGCCGTCGGCATCCGGGAAGGTCGTGCGCAGGATCTCGTGGCGATCGACGATCGCCTGCAAGCTGCGCCGGAACGCGGCCCGGTCCAAGGCGCCGCCGAGCCGAAATGCCAGCGCAAGGTGATAGGCGACCGATCCGGGATCGAGCGAGGCGAGGAGCCACAGGCGCTGTTGGGCGAACGACAGCGGAGGATCCCCCGAGCGCTCCTGCGGTTCGATCGGAGGCACCGGCTCGATTCCCGACCGGCGCGCCTCTTCGACGCGCGCCGCGAACTGCCGCACCGTCGGAGCTTGAAACAGCGCGATCAGGGGGACCTCCACGCCGATCGCCGCCCGGACGCGGGAGACCGTCTGGGTGGCGAGCAGGGAATGGCCGCCCAGGGCGAAGAAATTGGCCGTCGCGGCTACCGGGCCGACCCCGAGCAGCTCCGACCAGATCCCTGCCACCAGCTCTTCGACCGGTCCTTCGGGCGCCGCCGCGTCCTCGGGCTCGGCCGAGAGCTTCGCCGCCCGCTCGGTGAGGGAACGGCGATCGAGCTTGCCTCCCGCCAGCCGGGGCAGCTCGGTCAGGCGCTCGAACCGGGCCGGCATCATGACCGCGGGCAGGCGGGCCGAAAGATGGCGCACGAGCGGGTCGGCATCGAGATCGGCGGCCTCCGGCTCGGCGACGAAAAACGCCGACAGCCAACGACCGCGCGCGGGATCCTCGGGTGCGACGACCACCGCCTCGCGCACCCCGGGCACCTCGCGGAGGAGCGCCTCGACCTCCCCCGGCTCGACCCGGTAGCCGCGGATCTTGACCTGGCCGTCCATCCTGCCGAGGTAGTCGAGGGTCCCCTCCCCGCCGAGCCGGACCCGGTCGCCGGTGCGATAGAGCCGGGCCCCGCCAAGCGAGCCGAACGGATCGGGGACGAACCGTTCGGCGGTGAGGTCGGCGCGTCCGACATAGGCGCGGGCGAGTCCGACACCCCCGACCATGAGCTCCCCTTCCAGGCCCGGAACCGCGAGCGCGCCGTGGCCGTCGACGACATAGACCGAAACGTTGGCGATCGATCGGCCGATCGGCATCGCGGGCTGCTCGATCGCCAGGTCGGTGCAACGGAGGTGGGTGGCGTCGATCGCGCATTCGGTCGGGCCGTAGGTGTTGTGGAGCTCGGCGCGGCTCCGTTCGCGGAATCGGCGCGCGACGTCGGGAGGGAGGGCCTCTCCCCCGGCGAACAGTCGCCTTAAGCTCCGGGCCTCTTCGAGCCGCGGCTCGGCGACCAGCACCGCCAGCAGGGACGGCACGACCTGGAGCACCGTGATCCCTTCCTCGATCGTCGCCAAGACCAGCGCCGCGGCGTCGCGGTGGGCCGCATGTGCTGCGAGCACCATGCGCGCGCCGAGCAGGAGCGGCAGGAACAGCTCCCAGATCGAGGCGTCGAAGACGGCCGGCGTCTTTTGCAGCACGCAATCGCCGTCGCCGACCAAGCCCTCCCGTCGCATCCAGTCGAGGCGATTGAAGATGCCCCGATGGCTCATCGCGACACCCTTCGGCCGGCCGGTCGAGCCCGAGGTGTAGATCGTGTAAGCCAAGGTATCGGGATCGACCGGAGGAAGCGGCGCGCCGCCTTCGGCCGCGGTCGCAAGCGCCGCGCCGATCTCGTCGGCGAGAGAATGAGCCGCGGCTCGCTTGGCGAGCACCGCGGGCGCACCGACCCCGAGCCACAGCAGCGCTGACCTCGAGTCTTCGAGCATGTCCTCCAGCCGCTCGGCGGGAGCTTCCGGATCGAGCGGTACGTAGGCCGCCCCCGCGCGCAGGATCGCCAGCAAACCCACGACCAGCTCCGGCGTACGCTCGGCGCAGACCGCCACGCGATCCTCGACACCCAGCCCGAGGGAGCGCAGCCGCCGCGCGAGGGCCTCGACGGCGCGGTCGAGCCAACCGGCGCTCAGATGCAGGCTCCCCTGAACCAGGGCGATCCGGTGCGGAGAGCGGGCGAGCGCCGCAGCCACTTCTCCGGGTATCGTCGCCTCGCTCGTCGTCTCGTCCGCGGCGTCGTTGAGCCGCCGCACGGCCTCGCGGTCCTCCGCGGCAAGCAAGTCGAGATCGCCAATCGGCGTTTCGGGACTGCGGCCGGCGCAACGCCACAGGGTCTCCACCTGGCCGAGCAGTCGCGCGGCCTGCCCGGGCGCGAAACGCCCGGCGTCATAGCCGAGCTCGAAATGGATCGCGCCCTCCGAGGGCCGGACCCGGAGCGAAGCCTCCCACCGGTCGGCCAGCGCAAACCCGGCCGAGAGGAGGAACCGGCTCTCCCCTCCCGCGATCAGCTCGCGGTCGGCGGCGACCAGCTCGAACCCGCAGGCGAGGTAGGTCCCGTTGCCGAGCTTGCCGTTGGCCGCCTGATCCCAGGCAAAGCACTCCTGGAGCTCCCCGGCCGCGTGAAGGGCGGCCTCGACCCGTGCCGCCAGATTTGAAAAAGGCTCGCTCGCGACGAGATCGCAGACCAGCGGCAGAGATCGCCCGACCGGTCCGGCCACGGTCGCCAAGCTGTCGGCGATCCGGCCGTCGAAGTAGACCCCGATCGCCAGCCGATCGCGGCCGGTCGTCCGTCCCAGCACCGCGGCCCAGGCGGCGAGCAGGAAGGAGCGGTGGCCGCTCGTCCCGATCCGCGACGCCGGACCGCCGGCCGCATCCGGCCAGGGCGCCTCGCGCCCGATGAAGCGCGGCGCGAAGGCTCCGGCGTTCGAGCCCGCCGGCAAGGCGTAGGGCGGCCGGGTCGCGAGCAGAAGATCCGGATCCAGGCCCAGCCAGTGGGCGCGTTCGGCCTCCATCTCCTCGTCGGCGAGCACCTCGTCCTGCCAAGCCGCGAAATCGACGTACTGGAGCGGCTCGTCCGCGCGGGACGGAGCGCCGGCCGCAAGCTCGGCGACTTCGACCAGGACTCTCCTCAGGCCGGCGGCGTCGACGTGCAGCGCGGACGCGCGGAGGGAAAGGGTGCTCGAACCGTCCGCCTCGCGCACCAGGAGGGCGTCGAGCGGCCCTTCGGTCGATGGCCGTTTCGAGGCGACCCATCCCCCGCCCGGCGGATCGACACCTCGCGCGCCGGCGCGCGCCGCCAGGGCGCGGCGGTCCACGACGCTCCAGCCGAAACCGCCGGCCGGCGCCACGACCTGGAGCGGGAGCGCCAGGCCGCTCACCGCAACCAGGCGGGTGCGCAGGATCTCGTGATCCGCGACCACCGCCGCGATCGCAGCCCGCAATTTCCCGAGTCCGACCGGCTCCGGACAGCGGAGAGTTGCGGCGCCTCGGAAGAGGCCGGTGTCGCCGCCGCCCAGTTGCCAGAGGCGCCGCTGTTGCATCGACAGGGGGAACCCCTGGACCGCGGGCGGAGTCACCGTGCCTCCTCCGCCGAGCCGCTCTCGGGGGTCCGCCGGCGCAACGATCCGAGCTTGCCCAATCGCGCCTCGCGCTGGCGGGCGCGGCGCCGGTCCCGATCGACCTGGGTGGCCGCGTTCAGATCCCGCACCATCTCGCTCAGGCGGCGATTCGGGCGTTCGAGGGCCGCGCGGACGAGGATCTCGAAATCTTCCAGCCAGTCGTCGACCCGTTGCTCGCCGAACAGATCGCGCGAGAACTCCGCGACCAGCCGTAGCCCGCCAGGGTGCCGTTGCGCGTTCACCGTCAGGTCGAGCTGCGCGGTCTCGCGCGGCAGCTCGATCGGCTCGAAGGTCAGGTCGCCGTCGATCCGCTCGTCGGCGATCTCGACCAAGGTGAGCTTCACCTGGCAGAGCGGAGCCCGGTCGGCCGATCGATCGGGGCGGAGCGCCTGGACCAGACAGGCGAAGGGAAGGTCGCGATGATCGAACGCTTCGAGCGTCGCGCTCCGCGTCCGCGCGAGGATCTCGTGGAACGTCGGATCGCCGCCGAGTTCGAAACGCATCGGCACCTGGTTGACGAAGAATCCGATCATCGCCTCGGTTGAGGGCGACGTCCGATTCGCCACGTCGGTTGCGATCACGCCGTCCTGCTCGCCGGTGAGCGCATGGACCAGGCACTCGAAAATCGCGAACAGGCCGATGAACAGCGTCGCGCCCTCCCTCTTGCACAGCGCCTCCCAAGACGCGGCGAGGTCGGCGGGCAACGAACGCTCCCGGGTGCCCCCTCGCAGGCTCAGCCGTTCGGGGCGCGGGCGATCCGCGGGCAGATCGAGGAGCGGTGAGGAGCCCGCGAGACGACGGCGCCAGAAATCGACGTGGCCGTCGATCACCTGTTCCGAGATCCACCCCTCTTGCCAGGAAACGTAATCCGAGTACTGCGCCTGCAATTCCGGCAGCGGCGACGGCCGGCCGGCGGCGAAAGCGGAGTAGAGCGCCGCGATCTCCCGCACCAGGATCTCGATCGACCCCGCGTCGCTCACGATGTGATGCAGGGTGACGAAAAGCTCGGCGCTTTGAGGATCGATGCGGATCAGCGCGAAGCGAGCGAGCGGCGGCCGGCCGAGATCGAATCCGAGCTGAGTCGTGCCGCGCCCGGCCCGCAGGCTCTCCGCGCCGCGGCGGGCCGCCGGCAGGGCCGCCAGCTCGATCACCGAGAGCACGGGAACGGCGTCCTCCACGAGCAGCGCGCGAGGCCCGTCGAGGGCCGCCTCGAAACCGGTCCTCAGGGCTTCGTGGCGCCGCCCCACCTCGGCCACGGCGCGGCCGAGCGCCGCCGGGCCGAGCGGCCCGAGCATGCGGACGCCGAAGCTCAGGTTGTAGAACGGGCTTCCCGGCGCCAGCCGATCGAGAAACCAGAGGCCCCGCTGCAAACGCCCGATCGGCAGATCCGGACTCCGGGGCACGCCGGAGCGCGCCGCCGCGACGAGCCGCGGAATCGCCAGTCCCCCCTCCGCGCCGCCGCGGCGCAAACGCTCGACCGCCGCCGCGAAGTCGGCGAGCCTCGGAGACTCGAACAGCAGCCGCACCGGCACCGACACGCCGAGCAGGGCCGAGAGGCGCGCCACCGCCTGGGTCGCGGTCAGCGAATGCCCGCCGAGCGCAAAAAAACTCGACCGCGAAGAAACCTCCCCGAGACCCAACAGGTCGCCCCAGACCTGGCCCGCCAACTGCTCGATCGGGGTCGCGAAGCTCGACGCCGCCTCGCCGTCGTCGGCCGCGGGCTCGGGCAGCGCCTGGCGATCGATCTTGCCGTTCGGGGTGAGCGGCAGCCGTTCGACCACGGTAAAGCTCGCCGGCACCATCGGCTCGGGCAAGCGCGCCGAGGCCCAAGCGCGCAAAGCGCTCCCTGCGGGTCCGGCTCCTGCCCCGGAAAGCTCGACGAAAGCGGCCAGCGACGGAGACTCGTCGGCCCCCCGGATCACGACGGCCGCGGCTTCGACCTCCGGGTGATCGAGCAGCGCCGCCTCGATCTCGCCCAGCTCGATCCGGTGGCCGCGGACCTTCACCTGGTGGTCGGTCCTGCCCAGGTATTCGAGCCGGCCGTCCGCCCGCCAGCGCACGAGGTCGCCGGTTCGATAGGCGCGATCGCCGGGGTCTCCCCAAGGGTCCGGAACGAACCGCTCGGCGGTGAGATCGGGCCGCCGATGATAGCCGCGGGCGACCCCGGAGCCTGCGATCATCAGCTCGCCCGAGACGCCGGCGGGAACCGGTAGCCCATCGCGTCCCACCACGTAGACGCGGGTGCTCGCGATCGGCCGGCCGATCGAGACTTCGTCCTCGACCCGCCCGCCGGTCGAGTAGACGGTCGTTTCGCTCGGGCCATAGAAGTTCCACAACGCGCCCACTTTGGCTCGCAGCTCCTCGGCCAATGCCCGCGGCAGCGCCTCCCCGCCGCTGAGCGCCGCGGCCAGAGGCGCGATCGGCCCGCCGGCCCCGAGCAGCAGGCGCCAACCCGAAGGGGTCGCCTGCAGCAGCGTCGCGCCGGACTCCGCGAGCAGCCGGCCGAGCCGCTCGCCGTCCGTCACCTCCGACCGCCGCGCCACCACGACCCGCCCGCCGACGAGCAGAGGTCCCAACAGTTCGAGCGCGGCGATGTCGAACGCGAGAGAGGTCGTGGCGACCACCACGTCCCGCGAGGAAATGCCCAGCTCGGCGAGCATCGAACCGAGGAGGTTCGACAGCGAGCCTTGGGTCAGCACCACGCCTTTGGGACGCCCGGTCGAGCCCGAGGTGTAGATGATGTAGGCCGGGTGGCCGGTAGTAGTTCGGCAAGCCTGCTCGCTCCTTCGGGCGCCTTCGGCAGCAGCCAGTCGCTGCGGGGCAAACGAAACCACTACCGAGGGGACGCCGGCCGGCGCCGCCACCCGCGCGGGTCGCGCGTCGACGGGCACCGTGGCATGAGGACCCGCGACGCGTGCGGCGCGGTCGCCTTCCGGCTCGCTCTCGATCACCACCGCGGCCAGGGAGGCATCTTCGATCACCAGCTCCGTGCGCGCCGCCGGATAGGAGAGGTCGAGCGGCACGTAGGCGCCGCCGGCGCGCAGCACGCCCAGGATCGAAACCACCAGCTCGACCGAGCGGACGGTGGCGATCCCGACCCGGCTTTCGGCGCCCACGCCGACCGCGGCCAGGCGCCCGGCCAGGGCGGCGGAACCGGCGTCGAGCTCGCCATAGGTTAGGTGCGCATCGCCGCAGACCACCGCCACCCGATCCGGAGCCTTCCTCGCCTGGCCGACGATTCCCTCGTGCACCGGCGACGAGGCATGCGCCCGCGCCACCTCCCGCCATTCCCGCAGCAGCTGATGGCGCTCCCGGGGCGACAGCGGCGACAGCTCGGCGAGCTTGGCGTCGGGATCGGCCGCGACCTCCGCCAGCAGCGCGCCGAGGTGCCCCAAGAGCCGTTCGATCGTCGCGCCGTCGAACCGGCAGGGATCGAACGTCGCGCGCAGATCCAAACGCTCCCGCTCGAACACGTTGAGCCCCAACGGATAGTGGCTTCCCTGGGTGCCGGGCAGGCTTTCGATCTCGAGCGGCGGCCCGCCGTCCTCGGTCGTGCCCTCGAGCGGATAGTTCTCGAACGCCAGCAGGCTCTCGAAGAGCGGCCTGCCGCGCGGGACCTCGCTCCATCCCTGGATCTCCAACAACGGGCTGGACTCGTGCTCCAACAGTTTCAGGTGGCTGGTTTGAATCTCCTGAATCCAGGCGGCGAAGGCGGCCTCCGGTCGAATGCGAATCCGTACCGGCAAGGTGTTGATGAACAGGCCGATCATCGACTCGATCCCGGGTATCGGTGCCGAGCGGCCGGAGAACACGGCACCGAACACGACGTCGGATTCCCCGCTGTAACGGCTCAGCAACAGCCCCCACACACCCTGGACCACCGTGTTCAAGGTCGCCTGGTTGCGCCGGGCGAGCGCCACCAGAGCCGCCGTGGTGGCAGCATCGAGCTGCCGGCCGCGCTCGCCGTGATCGCGGCCGGCTTCCGCCGCGCCGGCGGAGGCGCGGTCCACCCCCAGCGGGGTCGGCGATCGAAAACCTTGCATACCATCGCGCCAGAAAGCCTCCGCGGCGGCGAGGTCCCGGCGTTGCAGCCAGGCGATGTAGTCGCGGTAAGGCCGCGCCGGGGCCAGCCGGGCCGTTTCGGCGCCTCGGCGCAGGGCGGCGTAATGGGCGAACGCCTCGTGGAACAGCAGCGGCAGACACCAGCCGTCGACCAGGATGTGGTGGCCGCTCCAGAGGCACCGGTACGCGCTCTTCGCCAGGCGAACCAGCGTCAACCGCAACACCGGAGCCGTCGACAGATCGAGCCGCCGCCCCCGGTCTTCCTTGCGCAGATCCGCCCAGCGCTCCTCCTGCGCGGCCGGCGTCAGATCCCGCCAATCCAACTCCTGCCAAGGCAGTGCGACGCCGCGGCTCACCACCTGGACCGGCTTCTCCAACCCCTCCCAGTGAAACGCGGTGCGGAGCACGGAGTGGCGGGCGACCACCAGCTCCCAAGCGCGGCGGAACGCCTTCGCATCGAGGTCGCCGCGGAGGCCGCAGGCGAACTGCAGGAAATAGAGATCCGGCCCGGCATCGGCCCGGCTATGGAACAGGATGCCTTCCTGCGTGGGGGAAAGCCTGTAGACCGATTCCAGCTTCTCCGGCTTCATCGTCGCCCCTCCCGGCCGCGCAGCGAAGCCGCGCGCAGTTTGCGCGCCCGATCTTCCGCGCGGTCGAGCGCCGAGGAGCGGTTCTCCGCGGCCGGGGCGGATCGAGGCGTGCCGGCGAGAGCCCGCCGCACCGCGTACAGGTTGTAGCGATCCGAGCCGAGATAGAGGTCGTCCTGTTCCAGGGCGACCTCGAAATCGTGTTGGCGAAATCGATTCGCGACCTCCTGCAACTGGTCGCCGCGGTCATGGACCTCGACCACCGCCTGCTCGAGCTTTCCCCAGTCGTCGGCCTCGAGCCCGTCCAGCACGTCCAGCTCGCTTTTTTCGACGTCGATCTTCAACAAGTCGATGCGCTCGACCCGCTCCTCGCGGATCACCTCGCTCAGCGTGCGCAGGGTACAGGTCCAGGTTTGACTCCGGAGGCGCTCCTCGACCAGCTCGTCCTCGAAACGCAGGAGGTCGGCGACCTCCGCGCGGCCCCGCGAGACCTCGTTCTTGATCAGCGTCCTGAGCGCCGCCCGCTCTTCGCGCGGGTCGGGGTAGAACGACGACATCCCGGAGGTGTGGGGATAAAACGTCAGCTCGGCGCTTCCGGATCGGCTCGAAAGGCCGCACGGCAAGACCCGCACCCGGTCGCCGAAGACCGCCACGTTCGCCGCCAGGATCTTCAGAAGCGGCGGCGCCGGCTCGAACGCGAAGACCCTCGCGGCCGGGCAGCTGCGGGCGACGAAGACGGTGAACAGCCCGATGTTCGACCCGACGTCGAACACGCAGTCGCCGTCGCGCAGCGCGATCCCGCGGCGGGTGTAGACGCGCTTCTCGAAGATGTCGTCGTAGAACTGCAGAAGCTCGGCCTTCGACTGGTAGGCGACGCTCAGCCCGTCGGGCAGCGTGTGACTGCGCAGAGCCGTCATTCCTTCGCCTGCGCGCGGCCCGCGCCTCGCCTTTGACGCAACCCTTCGAGGAACTGCTTTTGCCGCTCGATGGCGCCGCCGGGCTGCTGGACCGCATCGATCCGACGCTTCGCCCGGTCCTCGGCCTGGGCGAGCGGAGCCGGAGCTTGCCCCTCCACGTTGAGAAACGCGGCCAGCGATTGGACCGTCGGATAGCGGAACAGCTGGACCAGCGTCACCTCTCGCCCCAAGGCCGCCTTGAGCTGCGCATGCACCTGCACCAGCAGGAGGGAGTTGCCGCCGGCCTCGAAGAAATTGTCGCGCACGCCGATCCGCTCGTTACCCAGCACCTCGCGCCAAACCCGGGCGATCACCTCCTCGCCCGAGGTCCGCGGCGCGACATAGGCAACTTCCGCGCTCGTCCGATCCACACCCGGCGCCGGCAGGGCGCGGCGGTCGATCTTGCCGCTGCCGGAGAGCGGCATCGCCTCGATCTCGACGTAGACCGACGGCAGCATCGGCTCCGGCAGGCGCTCGGCGAGCCAGCGGCGCAGCTCCGAAGCGGTCGGGGGCGCAACGCGTGCCGCGCCTCGGCGCACCCGCGCCGAGGCGTACAGCATGTAGACGTGGACCGGCCGCAATCCATCGCGTTCGATCACCGTGACCTCGTCGGACTCCAGGCGGTACCCGCGGCTCGTGAGCAGCTCCGAGACAGCCTCCAACATCTCCCGGCCGTGGACTTCGAGCACCACCTGGTCGATCCGCGGCCAATCCTCGTCGCGGATCCCGGAGAGGACGTCCATCTCGCTCTTCTCGGTATCGATCTTCAACAGGTCGACGCGCTCGATCCCCTGCGCGCGAAGAAAATCGGAGAGCGTGATCAACTCGACCGTGAACCGCTCGGTCCTCAGGTGCTCCTCCATCGCCTCCTCGACCTGGCCCGGGGTGAGCTCCGGGCCGCCCGACCGCTCCAGCCAATCGAGCACGATCGACCGCGTCTCCTCCCGATCCTCGTCGGTTCCGGCAAAGCGCCCCGAGAGCCCCGGCGCGTTGGGATAGAAAGTGAACTCCGATCTGCCCGGCCGATCCGCCACGCCGTTTTGGAACAGGCGCACGTCGAGGCCGTAGAGATCGACGTTGGCGCTCAAGGTGGCGAATGTCGGCGGCATCGGCTCGAACGCGAACACCCGCGGCTGCCGGCATTTCTGATGGACGTAGAGGGAGAAGAAACCGACGTTGGCGCCGACGTCGAGCACGCAGGCTCCGTCCTTCAGCTCGATGCCGTGCCGGAGGTACACCTCGTCCTGGTAGATCTCCTGATAACCCATGGCGGCCTGAAAGTCGCTCAGGGTGGCGACGGTCATGCCGTTCGGCATGCGGAACCCGTGCCTCCCCTCCGGCAGCTCGCCCTTGGGCACGAGCGGCGGGATCCGGCCGGCCCTCGGCACGACGTATGCGGCCAGGCGACCGCCCGCCGCGTCGGGGAGCGCCACCACGGCGGCCTCCTTGAGGCCCGGATGGGCGCGCAGCGCCGCTTCGATCTCGCCCAGCTCGATCCGATGCCCGCGGATCTTGACCTGATGATCCACCCGGCCGAGGAACTCGAGCTCGCCGTCCGCGCCTTTCGACCGGAACCGGGCGAGATCCCCGGTGCGGTAGAGCCTGGCCCCGGGCCGGCCGGACCAGGGGTCGGGAAGAAAGCGCTCGGCGGTCGTTTCGGGACGGCGCCAGTAGCCGGTCGCAACCCCTTCTCCGCCGAGGAAGACCTCGCCCGGCAGGCCGGCCGGAACCCGGTTCAGCCGGCGATCCAGAACATGGACCTCGTTGTTGGCGAGCGCCCGGCCGATCGGAACCCGGCTCGACTCCTCGCCGACGCGCTGCGCGAGCGACCAGATCGTCGCCTCGGTCGGGCCGTAGACGTTGTACACCTCGCCGCCCACCGCCGAGCGAAGCGTAGCGGCGAGCGGCAACGGCAGGGTTTCGCCGCCGACCAACAGCCTGCGCAAGGGTTGGAGAGAGGCGAGCGATCGGGCGTCGGCCGCGAGCAGGCCGGCCAACGAGGGGGTGCATTGGAGGTGGGTCACCCCATGGCGCGAGATCTGAGCCGGAAGGTCGTACTCCTCCGAGCTCCGCCCGATGTCCGACGCCTCGCGCAGGAGAGCCAGATCGTGCAGGGCGCCGAGGGTTTCCTCGACCTCGACGCCGAAGTCGATCAGGCAGGCGATCTCGTCGATGCCGACCTCGCGCAGGAGGTCCACCCGGCGGGCGCAGGTTTCGACCGTGCCGAACAGCGAGGAGTTCTCGAAGTAGCGGTCGAAGGCATGGGCGAGGAGCGCCTCTAGGTCTTCCGGCGCCAGGCGGTCGAGCTCCCCCATGCCCAGCCCGCGGGCCAGGCTGGCGAGCAGATCGACGGAACGGCGCAGGTAGTCGGTGAACGGGGCGCGGACGATCTCGCGCACCTCGTCCTCGTCCCGCCCGACGAAGGTATGGAGCATCAATGTGACGGAGCCTTCCCCCGGATGGCCGGCCGAGCGCCAGGCGGCGCGATAGATCCGGATCTTCTCCGCGGCGTCGTCGAGGGTCTGACCCAGCAGGTGGGTCAAAACGTTCGCTCCCAGCTCCCCGGCCAGACGGAAGGTGGCGGGGCTGCCCGCGGCGGTCAGCCATACCGGCAGCTCCGCCCGGATCGGCCGCGGCTGGATCCGCACGTCGATCCGGCGGCCGGAGCCGTTCGTACGGGGGACCGGCTCCCCCCGCCAAAGCCTGCGGACCAGGTCGATGCCCTGCTTCAAAACCTCATGGCGGCTCTCGTAGCGGTCGGGCGCGAGGACGAAGTCGTCGGCGTGCCAGCCGGACGCGAACGAAATCCCCGCGCGCCCTCCTGAGAGGTTGTCGACGACCGCCCATTCTTCCGCCACCCGGAGCGGATCGTGCAACGGCAGCACCACGCTGCCCGCGCGGATCTCGACGCGGCGGGTGATCGCCGCGATCGCCGCGCCGGTCACCGCCGGGTTCGGATAGAGACCGCCGAACGAGTGGAAATGCCTTTCCGGGGTCCACACGGCTTTGAAGCCCCGCTCGTCGGCCAGCTTGGCCCCTTCCAACAGCAGGCGGTATTTGTCCTCCCGCCCGCCGGTCGCGTCGGCGAAATAGAACAGGCTGAAATCGATCGGACGCCGCGCGGTCGCCGCGGGGAGCGACGAGAGCGCGGCGGTTTCGTCCTGGACCACGACCCGGAAGCCGCGGGTCACGGTCCAGAGCAGCTCCAAGACCGAAATGTCGAACGAGATGCTGGTGACGGCCAGCCAGACGCCGGTCTTGTCCGCGTCGAGCAGCCCGTCCATGGCGGCGAAAAAACCGGCGGCGTTCCTATGGCTCACCACCACGCCTTTGGGCCGTCCCGTCGAGCCCGAGGTGTAGAGAACGTAGGCGGCGGCCTCCGGCGGCACCGCGATCCGGGCGCCGCGGCGGGCGGGCTCCTCGCCATGGCCGCCATCACCTTCGACCGGCACGACCCGCTCCCGGCCGCGAGCCCAGAGCGCCGCGCGCGGGCCGTGCACCAGGAGCGCGGCGACCTCGGCATCTTCGAGCATCAGGGTCAAACGCGCGTCGGGATAGGCGGGATCGAGCGGTACGTAGGCGGCTCCGGTCTTGAGCACGCCGAGCAGGGCGACGAGGGTTTGCAGAGAGCGCTCGACGCACACGCCGACGCGGTCGCCCAGGCCGACCCCGCGGCGGGCCAGCCGCCGCGCCAGAGCGTCCGCCAGCGCGTCCAGCTCGGCGAACGTCAATCGCCGATCGCGATGGATCGCCGCCACCTCTTGGGGCGTCCGGGCCGCCTGGGCCTCGAACAGCGCGTGGATGCAGGCATCGACCGCGAGCGGCCCCGCCGGCCGCGCGCCGCTCCAGGCCGCGAGCTGCCGCAGCTCGGAATCGCTCAACAAGGGAAGCTCGGACAGGCGGCGCCCGGGGTCGCCCTCGGCGGCGGCGGCGAGCCGCGCGAAGTGCGACCCCAGCCTCCGAACCGTCGCCTCCTCGAACAGGTCCGGATTGAATTCGAGCCATCCCGATATCGCCGACGCGGTCTCCGTCAGGTTGACCGAAAGATCGAACTGGCTGGCGCCGGTCGAAACCTCGCGAACCTCCAAGCGCAGCCCGGGGACCTGCGGCTCGGCGAGCCCAGCGTTTTGTAGGGCGAAGAAGAGCTGGAAGATCGGGCTGCGCGAAAGGTCGCGTTCCGGCTGGAGATCCTCCACCAGGCGCTGGAACGGTAGCTCGGCCTGATCGAGCGCCGCGAGCGACGTTTCGCGAACCCGCCGCACCGCCTCCCGAAACGTCGGATCGCCCGACAGATCGGTGCGCAAAGCGACGGTGTTGACGAACAGGCCGACGATTCCTTCCAGCGAAACCTCCGGGCGCGAGGCCACCGCCGTGCCGACCACGGCATCCTCCAAGCCGGTCCAGCGCATCGCCACCGTAAGGAAGGCGGCCAATGCGACGGCGAACAGGCTCGTCCCCTCCTCGGCCGCCAACCGCTTGAACCCGGCGGCCGCCGCAAAGCCCAGCTCGACGGGCGAGCGCGCGCCGCGGAAGGAATGCACCGCCGGACGGGGTCGGTCGGTGGGCAGCTCGAACCGTTCGCCGACGCCCGCCAGCCGTCCGCGCGCCCGGGCGAGCAGGGCCTCCAGGTGCCCGCCCTCGAGGCGCTCCCGCTGCCAGACGGCGAAGTCGACGTAGTCCAGGGAAAGCTCGGGCAACGGCGACAGACGCCCGTCGGCGAACGCGGTGTAGAGCTCGCCCAGCTCGCGCACGACCCGGCCGATCGACCAGGCATCCGCGGCGAGGTGGTGCACCGTGAGGAGCCAGCGCGACGACTCGGGTCCGAGGCGCAACACCGCGGCTCGGAGCAGCGAGCCTGCCGCGAGGTCGAAAGGCCGGCGCGAGATCGCGCGGACGAGCCGCGCCGACTCCTCCCGTCTCCCGCCCTCCGGCAGGGCTTCGAGGTCGCAGAGCGGAAGCGGCTCCTCGCGCGCTTGCGCCGGCACCTGGACCGGGCGTCCCTCCGCGACCTCGAAGCGCACGCGGAGCGCCTCGTGGCGACGCCGGATCTCGGTGACGCACCGCGCCAGGACCTCGAGGCGAAGGCGACCCCGGCAGGCGATCTCCGCCGGCAGGTGGAAGACCGAGGTACCCGGGTCGAGCAGCTCCAGGAACCAGAGCTGCTGCTGGCCGAAGGAGAGCGGAAAGACATTGCCTTCCCGGCTCCGGCGCTCGATCCTCCGCGCGCCGCCCGACGCCTTGGCGGGCTGCAGCTTGCGGATCAGGAGATCCAGCTTGTCGGCCGACATCTCGCCGACCCAGCGGTTCGCATCGCTCATGTCATCTCTTCCGTCACAGCTCCGAGAGCGTTTGGGCCAAGGTTTCCGGGTCCGCCTGCTCGACCAGGCGGACGCCGATCGCCAAGGCTTGGGCGGCGATCGTCGGCGCTTCGAAGACGGTCCGGATCGGCAGGTCCACGCCGAAGGCGCCGTGGATTCGGGACACGAGCTGACCGGCTTTTAGCGAATGGCCGCCGACGTCGAAGAAGCCGTCGTGGATGCCGATCCGCTCCAGCTCCAAGAGCTCCGCCCAGATCTCCGCCAGCATCTCTTCGACCAGCGTGCGGGGGGCGACGAAGGTGCCGCCGCCGGCCAGGCGGCGCCAATCCGGATCGGGCAAGGCGTCCCGATCGACTTTGCCGTTCGCAGTGAGCGGCAACGCCGCCAAGGCGACGAAGGCGGAGGGGACCATCACCTCGGGCATCCGGGAGCGCAAGATCTCGCGCAGCAACCCCACGTCGCCGAGCGGCGCGGCGGGCACCACCCACGCCACCAGGCGGAGATCGCCGGCAAGGCTCCGGCGCGCCCCGACGGCGACGTCTCGCACCTCCGGCAGCTCGCGGAGCATCTCCTCGATCTCTCCGGGCTCCAGACGCACGCCGCGGATCTTCAGCTGGCGGTCGATCCGCCCGATGAAGGCGAGAGAGCCGTCGGGGAGGTGCCGCGCCAGATCCCGGGTCCGGTACATCCGCGCCCCGGAACCAGTTTCCTGGCGGGCGCCGAACGGATCGGGGACGAAGCACTCGGAGGTGAGGGCGGAGCGCCCGAGATACCCCCAGGCGAGGCTGATGCCGGCGATGTGGACCTCGCCGGGCACCCCCGGAGGCACCAGCTCGCCGTCGGGGCCGAGCAGGTAGACCCGGCTGCCGCGCACCGGCCAGCCGACCGGGGCGTTGCGCTCGCGGGCCGGCGCCTGAACCTGCTGGAAGGTGACGCACACCGCCGTCTCGGTGGGGCCGTAGCCGTTGAACACTCGCAGCCCCGCCCGACGCTCGCCCAAGCCCGCCAACAGGGGCTCCGGAATCGTTTCGGCTCCGACCAGCAGGCGCCGGAGCGGGATCGGCCGGCTCGCCAGGACCTCGGCGATCGCGACCAGCATCGTCGGCGCCACGAAGGCGCTTTCGACCTGGCGGTCCTCCAGCCAGGTCGTGAAGCTCTCGCCTTGGGTACGCGCCTCGTCCGGCACGATTTCCAGCCGGCCACCGCCGAACCAGGCGGAAAAAATCTCGTAGACCGAGGCATCGAACGACAGGTTGGCCCACAGGCTGTAGATCGTTCCGACCGGCAGCGGCGAGCGGACCGAGAAGTCGTCGATCATCGCCGCCGCGCCGACGTGGGTGCAGCAGACCCCCTTGGGCTGACCGGTCGAGCCGGAGGTGTAGAGCAGGTAGGCCAAGGACGATCCCGGCAGGTCTAGCGACAACGGTGCCTCCTCGCCGCCCGCGTCGGCGTCCAGGACGACCCGCGCGACGTCCGTGAGGCCGGCGTCGAGCACCGCCGCGGACCCCAGCAGGAGAGAGGAGGTCACCAGGGCCGAGGCCCCGCCGTCCGCGACCATGAAAGCGAGCCGGTCGAGCGGGTAGGCCGGATCGAGCGGCAGCCAGGCGGCCCCCGCCTTGAGCGCTCCCAGGATGCCGATCGCGACCTCGACCGAACGCTCCAACCAGATGGCGACCCGCGCGCCCGGCCGGACACCGCGCTCCCGCAACCGGTTCGCGAGGCGGTTCGCCCGGCGATCGAGCTCGCCGTAGGAGAGGGCGCGGTCGCCGCAGACCGCCGCGACGGCATCCGGGGTGCCCTCCGCCCACGCCTCGAACCGGCGGTGCAGGAGCGGCTCCGGAGCACCGGCCTCCAGCCCGAGCTCAGGCTGCCGCTCGGCCAGCAGCTGCAGAAGCTCGTCGTCGCCCAGCATCGGCAGATCGCCGAGCGGGCGCGCCGGCTCGGCGACGGCGGAGACCAGAAGCCGCTCCAGGTGACGCACGAGACGCGCGATCGTCGATTCGTCGAACAGCTCGGTTCGGTACTCCAGGCCGCCCTCCAGCCGGGCGTCGCGGCGCTCCAGGATCATCGCCAGATCGAATTTCGGCCGGCCGATGTCCACCGGCAGCAGGGCCAGATCGAGGCCGGGCAGGCGCAACGCCGGTAGGGCCGCGTTCTGCAGCGCGAAGATCACCTGAAAGAGCGGCGAATGAGCCAGGTCGCGATCGGGATGCAGCGCTTCGACCAGCCTTTCGAACGGCAGGTCCTGATGCTCCAGGGCGTCCAGAACCACCTGGCGCACCTCGCCGAGCAGAGTCGCCAATCCCGCCCGGGGCGGCACCGGCACGCGCAGGACCAGCGTGTTGACGAAACAGCCGATCAGGTCCTCGACCTCGGTGCGGTTCCGGTTGGCGACCGGCGCGCCCACCGCCAGGTCGGTCTGGCCCGTGTAGCGGACCAGGAGCGCCGCCCAGCCCGCCAGCACGGCCATGAACAGCGAGGCTCCCCGGCGGCGGCCGAAGTCCTCCAGCGGCGCCCAGGCCTCGGTCGGGAGGGTGAAACGAAACACCGAGCCGACCGTGCCCGGCCGCGCCGGATGGGGACGATCCGTCGGCAGTGCGAGTAGCGGCTCCAGCCCGGCCAGCCGCCGCCGCCACGCCTCCAGCTGCGGGCCGAGAGCCCGTTCGTCGAGCCACCGGCGCTGCCAGACGGCGAAATCGGCCACCTGCCACTCCAGGTCGCGCAAGGTTCCGGCGCCGCCCGCGGCGAGCGCCGGATAGAGGCTGCCGAGTTCGCGCAGCAGCACGCCGAGCGACCACCCGTCGGCGACGACGTGGTGCAGGACGACCACCAGGCGGTAGCCGGCCGGCGCGAGGCGCACCAGGAAGAAGCGGAGCACCGGACCGCGCAGAAGGTCGAACGCCCGGCGCCCCTCCGCCACCGCCAGACGCCCGGCTTCCGGCTCTCTTCGCTCGGCGGCGAGCCCGCGCAGGTCGGCGACCGGCAGGCGGACGGCGATCGCGGCCGAGACCCGTTGAACCGGGGTTCCCGCGCCGCTCTCGGGCAAGTGAAACGTCGTGCGCAACGCGTCGTGCCGGCGGACGATCTCGCGCAGCGCCCGCCCCAGGAGCGACACGTCCAGGTCGCCGTCGATCCCGAGGGCGCCGGGCACGTTGTAGGTGGCCCCTCGCGGGTCGAGCTGGTGCAGGAACCAGAGCCGTTGCTGGGCGAACGAGAGCGGCAGGTCCACCCCCTTCGGCCCGCGCACGAACGGCCGCGGAGGCAGTTTTTCGAGGCGGCTTGCGCCCGCCACGCGATCGGCGATCTGCGCGATCGTCGGCGCCTCGAACAGCGCCCGCACCGAAATCTCGATCCCGAGCGCCGCGCGCACCCGGGAGGCGACCTGGACCGCCAGCAGCGAGTGGCCGCCGAGCGCGAAGAAGTCGTCGTGCACCCCGAAGCCGCCGACGGGGAGCAGATCGGCCCAGATCCCCCACAGCAGATCTTCGAGCGGTGACCGCGGCGGCACCGCCCCGCCGGCCGCCGAGCGAGCCGCTTCGAGCGCGAGCGCCTGGCGATCGAGTTTGCCGTTGGCGGTGAGCGGCAGCGACGGCAGGAGGCGAACGGCCGCCGGAACCAGAGCCGGCGGCAGCCGGTCGCGAAGGTGATCGCGCAGCTCCTCGAGGGTAGGGTTCGCCGAGGCCCGGGGCACCGCGAAGGCGACCAGCCGTTGCCGGCCCTCTCCCCCGTCCACCGCCACGACCACGGCGGCGGTGACTTGGCCGTGCTCGCGGAGCACCGCTTCGATCTCCCCGGGCTCGATGCGGACGCCGCGAATCTGCACCTGGGCGTCGATCCGGCCGAAGAACTCCAGGCTGCCGTCCGGGTTCCAGCGCGCCAGGTCGCCGGTGCGGTAGAGCCGGCCGCCGGCCGAGCCGAACGGGTCCGGCACGAAGCGCTCGGCGGTGAGATCCGGCCGGCTGAGGTAGCCGCGCGCGAGCCGGTCGCCGCCGAGGAAGATCTCGCCGGGGGCGCCCCAAGGAACCGGCGTGGAGCGGGACCCGAGCAGGTAGACGCGCACCCCGGCGATCGGCCGGCCGAGCGACGGCGCGCGCCCCGGGGCCTCGGCCGGCGCCACCCGGCCGGAGGTCGCCACGACCGTGCACTCGGTCGGCCCGTAGTTGTTCCACAGAGAGTACGGCAGGCCCGGAGGCGGCGCGCCGACCAGCCGGTCTCCCCCCGTCAACAGCAGCCGGGGCGAGCTTGCCGGCTCGCCTCCGAGGGCCGTCAGCGGCCCGATCAACGCGGTCGGGACGAAGGCGATCGACACCCGCTGCTCGGACAGCCAGTCGCGCAGCCGCCCGGGAGAGGTTCTCACCTCTTCGTCCTCGGGAAGGCGCAGGCCGGCGCCGGCGCACAGGTAGGGCCAGACCTCCCAGACCGCGGCGTCGAATCCGAGCCCCGCGACCTGGCTCGCAACGTCCCTTTCGGTCACCTCGAAGACGCGCACGTGCCAATCGATGAGCCCCGCGAGGGCGGCGTGGGAGATCGCGACCCCCTTGGGCCGGCCGGTCGAGCCCGAGGTGTAGATGACATAGGCCAACTGCCCGGGAAGGACCGCAGCGGGCACGAACGCGCCTTCGGCCTCCGCGCCCGGCGGCTCGTCGAGCCGGACGACCGGAACGGCCACGGGGGGGAGGCCGCTCAGCCATCGCCCCTCGGCGAGCAGCACCGCGGCCTTGGAATCGGCGAGCATCCAGGCGATGCGCTCGGCAGGGTAGGCCGGATCGATCGGCAGATAGGGGGCGCCGACGAAGAATGCGGCCAGCAGCCCGGCGATCTGCTCGGGGCTGCGCTCCGCGAGGATCGCCACCGGGGCCTCCAGGCCGGCGCCGAGCGCGCGCAGGCGGGCCGCGAGGTGCGCCGCCGATGTCGCGAGCTGGCCATAGGTCAGCTCTTTGCCCCCTTGGCGCACCGCCAGGGCGCCAGGACGCCGAAGCGCCTGAGCCGCGATTCGCTCGGCGACCAGGCCGGCGGACGGCTCGACCTCGGGTTCGTTCCACTCGCCCAAAAGCTGCCAACGCTCCGCCGCGTTCCACACCGGAACCTCGGACCACCGCAGCCCCGGAGCTTCGACGAAGGCGGCGATCGAACGCTCGACCAGGGCTGCGAATCGGATCGCGGTCGAGCGGTCGAACAGCTCCAGGTCGTAGAGCAGCGTGGCGCGGACCTCCCCCTCCCGCTCGGCGGCGACCAGGGAGAGGTCGAACTGGGCGGGACGGTGCGCCAGCGCCATCGACTGGAGGACCAGCCCACCCGTCTCCAGGCGCCCGCCCTCCTCGCCGAGCGCGAACGCCGCGAGCGCCTCCTCGCCCCGGGGCGCGCGCTGGAGGGCGAGCGCCGCCTGGAAGATCGGCGAGCGGACGGGATCGCGCTCGGGCTGCAACCGCGCCACCAAAAGAGGAAAGGGTACCGCCTGCCCGATCGCCTCGACCACCGTGCGCCGAGCCACCGCCAGGAAGCGCTCGAACGGCGGGTCGCCGGCCATGTCGGAGACGAGCGCCAGCGGATTGACGAAATAACCGACCTTTTCCGCATCGGCCGCCCGGTCGCGGCCGGCGGTCGGCGAGCCGACCACCAGGCGCTCTTGGCCCGTCACGCCATGGAGGACCGCCTGGTAGGCGGCGAGCAACGCGACGAACAGCGTCGCGCCGCGCTCGCGGCCCAGTGCCCGCAGGCGATCCGAGGTCGCCCCGCCCAAACCGAAAATCACCGCCCCCGCGCGGTGTCGCCGCCGTGCCGGCAGCGGCCGATCGAAGGGCAGGGCGAGCGACAACGGGACCTCGGCGAGCGCCCGGCGCCAGTAGGTTTCTCGCGGCCCGTCGAGGGTTTCGATCGAGCCGCGCTCCGCGCCGCCGGGCGCGGGGCCGAGCCGCCGGCCCCCGGCCGCATACGATTCGCCCAGCTCGCGTGCGATCAGCGCGAGCGACCAGAAATCCGCCACGATGTGATGGACGGTGAGGAGCAGCACCCGCTCGGCCGGCGACCGGCGCAGCAGCAACGCGCGCAACAGCGGCCCCCGTTCGAGGTCGAACGGCCGGAACACCTCCGCATCCAGGCGGCGCAAAAGCTCGGCCTCGCTCCACGCCGACGCCTCCTCGATCGAGAGCACCTCCTCTGCGTCGTCCGCCGTCGAGCGGGTAGTGGTTTCGTCTGCCTCCTCGCTCCTTCGGGCGCCTTCGGCAGCAGCCAGTCGCTGCGGGACTTGCCGAACCACTACCGTCGAGCGCACCGGCCGTCCCTCGCGCAGCGCGAAGCGCGAGCGCAGGGCCGGGTGCCGGGCGACGATCGCCGAGAGGGAGCGGGCGAGCGAGCGTTCGTCAACCTCGCCGGCCAGGCGAGCCGCGCCGAAGATGTGGGACGCGGGGTCGTCGGGGTCGGCCTGCTGCAGGAACCAGAGCGCGCTTTCGCCCGGCGAAAGGCGGCCGGCATCCGCTTGGGAGACGGCGCTCTCGCTTGCCGGGGCGGATCGACGGGCCTCCTCGACCCGGCGCGCGAGGTCGCCAAGGCCCGGGCTGTCCAACAGCGCCGCGAGCGGCAGCTCGATGCCGTACGCCGATTCGATCTCGTGCGCCAGCTCGACCGCGGCGAGCGAATCCAACCCGTGGCTCGCGAGCGGCAGCTCCTCGTCGAGGCTCTCCGGCGCCGCGACGCCGAGCTTCGCCGCCAGGCGGGCGCGCAGCCAGCCGGCGACCTCGAACGGCTCCGGGGCGGCGGACGCTTCGGCGTCCTCGGCCGCGCCGCGCCATTGCGCGACCACGTCCAGCCCGCCCGTCAGGAACAGGCTGCGGCAGAGCCGCCGACGAACCTTGCCGCTGGTGGTCTTGGGGATCGACCCCGGCCGGACCAGCACCAGGGCGGCGAGCGGAATCTCGTGCTCCTCTCCCACCGCCCGGCGCGCCGCCGCCAGAGCTTCCGTCGGGTCGGGACGGCGGCGGATGTCGATCTCGGCAACGATCGCGACCCCGCCGTCGGTCTCCGGATCGACGGCGAAGGCGGCTCCTGCTCCGCCGCGCAAGGCCGGATGGCTGTCGGCCACGCTCGCTTCTAGATCCTGCGGATAGTGGTTGCGCCCGCGGACGATGATCAGGTCTTTGATCCGGCCGGCGACGAACAGTTGGCGCCGCCAGAGAAACCCGAGGTCGCCGGTGCGCAGAAAGGTCCGCCCCGGCCGGCCGGGGAGCCGGGCGCCGAACGTTTCGCGGCTGATCTCCGGCCGGTTCCAGTACCCTTGGGCGACGCTCGGCCCTGAAACCCAGATCTCGCCGACTCGATCGTCCTGCCGTTCCGCCAGGGTCTGAGGATCGACGATCGCCACTTCGAGATCGGCGCCCACCTCGCCGCAACCGACCAACAGGCGCGCGTCGTCCGCGTCCGGCGACGGGATCGCCCGGCCTTCGTCCAGACCGCGGAACGCGTCGACCAGGGGCGGCGCTCCGCCCGACCCGCCGGAAACGATCAGCGTCGCCTCGGCCAGGCCGTAGCAGGGGAAGAACGCTTCGGCGCGAAAGCCGAACGGGCCGAAGGCGTCGGCGAAGGCCCGCACGGTGCGCTCCCGCACCGGCTCGGAGCCGTCGAACGCCGTCCGCCAGGAGCTTAAATTCAGCCCCTCCCGCTGCTCGGGCGCGATCTTCCGGACGCACAGGTCGTAGGCGAAATCCGGCGCGCCGCTGGTTTGCGCGCGCCACTCGGAGATCGCCCGCAGCCAGCGAACCGGCTTGTGGAGGAAAGCCACCGGCGCCATCAGGATGCAGGAGGCGCCGACGTAGAGCGGCTGGAGCAGCGACCCGATCAACCCCATGTCGTGGTAGATCGGCAGCCAGCTCACGAAGGTCGCGCGCTCGTCGTGGCCGCAGGCCCGGCGGATCACCTCCTGGTTGTGGGCCAGGTTGCCGTGCGACACCCGCACGCCCTTCGGTTCCGAGGTGGACCCGGAGGTGTATTGCAGGAACGCCAGATCTTCGCGGTCGATCCGGACCTCCCGCCATTCCTCCCCCCAGGCGAGGGGCACCTCGTCGGTCGCGAGCGGCTCGGCCGCGGCGAGGCCGGGAATCTTGGCCGCGACCGCCTCGACCCGCGGACGGAGAGCCGCAGGAAACAGCACCCACCGAGGCTCCGAGTCCTCGGCGATCGAGCGGAGACGGGCCTGCCCGCGCCCCGGCCGGCCCGCCGCGGGCGGGTAGGAGGGAACCGCGACGACCCGGGCGTAGAGGCAGCCCAGGAAGGCCGCCACGAAGTCGAGCCCGGGAGGATAGAGGAGCAGCGCCCGATCCCCCGGCGCGCCGCGGCGCAGGAGCGCCACGGCGATCGCGCGGGCGCGAGAGTCGAGATCGCCGAACGTCCAGCGCAACGCCTCCCCTTCGCCGTCGGGTAGAAAGCCGCAGGCGAGGCGGTCGTGGTTCCCATCCGCATGCTGCGTCAGGGCCGCGACCAGGTTCGGAAAGAGGGGGCTCATCGACTTTCTAGCTCGGTTCGGAGAGGCGGGACATCAGCGTCGCGAAATCGTCCTCGCTCAGCTCGGCTTCGGGGAAGTCGGAGGGGGTAAAAGCCCCGGCCGCCGGATCCTGGCAGTGGGCGATCAGAGCGCGGATCGCCGCGAAGAAGCCCTCGGCGAGACGCTCGACGGTCTCCTGGCGGTGCCGGCCGGCGCTGAAGGTCCATTCCACCTGGAGCCGGCCGTCGATCACGATGCAGTTGACCTCCAGGAGGTGGCTGCGCCGTCCCGCCGGATCGAGTCCCGGCCCCGCGGACTCCTCCGCCTGCGAGAACAAGGAGGAATCGTCTTCGGCCTCGCCGCCGCCGCCGATCTGCCCCAGGTAGTTGAAGAGGACCTCGGCGGCAGGCATCTCCGCCAGGCGGCCGGCGATCTCGGGCTCTCCCAAATGGCGCAGCAGGCCGTAGCCGAGGCCGCCCCCCGGCGGCATCTTCCGCAGCTGCTCCTTGATCGCCCGCAACGACTCGCCGGGGCCGAAGATCCCTTCGAGATCGAGCAGCACGGGATGCATGGCGGTGAACCACCCCACGGTGCGCGACAGGTCGACGTCGTCGAACGGGTGCTCGCGCCCATGGCTCTCCAGATCGACCCGCAGCGAGCGATGCCCGGTCCAAGCCGCGAAAGCCTCGACCAGGGCGGTGCGCAGGACGTCGTCGATCCGCGTCTGGTAGGCGCCGTGAATCTCTTGCAGCAGCGCCTTGGTCTCGGCCGCGGCGAGGACGCGGTGGACGATCCGCGACGAGCCTTCGAGGCCGGGATCCCGGGGACCCGCGAAATCGACCGGCAGCGCCGCGGCAGCGCGACGGCGCGGCTCCAGCCAGTAGGCCGCCTCGCGCGCCAATTCCTCGGAGCGGGCGTGGCGGGCGATCCGCTCGCCCCAGCTCTGCCAGGAGGTCGTCTTCGGCGGCAGCTGAGGTACACCGCCCCGGACGAGCCCCGCGTACAGGAGCTGGAAATCCTCCAGCAGCAGGCGCCAGGAGATGCCGTCCAGCACGACGTGATGCGCCGCGATCTGCAGGCGATCCGGCTCGTCCTCGCCCAGGCGGAACGACACGAACCGCAGCACCGGGCCGGCCGAGAGGTGCAGCGCCTTCTGCACGTGCGCGGCCGCCTCCTCCAGAACCGCGCGCCGCCAGCCGGCGGGCACTCGGGTCAGATCGACGTGGGACGCGCTCGCGGGCCCCCCCGGCGGGGCGAACTCCTGGCGCCAGGATCCGTCCTCCCCCGATCGAACGAAGCGCAGCCGCAACGCGTCGTGGTGCAGCAACAGCCGCCGAACCGCCTCGGCGATCCGGCCCGGTTCCAGGCGTTGGCGCGCGACGAAGAAGCTCGAGACGTTCCAGTTCCAATGATGCGGATTCGGCAGCTCCAGATCGAAGAACCATTGCTGGATCGGCGTCAGGCGGGCTTCGCCGGCGATCAATCCCTGCTCCGCCTGCACCGCCGAGGTCGAGCCGACCACCGCCGCCAGCTCGGCGATGGTCTGGTGCTGGAACATCAGGCGCGGCGTGATCAGCATCCCTTCGCGGGCGGCGCGCGAGACGACCTGGATGCTCATGATCGAATCGCCGCCCAGCTCGAAGAAGTTGTCGTGGACGCCCACGTGGTCGAGGCGCAAGGCCTCCGCCCACAGCGCCGCGAGCCGTTCTTCCGTCGCGGAGCGCGGCGCGAGGAAGGCTTGGCCGAGATTCGGGCGCTCCTCTTCCAACGGCGGCAAGGCCCGCCGGTCGAGCTTGCCGTTGGCGGAGAGCGGCAGCGCGTCGAGCGGAATGAACGCCGAGGGAACCATGTAATCCGGCAGCCGCTCGCCCAGGAACGCGCGCAGCGCGGGAACCCATCGGTCGGCGAACAGCCCGCGCAGGGGATCGTTGGTGTATTGCCGCCAGGGCGCGGGGCGGGCCTTCCGCCGCGGCAGGCCGGAGACCGCCGCGGCCGCGGAGTCCGAGCCCCGGCGCCGGAACAGGACGTCGAAGCGCGGCTCCCCGCCGTCGCCGGACCAGGCGACGTCGACGCGGTAGGGCAAAGCGTCACCGAGCGCCCAGAGGTCCGCCGGATCGGCGCCCGGGGCCGCCGCCACCGCGTCGCTCAAGGACCGGCGCAGGTCGGCCACCCGGATCGGCGGCGCCCCTTCTTCGCGCAGCCGTGCCAACAGGTGCTCTTCCCACTGAAGCCGGGCATTGGGGACTCCGAGAATCCCCAACGCCTCCGGCGCCTCCTCGGCGAGGCGCCGCCGGATCTCGGCCACCGACAACCCGTCCCGACCCCAATCGAGCCAGGCGATCTCCGGCTCCGGCTCGCTCCGGTCCATCCGCAGCACCACGTCGTACCGGAAGCGCGTCAGCTCGTTCAAACAGCGCCCGCCTTTGAGCTGGATGCCGACCCGGGCGATGCGCGGCAGCGCGTGGCGGAGTGCCAAAAAGAAATCGGGCGCCACCAGCAGCTCTTTTTCGCGCTGGACGTGCGAACGGACCCGCTGCGAAAGCTCCGCGGAGCTGAGGTCGTCCGGCGCCTGGAACAGCTGGATCGAGGCGTGGAACGCGTCGAGGAGCGCCCGGTTGCGCACGCCGCCGACGAACAGGAAGCCCCCCGGGGCGACCCGCGCCGAGGCCCGCTCGATGACCCGGAACAGGTATTCCGCGCTCGGGAAGTACTGGACAACCTCGTTGACGATCACCACGTCGAACGCCCGCTCGGGAATGCCGTCCAGCTCGTCCGCGCCGCGCGCGAGCACCCGGACCTCCGGCAGCTCCGCCCGCCGCGCCTCGACGCGGGCCTCCAACGCCCGCACCACTTCCGGCGACAGGTCGGTGCCCCAGAAGGCTTCGCAGGCCGGCGCGATCCGCATCAGCAGCAGGCCGGTGCCGCAGCCCAGCTCCAACACCCGCCGCGGCCGGAGGTCGAGAATCCGCTCGACCGAATCCTCGAAACACTCGACGATGTGCTCCTCGGGCATCGCCTCGGCGGTATAGCTGTCGATCCAGACTCGCAGGTTGACGCCCTCGTCGTGCTCGGAGACCGCGGCCTCCTGGCTGTAGACCTCATCGAAGACGACCCGCCACTGATCGAGCTTGCCCTCTTCGAGCTCCCCTCCCGCCGCCGCGCCCGCCGCGTCTTCGACCACGTACGCCACCAGCCGGGTCGAGCCCGGCGGCTCCTCCCAGGCCACCACCGCCGCCTCGGCCACCGCCGGATGGGCGCGCAATACGGCTTCGATCTCGCCCGGCTCGACGCGGAAGCCGCGCACCTTGACCTGTTGGTCGACCCGGCCCAAGAAGTCGATCGCGCCGTCCGGCCGCCGGCACCCCAGGTCTCCGGTGCGGTAAAGCCGCGCTCCGGCCCGCTCCGCGAACGGGTCGGGAACGAACGCCTCGGCCGTCCGCTCGGCATCGAAGCAGTAGCCGCGGCCGACCCCGACGCCGCCCACGAACAGTTCGCCCGGGACTCCCGCGGGAACCGGCTCGTATTCCCGATCGAGCGCGTACAGCCGCAGGTTCGCCACCGGCCGGCCGATCGGCACGCTCGCCGATTCGGCGCCCGGAGCGTGGCGGATCGGCTGGTGGGTGACGTCGTCCGAGCACTCGGTGGGGCCGTAGGCGTTGAGCATCGGGATCGCGGGATAGAGGCCGAGCCAGCGGCGGCACAGGTCGGCGGGCAGCGCCTCCCCGGTGGGGATCAGCCAGCGCAGGCGGGCGAGCGCCGGGCGCCCCGCGGTCCCCCGCCGTTCGGCCTCTTCCAGCAGCATCCGCAACAGCGAGGGCACCGTCTCGATCACCGTGATCCGCTCGGATTCGGCGCGGTCGAGGAAGCGCGCCGGATCGTGGGTGACCCCGTCCGGGAGGATCAACACCCGGCCGCCGACCAGGAGCGCCGCGAGAAACTGCCAGACCGAGATGTCGAAGCACTGCGAAGCCGTCTGGGCGACCACGTCGTCCGCGCCGAGGCCGAGGTCGTGGACCTTGGCCCACAGGTGGTTGCACATCCCGCCGTGGTGGACCATCGCCCCCTTGGGAGTGCCGGTCGAGCCGGAGGTGAAGATCGCGTACGCCAGGCCCTCGGGATCGATCGCGATCGCGGGGAGCGCCTCGGCGGCCTCGGCCGCCGCCAGCTCGGCTTCGAGGCTCAACCGCGCCGGCCGCCGGGACGCATCGAGCGTGGCGAGGGCGCCGTCGAACCGTACTTCGAGACCCGCGCCGACCAGGGCGAGGGTGGCGCCGCACCGATCGAGTACTTGGGCGATGCGCCCGGCGGGGTACGCCGGATCGAGCGGCACGTAGGCCGCACCGGCCCGGAAGACCGCGAGGATCGAGGTCAGGAGCGCGAGCCCGCGCTCGGCTAGCAACGCCACCAGATCGCCGCGCCGCAGGCCGGCGGCGACCAGGCGGGCCGCGAGCCGCGCCGAGCTTCGTTCGAGGTCGGCGTAGGAAAGGGAGTCGCCTTCGCAGCTCGCCGCGATCGCGTTCGGCTCCCATTCCACCTGCGCCCGGAACAACCGGGTGAAGTCATGCCCGGGGACGGCGAGGCCGCTGTCGTTCCACTCACTGAGGAGCTGATGGGTCTCGGCGGGCCCGAGCAGCGGCAGATCGGCCAGGCGCAGGCCCGGATTGGCGGCGCCTCCGGCGAGCAGTCGCTCGTAGTGGCCGAGCAGGCGATCGATCGTCGCCGGGTCGAACAGGTCGGTGTTGAACTCGGCCCAGCCGGCGAGGTCGCGGCCCATCTCGACCGGCACCAGCACCAGCTCGAACTTCGAGGTGCCGGTTTCGACCGGCACCTGGCTGAGCGCGAGGTTCGGCAGCTCGACCGGCTCCGGCGCCTTTTGAAACGACAGCATGACCTGGAACAACGGCGTCCGCCCGAGGTCGCGCTCGGGCCGCAGCGCTTCGACCAGGGAGAGGAACGGCACGTCCTGGTGGGCGAAGGCGTCGAGAACCGTGCGGCGCGACCTGCCGATCAGCTCGCCGAAGGTCGGATTGCCGTGCAAGCCGGTACGCAGCACGACCTGGCTGCCGAAGAAACCGATCAACGGCTCGATCTCGGGGCGGGTCCGGTTCGCCACGTCGGTGCCGAGCACCACGTCCACGCGGCCGGTGTAGCGCAGGACCAGCGCCTGAAACGCTGCGAGCTGGACGACGAACAGCGTGGTGCCGAAACGCTCGGCCGCGGCGCGCACCGATTCCGACAGCGTCCTCGGATAGGTCAAAAGCCGCAGGCTGCCGCGGTCGGTCTGCGCCGCGGGCCGCGGGCGATCGGTGGGAAGCTCCAGGATCTCCGGCGCGCCGTCGAGCTGCCGGCGCCACCAGGCGATGCCCTGCTCGACCACGGCATCGGTCAACGTTTCCCGCTGCCAAACCGCGTAGTCGGAGTACCGGATCGCCAGCTCGGCCAAGAGCGAAGGCCGGCGCTCGACGAACGCCCGGTAAAGCGTCGCCAGCTCGTGGATCAGCAGCCCGATCGACCAGCCGTCCGAGACGATGTGGTGCAGGATCATCTCCAGGACGTGGCGGTTCGGAGCGAGGCGGAACAGGACGGTGCGGATCATCGGGCCGCGGGCGAGGTCCAACGGCTTGCGGGCCTGCTCGCGGAGCATCCGCCGCAGCGCGGCCTCCCGCTCCGGCTCCGGCAGATGCGCGAGGTCGATCCGTTCGAGCGAAAAATCCCCGGCGGGCGAAACCGTCTGCCGCGGCCGGCTCTCGTCGACCGAGAACGTGGTCCGGAGCGAATCGTGGCGCACGACGATCGCGGCGAGCGCCCGGGCGAGCGCCTCGGTGTCGAGCTCGCCGTCGAAGCGGATCCCCACCGGCTGGTTGTAGGCGGGGCTGCCGGGATCGAGCTGGTCGAGGAACCAGAGCTGCTCCTGTTGAAACGACAGCGGCGCCGGGCCGGCCTCGGGTTCCCGGCGCAGGATGCGGCCCGGAGCTTGATCCCCCTCCTTGCGCTTGAGCCTCCGCAGGCGGGCCTGGAGCAGCGCGAGCTGGTCGGGGGAAAGCTGCTCGATCGTGCTCAGAACCTCGCTCACGCCTCGGCCTCCAGCTGTAACTGCCGCTCCGCTTCGAGCAGCTCCCGGAGCTCTGCGGGAGAAAGATCCTGGATTTCGGCGATGGCGCTCGCGAGCTCTTCGGGATCTACGCGCGAAGCCTGCGATTGGACGATCCGGAGCCCCAGCTCGGCGACCGACGGCGACTCGAAGATCGCGCGGAGCGAAAGCTGGGCGCCGAAGCGCTCGTCCACGAGCCCGATCAGGCGGGCGGCCAGGAGCGAATCGCCGCCCAGGTCGAAAAAGCTGTCGAAGAGCCCGACCGGCTCGACGCGCAGGACCTCGCCGACCAGCGCCGCCAGACCGATCTCGACCTCGCTTCGCGGCTCGGCGTAGGGCACGTGGAGATCCGGCCTCGCTTGAATCTTGGTGCCCGCATGGAGCGCCTGGTGGGCCGAAACGATGCTCTCGCGCGTCAGGGCCGAAGCGTTCTTCAGCAGTACCGCGAAGTCGCGGACGGAGACCAGCACCTGCGGTTCGCTCGAAGAGCGCGCGAGGAGCCGCGAGAACGCCTCGGCCCCTTCGGCGGGCAGGAGGCCCACGTCGTAGACCCCGGCAAGCCCGCGGCCACCTCCTCCCCCCGGCGATTCCGCCGCGGCGACCCGCTCCGCCAGCGCCCGAGGGTCGAACCGCCGCAACGTATAGCCGCGGATGGCGACCCGCTCGACGCCCGATTCGTCGAGCAGCGACAGGTCGCAGGCGATCGTCTCGCCGGTGAAACTCTCCCCCGGCCGCACCGTGAAATGGCTGAAGATCCGCCCGGGCAGCGCGCCGCGGAGGCGGACCTCCTCATATCCGAGCGGGAAATAGAGCGAGCCGTCGCCCAGGGCCTGGACGAATCCGGTCGCCGCGTCCAACAGCGCCGGGTGGAGCGCCAAGGAGGCCAGATCGGATTCGTAAGCGGGGTCCAGCTCGAGGATCCCGACCCCCTCCCGATCGCCCAGGCGCAGCTCCTTGAGCAGCCCGCGCCAGCGCGGCCCGAAGTGGAGGCCGCGGTCCTCGGTGCCGGTTTCCGCCGGCGGGGTGAGGACCTGGGGGCAGCGGCTCATCAGAGCCTCCAGGTTGCGCGTCGGCGCGGGCGTCGCCTCGTCGCGCTCGACCCTCGCCTGCGCATGCCGCTGCCAGCCGTCCGCCGCGCCGGGACGCCGGCTCTCGAAAGCGATCTCCCAGCCGCCGGCCGATTCGTCGACGACCGCCCGCATCCGCTGCGATCCACCCGCCGGCACCAGCAACGGCCGGGAGAACACCAGCCGGCGGATCACCGTCTCGCCGTCGCCCCGCTCCGCGAACGCCGCGCGGATCATCTCCAGATACGCCGTACCGGGCACCAACCCCTCATCACCCAGGCGATGCTCGTCGACGATCCAGTGCGTCGCGGCGGCGAGATCGGAGGAGTAGACCTCCCGCCGCGCGCCCTCTTCGCGCCGGAAGCCGAGGAGCGGATGGCCGAACGGGGAACCCGGCTCCGGCTCGTCCGCGTGGTCTCCGCTGCTCGGGCCGCCGAAGCCCCTTTTACGCGCGGCCTCCGCGGCCTGCCCCACTTCGAGCCAGGTGTCCCAATCGACCGACAGGACCCGCGTGCGCCGGCCGGCCCGCTGCTGCGCGAAGGCATCCAGAAAGCAGTTCGCCGCGCAATGGTCGACCAGACCGAACGCGCCGCCGGTGGCGGTGAGCGAAGAGCAGAGCAGCAGAAAATCCGGCTCGTCGCCGAGCACCCGGTCGAGCACCGCGGTCCCTTCGACTTTGGGCGCGAGCACCGCCGCCGCCTGGGACGCGCTCTTGGTCTGGATCAGCCCGCCGGGCGGCACTCCCGCGGCATGCACCACGCCGTCGATGCGGCCGAACCGCTGCCGCGCGGCCGCCGCGACCTCGCGCATCCGGGCCTCGTCGGTCACGTCCGCGGCGAGCACCAGGACCTCCGAACCCAGCGCCTCCAGGTGTAAAAGCCGATCGATCTTGGCGCGCTTGTCGCCAGCCGCCGCGGCGCGGCCGCCCTCCCACTCTTCGCGCGGCGGCATCGGCGAACGGGTCACCAGGACCAGGTTCGCCCGGAAGTCGGCGGCGAGGCGCTCGGCAACCGCCAGACCGACGCCGCCCAATCCGCCGGTGATCAGGTAGGTTCCTCCCTCGGCCAGGCGGCTCGGCGCCGCGGCGGCAAGCGGCAGCGGATCGTAGGCCCGCAGCCAGCGCCGGCCGCCGCGGTAGGCCGCCACCCGATCCGCCCCGGCGTCGAGGCACTCGGCGAGCAGCCGCTCGGCGACCTGCTCCGGCTCGGCTCCCGCGAGGTCCAGGTCGATCGCCCGGCAGGAGATCTGCGGATGCTCCAGGGGAATCACCAGGCAGGGACCCAAGACGGTGGCGCGCCGCGGCTCCAACGATTCGGCCCCGGTGATGCGCTGCACCCCGGTGGTGACGACCCGCAAGTCGAGGGGCGTTTTGAGCCCGAGCCGGGCCAGGCTCTGCGCCAGCTCCAGGAGATCGAAGAACGGACGGTCGGGAGCGCCGTCGATCGGCCGCAGGTCGACCAGGACGTCGAGCCGAGCACCTCGCGCCGCCAACCCCGCGAACAACCGGTCGTGCCCCGCCTCGTCGCGCAGGTCTTCAGGCGCGGCGACCACCGCTTGCGCCCCTTCGCGCTTAAGGCGCTCGACCAGGCGCTCGGCGACGCCCCCGGAATCGGCGAAGATCAACCAGCTGCGGCCGGCGAGCGCGGCGGGCTCGAAAGGCAGCGACGGCGCCTGTTTCCAGGCCGGCACGAAGAACCAGTCCGCCGGATCGGCCCGCTTCGCCGGCTCGGCCTCGATTCCCGCCGCCGGCGCTGCGACGACCGCCGAATCCACCGCCCCAGCTTCGATCCAGTGGCGCTGGCGCTCGAACGGATAGGTCGGCAACGGCACCCGCCGCCGCCGGCCGCCCTGCTGCGCCGGCCAATCGATCCGCCGGCCCGCGAGCCAAAGGCGCCCGACGGCGTTCAACAGGAACGCCCGGTCGTCCTGGCCGTCGAGCGAGTGACGCAGAGTGGGCAGCACGACCGCGTCGGCCGGCGCGGCCGGATGCTGCAAAGCCCAGGCGCTGAGCGAAGCGCCGGGGCCGACCTCGAGCAGGGCGCGCCCGGGCTCCGACCACAGCTCCCGCAACGCGTCGCCGAAGCGGACGGTACGCCGCAGGTGCTCCCCCCAATACTTCAGGTCGGTGGCTTCCGTTGGGGTGATCCAGGTCCCCGTGACGTTCGAAAGGAAGGGGATCGTCGGCGCCTGCAGCTCGACACCCCGGAACACCTCGGCCATCCGTTCGGACGCGGCGTCCATCATCGGCGAGTGGAAGGCGTGCACGGTCTGCAGGCGGCGGCAGACCTTACCCGTCGCGGCGATCCGCTCCTCGGCCAGCGCCACCGCCGGATGGGTGCCGGCAAGGACGCACAGTTCGGGACCGACGATCGCCGCCACCGCGAGACCCGGGATTTCGGCGACGAGCGCGCCCGCCTCCTGTTCCGAGATCGGCGCGGCGAGCATCCCGCCTTCCGCCAGCTCCTCGACCAGCTGCGCCCGCCGCACCACCACCCGCAGCGCGTCGCCGAGCGAGAACACCCCGGCGAGGCAGGCCGCGACGTATTCGCCCAGGCTGAAACCGACCAGCGCCTGCGGCGCGAGCCCCCAGCTCTCCAGCAGGCGGGCCAGGGCGTACTCGACGATGAAGGTCGCGGGCTGAGAGAACAGGGTGCGCGCCAGGCCGTTCTCCGCCGCGCCCGGGTCCGCCGACCGGCCGAGCAGGGCGCGCAGATCAACCCCCTCGGACCTCGGCCTGGCCGGCCCTTCCCGATAGAGGAGAGCGTGCAGATCGACGCCCAGCAGGGGGCGCACCTCCGCGCAGCACTCGTCAACGATCGTGCGGAACAACGGCTCCCGGTCGTAGAGGTCGCGCCCCATTCCGGGGTGGTGATTGCCCAGGCCGGGAAAGAGGAAGGCGAGGCGAAGGTCGCGCTCGTCGGCCTTCGCAGTCAACAGCCGGCGCGGCTCGTGGCCGGCAAGGCAGCGGACCAGATCGTCGAGATCGCGGCAGACCGCGAAACGGCGGTGGCGCAGGACCTTGCGCCCCACCTGCAGGGTCCAGGCGACGTCGGCGAGGTCGAGCTCCGGCCGCCGCTCCAGATGCTCCGCCAGCCGCGTGCCGATCGCCTCCAGCGCCGTTTCGCTGCGGGCCGAGATGGGGATCAACTGCCAAGGCGGAGCGGCGGCCGTCGCCAACGCGGCGGGGGCCTCTTCGAGCACCACGTGCGCGTTGACGCCGCCGATCGCAAAGGAGCTGACCCCGGCGCGCCGCGGCATCCCCTCCGGCGCCCAAGGAAGAAGCCGGTCGTTGACGAAAAACGGACCCGACGCGAAGTCGATCCGCGGGTTGGGCGCTTGGAAGTTCAGGCTCGGCGGGATCAAACCGTGCTCGATCGCGAGCACCGTCTTAATCAGGCTGGCCACTCCCGCGGCGGCATCCAGGTGGCCGATGTTGGTCTTGATCGAGCCCAGGGCGCAGAACCCCACGCGATCGGTCCCGGCGCGGAAGACCTCGGTCAGGGCCTCCACCTCGACCGGGTCGCCGAGCGGCGTCCCCGTGCCGTGCGCTTCGAGATAGGTGATGGCGTCGCCGCGAATCCCGGCCACCGCCTGGGCCATGGCCACCACTTCCAGCTGGCCCTCGACACCGGGGGCGGTGTAGCCGAGCTTCAACGCGCCGTCGTTGTTGGTGGCCGAGCCTTTGATCACCGCGTGGATCGTGTCGCCGTCCGCCAGCGCGTCGGCGAGGCGCTTCAAGACCACCACGCCGCAGCCGCTGCCGCCCACCGTGCCGTCGGCCCCCGCGTCGAACGCCCGGCAATGTCCCGAGGGAGAGGTCACGCTGTCGAGGGCGACGTAGCCCTCGACGTGGGGAACCGAGACCGCCACCCCGCCGGCCAGAGCGACGTCGCATTGGTAGGTCGCGAGGCTCTGGCACGCGAGGCAGGTGGCGACCAGGGAGGTCGAGCAGGCGCTCTGGACCGAGACGCTCGGCCCCCGAAGATCGAGCTTGAACGCCGCCAGCGAGGCCAGGAAGTCTTTGTCGTTGAGGATCCGGATCTGCAGCGGGCCGGCCGCCTCCAACACGTCTTTTCTCGGCAGCAGGTTGTGGAGCAGGTACTTGCTCATCCCCATCCCGCCGAAGACGCCGATGGTCCCGCCGTAGGCGGACGACTCGTAGCCGGCCACCTCCAGCGCCTGCCAGCAGGTCTCCAGGAAGATCCGGTGCTGGGGATCCAACAGGTCGGCCTCGCGCGGGCTGAAGCCGAAGAGAGGGGCGTCGAACCGCTCGATGTCCTTGAGCACGCCGGCCGCCCGCACGTACCTCGGATCGTCCAGCAGGGCGGGAGCGACCCCGGCCGCCGCCAGCTCGTCCTTGGACCAGAAGGTGATGGACTCGACGCCGCCGCACAAGTTCCGCCACAGCTCGTCCAGGTCGTCCGCCCCTGGAAAACGGCCCGCCATGCCGATGACCGCTATGCCCTCCAGCTCGGCGTTTTCTCGCGCAAAATCCTCATCGTCCACCACCATCCGCTCACCCCCGCGTGCATGCCGAGAAGGACAAACAATCTATTGCTAAATATAAATTGACAGTTGATCCATAGGCCAACGCGCTGTCTCTCTACTCGCCGAGCCACTCCCTTCAGGAACCTCCGCAGCGTCTACTTTCACTTCTAGGAAAAGAGTGCCAAGAAGGGTGCCAATCGTGACAATTGACAGCGGGACTCGAGACCGGCATCAGGAGAAGAGAGGGCACATCCGCGAAGGTCGAGGCGGACCCAACGGACACTGGCGGCGAACTTGGGCGAACTTGTCGTCGCTGTCCAGCGAGCCCTTGCCGATTCGAAGCTCTGTCTCGCGCGGGAGATCACACGAAGTCGACCCAAAGCGGCCCGAAACCACGGACGGAGCCCGCGATGTAGGAACCCGAGCGCAACTTCGCACCAATGGCCCATGATTGGACCAAGGGGGCCACTTCCAGATCCCAAGAACCACTGTAAGCTATTGATCCTATTGGTGGGCGGTCAGGGGCTCGAACCCTGGACCCACGGATTAAAAGTCCGTTGCTCTACCAACTGAGCTAACCGCCCGAAAGGCAGGACCTGCGAAGCGGAGAGTATAGAGGAAGGAGTGCGGCCCGTCGAAGGGCGGGCGCCGGGATTCGTGAATCGCTCCTACCGCTCCGCCAGAACTTGGGACAACCGCTGGCTGGTCAGCCGATGGAGCGCGGGGTGGTTGCGTAGAATCGTCTCTTCGCGCCGTGGGCCGGTCGAGGTGAGGACGATGGGCACATTGAGCTCCTGCTCGATCAGGTCGACGTAGTCACGCGCCGCAGCCGGTAGGTCTTCATGCTCCAGGGTGCCCACGGTCGAGGCTTTCCAGCCTGGAACGGTGCGGTAGACCGGCTCGGCGGTCTCGAGAAGGTGGCGCTCGGCGGGGAGGGTTCGGACGACCTCTCCGCGGACGCGATAGCCGGTGCAGATCGGAATCTCAGCCAGGGTGTCGAGGACATCGAGCTTGGTGAGCGCGATCCCTTCGATGCCGTTCAGAATCTTGGCGTAGCGCGCGACCACCAGGTCGAGCCAGCCGCAGCGGCGGGGCCGGCCGGTGGTGGTGCCGAACTCGTTGCCTCGTTGGCGCAGGTATTCCCCTTCGTCGCCATGAAGCTCGGTCGGGAACGGCCCCTCGCCGACGCGCGTGGTGTAGGCCTTGAGCACGCCCATCGCGCCGTGGATCCGGGTCGGCGGCACGCCCGTGCCGATCGCGGCTCCCCCGGCGGTCGAATTCGAGCTGGTGACGAACGGATAGGTCCCATGGTCGACGTCCAACATAGTCCCTTGCGCGCCTTCGAACAGCAGGCATTTGCCCGCGTCGATCCACTCGTTCAGAAGCACGGCGGTGTCCGTGATGCAGGGCCGCAACCGTTCGGCCCAGGCGCGGCACTGGTCGGCCAACGAGGCCGGAGAGGGGAGCGGATCGCCGCCCATCCCGGCCAGCTCGGTCTGGATGTGCGCGAGCTGGGCGCGCAGACGATCTTCGAGGTCGGGCGCGGAGAGATCGGCGACTCTGACACCGATCCGCGCCGCTTTCCCCTCGTACGCCGGGCCGATACCGCGCGAGGTGGTGCCGATCTTCTCCCGACCGCGCGCGCCCTCTCGCGCCTTGTCGAGCGCAGCGTGAGGCGGCAGGAGCAGATGAGCCCGGTTGGAGACGAACAGCCGACCGTCGAACCGAACGCCCGCTTCGTAGAGCTTCGCGAGTTCGGCCAGAAACGCATCCGGCGCGAGCACCATGCCATTACCCAGGGCGCACAGCATGCCCGGATGGAGCACGCCTGAGGGCACCAGATGAAGTGAGAAATGTCGGTCGCGGAACTTGACGGTGTGACCGGCATTGTGCCCGCCCTGATAACGGACGACGGCGTCGAATGCCGGGCAGAGCAGATCGACGATCTTGCCCTTGCCTTCATCCCCCCATTGCATGCCCACGATCACCATGTTCGCCATGAGCCGGACCTCGAAGAAATAATGTTTGAGCGAGGGAGGAGGTTCCGCCCCCCCCATTTCCGCCTATCCAGCGCTGTTCAGTGGGCGGCCGCCGACGACTCCCCCGCCTTCGCCTTCGCCAGCGTCACCAGGTCGAAGGCGTCGCGGCGCATCTTGTTGTGCTTGGCGTCCTCTTCCGGGTAATAGGGGCGGTAGCCGAGGCGCTTCTCGTCGAAGGTGTAGGGCTTCATCAGGTCGGCCTTGCCGACGATCGACTGGTCGCGGTGGAAGTAGGCCATGTCGTAGTTGTTCGACATGATGATCGCCTCCTCCGGGCAGGCATCGACACAGAAGCCGCAGAAGACGCAGCGCAGCATATCGATCTCGTAGACCACCGGGTACTTCTCGATGTTGACGTCCGGATGCTCCCCCGCCTCGATCGTGATGCACTCGGCCGGGCAGTTCGCGGCGCAGAGGAAGCAGGCGACGCAGCGCACCGAGCCGTCGGGCCGGGTGGTCAGGATGTGGTGGCCGCGGTAGCGGTGACTGTACTCGCGCCGCTCCTCGGGGTAGTTGATCGTGGGCATCCCCTTCGGGTTGATCAGGTTCTTGATGAAGTGACGCATGGTCACGTACAGACCCACGAACAGGGGGAGATAGAGCTTCTCGGCGAGCCCCATCTTGTAGGGTGTCACGCTCGTCGGAATCGAGATCGACTCGGAAGTCGATCCGGAGTCTGATCCGGAGGCTGGCATCTTCATCGTTCGAGCTCTCCCGCGATGATGTTCAAACCGCCCAGCGTGACGATGGCGTCGGAGAGCGAACCGCCGTTGATCAAGCGCGAGAAGGTCGAGAAGATCGGGAAACAGGGCGGCCGACACTTCAGCCGGTACGGTTTGGACGAGCCATCGCTGATCGCATAAAACCCGAACTCGCCGTTCGCCCCCTCGACCGCCGAGTAGACCTCGCCGGCCGGTACCTGAATGCCGTCCATGATCAGTTTGAAGTGGTAGATCATGGCTTCCATCTGGTTGTAGCAGGCCTCCTTGGGCGGCAGGGCGATGTGCGGGTCCGCAATAATGTACGGCCCTTCCGGCATGCCGCGGTCGAGCAGCTGGCGGATGATCTTCAACGACTCGCGGATCTCCATCATGCGGATGCGGAAGCGGTCGTAGACATCACCGCCGGACAGCGTCGGCACCTCGAAATCGACCGTGTCGTAGAGATCGTAAGGCGCCGACCGGCGCAGATCGAGGCCGACACCGCTCGCGCGCAGGCAGGGGCCGGTCCAGCCCCAGTTGATCGCCTCTTCGCCCGAAATCGCGGCGACACCCACGGTCCGGTCGATCCAGATCCGGTTCTTGTTGATCAGCGACTCGGTGTCGTCGATGAACTTCGGGATGTATTCGAGCAGCTTCCGCGAGCGCGCAACGAAATCGACCGGCAGGTCCTGCGCGATGCCGCCGATCCGCCCATACGAGACGGTCAGGCGCGCGCCGCAGCACGATTCGATCAGGCCGTAGATCTCCTCGCGCGGCTGCATCATGTACCAGAAGTTGGTGAGCGCCCCGGCATCGACCAGCGTGGCGCCGTTGCAGACGCAGTGGTCCATGATGCGGGAAAATTCGGTGAGGATCGTGCGCGCCCACACCGCGCGCGGCGGCGCTTCGACTCCCAGCAACTTCTCGACCGTCTTACAATAGGCGACGTTGTTGATGAACGCCGAGCAGTAGTTCAGCCGATCGGTGTAAGGAATAATCTGCTGCCAGTTGTGGGTCTCGGCCATCTTCTCGAAGCAGCGATGGAGATAACCGATCTCGACGTCGGAGGCGATGATCGCCTCGCCGTCGAGCACCGCCATCAGGCGGAAGGTACCGTGCATCGCCGGGTGCGAGGGGCCGATGTTGATCGCCATCCGCTCGAACAGGTCGTCCTCGCCGTCGGGCAGATCGAAATGCGGCTTGTAGATGTCGGCTTCGGTCAAAATCCAGCGCCGTGCCGGGTCGTAATCTTTGCGCAGCGGGTGCCCCTGGAACGCCTCGTGGCAGAGGATGCGGGAGAGGTTCGGGTGGCCGGAGAAGCGGACGCCGAACATGTCGAAGACCTCGCGCTCGAACCAGTTGGCACCCTTCCAGACCGGGATCACCGACGGCAGCAGCGCGTCGGCTTCGGTGACCGGGACTTTCAAGCGCAGCCGGTCGTTCCGCGCCACCGAATAGAGGTGATAGACGACGTCGAAGCGGCCGCCCTCGCTCTCTTCTCGCTCCGGGTAATCAACCCCCGCGACGTCGAGCAGCAGATCGAAGCGCGTGTCGCGCCGGGAACAGAGCTCCTTGGCGAGCTCGACCAGCACCTCGCGCTTGACCACCCAGGTCGGCTGGTCGGAGTTTTCCTGCACGGTGATGCTGCCGGCGGGAAACTTCGCCGCGATGTCTTCAAGCAGGGACGGCTCGGCCAACGTCGGCACGCTCGCTCTCCTTGTTCTCAGGGTTCTCCAGCGGTGCCAGTTTTCCCTGGCTTTGGTGCTGCTCGTTGTGGCGTCGCCGGTCGCGGACGACCCGCTCTTTGAGCTGGAGGATGCCGTAGATCAGACCCTCGGGCGTCGGCGGGCAGCCCGGGACGTAGATGTCGACCGGGATGATCTCGTCGATCCCCTGCATCACATGGTACGAGCGGTAAAAGCCGCCCGAACAGGCGCAGGCGCCCATCGAGATCACCCACTTCGGGTTGGCCATCTGGTCGTAGATCCGCTTGAGCACCGGACCCATCTTGTCGTTGATCGTGCCGGCGACCAGCAGCACGTCGCTCTGGCGGGGAGAGAAGCGCACGACTTCCGAACCGAAGCGCGCCACGTCGTAATGGGCGGAGACGGTGGACATGAACTCGATCGCGCAGCAGGCGGTGCCGAACGGGAAGGGCCAGAAGGAGTGGCGTTGCGACCAATCCTCCAAGGCCTCGAACTTGGTCGTGACCCAGCTTTCACCGACCGTCTTGGTTTCCATGCGGGTTTGACTCCTCGGGCATGAGAGAGCGCTGAGTCTAGCACTTGTGCCCAACGGGAACAAGCGACGCAGAAGCCTTCTGTTTCTTGAGTTTACCTCGAGCGGAGCGGCTCTTTGGCAAAGCCCCGGGCGAGCCGGGAGATACCGCTCTTTTCGAACGTCTTGGGCCGCTCGGGCATTCCCCGGTGCGCGCCTCGGCTCGTCCTGTAGACTCAGAGACTCCTTGACCCCGAATACCCCTTCCCCGCTGCCCACCGCCCCGCCGCGCTTCGCCGTGGCGGTAGCCTTGTGGCTAAGGCGCCTGCTCCTGGCGCTCGCCGACCGGGTGGTCCCGGCGTCCGCGGCGATGGTCGATCGGGCGGCCGGGACCGGCCAGACGCAGGCGATCCGCACCGCTTCGCAGCTCGGCCTCGCCGACCGGCTGGTGGGTGGCCCAAAATCGGCCGCGGAGCTGGCGCTTGAGATCGGTGCCGACGCCGACGCGCTCCACCGGACGCTCCGTGCGCTCGCGACGTCGGGCGTCTTCCGCCTCGACGGACGGGGGCGCTTCGCCAACAATCGCCTCTCCACAACCCTCAGATGCGATCGCGATGCGCTCGGCCCGGTCGCCGAATATTTTGGCTCGGAAGCGACGGTCGCCGCCTGGGCAGATCTCACCCGCACCGTGGTCACGGGCGAGAACGCCTTCCCGCACGTCCACGGGAGCTCGGTCTGGAGCTGGTTCGACGATCATCCGGACGAGCTGGCCACCTTTGCCGCAGCGATGGGCGCGATCACCGAGATGTACGCCCCGGCGGTCGCGGCACACCCGGCATTCGGCCGACTCGGTGGGCGCGCCCGCCTCGCCGACCTCGGCGGCGGCCGGGGCACGCTGCTCGCCGCGATCCTCCGGCACCATCCCGACGTTCGGGGCGTCCTGCTCGATGCGCCCGGCGTGCTCGACCAGGCGCGCCCCTACCTGACGCAACGCGGGGTGCTCGACCGCGTCGAACTCGTCCCCGGCAGCTTTTTCGTCGCGGCGCCGGCCGGCTGCGACGGCTATCTGCTCAAACAGGTGCTCCACGATTGGGACGATGAACGGTGCCTCGCGATCCTCGGCGCCTGTCGGCGTGCCGCCTCCCCCGGCGCGCGTCTGTTCGTGGTGGAGTCGATCGTCGAGCCTAACGAAGCGCACGGCTTCGGCCCGAAGGTCGATCTGCACATGCTGGTCGCCTGCGACGGCGGGCGCGAGCGGTGCCGGAAAGAATTTGGTGAACTCGTCGCCGCCGCGGGGTTCACGCTCTCGGGAATCCATCCGACGGCGAGCCCGATGTGGATTCTCGAAGCGACGGCCGTTTGATCCGCTACGATAGCTACCTCCACCGGAGGATCGCACCATGACCATCCGCTCCCTATTCCGCCCCCTGCTCGGCCTCGCGGCGCTCGCGCTCTCGACCCCCCTCTTTGCCGAGGATCACGCAGCGCTCGGCCGCGCGGCGCTCGCCCGCGGTGAATACCCCGTCGCGGTCGCGCATCTCGAGGCGGCGAGTCGCGAGCTTGAAGGGAAGGATCGCGCCCAGCTCTCCCAGTTGCAGACCGATCTCGGTATCGCCTATCTGACCGGCCTCGCCCGCCCGGAAGACGCGCTGAGCGCCTTCGTGCGCGCCGCCGACCTCGCGGCCAACCCGGCATCCGCCTGGCTCTGGGCCTCGACGGCGGCGCAAGCGCTCGGCGATCAGGCGGAGGCGGAGCGATATCGGGGGTTGGCGCTCGGGGAAAGGTTGGCGCCCAAAGCCGTAAAGGACGGCAAGGACGCAGAAACCGAGAAGAAACCGGAGGTGACGACTCCACCGGAGCTTCCGAAACCGGCGCCGCCAAAGCCTCTGGAGCCCGAGCCTCCTGTTCCTCCGGCCCCTGCGCCGCTGGCCCCTGAGGCGGCACCGCTGAAGAAGCCCGAAGCTGCGCCTGAGGCCAAGCCCGCCGGCAGCGCGTTCGACCATTTCTTCAAGCGCAAGCCGGCGGACGAGCCGCAGGAACCGGCGGCGAGCGAGCCGCCCCCCTCCGACGCGGCTGTGCAGCGGTAGAGAACGAGCCCCCTTGCAGCCCGGACGCGAACGACGGCTGGTCACCAGCGCCTTGATGCTCGGCTCGCTGCTCGCCGCCCTGGAGGCGACGGCGGTGGCGGCGGCGGTGCCCACTGCGGTCGGTTCGATGGGCGGAGTCTCGCGCTACAGCTGGGTGTTTTCGGCCTACCTGCTCACTTCGACCACTACCGTGCCGCTCTACGGCAAACTGGCCGACCTGTACGGCCGGCGGCGGATCTATCTGATCGCAGTCGCGCTGTTCGTCGGCGGCTCGGCGCTCTCCGGGTTCGCCGGCTCGTTGAACGAGCTGATCATCTTCCGCGCACTCCAGGGGCTCGGCGCGGGCGGATTGATGCCGGTCGCCGCGACCGTGATCGGCGACATCTTCACGCTCGAAGAGCGCGGCAAAATGCAGGGTCTGTTCGCAGGGGTCTGGGCTTTCGCGAGTTTGGTCGGCCCATTCGTCGGCGGCGCGCTCACCGACGCTCTGTCGTGGCGGGCGATCTTCTTTCTCGGGGTGCCTTTCGGCCTCCTTTCGGCTTGGATGCTAAACCGCCATCTGCGCGAGGAACCGCCGCGCCGGGAGCATCGGCTCGACCTGCTCGGCACGCTGCTGCTTTCGCTCGCGGTCACCCTGCTGCTGCTCGGGCTGATCGAAGGGCCGGAGGTCTGGGGGTGGGGCGATCCACGCACGGTGGCGACGCTCTTGGGCGCCGTCCTGCTCACCCTCGCGTTCCTGTGGCAGGAGCGCCGCGCACCGGAGCCGATGTTGCCGCTCGACCTGTTCAAGAATCGGGTGATCGCCGTCTCGTGCGCCGGCAACGCTCTGCTCGGTGCGCTCCTGTTCGCGCTCACCGCGTTCGGCCCGATCCTCGGCCAGGGGGTGCTCGGCGGCTCGGCGACCGATGCGGGCGCGCTCCTGTCGCCGATCCTGATCGGCTGGCCGATTTCGAGCACGATCACCGGCCGGCTGATGTCGCGCTTCTCGTATCGTCGGTTCTGCCTGGTCGGCGGCCTGCTGCTCGCCGGTTCCGGCATCGCGCTCGCCCGCTTGAGCGGCGCCACCACGCGGCTCGAGGTGATGGCGATCCTGTTCGTGATGGGGCTCGGGCTCGGCTTCGTCTCGATGCCCTACATGATCGCGGTCCAAAGCGCCGTACCATGGCGCCTGCGCGGGGTGGCGACCGGCACGGTTCAGTTCTTCCGCTCGATCGGCGGCGCGGTGGGGGTTGCCGCCCTCGGCGCCCTGTTCGCCGCCCGGCTCGCCCAGGCGGTCGGACCCGGCATCGACGCCAACGCGCTGCTCGATCCGGGCCAACGTGCCGCGATGGGGGCGCTCGAAGTCGGCCATTTGAGCGGCGCGTTCCTGGTCGCGCTCCAGGCGGTCTTCTGGGGTGTCGGCGCGATCGCCGTCGCTTCGCTCGGCGTGGCGCTCTGGTTTCCCGCCGGTCGCCCGCGCGAGCTTGCCTGGGTCGATCCCGATCCGGTCGAACCCTCGATCCAACCCTTGGAGGTAGCGCATTGATCGCCACGAATCTCATCCGCCTCGCGCTGCTCGGCGCGAGCCTGCTCGCCGCAGCGCCCTGTGTGGCCGCCTCCGACCCGGCGGCCAAAAACGCTCCCGCCGCAGGCAAGACGCCGAAGATGAAGCTCCACTTCTCCGGCCTGCTGCCCGGCCGGAGCTACACGATCACGCTCTCGGCCGGCGCCAGGTTCGTCGGCGACACCGTCCCGGCAAGCCACGTGGAAAAGACCGCCGACCATCTGACGCTCGAAATCCCCGAGGTCCCAAAAGGCTCCGACGCGCCGGAGATCGAGGAGGCGTTGATCGAGTCGGAGGTCGAAATCTCCGCCCGCTCGGTCACCTACCAGGTCGAGCTCTCCGGCCGCACCTCGGTCGAGATCGACCTGCTCGGCGAAGTCGAAGTGCGCGGCCGGCCGCTCCAACTGAACGGCGTACCGTTCACGATCGAGCTGCCGATCCCCGAGCTCCCCGCCGGCTGGGTGCTCCGGGCCCCTCCCTGCCCGGCCGATCCGGCGACTCGAAAAGAGCGGTCCGCCGCGGTGCACGCCGGGTGGAGCGCCTGCCGCCCCCTACCGTAAGCGCAGCACCACCACCGTCATGTCGTCGAGCTGCTCGCTGTCTCCCTTGAAGTTCGCCAGGTCGCCCAAAATCGCGTCGCGCATCTCGCGGGCGGTCACCGAAGCCGGTGGCGTGCGCGCTCCTGCGACCTCGGCCACCAGGCGCGAGAGGCGCCGGTCACCGTAGTCTCGACCTAGGGCGTCGCGCGCTTCGATCAGGCCGTCGGTGTAGAGGACGAGCAGGTCACCCGGGTGAGCAGGGCGCAGCTCCAGCTCGAAATGGGTCGGCAGGTTGGTGCCGAGCGGCGGCGAGCCCTGGCCGACCTCTTCAACCGACCGGCTGCGCGCTTGCCAGAGCAGGATCGGCGGATGCCCGGCGGTCGTGACCCGGACGCTTTTCTCCAGGCGGTCGATCACCGCGCAGGCGAGAGTCACGAACGTGCGCTTACCGGAAGTCCTCCGCACCATTTTGTTGATCCGCTCGAACACCCCAACCGGCTCGCCGAGATCGTCTTCGAGCAGAAACAGGCAGCTGCGCAGCCCGGAGAGCACCAGGCCGCTACCCAGCCCATGGCCGGCGACGTCACCGATCACCGCGGCCAGCCGGTCGGGGCCGAGCGGGAAGAATTCGTAGTAGTCCCCCCCCACCTCGGTCGCCGGCAGCGATGCCGCAGCCACCTCCAACCAGGGCAGATCGGGCGCGCGCTGCGGCAGCATGCTGAGCTGGATGCGGCGGGCTTGGTCAATCTCCTCGCGCATCCGTTGTCGCTCGCGGTGGCGGGTCGACTCGCGCCGGAAGCCGCCGAGAAAAGCCAGCTTCTCGCGCCGGGTAAACACCAGCGCCGCGATCAGCGAAACCGCGACGAGGGCGGAAAAGCTCGCTTCAAAGCCGCCGAAGTGCCAGGTTTCCGAAGCGTCCGCGAGAGCCGTTCTCGACCCGCCCGGCTCCTTGCCCCAAGCGTGCCAGAGCGTCGCCACCCAGGAGGAGCCGAAGAGCAGCAGGTGCTCGGTCGGCCGCAGCCGAAGCCAAATCATCGCGAGCGGCAGCAGGCCGATGACCGAGATCTCGTGTTGATCCGTGCGCACCCCAAACGGGATCACCAGCTGGAGAACGACATAGGCGAGGATGATCTGGCGGACGAAGCGGGCGACGAACGGCTCTTGACGCGCCGCGAACAGGACCAGCGACAGAAAGACGTTGAGGCCGAACAGGGCGGGGGCGAGCGTCTCCCCGCGCCCGATCGCGATCGCTAGACCGACCAGCGACCAGGCTCCGCAGAGCCCCAACAGCCAGAGGAACGCCCGGTAGTTCGTCGCGTCGAAATGACGCTTTAGGGCCACCGGCTCCGGCAGGAGCACCAACTCATCCAAGGTGGGCGTGGTCATGGGGTTCGAATTGAATCTACCTCGACTCGCCGGCCGGAGCGCATTGGAACGATCGAGGATATCGAGAGCATCGACAACCTCCGTGGACGCGAACCCCGACCGGTGAGGTCGTGCGGCGAAGCGCCGCTACTCTAACAGGCTGCGAGGGGAGGTGACGCCCTTCGCCGTAGCTCGTCGAGCGGGATGGCGAGGCCCGGATGGTGCCGCGCCAGGCTCGACAGCTCGAGCAGTGCCCGGTGCGCTTCGAACCAACTCTCGGCTGCACCGAGCGACTCGACCTGGGCGACGAGCGCTTTGGCGAGCAACTCGGGCTCGGCGCCCCGGTGCAGTGCCACGGCCTGGCCGGCGTAGCAGGTGGCAGACTTCAAGTTTCCTAAGCGCCGATGGAGCTCGCCCAGCTCGGTGAGGCACTTTCCGGCCTGTCGGTCGTCGCCGATCTCGCGAAAGATCGCGGTCGCCCGCCGGAGCGCGGCTTCGGCTTCGTGCCATCGCCCTTCCGCGCGGCGCAATGCCGCCTTCCCCTCCAACCAGATCGCCCGCTCCCAGCCGTCCCGGGAGCCCTGAAGCAGGCAGCGGTACGACGCCTGGAGCGCCGTTTCTGCACCGGGGAGATCGCCGTGCAACTGGCGACACCGCGAACGCACCCCCCAAGCCCGCGCCTCCAGATCCATCCTCTGCGCGCGTGGATAGACTTCCGGATCGATCGAAGGCGCAAGGTCGAGGGCGAGGGCGACCAGATCCTCCGCTGCGCCGGGATCGGCCGGCTCCTGGCCGAGCGCCTGCCGCGCGGCGCCGACCAGGCGTTCGAGCACACCCCAAGTCCGCATCCGCTCGCTGTTGCGCACCAACATCCCGCGCCGGCCGGGGGGCAGGCCGAGCAGGCGCGCGAGCTGCCCGATCGCCGCCAGCCGCTCGTCCTCCAAACGCGTCCAGCAGGCGGCAAGCACCGCTCCGGCGCGATCGAAAGCCTGGTCGTACAGAGCCGGGCTCGGGTCGAGCGGAGGGCGTTCCACCCAAAGCACCCGGGGCGGCTCGACCCTCGACCGGAGAGCGGTTCGTGGTCGGCTCTTGCCGGTCAGCAAGTCGAAGGATTCTCGTTTGGCCATAGCGCTTGCGACTCGATCGTGATTCGTTCCTAAAGAGAAGGTTGCCGCTGGCCCGCTTTGATGGACACTTTCCGCCAAGAAAAGTGAAAATCTTTCCGCGAGCTCCCGGCCAGGCTCCCCTCTCCCATCTCAATTGGCAGGACCTGCGGGCGCGGAACCGGAACCTCGACGGCCTGGTCGGTTACGACTGGGCGCCGATGAGTGTCGCGACCACGGGCGACCCGGAGGTGCTGGTCGGCCAGATGGTGCCGGGCGACTACTTCGACCTGCTCCAAGTCAAAGCGATGCGCGGGCGGACCTTTGCCGCGGGCGAAGACGGCGCGCCCGGAGGTTTCCGCGGGCTAAGCCGTTCGCTTTCTTTCGCTCCCCCGAGAGCGCGTAATGGCAGCACTACGCTTCAAGATCCTGGGGTCCAGTGCGAACGGCTCCCAATCGACCACTCGGATCCGAGCCATGGCCGGGTGGAGCGGATTCAGGAGGAAGTTGCGCTCTCGCGGAACGATCACTGATAGGACGGACAGGACCGGGGTTCGCACCTCCCGAATCCACCTGCTCCCCAGCTCCCGCAGCTCTTCAGGCGGCGGAAGGTCTCTCCAGGTCGGGGGAAAATCACTCGATTCGAGCGACTCGATCTCAAAGCCCTTAGGCAAGAAAGCCTGAATCGCAATGAGGTCGGAAGGTTCCTCTTGCGGATCAAGATGGACGAACAGCTCCAGCGCCGCCAAAGAAAGTGTCCCCGAGGTGTAGACCATCGGCGTTCCCGGCATGTTCCACCGTCCGCCGAAACGGCGCGCACCCTCCCCATCAAATGCACTGAACGTCCTGCGGGCTTTGACGATGCGCCAAATCTCCCGGGGCTGCGCCAAACGGCGAGGCATCAGGAGGGCGTGTCAGCTGAAAACGCCGTGCTCGATCCGACCGAGAACGGCCTCCACTTCGCGAGCCCCCAGATCGGTGTCGAGGAGCGACAACGGCAGGCGGCCGGCGAGTGCCCGGTTCGGGCGCTGCAACCACCGAGAGGCTTTTGCGTCATCGCCTAAGACATCGGAAGCGAACGCTGCGATCCTGGCAAAACGAACCAACCGATCCGACTCCTCGGCGTCGAGGAGGACTCGGGACGAGTGCGCAGTCGACAGCCGAAGAAGGGCATGAAGAGCGGCGCGATCGAGACCAAATCGTTCCCCGATCTCATCGACTGCGGCTGAAGGCAGGCCTGCGCGAACCCTCTCGAGAAGATCCTCCACTCCCCTCACCTGTCGGCGGAAGACATGGGCACCGCCGAGAGCCCTGACGATGGATTGCGTGGTAGCGGCCATTCGGACCCCTCCTCGGGTCGCCTTTAGTATACGGAGAATGATAGGTTCATTGAACCCATTCGCCGGAGTCTCTGGAGCATCCTGCGCCCAAGCGCGATAGGCTTCCACCCCCTATGAGCGCGAAACCGATCGAGACCCCGACCGACCTCGTTCGCTGCGACTGGTGCCTCGGCGCGCCCGAATACATCGCGTACCACGACCGGGATTGGGGCGTACCGGTCCACGACGACCGCCTGCTGTTCGAGATGCTCACTCTCGAAGGGGCGCAGGCGGGCCTCGCCTGGATCACCATCTTGCGCAAACGGGCCGGCTACCGCGCGGCGTTCGCCGATTTCGACCCGCAAGCGGTCGCCCGCTTCGGCCCCGAGGACGTCCTACGCTTGCTCGACGACTCACGGGTCGTCCGCAACCGCTTGAAGATCGAATCGACACTCGACAACGCGCGGGCCTTCCTCGCCGTGCAGCGAGAAAGGGGCTCGTTCGCGGCCTATCTCTGGAGCTTCGTCGAGGGCCGGCCGGTCAGGAACGCCCCTCTCACGCTCAAAGACGTGCCCGCCCAGACTCCGCTCGCTGAACAGATCTCCAAAGACTTGAAACGCCGCGGTTTCCGCTTCGTCGGTCCGACCATCATCTACGCTTATCTTCAGGCCGTCGGCGTAGTGAACGATCACCTGCTCTCGTGCTTTCGGCGGGTGGAGGTGAGTCGGTGACTCGGTCTATCTCAAGGGACCCAACGACGAGGCGTATACCCCTCCAGCGCGCGCGCCGAAAGGCCCGGCTTCCGGACTTCGAGGTCGAGGTTCTGCCACGATTCGCCGCTCCCTTCCGGAGGATAGAAGGTGAGCAGGTATTGGCTGCGCAGCTCGGCGAGGATGCCTCGATACACAGCCGAAAGATCGCTGTCCGAACCGGGATCGGCCCCCAAGCTCGCGTCCAGAAAGATCGCGGCACCCCCGGTTGCGCGGGCGAGCCGATCGAGCTTCTCGCCGAGCGGCTCGCGCAATAGCGAACCGGCCCGCCGGGCGGAGACGCTGGACGAGAGGATCAGATAGACCGGCACCCGGCTCGCGCGCGCCGCCCGCAGACATTCGCTATAGGAGGTCGGGTCCTCCTCGCCGACGCCGTCGGAATAGACCACCAGCGCTTTGCGGCCGGCGACCCCGCCTAGCTCGCGCAGCCCAAAGACCACCGCGCTCCAGAGCGCCGTGCCGCCATCGGCGCGCAACGAGGAGAGCGCGTTGGCGACGCCGGCCAGATCGCGGGTCGGCCGTGCCACCAGCCGCGGCACGCTGTCGAAATCGACCAGCAGAGCCCTATCTCTGGGGTTGAGCGCTTCGAGCAGCAGTGAGCGCGCCGCCCGCTCCACGCGCGGCAATTTGAGGAACATGCTGGCCGAAGAATCGACCGCGAGCGCGAGCGTGAGCGGCAGGTCGCCCGCGTCCGCGAAACCTGCGATCTCTTGGGCCACCCCGTTCCTCTTCAGACGAAAATCGCTGCGCACCAGACCGCGCACCGGCCGACCGGCGCGATCGGTGACCACCACCGGCACTTCGACCAGCCGAACGTCCACCCGCTCGCCAGAGGCACCCGCGTTCATCAGCACCGCATCATCGACCACGGTGCCATCGGCCAAACGCGCAGCGACGCGCAGAAAGCCGACCGGCCCGCCGCGGGGGACCGGTACGGCACGCCGGAACGGCGGCTGATAGGCGGTCGCCGCGAGCTCGTCGTTCCAGAAGAACTCGACCCGATCGAGCCGCGCATCGGTCGGCGTCTTCACTTCGGCTTCCACTTCGACCGGACCGTCCGCTTTGCCGGGCAACGGCCTGAGGATGCGCACCGCGAGGCCGCCCTTCGGGCGGCTCGAAGGCGCGGTGGTTCCCCGGCCCGGCGGCGGTCCCGCCGTTTCGACCTCGGCAATCACCGCCGCCGCTGGTTCCTGGCGTTCGATGAGCACCGCACCGAGCCGGCCGGTCGCCGGATCGTCGGCGACCAAGACTCCCCCGCGCGCGCCCCCACCCACCAGGTTCCCTACCGGCCAGGCGACGACTTGCACCGGCGCGCCGCCTTCCAGGGATCCGTCCTCCGAGGCGCCGCCGCCCGTCGTGCGCTCCGGCGCCGCGAGCACTTCGGGAGCCGCGAACAGATCGACGAGCCGCGTGAAGCGCAGCGTCGGGTCGCCCTCAAGCGGCTCGATCCGCGCTTCGATTCCCGTCGGGAGACCCCTGTTGACTCCGGGGGCGGCGGCGCCGGCCGACGGATCGGCCGGTGCGCCGGTCTCGATCGCCCGCAGGTCGAAATCGCCGCTAAGATCCTCGCCGGAAAGAAGCGCCCGCCCGCGCGCCGCCGCCACCTCGGCCGGCATTCCTGAGCCAACCCAAGCGGGAGCCCGCACCGACCGCTCGGCGAGCTTCGCGCGCACTTCGATCGCCACCGAGCTTCCGGGTGAAAGCGGCGGGGCGTCCCACGAAATCCATTGCCGCCGCCCGAGCGAAGCGACCAACGCACCGACCTCCGCCCGCTCCCGGGCCATCGCGGCGCCGGTCGCCTGAGCCAGAGCGGCGAGCGGTACCGCCGGATCGACGAGCACCGGCAGCGCCGGCCCCGCCACGGCGGCAGGCCCCGACTCCGGAAGCCGGACCCGAACCCCTCCGCGCGCCGGATCGAGAGACCAACGCCTCGGGTCGGGCAGTTTCTCGTCGCCGAGCCGAAGCACGAACACGCTCCAACCCAGCTCTGCGGCGGCGCGCGCCATCGCGCTAGACGCCCGCACAAGCGGCGGCACGACCGAACGACGCACGCCGTAGGCGGGTGCTGGATCGAGGTCGTAGCCGTCGCTCACCAGGATCAACGCGCGCGCTCCCTCTTCAACCGCTCCCGGCGGGAGCGGCGAACGTGCCAAGAGGTCGAGCCAACGATCCTGCTGCCGCAGAGCCGTCCGCTCTTCGGCAGCCAACGCCTCCGCGGCATCCGCCCCTTCGCGCCCTCCGGCCGATCCTCCCTCCAACTTCGCGGCAAAGCGGGCGCGGGCCTGGCGGAGATCGTCGCGCCCTTCGGCACTCAGGAAGATCTGGGCGAGCGCCTCTTCGAGCGCTGCGGCCGACCGCGTGGGCGGCACGACCTCCCGCGGCTCCGGCTCGGCGATCACCAGCTCGACCTCACCCAAAACCACGAGCGCCGGCAGCTGCTCGATCAGCGCATCCGCAGCGGCGCGCAAGGAGCGCGTGCCCGAGAGGATGCGATCGAAATAGAGCACGATCCGCCAGGGCTCGGCGGCGCGCGGAGCGGTGAGACCGCCGATCGCCCAAGGAGCACCGCCGACCGTCAGCGTAAGATCCGCGGCCCCAAGGTCCGGAACCGGCCGGCCTTTCGGCCCAACGACCTCGATCGGCACGGAAAAGCGCACCGGGGGAGGCTGAATGTCTGGGACCTGTGGAAGGACCGGGGAGGAGAAGAGGAGAGTGAGGACGAAAGTACGCAGGGTAGGCCACATCGCCCTGAATTCTACCGCGCGGCCGTGGTATTCTTATGCTCTACCCCGAAAGGAGATTTCCCTTGAAGAAGTCTGCGCTTTTCGTCGGCGCCCTGTGCGCTCTCGCCTTCAGTATCCCTTCCGTCGCCGCCGCCAAGAATGCCACCGTGACCGTTGCCAACCAGAGCGAGTGGGAAATTCACCAGTTCTTTCTTTCGCCGGCCGACACCGACAAATGGGGTGCGGACCAGCTTAGCGAAGAAGTCATCGGCACGGGCGAGAACTTCAAGCTGACCGAAATCCCCTGCGACACCTACGACGTCAAGCTCGTGGACGAAGACGGAGACGAGTGCGTCGTTCAAGCCGTCGACATCTGCGGTGGAAAGGGGACCTGGACGATCACCAGCAAGGAGCTCGTCGCCTGCCAGGTCAATTCCGAAGGCGAAGAAGAGGAAGAGGGAGAGGGAGAGGGAGAGGAGAAGTAAGTACCGCCTCGGCGCCCTCGAGTGCCACGATTCCCCCGGCGCCCCGATCTTTCGGGGCGTTTTGCTTTTTCGCCCGGACTTTCAGTTGGGCGCCTTACGACGTGCCGCCGAGACAGCGGAGCGCGTCGACCGCGTACCAGAGACCGAATAGCACTCCGGACACCCCGAAGAGCGGCACCCACGAGACCACCCGCCGAGAGACCGGTCCGCGCGCCAGGGCGTAACCGACCGCGGACGAGACCAGCGCCATCGAGATGGCCGTCGCCGCGGCGAAGAGAAAGAGCGCGATCACCCCTTCGCCACGCCCCGCGACCGCGCCGACCAGCAGCACGCCGACCGCCGCCGAGCCGCCGACGCCATGCAACATCCCGATCCCGAACGCGGCGAGCGGCGAGCGGCCGAGCGTTTCGCCATGGCGGTGCCCATGGGCGTGAGCCTCAGCATGCTCGGCCGCAGCGCGCAGCTCGTGCGCGTGCGGATGGGCGTGTGCGTGCCCCTCATGGTCGTGCAGATGGGAATGAAACGCCCCCCGTCGCCAGCGCACCAGGAGGCGAACCGCCAGTGCGATGATCACGAAGCCGATTGCGACCTCGGCCGCCGCCTGCACCCCGTCCGGCAAAAAGCTTCGGAACAGGATCACCGGCAGCCCGAACGCGAACAGCGTGGTCGCATGCCCCAAACCCCAGACCAACCCGAGCCGGGTCGCCTGCTTGGTCCCCTGGCGCCGGTCGGACAGGACCAGCGTCGAGACCGCCGTCAGGTGATCCGGATCGGTGGCGTGGCGGAGCCCGAGCAGAAGTGCCACGAGCAGCGCCATCGCTCCGGAAGCGTGCTGCCCCACCAGCCATTCGTCAATGCCGAACATCCGCGTCCCCCTCCTCCGTCCTCGAATCGGGCCGGCCGGCGGGCATTCTACGCGTTCGGTCCGTTCCCGATCCCTCAGGCGCCTTCGATCGCGGCCTTAACCGGCGCCACCCCGCCTCCATACCAATCGACCCGCCGGGTGATCAGCATCACCAGCGCGAGAATCAGGAACAGCCCGATTGACCCGAGCAGCAGCGCATAGTCCTCGGCCTGGAGCAAAACATAGAGATAGCCGTAGAGCAGCCCGAGCACCCCGGCGAAGAGGACCGCCCGTTGGATGCCGCGCAACACCGCCGCGGCGTACAGGCCCAGAAGGGCGACCGTGGCCCCCCCTGCCACCAGGTAGGCGATGCCGAACGCGACCTGTTCGGCGATTGACAGGAGCAGCACGTAGAAGAGGCAGAGCGCCGAGCCAACCATCAGGTATTGCACCGGGTGGACGCGGATCGGCTGGAACAGCTCGAACAGGAAGAACGTCACGAACGTGAGCACCAGAAACAGCGCGCCGTATTTCACCGAGCGCTCGGTCTGCTGGTAGACGTCGACCGGCTGGACGAAATCGACGCCAAAGGAGGAGCCGGCGATCTCCGCGGCAAGGTTTCCGGTCTGCGACGAGGACCAGCTCTGCGGGAAGCTCCGGCCATAGTACGAGACGTTCCAGGTGGCGTTGAAACCGTCCTCACCCACGCGCCGGGTATCCGGAAGGAACGCGCCGGAAAAGCTCGGGCTCGCCCAGGTGGATCGGAGCGCCAGGCCGGTTTGGCGGCCGAACGGCAAGACGCGCAGGCCGCTCGAACCCGCGAGGCTGACGCTCAAAGAAAACGGGATGCGCCCTCCCGCCGCGGGCTTTCCCGCCGCCCCGTCGAGGCGAAGCGGCGCGCGAAGTCCGGAGGTCCAGAGGCTCGGATCGGCCACGCCGGGCGCGAACGGCACCCGCTTCCCCTGCCAGTCGAGATCCACCCGGCCGCGGATCCCCCGAAGGTCAGGAATTCCGATCCCTAATGAGGCGCGTTCCCAATGGACGGTGCCGATCGGCCCCGACCCGAGGGAGGCCTCGGTCGACAGGTCCTCAAAGCGGGGCGGCGCAAACGTGCCTTGGAGGCGCAGGTCGGTCCGATAGACCACGACGTCGAAGATCCCACGCGAGCGGACCTCCGGCTTCACCGGGCCGTCGATCCGAAGCGTCTCGGGCAGAAAGTGACCGAGCTTCTCGCACGGCTGAAACGAGGTGATCACCTGCCTGTTCGTCGCCGCCGTCTGGACCTCGCAGAGCGAGTCGTAGGGAATCGACAGGACCGGCCCGCCCACCGTCTGCGCGGCGCCCCAGATCGCCGCGAGATCCCGCTCGACCGAAAGCTGCCTCTCTTGGCGCTCGCTCACCAGGCCCCGGACCATCGCGAGCGGAATCAGCAACAGCAGCACCAGAATTCCCACACCGATCACTTTCACCATCTTCGAATCGCGCCAGGTCCGCCGCCGCTCGACTTCGAACATTTTAAAAATCCCTCCAAGATCTCGCCCGGCGAAGTGCCGGGCGCCCGAGCTCGAGACCATTCGACCGCGCCGCCGGGGAGCGGTCGCGGCGGCTCGATGGCGCAAGAGAGGAAGATCGTGGCGAAAATGTGGCGACCGGCGAAACGGCCGAAGCGCTGGGCTAAAGTGCCCGCCATGACGCCGCAAACGGGAGCCCGGATCGCGCTGGTCGAAGACGAAGAAGGCGTCCGTGAAACGATGCGCACGGCGCTTTCCCGCGAGGGGTACCGGGTGGAGCCCTACGGCGACGGTCTCGCGGCCTGGCAATCGTTCGAGCGCGGGCTGCCCGACCTCGCGATCCTCGACATCCTTCTGCCGGGCCTCGATGGGCGCGAGCTCTGCCGACGCCTGCGCGCGCTCTCCGAGCGGCTGCCGATCCTCTTCGTCACCTCGCGCGACGAGGAGTTCGACCGGGTGCTCGGTCTGGAGCTGGGCGCCGACGACTACCTGTGCAAGCCGTTCTCGATCCGCGAGCTGGCCGCGCGGGTGAAGGTACTGCTCCGCCGCGCGGCGCTCGCCGCGGAACCGGAGGAGCCCGAGCAACTGCTCCACGTGGGACCGTTGACGCTCGACCCGAAGCGCTACCGCGCGCGTTCCGGCGGAACGCCGCTCGACCTCACGGTCACCGAGTTCACCCTGCTCCAGGCGCTCGCCCGCCGGCCCGGTCACGTCAAAACCCGCGCCCAGCTGATGCAGGACGGCTACCCCTACGACGCCTACGTCAGCGAGCGGACGATCGACAGCCACATCAAGCGCCTGAGGAAGAAGCTCGCCGAAGCGGACCCCGAAGGAGCCGAGGCGATCGAGACCGTGTATGGCCTCGGCTATCGCCTGCGGGAACCGGAGTGATGTTCCGCCTTTCGACCCGGCTCCTGCTGTTCAATCTGCTGCTCGTCTTCCTGCCGGTCTTCGGATTGTTCTATCTCGACCTCTACGAGCGCGAGCTGCTCACCCAGCAAGAGAAAGGGATGGTCCAGCAAGGGCGGTTGCTTGCGGCGGCGCTCGGTGGGCGCGAGACTCTGACGGCGGAGGATGCCGCGGCGCTGCTCGCCCGGCTCGAAGCGCGAACCGAAAGCCGCCTGCGCATCTACGGCGTCCACGGCGTACCGCTCGCGGATTCGAGCCGAACCGCGCCGCCCAGGCCACCTCCGTCGGCTGATCGCAGCGAATCGACCGACCCGGGTGATGAAGTGGCGCGAGCCTCCCCGGAGCGACGCAATCCGATCTACCGCCTGGGCGCCGCGCTCTTCCGCCTCGCCGAACCGCTGTACAGAGGGCGCGAGGCGGGGCTCAACACACGCAGCGGCCCGCAAAAGAGCGGGCTGCCGAAAGCGCTCGCCGCCGCTCTTTCCGGCCGCTACGGCGGAGGCGTTGAGCGGTCGCCCGGCCAACGGTCGCTGACCCTCCACAGTGCGATCCCCGTCCGGGGAAGTGGCGGGAGCGGCGAAATCATCGGCGCCGTGGTGGTGACCCAATCGACGGTCCGCGTGCTGCGCTCCCTCTATGCCGTTCGACTGCGCATCTTCGAGATCCTGCTCGCCTCGACCGGTGCCGCAATCTTGATCTCGATCCTTCTCTCTACCACCATCAGCCGGCCGCTCGCGCGCCTCTCCGCCCAGGCCGCCGATCTGGTGGATCGCCGGGGCAGGCTTCGCGGTCGCTTTCAAGGCCTGAAACGCCGCGATGAAATCGGCGAGCTGGCCCGCGCGCTCGAAGCCTTGACCGCCCGATTGGAGGGCCACCTCGGCTTCATCGAATCGTTCGCCGCCGACGTGGCCCACGAGTTCAAGAACCCGCTCGCGGCGATCCGCAACGCGATCGAGCTGCTCGACGGCGAAGGCACGCCGGAAGAGCACCGGCGCCTCTCCGATCTGGCGCTCGCCGAGATCTCACGCCTCGAACGCCTGCTCGGCAGCGTCGGTGAAATCACCGCGATCGACGCCCGTCTCGAAGCCGAGCCGACCGAGCGGGTGGCCGTGCGAGATCTCCTCACCGGCCTGGTCGAGGGCTTCAGGCTCCGCCACCCCGGACTCCGTTTCAACCTCGACGCCCCCGACGAAAAGCTGTGGACCCGCGCCAGCCCCGACCGCCTCGCCCAGGCGTTCGAAAACCTGCTCGACAACGCCGCGAGCTTTTCGCCGCCGGGCGACAAAATCTCCCTCCGCCTCCGCTCGACCGAAACAGAAGTGGGCGTCGAGATCTCGGATCAGGGGCCGGGCATCCCCGAAACCGATCGCGAGCGCGTCTTCGAGCGATTCTTCACCGCCCGGCCCGAGGGACGCACCACCAGCCCCCACGCCGGCTTGGGCCTGGCGATCGTCCGCGCGATCGTCCTAGGCTACGGCGGCAGCGTCCGCGCGGCCGAAGGACGTTTGGGCGGGGCGACGATTGAGGTGCGCCTACCCCGTATCGAATGACTCTTCTTGACTCCCAAATCCGCGGCCCCTACACTCGCCGCAGCTTTTCAGGGACAGGAGGATGCGCATGCGGCCGACGCTGAGACGGCGGGACTTGCTGGCCATGGGTTTGGTCGCAGGAGGAGCGGGGGTGGGCGACCCGCGCGCGATGCTCCGTTTCCTCTGCCCTCCCGATGGCGAGCCGCCCGATCTCGCGACGCCGAGCCCGCCCGCGCGACCGTTCGTCACTCCGCTCTACGTGCCGCCCGTCCTTAAGCCCGTGGAGGCGCTCATCCCACCGCCCGATCCGCGCGCGCATCAGCGCTACCGGGAGTTCGCGCCGAAAAAGCTCTACGAGACGTTCGAGCAGGAGTTCGTCTGGCAGTACCACGTCGATGAGCCCTACGCGAGCGGGAGCCTTTCGTGGGGGTTCAACGGCGCCACGCCCGGACCCGTGATCCACGCGCGCTACGGTGAGCCCATCCTCGTGCGGCGTCACAACCAACTGCCGCCCGTCGGGGTGTCCCAGGTGAGCTTCGCGCTCCCTTCGACCACCCAGCACCTCCACAACGGCCACACCGCGTCCGAGAGCGACGGCGAGCCGCAGGACTGGATCGACACCGGCGAGTTTTGGGACCACCACTACGCGAACTTCCCGTCGGGCAACGATCCGCTCCAGAAGCTGACCACGCTCTGGTACCACGACCACCGCATGGACTTCACCGCGACCAACGTCTACGCGGGGCTCGACGGTTTCTATCTCCTCTTCGACGAGGAGGACTCAGGAGACGAGAACGATCCGAATCCGCTGGCATGGCGTCTCCCCTCGGGCAAGTACGACGTGCCGCTGATCCTTCACGACGTGATGTTCCAAGCCAACGGCCAGGTGCGTTGGAATCCGTTCAACACCGACGGCATCCTGGGCGACCGCTTCACCGTCAACCGCAGGATCCAGCCGTACTTCCAAGTCGAGCAGCGGAAATACCGCTTCCGCATCGTCAACGGCGGTCCTTCCCGTTTCTACCAACTGTTCTTGTCGACGGGCGAGCCGTTCGTGGTGGTGACGGGAGACGGCAACTTCCTCCCCGAGCCGATTCGTGCGACGAGCCTCTACCTCTCGGTCGCGCAGCGGGTCGACGTCATTCTCGACTTCTCAAAGCACGCGGTGGGCGACACGATCACCCTGGTCAATCGCCTCGAACAGACGAACGGCAAAGGACCGTCGGGGCGGAAGCTCGACCCTGGCGACGGCATTATGCAGTTCCAGGTCGTCGCGTGCCCGGCGGGCGATCCGAGCCGCATTCCCGACCGCTTTCGGCCGGTGCCGCGGATCGATCTCTCGAAGGTCCGCCGACACCGCACCTGGGACTTCGATTACGACGGCGGCCTGTGGACGGTCAACGGCAAGGTTTTCGATCCCAACCGCGTCGACGCGGGGGTCGAGATCGAAACCGCCGAAATCTGGACGTTCCGGAATGCGGGCAACAGCTGGTCGCATCCCGTCCATTGCCACTTCACCGAGTTCCTGATCCTGGAAATCAACGGTCGCGCGTACGCGCCGAGCTTCCTCCAGACTTCGGGCGGGCGGCGCGACCAATTCGAATCGCTGCTCGACGCGAGCGACCCCGTGCGGCCGCGGATCGAGACGTTCATGGGCGGGCCGCGGCGCGATGTTGCCACCCTCCTGCCGGGCGACGAGATCAAGGTCTATTTCGAGTTCCACGACTTCCTGGGCAAATACGTCATGCACTGCCACAACGTCGTTCACGAGGACCACGCGATGATGGTGCGTTGGGACATCGTGGAACCCGGCAAAGGGTTCCTCGGCTCGCGCCCCGCCTTCAAAGTGACGGGCGAGCCCCCCGCGCCGCCGCATCTCGAACCTCGGCCCGGCACGGGGACCCAGCAACAAGACCAGGAAGAGCCGAACGGAGGCGGGCGGTGACGACGACGACGCGCGAGCCGAATGGTTTGAACGAGCCCGTCCCGACCCTCACCCGCCGCGCCGCGTTGACCACGCTGGCGGTCGGCGCGCTGACACCCCTCGCTTTGCGCGCCGAAGCCGGCCCGAAGGCGGTCCCCGCGTGTCGCGATCCGCGGCTCGTTCCAAACGTCGTGGTCGCGACGGACGAAGGGCGCCGCGCCTGGTTCTTGGACGATCTTCTCGCGGGTTCCGATCCGAAAGCCGGGCGGGCGGCGCTCGTCCACTTCACCTCGGAAGCGGCAGAGCGGGAGTACCCCGTGCTCGCCAAGGTGGCGCGCGTCGTCGAGGTGCTCGCCGCGAGCTTGGGTCCCAGGATGGGCGAGGACGCGGTCGTGATCTCGATTTCGACCGACGCCGAGCGCTCGTCGCCCCACGCGCTCGCCGAGCTCGCGAAACGTCATCGGCCCCTCGCCGCGAAGAGAGGCTGGTGGTTCGTCTCCGCCGAGCCGCGCGAGATCGAGCTCTTGAAGTCGAGGTTCTTCGAGCACGCGCACGACCACGACGCGATTCACGGCGTGACGGAAAAAGACTGCTCGCGCGGTCTCTTCCGCTACGGCAACGCGGCTCTCGGCCTCTGGGGATCGGTGCCCGCCAAGGCCGAACCCGAGGCGATCGCCGAACGCCTCACTTGGGTCGTACCGCGGACGACCACGGCCAACGCGAAAAGCGGCCCGCCGGTCTCGCGCCGCCGTGGCCCCCGGCCGCTCGGAGAGATGGCGACGGTCGCCCTCCTGTTCGCGCTGGCGGGCTTTTCCGTCCGTTCAGGGTTCGCCCAAGGGGCCTGCACGGGCAAAGGGCACCCGTACCCGCAATCTCAGATGACCGGCCAATCCCAGACGACCCAAGGGAGCACGACGTTCGTCACCACGGGGACGAGTCTCTTCCCCCGGTCGAAGCCGTTCGTCGATCCGCCGGGGACGAACCTCCTCCCGAACGTCTACACCAACAACTTCGACTCGAACTGCGACGAGATGCCGAACACGCTCCCCTCGACGCCGACGGTCTTTTACAACCTCCACGACGGCGAGCCCGCGGTAACCTCGATCGATCGCACCTCGCCGACGACGGACCTTCTGAACCTGCTCGATCGCCTCGACGCGATCGTGGCGCGCCGCGCTCCTCTCACGGAGGCGGAGTTGCGGACGGTGCGCGCCGCCTTCCAGTCGGGGATCGACATCTTGGAAGGAAACCCGATTCCGGACCGTACGTACAGCGGCTTTCCGCTCCTCCATTTCGACGGTCCGAACAAATTCAAGAAGGTCGTCCCGATCTACGGCGCGAACGGCGAATTGATCGGCGGCAACGTCGACGTCCATCAGATCTGGTACGACAACCACATCGAGTCCGACACGTCGCTCTTGGACCCGACCGAGGTGGCGGAGGTCCCTTGGACGATCACCTACACGCTCGACGTGCTCGATCGCGGCAAGGACGATTTCTCCCCCTTCGTGATGTATTACGACGCACCGCCGGGCGGCAAGGGCGCTCCGTTCGTGCCCGGAAAGTTCGGGCCGTTCAACGTCGGGATGGATCAGACGTTTTTCCCGATCGAAGAGGGGACGCGCACGGTCCTCAAGATCAAGATGGCCCCCGCCAAGTATTTCAGCCTCTCGTACACCTGGGGCTGGCGCTGGCATCCGCCGCGGATTCAGGTGCTCGAGAACGCGACCAAGAAAGTGGGTGACAAGAACCTCCTCGAATGGGAGCAAAGTGTCTTCGGCCACGCCCCCCGGGCGAACAAACGCAAGGCGATCGAGAAGATCGGCGACCTGGCTCCCGCCAAGGTCATGTGGCGAGCGTTCGGCGAGGCGCTTGATTGCCTCGCGCGGGGTGGGGACCCCTGGCCGACGCTCGAACGGCTCGTGGGGGAAGCTCGGTTGGGCTTCGAGGACTGGCAAGACCGCACTCGCCTGCCGCGCGGCGTGGCGCTCGACGCGAGCGCGGACATGACCCTCTTTTACGTCAACAACACGATGTACGCGCAGTTCACCGACGGCGGGTCGATCAACTTTCCGAAGTTTGACACCCGCGGCGCGAAGTTCACCGTCGCGCTGCGCAATGGCGACTACTTCGACCATGCCTATATGAACGTCGACTTCGGCGGCGGTCGGGGCTGGGAGAATCAATTCAAGTCGTCGGTCAAGGTGGGAGGCTCGGGGTGCTGGTTCACTTTCGGGCGCGACTACGTCGCGGAAAACCTGCTGGAACCCGTCACCATCGACGCCGCGAAGCCCGGCAAACACCACAAGCACCGCAAGGCGAGCGCGAAGCATAAGGCCGATACGCTCGGCGCGCACCGGATCGAGATCACCTTCCAATTCGATCCGTCACGGCGGCTCCGCTTCTACCAATTCGATCCGACCCATCACGATGTCGCGATCATGTCGATTCACTAGCCGCGCGCGGCTTGCCGCACTTCTTCTCGCTCTGCCCGCGCGGGCCGCGTTCTGCGAGCCTCCCTCCACGTTCGCCGCTCCCGCGATCCCCGCCGTCACGCTCCAGGACGAGCAGGGTCGCGAGGTGCGGCTCGATCATCTTCTCCAGACGACCACCGAGCCCATCGCGCTTCAGTTCGTCTTCACGAGTTGCCCCGGGGTCTGTCCGACCCTCACCGCCACGCTCGCCGCGCTGGGCGACAGAGTGCCGAACCTGCGGCGGATTTCGATCTCGATCGACCCCGAGCTTGACACTCCCACGCGGCTCGCCGAGTACGAGGAGCGCTTCGGTGCCTCGGAAGCGTGGACGTTGCTCACGGGAAGCCCCGACGACTCGATCGCCGTCCAACAGGCGTTCGGCACCTATCGCGGCGACAAGATGCGCCACCTGCCGCTCACTTTCCTCCGTCCGAAGGGGAGCGCGAGCTGGCTGCGGTTCGAGGGGTTCCCCGGCGTCGAGGCGCTCGCGGAGGCGCTGGTCGTCCGACCTGCCGACAGAAGGCGCGGCCGACTTCTTTTCGAACAGGGGCGAGCGTCCGAGGGGCGCCCCCTGGAAGTCGCGATCCGGTCGGGCGGCGTGCTCCGGGGGAGTACCGCGGCGTGCGCGGGATGCCACCGCGAGAGCGGCGCGGGGGGTGTCGAAGGGGGGCTCTACACCCCGCCGATCACGGCGCGCGCGCTCTTCGCCGAGGACCCGCCGCGCCGCATCGATCTCTACGAGACGCTGTTTCAGGACGAGCTCGCGCCCGAGACCTGGGGGCGCCTGCGCCAACGTTCGCCGCGCCCCGCGTACGGAGACGCGACCCTCGCGCGCGCGATCGGTGAGGGAATCGAGCCGACGGGGCGGGTTCTCGACCCCCGAATGCCGCGCTACTCTTTAAGCGAGGAGGAAATCGCGGATCTCACAGCGTACCTGCGGACCCTCGGTGCAGCGGACGCACCGGGCGTCGACGAGGAGACCTTGCGCTTTGCGACCGTCGTCTGGAGCCCTTCGGACTCGTCGAAGTCACCGGACTCCGGGCGACGCGAGCGTGCGCGCCTGACGACCGGGGAGGCCTTTTTTCGTTGGAAGAACGCGGACACCGCCCGCCTGCGCCTGCGTCCTCCCGATCCGCTCGGGCACGAGGACGATTTCCCTCCCGCGTACCGGGAATGGCGGCTCGCGGTCTGGCCACTCGGCGACAAATCCGCAAGCTGGCGCCGAGAGCTCGCGGAGCGCTACCGCGCGGAGCCCGTCTTCGCCCTGATCGGCGACCTGAGCGGTGCGCCCGAAGGCGCCCAACGCGAGCTCGCGGCGTTCTGCGCCGAGCGCGAGATCCCTTGTCTCCTACTGGGCGGGTCTTCGGGCATCCCCACGAAGTTCACGCGCGCTTTTCCCTCCGGCTCTTGCGCCGGGTCTGCCGAGACTCGCGAAGACCGCGAGCCGCCGCAGGCCTTTCGCGCCCGCCAGTGGCTGCGCGCCCGCGGAATTCCACCCGGCCCCGACGAGCGAATCCAACTCGCAACCTATTCGCTCCTGACCGTCGCCGAGGCCGCCGTGCGCCACCTGCTCGACAACTACTCGCGCGCGGCGTTCCTCGAATCGATCGACCGCGAATCCGGACGGATGCCCTCGGCGGTCGTCTGTCCACCGCCCGCGGCGGAGGTTGGCGCGGGGGGAGTGAAATCAAAGCATCCGGCACGAGCCCCCTCCGGAGACTCGTGCCGGCCCATCGTGGTTCCACCTCGTGGCGGACCTCCAAAGGCTAGGGCGACAGCAGGTAGCAGCCCCGCGTGTGGCCGTCGCTGCAGCCGCTGATCGTGATCACGACGCCGCTATAGAGCACGTCGGCCTGGGTGCACTGCGGACCGCCCGGCTCGAACGTGAACTCCCAACGCGTGCCGTTGGGAAGGGACGCAGGATGGGCGAACGCGAACTTCCGGGTGGCCCGAACGCCGCCGATCGTATAGCTCTCGGTGCCGCGCAGGAGCGGGGTGCCGCGGAGGTCGAAGACCGTGTAGTCGAAGGTCGAGGGCCCCTCGCCGGCCCGCGTGCCGCCGTAGAAGCAGAAGTAGGATCTCGGCGCGTCCGACGGTCGGACTTCGGCGGCATGGGCGACGGCGGCGACCGAGGCGAGCAGGGCGAGGGCGACGGTTATTTTCTTCACAGGGTGTTTCCTCTCCGCCGGGAACCGGCGATTCGAGGGCGGCGACTCGCATCGACGCCGCCCGGTTTCGCCCGGAAGAGAAGGCAAGCCCGCTGCCCGCTCGCAACTCGTTGATCTACTTCGATTTCTTGCGTGAGCCGCTCCCGTTTTCGGGCGCTTCCGGAGCGCCTTTTCCCGCCGTCGTCCCGGTCGCGGGACTCGCTTCGCCGTCCTCGTCGGCCTCGGCGGTCAGGCCTAGCTCGCGCAGGCGCCGGTAGAACGTCGAGCGCGGAAGCTGGAGCAGCCCCCTCGCCGCGCGCGGGTCGCCACCCGCCGCGGCGAGGGCGACGCGGAACGCCTCGAGCTCGGCGCGCGCGATGATCCCGGCGAGGGTCAAGTTCGCGGCGCCCCCCGTTGCCGCGCCGCGGACTCGCGGCGACAGATGGCCGAGGTCGAGCGGCGCGCCGGGGTCGAGCAGCAGAGCCGCGCGCGCGATCTCGTTTTCGAGCTCGCGGACGTTGCCTGGCCAGGCGTGGGCGACGAGAGCGCCGAGCGCCTCGCGGGTGATCCCGCGGTGCGCCAGTCCAAGCCGCCCCGCCTCGCGGACGAGGAACCAGATGGCGAGCGCCGGGATCTCGTCGCGCCGCTCGCGCAAAGGTGGGATCCGCCCTTCGAAAGCGGCGATCCGAAAATAGAGATCGCGGCGAAAGGCGCCGCGCTCGACCATCTCGCCTAAGTCGCGGTTGGTTGCGGCGACGAATCGGACATCGACCTGGATCGGCTGCCGCCCACCGACCCGGAACAGTGATGTGTTCTCCAGCACCCGCAATACTTTCGCCTGGGTCTCGGCCGCCATGTCGCCCAACTCGTCGAGAAAGACGGTACCACCGCTCGCTCTTTCGAGCAGGCCGGCGCGCGCTTCTACGCCGGTCGCGACCCCTCGTTCGATGCCGAACAGCTCCGCTTCGAGCAGCTCGCGCGGGAGCGCCGCACAGTTGACCGCGAGGAACGGCCCGCGCGCGCGCAGGGACGCGGCGTGGACGAAGCGGGCGAGAACCTCCTTGCCCGAGCCCGATTCCCCGAGGATCAGCACCGGCACGCCACCCCGCGCCACGCGGGCGGCGAGCCGGTAGAGCTTGCGCATCTCGGCGCCCAGGCCGACCGGCAGAGGAGGACCCGAGGCTCGGCGCTCGCCAGCGGCCCCAGTTGCGGCCAGTGCGGCCGGTGCGGCCGGTGCGGCCGGCTCGGCCGCAGCGCCGGTGGCTCCCGACCGGCGCTCGACCGCGGCGATCAGATCGAGCGCGATCTCCGCGAGCGGCGCGAACTGGCGCCCAAGGGCGGGATGAACCAGCCGGAGGCGCAGCCGCCAGCCGTCCGGTCCGACGATCTCGAAGCCCGCCGAGGCGTGTCGATCGATCGCCCGGCTCGCCGCAACGGCGGCGATCGAACCCGCCGCGTCGAGCAGCTCCGCCCGTTCCACGAGCCCCGCTTCGACCCAGCGGCCGAGCAGCTCGGCGGCGGCGGCACGCGCGGCGATCTCACCGGCCGCGAGCCGCGACAGCGCCTCCCGCGACGCTTCGAGCCAGCGCTCGCCGAGGGTCTGGCCGAGCGTGCTCGGCCCGGTCGCGAGCGCGCCGCGCTTGGCCTGCGCAGTACCTTTCCGCGCCTCGCCCGCGGCCGGCGCGCCCAACCCGAGGAACCCGAGCGGCGCGCTGTCCGGCCGCGCCGGGTAGAGCATCGCGCGCACGGGGCCGAACGCGAGCGGTACCGGCCCGGTGATCGCGATCGCAGAAATCCGCTGTCCGGCGACGAACGTCCCGTTCTTCGAGCCGAGATCGGCGAGCGCGGCGCCGCCGTCGGGGAAGACTTCGAGCAGCGCGTGGCGGCGCGAGATACCGGCCTCGGCCAGACGGACCTCTGCGTCGCCACCGGCACCGATCGCGTGGCGCCCGGTGGAGAGGAAGAACCTTCGGATGGCCGAGGTGTCTTCGGCGAACACTTCGAGCACGAAGGCGGGAGCCTCGACGCTCACCGGCCCCCCTGGCCGCCGACGACCTCGGGCTCGCGCGCCTTGAGCCAGGCGTCGATCTCGGCGACCACCGTCACGATCCGAGGTCGACGATCCGCAGCGAAACCGGCGCGCGCGGAGCGAGCGAGGTCGAGGGGCCGCCGACGATCGCCGCCGCGCTGCTCTCCAGATAACCAGAGCGCCTGGGCCAGGGCGAAGCGGATCTCGGGCAGCCACTCGTCCCCGTCCGGCTGCCGCGACCAGAAGCGCTCCTCCGCCTCGAGAATCGGTACGGCGCGCCGGACCTCGCCGAGCGCGACGTAGGCACGACCGATGCCGACGCGCGCCCCGGAGGCAAAAATGCTGTCCGCTCCGAGGAAGCTCTCCACGGAGAGCAGGGCCGCGCGGAAATCGGCGAGCGCCTCGCGCGGGCGACCGAGCAGAAGCTCCGCCTCGCCGAGGTTGTGGCGTCCCCAACCGAGGTTGAAGTGACCGGAAGGCAAGGTGCCGCGCCAGATCGCCACAGCGCGGGTCATCGCCGCGAACGCCGCATCCGGCCGGCCGTTCTCGAGCTCGGCCGCGCCGAGCGACATCAGGGCCTCCGCGACGTCCGCGTGCTCGGGACCAAGCGCCGCCTCGCGCGCAAAGAGAGCGCGGCGCAGGAGCGGGAGCGCCTCGGCGTAGCGGTCGAGCTCGACCAGAGCCACAGCCAGGTTGTAGCGGTGGCTCGCGGTGTCGGGATGGTCGGGGCCGAGGCTCCGCTCGGCCAAGGCGAGCGCCCGTGCGTAGGCCCCGCGGGCGCGCTCGGCCTCCCCGAGCTGAAGTAAGGCGGTCGCCTGGTTGTCGAGCAGCTTCGCCACGCGGGCGTCATGAGGTCCGGGGAGCCCGCGAACCAGCCGGAGCGCCCGCTCGTGGAGTGGCACAGCCGCCCCGGGTTTTCGTTCGAGGATCAGGAGGTCGGCCCGCGCGCCGAGCGTCTCGGCCTCGGTTTCGGCGGTGCGCCCGGCGCGCGCCGAGGCGGCCTCCGCCCAGCGGATCGCGCGATCGGCCTCGGGCAACCGGTTCATGCGGTGCCCCTCGAGATAGGCGATCCCGGTCCAGGCGGTGACCCGCAGTCGGTCGTCGTGCGCCGCGTCGGCCGCAACCGCCGCCTCGCCGAGCGTTACCAGCGCGGGCGCGAACTCGCCAAGCTCGGATTCGAGGCGCCCGCGCAGAAACAGGACCTCGGCGGTGAGCGGCGGGAAACCGAGCGACAGGGCGCGCCGTTCGAGCCCGCCCAAAAGCTGCCGAGCCGCGCGCAACCGCCCGGCGTTGTCGAGCGCCTTGACGCGCGCGAGGTCCTTCTCGATCGGCTCGATCCGGGGGCGCAAGGTGCGCGACGGAATCGGCCCCTCGCCCAGCGCCGCATGGTCGGCGCAGGCGGCGAAGTCACCGATCCCCTCGGCCAAACGCGCCCCTTTCTCGACCATCGCCCGGTCGGCCCGCGGCAGCAGCGCGACCAGTGCCTGCGCCTCGACCCGCCGCCGCTCCAGGCAGCGCATCCGCCGATCGAGCAGATCCTCCGACTGCTCGCCGGTCACCCGCGTCGCTTCACACGCCGCCCGGTGCGCTCCGGCCCAAGCCGTTAGGTAGCCGCCGAGCGCCCGCTCGAGGCCGGCCCACGACGCGGCGGCGAACGGCGCGCCGGTCGCGAGAAAGCCGTTGCGGCCCGCGGCGCGGTCGCTCGCCGACCAGAGGGCCGACACCGCGCGCGCCCCCCCCGCACACAGCTCGTCCGAAGGCACCGCCCATCGCGCAACACCGAAACCGGCGGCGGCGACCAGAGCGACCCCGGCCGCGGCCAGGCTCCGACGGCGCCAGACCGCGCGCGGATCCGCAGCCAAGGCATCGAGCAGCTCGGCCATCGACGGCCAGCGCCGGAGCGGATCGGCGGCCAGGCCACGCTCGAGCGCCCGGCGGACCCAGGCAGGAATCGTCTCCGGCGCGACCGGCTGCGGACCGACGGGCCGAGCGCCCGCGAGCGCTTCCCAGAGCGCGACGCAGAAGGCGTACTGGTCCGCCGCGGCGTCCGACGGCTCGCCACGGAGCACCTCGGGGGCCATGTACTCGAGCGTGCCTGCCCGCACCCCCTCCGTGGTCAGACCGGCCGTCCCGGCGCCAGATGAATCGGCTTCTGCCGCGCCCTTCGCGGTTTCGCCAAGGGCTGACGCGCCGAGCGGACGCACCAGACCGAAGTCGGCGACCTTGACCCGGCCGTCGGCGCCCAGCAGCACGTTGTCCGGCTTGAAGTCGCGATGGGCAAAACCGGCGGAGTGGGCCGCGGCGAGACCCCGCCCGGCGGCGCGGAAGCGGGAGAGGATCTCGGCCGGGGCGCGCCGCTCGCCGGCCAACCACCGCCGCAGCGTCATCCCCTCGATCAGCTCCATGGCCAAGAACGCGCGGTTCCCGAACGCACCGGCGTCATGCACCGCGACGACGTTTTCATGCGCCAGGCGGGCGATCGCCTGCGCCTCGCGCAGCAGGCGCAGGCGCCCTTCCGGGCCGTCGCGATCCGGGCGCAACAGTTTGACCGCCACCCGCCGGTCGAGCTCGGGGTCGTACGCGGCGTAGACTTCGCCCATGCCGCCCGCGCCCAGTAGGTCGAGCACCAGGTAGCGGCCGACCGGTGTCCCGCGCGGCAGGCTTGCGCCCGGAGCGATCGGCACAGCCGTCCCGCCGTGCCAGGTCACGGTCGGCGGAGCGTTCTCTTCGCCAGGGAATCCCGGCTCGTCGGGCATACGCTAAAGATTAGCAGTGTTTGGTGGCCACACATGCCGGGGTGTCCCCCGACCGAAACGTAAGTCGGCGTCGAGAGAGACGCCCCGGTCTGCCACCACAATCCTACCGGGTGCATGGCCGTCGGGGCGTCTCCCCTTTCACAAGCCTAGATATAGACGCAGCGCCTGGCGAGGGTGTCGCAGACGACCCAGTATTCGTCGCAGATCTGCCGACAATGGGTCGTCGAATGGCAATACTGGTTGGTGCAGCCGAGTACCAGCGGAACAAACAGCTGATCTTGGCCATTCGCCAGAGTAGGCGTCGAGGAGCCAACGGGTGCCGCGAACAGCTCTTCGAGCGTGATTTGGGGAGCAGCCGGGGCCTTCGCCGCTTCGGCGGCCGAGGCCGGCGTGGCGGCAAAAACGATCGCAGCGAAGGCCAGCGGGGCGAGAAGTCTCTTGGCAACCTTGAGTTTCATCAATGTCCTCCGGAACCCCGGAGAACCTCCCGGGATTCGGCATCTCGACAGCGCGTCATGCGCTCTCACAGAACCCATGGTGCTCTCGCCTATCGGCAGCGAGCCGCAATAGCGAATCCACCCGCCGCCGGACCGACTATTGGCGGGGTCCGCCGCAGGTTCCGGTTTTGCCGCTCGACGACTGTAAACGAATCCTCTCGGAGCGCGCGGGAGTCTCCCCCGAGACTGCGGTGCGGCTCGGCAAGTTCTGCGCCAACGGGGCTGGGATCTGGTTGCGCCTGCAACAAGCCCATGACCACTGGCTCGCCGAGCGGTCGCTGCGGGAGGAGCTGGAGAAGATCCCGTCCCACCGGGCCGCGTGAGCCTCCCGGTTCCTAGGATTCGCCCAGAAGTGCCTCGACCGCCTGCCTCAGCGCGGGAAGATCGCGCTGAGTGACCTGCCAGACCGCCTCCAGGTCTACGCCCATGTAGTTATGGATTAGGACATCGCGCATTCCGGCGATCTGGCGCCAAGGAATCTCTGATCGACGCCCAAGATGTTCGGGAGCGATTCGTTTGACGGCCTCACCAATGATCTCAAGCTGCCGGATCACGGAGTCCTGCCAGTGCGACTGGGCCATGAACTCGGTATACCCTACCGCGACGTAGCGCTCGACCTTCTCGATGGCATCAAGGATGTGCCGCAGGTACAGCGAGTCGCGGCTCACAGCGGAATACAGTCCGTGAGAACCCGCTCCCGCAGGTAGGGAGAAAGCGCCCGCTCGGTGACCACGTCCACCGGGCGATGAACCAGATCCTCCAGGTCCTGCTTGAGCCCAATGAGGTCGAGGAGCGAGCGACCTTCGGCGAGCGTCACGAGCAGGTCGAGATCGCTGCTCTCGTTATCTTCACCTCGGGCCATCGACCCGAACACCCGGACGTTTCCCGCCCCATGGCGTCGTGCCAGATCGAGGATCTCTACGCGATGTTTCTTCAGGAGTCCACTCATTTCAGGCGCCAGCCTCTAACCTAGCCTAGCAGCAGATCGGCTCGGGAGGGACTGTGCGATTGCAGACAGCCCGGTGATCCACCACGATCCTGCCGGGTGCGGCCTTCGGCCCCTACCCCGCGGGCGAAGAGGGACAGTCGTACTGGCCTTGCGTCAAACCGACGTTTTGAGATATCTTGTGGTTAGCTCTAAAAAATAACGCCCTCTTGGTTTTGGGAGGCTGCGCTCGACATTGCCGCTGAGTTGCGCACGCTACTCATGAACACTCATATCCAACCTACTGCTCGCCAAGGAGAACACCATGCCCTGGACTCGAACCCCAAATGCAGCGATGGTTGCCGCGAACTGGAGCGGTTGGATCAAGACGGTGCCAAATTGTTCGCCGCAGCAGGCGTTTCGGATCGCCCTTAAGAATCCGAACATCCGTTTCTTTTTCTTCTGCCGGGAAGCCATCGAGCTGCAAGACCCTCCAAGGTCCTTCAACGCTGGCGATGCCGTGTTTTTCACCGGGAAGGCTTCTCTAGGTGGCGCGCCACAATGCGACTCCTATCAGAAGGAATTCATGAGCGTAGCGTACATTTCCGATTCTTTCCTCGCCTCGGCCGGTCGCTATACTACCTCCCAGGGGCTTCCGGCAGTCGATGTAGTCTGCATCGTAGCCAACATCAACCTGGTGCCGGACCCCAAAACGAATGCGGTTCGGCTCGCACCGAATATTTTCGTTCCCCCAGGTTATGCACTTGCCTGCGGAAAACCGGATGTCGTTCAAGCACTGCAATCCGGTGCCATCGCCCACCTGCAGTCCCTCGGAATCACCGTCCTGCTGACGTTCCTAAATAATTGGGATGATTCGGGCTGGTCGGAGTTTAAATTGCCTGAGAACGCCATGCTTTTCGCCAATCAGTTGCAAAGCGTCGTCACTCAGTACGGGCTAGATGGAATCGATATCGACGATGAGTTTGCGAGCAGCACCGCACCCACTTACAATTACTCGCTAGCAATGGTCACTTCGATGATGCGGGCGATTATGCCCGACAAGATCATTTCGAAGGCGCTCTTTAGTGATTCTCAATACTTCGGCGTCCCTTACAACGGCGTCACGTTAGAGCAGACGTTAACCTACGGCTGGGAGATGTCCTATGGTCTTTCGGCCGACAGCGTGCTCCCTCCTTACGTGACCGCTGGAATGTCCACGAACCAGCTATCAAAGGGCTACGATCCTTATGTTGCGTGGGACCCCTCCCAACAAGAGTCAGACATAGCTTGGATGCAGGCGAACGGCGACGCAGGAGTGATGATCTGCCCCTTCCCTAACAACGAACCGCTCTTAGGTCTAGGCCAACTGGTCAACCTCTGGATGGGCGACGGGAACTGGAATCCCTATAATCTATTTACGGCGTACCTCTCGAACGACGGTACCGACAACCTGCTTGTCTGCTCCTCATCCGACGGGAACAATTGGACCGCGGGTAGTTTGGTTAACCAGACGAGCACATTTCCGCCGTCAATGGCCGTCTTCAACGGCGCTCTCTACATGGCGTTCGTAACAGGTAACAACCCCCACTATCTAGTCGTATCCTCATCACTCGATGGGCAAACCTGGAACCCCGTTATGCTGGCCAGCGGGCCGAGTTTAGGCCAACCGGCTCTGGCGGTTTTCAACAACCAGCTCTACCTGGCATTCATCGATAGCAAGGACAGCCTCTTCGTCTGCTCCTCGACCGACGGAGTGACTTGGACGTCGGCGTCGGCAGTCAACCAGTCGAGCTCGGCTGGACCGGCGTTGGCGGTTTTCAACAATACGCTCTATATGGCGTTCGTCGCTAACAACACCAGCAATAGCCTGCTTGTCTGTTCCTCGACCGACGGAGTAAATTGGACGCCGACGACGGCAGTCAACGAGATGAGCGCGGCTGGACCGGCGCTGGTCTCTTTCTAAATGTCGTCCGAACAATAGGCTCTTCGTCATCTACAGTAGTGCCTTCTGGTCGCCCAGCGCCTGTAGTTGACGCCTGTGGTGGTTGGTGCAGCGGTGAGGAGACGCCCCGACGGGTAAGCACCCGGACAGGATCGTGGTTGCGGACTGGGGCGTCTCAACCCCACATCCATAGATATGCGCCTACACCACCACCCGCCGCCCGCCCACCACCGTCGCGACCGCGGCGCCGCGCAGTTTCCAGCCGCCGAACGGGGTGTTGCGCCCCTTGCTGCGGAAAGCCTCGGGGTCGATGGTCACTTCGCGGTCGGGGTCGAAGATTGTCACGTCGGCGGGTTTGCCGGGGACGAGCGAGCCCACGGGGAGGTTGAGCGCCTTGGCCGGGCCGATCGTCAGCAGCTCGATCAGCCGTGAGAGCGAGATCAGCCCCGTGTGGACCAGGCGCTCCAGGCAGAGGGGCAGCGTGGTTTCGAGCCCCAGGATGCCGAACGGGGCGCAGTTGTATTCGACATCTTTTTCGTCCGCGTGATGCGGTGCGTGGTCCGAGGCGATCGCGTCCACCGTGCCGTCGATCAGACCTTGGATCAGCGCCAGGCGGTCTGCCTCCGATCGCAGCGGCGGCTTCATCTTGGTCTGGGTCGAAAACGAGCTGCGCGCGACCTCCTCGTCGGTCAGAACGAGATGGTGCGGCGTCACTTCGCAGGTGACCGGAATCCCCTTCCGCTTCGCCTGCCGGACCAGCTCCAGGCTGCGGGCGGTGGACAGGTGCGCCACATGGTAGCGGCCGCCGGTGTCGTCGAGCAGGATCAGGTCTCTGGCGACCATCACGTCCTCAGCCGAGCCGGGAATCCCTTCGAGGCCGAGGCGAGTCGACCACTCCCCCTCGTGCATCACCCCTTGGCCGGAGAGGTTGAGATCCTCGGCGTGCTGGATGACCGGGATGCCGAAATGCTGGGCGTAGAGCAGCGCGCGGCGCATCAGCTCGGCGTTCATCACCGGCTTGCCGTCGTCCGAGACCGCCACCGCCCCGGCGCCCACCATCTCGCCGATCTCGGCCAGCTCTTGGCCCAGCAGACCTTTGCTGATCGCGCCGATCGGATACACCCGCGCATAGCCCCAGCGCTCGGCCTCGGAGACGATGTGGCCGGTGATCGAGCGGTTGTCGTGCACCGGGTCGGTGTTCGCCATGCAGGCGACGGAGGTGAACCCTCCCGCCGCCGCCGCGCGTGTTCCCGACTTCACCGTCTCTTTGTACTCGAAGCCCGGCTCGCGCAGGTGGACGTGGATGTCGATCAGCCCCGGGGAGACGATCAGGCCGGAAGCGTCGATCGCCTCCGTGCCGCTCTCCGGCGCCTCGATCCGCTCGGCGATCCGGGCCACCACGCCGTTTTCGATCAGAACGTCGAAACGCCCGTCGAGACCTTGGCTCGGATCGACCAGACGGCCGCCATGAATCAACATCGTGCTCATCGGCTCGCCTCCTCGTGCGCTCCGGACAAGAGGTAGAGGACCGCCATGCGGACGGCGACGCCGTTCGCGACCTGTTCCAAGATCACCGACCAGGGGCCGTCGGCCACTTCGCTGGTGATTTCGACCCCCCGGTTCATCGGCCCGGGGTGCATGATGATCGCGTCGTCTTTGGCGAGCGCCAGGCGCGCCTTGGAAAGGCCGAACATCTGGAAGTACTCGCGCACCGAGGGGAACGCCGTACCTCCCCCCCGTTCGAGCTGGATGCGCAGCATCATCACCACGTCGGCGTCGCGGAGCGCCCCTTCGAGCGTATAGGCCACTTCGACACCCATCTTTTCAACCTCTAAGGGCATCAGCGTGCGCGGCCCCGCGACCACCACTCGGGCGCCCATCTTGGTCAGCAGGTGGATGTTCGAACGCACCACCCGGCTGTGCCCGATATCGCCGACGATCGCGACTTTGAGCCCTGCGAGCCGCCCCTTCTTCTGGAGAATCGTGAACGCGTCGAGCAGCGCCTGGGTCGGATGCTCGTGGGCGCCGTCCCCCGCGTTGATCACTCCCGAGGGGAGCCTTCGCGCCAGCAGGTGGGGGGCGCCCGGGTGCTTGTGCCGGATCACGATCATGTCCGGCGCCATCGCCTGGAGGTTCATCGCCGTGTCGATCAGGCTCTCGCCCTTTTCCAGCGCGGAGCCGGAGGCGGAGAAATTCAGGGTGTCGGCGGAGAGGCGCTTCTCGGCGATCTCGAAGCTCGACCGGGTGCGGGTCGATGCCTCGAAGAAGAGGTTGATCACCGTCTTGCCGCGCAGCGTCGGGACCTTCTTGATCGGCCGCCGCTCGATCGCCTGGAGCGAGAGCGCGGTGTCGAGGATCAGCTGGATCTCGCCCGGGGACAGGTCGGCGATCCCGAGCAGGTCTTTCTTCGTCCAACGCACCGGCGCGGGGTTCGGCTCGAAAACCATCAGGCGGCCGGCGTCCGTTCGAGGATCCGCACCTGCTCGGCGCCGCCGTCGGTCGAGGGGAAGGCCACCTCGACCACCTCGTCCGCGGAGGTGGGCACGACGCGGCCGACGAAATCGGCCTGGATCGGCAGCTCGCGATGGCCGCGATCGATCAGCACCGCGAGCTGCACCGCGCGCGGTCGGCCGTAATCGACCAGATGGTCGAGCGCGGCGCGCACGGTCCGCCCGGTGTAGAGGACATCGTCGCAGAGCACGACCACGGCTCCGTCGATCGGCGGCAGGTGGGTCTCTTTGACCAGCGGATGCTGGCCGATGGTCGAGAGATCGTCGCGGTAGAGGGTGATGTCGAGGATGCCGATCGGCACCGGATGCCCTTCCATCCGGCCGATCTCGGCGGCGAGCGCCTCGGCGAGCGGCACGCCGCGCGTGCGAATGCCGATCAGGAGGAGGTCGGCCACCCCCCGGTTGCGCTCGACGATCTCCCCCGCCATCCGACGGACGATCCGCGCCATTTCGGGCGCATCGAGGATCGTCGCTTTCGGCGTGAGTGTCTTTTGCATGTCTCGGAACCCGACGGAGGATATGGCGGGGAGGGGTGCGAGGTCAAACCGCGTCGTCAAACAGGATCCAGCCGCGGGCCAAACTTTTGCCGCCGGGCTTCTGGCGGTAGAATCCTTCCTTCTGAATCGAATCGGGTTGCCCTATCCCAGAAATCGCCTTTACGGAGATGCGCCAGCAAATGACCACTTCACCCTCGGAGCCGACCTCGGGCGTAGGCCGTTTCTTCAGGACCAACCGGCGTGAGATCCGTTTCCTCGTCCTGTTCGCCCTCATCCTCGGCGCCAGTTTCTCGTTGATCTCCCTCAACTGGGTGAACGACCATGTGATCGAGCCGTTCACGGGCGGGATCGCCACCGCGAGCGCTTCGTCGCTCAACCTGCTCGGCCAGGGGGTGACCCAGAAGGGCTCACTGATCCAGGCCCCGCGCTTCTCGGTCAACATCAAGAACGGCTGCAACGGGGTGGAGGCGATGCTGATCTTCCTCGCCGCGGTGCTCGCCTTCCCCGCGCCCTGGAAATCGAAGCTCGCGGGGCTCGCACTCGGTACGGTGGCGATCCAGGCGATCAACCTGGTGCGCGTGGTCGCCCTCTATCTCACCGGGGTCTACTTCCCCAAAGTCTTCAACGCCTCGCACACGGTGATCTGGCAGACCGTCGTGATCTTGGCGAGCGTCCTGCTCTGGATCTATTGGGCGAACCGCCTCCCCCCGGCCGTCCCGGCGGAAGAGAGCGCGGCGTAAAGTCGCTTCCTCCCCTTCCAGCTCCGACCCGATTCCGACGCAATGTCCGCTCCACCGGCCGATTCGCGCCCCACCCCGCCCGCACCGCGCATGCGCGGTCTGGTGCGCAATCTGCTGCTCACCCTCGCGCCGGTGACGGTCGTCTGGTTTCTCGCCACTCCGCTCTACAACCGGCTCCTGCTCGGCGGGGCGCAGAGCCTCCTGCACTGGACCGAGAGCCCAAACGTCACGAACCTGCTGCCGCGCGACGGCCAGTCGGCGTTCGTCCAGCGCCGCGATTTTCCGCCCGCCAAGAGCCTGGTTCACGGGTTCCAGCTGACCGACGTGCATTTTCACCTGATCCTGGTCGCGACCCTGTTTCTCGCGATTCCGGGCATCCCCTGGCGGCGCAAGCTCGAAAATCTCGCCTGGGCGCTCGGGATCACCGTGTTCTTCGACATCATCCTGGTCTTCCTGATCGTCAAAGCCGCCTACGCGACATCGCTCGGCGCTTGGAGCGCCGGCCACTACGGCGCGTTCGCGCAGAACGCCTACGGCCTATCCAAGCACCTGATGGACCTGCCGTTCAAGCTCGGCCTGCCATTCGTCCTCTGGGGCGCCTTCTACCTCGGCGATCTGCGCGGCGACCGGGTCGAACCGGCAACCGCCGCCCCCTCGATCCGGCTCCCCCGCGGCCGGAAGAAGGCACGGTAGGCAACCCGATGCCGATCCCGCGCGCGCTCGTCCGACCGGTCAGCCGCTCGCTCGCGGCGTGCGAGCTGTCGTTTCGCGATCGCGAGCCGATCGATTTGGGGCAGGCCGCAGCCCAACACCAAGCCTACGCCGCGGCGCTCGAAGTGGCCGGCCTCACCGTTCACTGGCTCCCCGAGCTCCCCGACCAGCCCGACGCCGTGTTCGTCGAAGATCCGATCGTGGTGCTCGACGAGATCGCGATCGTCGGCCGGCCGGGTGCCGCGAGCCGCGAGGGTGAAGTCGAAAGCGTGGTCGAGGCGATCGGCCGCTACCGTCAGCTGATCCAGCTGCCTCCCGGAGCCCGGCTCGAAGGGGGCGATGTGATGCGCGTCGGCCGGACGCTCTATGTCGGCCGGTCCGCGCGCACGAACGAAGCGGCCCACCGGGCGCTCGCCGAGCTTCTTCGTCCGTTCGGCTACACCGTGGTGTCGGTTGCACTCACCGACTGCCTGCACCTCAAAACCGGAGTCACCTACGTGGGTGACGACTGCTTTCTCGCCAATCCCGCGTGGGTGGACATCTCAGCCCTGTCCGGCGCCGAGGTCGTCCCCCTGCCCGACGACGAGCCCTGGGCCGCGAACACGCTCACCGTCGGCGGCCGGGTCTTCCTCCCCGCCGGTTTCCCGCGCACCCGCGACCTCCTCGCCGGACGTGGCCACAACGTGGTCACGATCGACGTCTCCGAGCTACAAAAGGCGGAAGGGAGCCTCACTTGCCTGAGCGTGCTGTTCACAGGGTAGTGCGCGCCCTCCGCGATGCGATTCTAAGGCTTCCGGATGTGCAGCTCGACGAGCCGGCTGCACATCCCGACGATCCGGACCTAGGTACAAAAAGCATTGCTGTGCAGCACAGCCATTTTGCTGTACAGCAATGCTCGCGGGCACCGCTTCCCAAAGCGCGGTACCTTGTACCATCCCGCCGTGACGCACAAAACGACGGCCATGACGCACATCAATGATGCCGCGAAGGGGGGTGCGCAGCCCGAAAAGGGCGACGACGCGTCTCGGAACCAGTTCCCGGCGTCCGAGTTGCACAACCCAATCGCTGTGACGCACAGTGTTCCCCCTGAGAACAACGTTCGAGCTTCGGTTTCGCACAACACGAACGTAGTGCTGCACATCACTACCGCGGGGAACCAGGCCTCGGACGAGGAATCGTCGTTCCCGGAGTCCGATCCGCACAGCTCGTCATCCGGATTGCACGTCAAGACGGCTCCCACGGCTTCGCGGGAGAGCGCCCACCGGTTGTTGAAACCGGTCGAGTCAAAGAAATCCTCCGGCGAAGGGTGTTCGTCCTCTCCGGGGAGGGGGCTCGTCTGGGCGGCCCGCTCCCCTTCCCCGCGACCGGAAGCCGCCGGGACGCCGATGTCGGCGGAATCCCTTTGAAGGTACGACGGCTTGTTGTATCGGTGAGCCGGAATTAGACTCAAGGCCATGACGACGGTAAGCCTCAAAGCCCATTACGATGGCGAGCACATCCAGCTCGACGAGCCTTTCGACCTGGCACCGGATGCCCCTCTGCTCGTTACCGTCCTCGTGGCTGAGAAGGATGAGGAGCGCGAGGCCTGGATCGCCGCGGGCCGCCATGCCTTGGAGCGCGCCTACGGGGACGACGAGCCCGAATATACGGCGGCCGACGTTAGGCGATGAAGGAGGGAGAAGTCGTCCTCGCTTCGTTGCCACAGGCTTCAGGATCGATCAAATATAGGCCCGCCATCGTGCTCCGTGCGGTCCCTCCGTTCGGCGATTTTCTCGTCTGCGGCGTCAGTACCCAGTTACGACAAGCGGTGGCAGAATTCGACGACCCGATCGGACCGGGAGATCCGGACTTTCTTGACAGCGGGCTCAAAGCCCGGTCGCTCATTCGCCGCCGCCCCGCCTATCCGAACCGGCGCATCCCGCGGAGGAACCGCCCAATATGGCGCCCCATCTGCGCGGTGATCGGCGCGGGGATTTTGGGCTCTGAGGCGCGGCGCCCTTCGGCGACCGTTCCGGGCCAGGACTCGTCGAAAAGCTCGATCCCGCCCGGGGCGGTCGCCTGTTCGAGGAGGTCCAACGCCCGCAGGATCACCCGCCGCTGCATTTCCCGATCGTTCGCGGCGCCCAAGGCGTGGCCGAACGGAAACTCGGCCGCGAGAGTGCGCGGCACGCCGATTCGCTCGGCCCAGAACGGCATGTTGGTGACCAGCACCGTGGCGATTCCGCCCGCTTCGAACAGACGTGCCAGCACGGGCACGTTGGCCGTACACTCCGGTCAGGCCGAGGTCAGGAGAACGCCCTCCACCCGGTCGGCCTTGAGTGCGGCGAGGACCTCGGGGCCGTATTTCTCTTTCCATCCGGAGTGGTCGGCGGGGAACCCCTGGTAGCCCATGAACGAGTAGGCCTTGGCCGCCAGGCTTCCCACCCGACCCTCGGCCACCAGCTCCTTGATCCGCTCGATCGGCAGGAGGATGTTCGGGTCGGCGAGCACGTCCTTCGGGTTGATGTGGAGATGGCTCACCCCCACTTGCCCCAAGTCCATGTCGGTCGGCAGCACGCGGTAGCTCGGGTCGCCCCATGCCGGCTCGCGCCGCTCGCGCTCCTGATCGAACGGCCGGTCGTGGCCGCGGTGGTAGAGCCCGCCCGTGGTCACCAGCGAAAGCCGGCTCTCGGCCAGCGGTTTCCCGAGCGGCGAAAAAGGAATCGGAAGCTCCTTGGTCACCCGGCTCAGCTGGTAATACCGCTTGATCAGCGGCGAGACGAACCGAAAGCTGTCGACTTTCATCAGGGGGGCTCCTTCAGTTCGTCGAAGCCCGGAATACGCCTTTGAAGCCGGGAGCTGATTCCGCAAACGAGAAAGTCCCCTTGACGAGGCATCTCCCGCAGGAGCAGGACAGGGCGATTTTTCTTCTCGCCGTCGAGCTGAGGGAGGGCCGCGATCGCGACGTCACCTTCCCTCATAGTCAGGGTTGGGCTCTTTGATCAGGTCCAGGGAATAGTCGGGCTCGTCTTCCCCATAGGCTCTCGCGAGGGAGGAAACCGCCAAAAGGGCCCACGCCTCTCGCTCTTCCGCCTCTTCGCTTCGAGGCCGGATCGTGACCGTCAAAGGAGCGTCTCGGTCGAGGGCGCAAGGTTCGTCCAACCGGAGGTTCTCTCCGTCGAAGTGAGCGCGCAAGGTGACCGCTTTCATCGCCTCCAGAATAGCACGCTCGGCCTGGGGGTGAGCTTCCGCCGCGCGTTCCGCCGAGCCGCCCACCAAGGGCGGGCCGGCGCCGGCGTCGAGGCTGCGCCGCACCCGGGTATATGCCTCGCGAGCGGCGGCGAAGTGGCCGTCGGCGTAGAGGGTTTCGGCGAGCACGTAAAGCGGCAGCGAGGCGCCGGGCACGAGCGCCAGGCTCTCCTCGAGTCAGCCGACCGCGGCCACCCGCTCGCCGTCTTCGGAAAGGAGCGCCGCGAGCATCGAGAGCGCCGAGGCGCAAAGTGGCGGCGGGCAGTCCGAGGCGTCGGCGATCGCGCGGAAGATCGCCTTGGCCTCGAAGCGTCGCTTAAGGAACCAAACCGTTTTGCCGCGGTAGTAGCGCGCCCAGAAGTCATTCGGCTCGCGGGCGAGCGCGAGGTCCAGGAGCCGAAGGTAGCGCTGTTGTTTTTCGACCAGCCGCTCGTAGGGAAGATCGCTTACGAGATGGGTCAGATGAGCGGGCGCCAAGGCACCGACCGAAAAGCCGGCACGAAACACCGCATCGTTCGGCCGCTCGTGGACAATCCCCTCGTAGCGAATCTCGGAATGGTTGCGGAACAGGCGCAGCATGCCGATCGGATAGACATCGGGCTCGCCGTCCTCGGGACGGATCACGCGATCGTGGCGTTCGAGGAACCAGCCGCCGATCTCCGGAGGTGGGGAAAGGAGCGCTTCGCGCAGCGATTCCGGTTGGACCAGACGTTCGTCGGCGTCGAGGCAGAGGAGGAAGCGCCCGCGGGCAACGGCAATTCCCGCATTTCGGGCGGCCGAGAAGTCGTCCCGCCAAGGCTCTTCCAGAACGCGGCAGCCCTGCTCCCGAGCGATCTCGACGGTGCGGTCGGTCGAACCCGTATCGACCAGGACAATCTCGTCCGCCACCTCTCGCACCGAGGCGAGCGCTCCGCCCAAAAAGCGCTCCTCGTTCTTGGCGATCAGGCAGACGGAAAGCAGCATGAAGCAGGGTGACGCCGCTAAGCCCCGGACTTGGCCAAGCCACGGGGCCTCGAGGCTCGGTCGGATCAGGAGTGGTAAAACGCGGCGAGCGGCCCCTGCGGGACTACAACCGCGGTGCCCTCCGTCCGCGTGCCACCCTGGACGGCGCCGAGCAACCGGGCGATGGCAGCCGGATCGATGGTCTGAACCTTCGTTGCGCGATCAGCTTTGGTCTTCGTTTCCATGCGGTCTCCTTCTGGGTTTGCGGGAGGCTTTTCAGGGCCCCGTCAAAGTCATCATAAGTTCGGCTTGCCGGTGCAACCTCCAGCGATGGGACAGGCCGTCAGCCCTTCCGCGGCCTGAAAGGCCGGTAGAACTGAGCCCAGGGCTGAGGCCGAAGGCCGATGCCCTGGGTTG
>JANNIH010000058.1:0-4843 GCA_031404815.1 Holophagales bacterium | reverse complement strand
TTCACGTCCAGGATGACGTGGGTCGTACCGTTCGCCGCGTTGAAGATCGTGATCCCCTGCGAGCCGTCGGCCGGCAGCGTCACCATCCCGTTGTTGGTGCGGGTTTGATTGGCGTCGAAGTTGATCGCGCTGGTGAGCGGTTCGGCCGAGACTCCCAAGCTCGCGGAGGATGGCTTGCCAGACTTCGGCGGGGCGGGTCTGAAGCAACAGATGCGGCGCGTCAATCTCGACCAACGTGTTGCTGGGGATCGGCGCCAAGAGTCTGCGGCTCGCGGAGAGGAGATGAGCCGGTCGGAGATCTCGCGCATCGCCGCGTTCACCTTGGCGCCGATGTTGGCCGCCTCCGGCAGACTCAGCCGCGATCCCGGAAAGGATTCTCCACTCGAAGCCCACGAACCTCCCAGCCGTCCTGGAGATCCTCGGTCAGGACGGTGCTGCAACCGCTACTCGCCGCCGCTTCGAGGATCAAGGCGTCCCAGAAGGAGATCCGGTGTTGCTGGCTCAACCGGGCTGCGGCCAAGACGAGGGGAACGTCTACCTGCACGGTCGGAAACTCCGTGAGATAGCTCAGAGCCCTGAAGGCTTCCTCAGCGGACAGAGGTGTCGAGAGCTTGCGGGTAATGTTGACGAAGAATTCCTGGAGAACTTGCGTGCTGAGGCAAAGTTCCAGATCGAGACCCTGGCGTTCGAAGATCTCTCGTGCAACCGCCTGCTTTGTCGGCTCCCCGGCGTCGAACAGGTATACCAAGACATTGGTGTCTAGAAACGCTCTAACGCTCATGAAGCTCGTCGCGCGAGACCCGCCGTCCTTTACTGGTGCTTTGGGCGCGGGCAGAAAGCTCCAGGAGCGAGCGGATCGCCGCCTCTTGCGCGGTACGCGCTCCGGCGAAGCCTTGGAGATAATCCCGCAAGAGTGCGTTGACTGAAGTTCCCTGGGCCACGGCCCGCAAGCGGGCGCGCCGAAGAACCTCGTCTTCGATTGCGATGGTCAAGTTTGCCATGGTGAGAGTAGCCCTCCTGCGCTACTCAAACCAGTGTAGCACGGGGCGCCGCCGACTCGCCGACCGCCCCCGTGCAGGCCGGGGATCTGGGGCCAGATAGGTGCCACCCTAATTTTGGAGAGGTCGAGGGCCGCATTTGAGACCGCGTCAATCCGCGGGGTTCCCAGTCCCGGGAACCGGACCTCCCCGTCTCGGGTCCAATGTTTTGGGAGGTGACCTACATGAACGCAGGGGACGGATCGTGGAACGTTATCCGCAGCGAGATCAACATCACGCCCTTGGTCGATGTCGTCCTGGTCCTTTTGATCATTTTCATTGTCGTGACGCCGTTGGTTCAGATGGGACACTCGGTCCAGGTGCCACCGACCTCTACGGGTCCCCCCGCGCCGCCGGAAGCGCAGCTGATCCTTCGCCTCGACCGGGCCGGCACGATCTTTCTCAACGCGCTCGAAGTGCCGCGCGCGCAGCTTGCGGCGAAGCTCGCCGAAGAGATGACCGGTCGCGCCTCGCGCGTCGTCTTCTTCGCCGCCCACGGCGAACTCGAATACGGCCAGGTCGCAGACTTCCTCGACTTCTGCCACGCGAGCGGTGCGCCCAACCTCGGGATCGTGTTCGAGGAACTGGAGGGGCCGCCCCGCCTCCCTGGAGTCGCGTGAGGGAGCATGAAATCCCGGGAGCGCCGAGCACCAGCTCGGCCCTGACGAGGCGCGAGCGCCGGCGCACAGAAGGCCGCCGAGACGGCGGCGTTCCCAGGAAAAGCACACCCGATGCGTAGCAGCGGGGAGAAAGCGAGGGTGCCCGGAGCGCCTCGCCGTTGCCCTTGGGTGTGCTCGTCCCGGGACCGCCGCCGTCTCGGCGGCTTTGTCGCAGAGCTGACGGTCTCCGTGTGTCCCGTATCGTCGCGGTCTCCATGGTCCACCGCGAGCGGTTGAAACCGCTCGCTACGTTACGACGTCCCTGGCGGGACGTTTCCGGCTCGGCACATCCAGCACCTTCCTCGCGTCGTACAAGTGGACGGCCCAACCGCGCGCTTCGGCCGCGGCGGCCAGCTCCTTCCTGCCTACGCCACCTGCTGTACGCCGCACCAGGGCCGGCGGCTCGCCAGATGGCACGGCGCGCACCAGTTTATTGAGAGAGCACCTATTGACAGGTGTTCGGCATTCTGCAGGAGGCACCATGAAGCGAATCACATGCATTATCGCCATCCTCGGGTTCATCTTCGCCGGCCAGTCTTTCGCTGAGGGTCCAACCTCCGAAGAATGTTCCCTGGCACAGCCACAATCGGCCCCGCCAAACCCTCAGCTTCCGGCCCCGATCGATCTCGGTTGGCAGGGACCGTGCTTGATCGGGATTACCTGTGATTGCGGCGCCGGGCCTACTCTCTTCACCTGTAGCGGATTGAACTTTTGCAAGGCCGGGAGCGGTCACAGCATTAACTGCGACGGAACTCTGTACAGCTGCCCTCTCTTCTGCGGTCTCGACTGAGGGGCTGCCTCTCTTCGCTCTTGCAAAAGGGGCTCGTTCTCGAATGCGTCCCTCCGCTGCTCGATCTCTCGGGGTCGGTCCGCCCAAATCTCTTCGGCCATCCAGGCGCGCGGGACCTCTCCCGCGAGAAACGCTTGGACCAGCGCGTCCTGATAGACGGCGAGACCGGCGCGGAGCGCATTCCCGGGAAGAGTCGGGGGGCGAGAGCAGGCCGCCGGCTATTCCTCCAGCATAAACACCCCTCCTTCCGCCGCCGCGGCGTACAGCCGGCGTGGATCGACCGGGTCGTGGAGGATGGCTTGGACCGGTCCTTTCCCGAACAGGCCGCGGTCGAAAGACTTCCAGGTGATGCCGCCGTCGATCGAGCGGATGGCGCCGCGGGCGGTGCCCACCGTGACCCGGAGCGGATCGCTCGGATCGATCGCGATCGCCTTGGGGTTTTCCAACTCGCCGGTCAAGCGCCGCCAGGTCCGCCCACCGTCGTGGGTGCCGTAGACCGAGCGCCAATCGGAGGCGTAGACCGTATCGGAATCGCCGGGCGCCACCGCGATGCCGCGAATTCGGCGCCCACCGAAGGCGCCGGTGTCGAGAAACACCCGCCAGGTGGTGCCGCCGTCGGTGCTTCTCATCACCCTCCGGTCGCTCGCGGAGTAGACGACGCCCGAACGGAAGGGATCGACTGCGACGACGGCGTTGCCGGAGATCGGCAGGCGGGTCCAACTGATGCCGCCGTCGATCGACTTGTCGAGGGCCTGCGCGCCCGCCAGATAGACCACTTGCGCATCGTGGGGATCGACCGCGAGCGCCCACCCTCCCTTTCCCTCCGCGACCAACAGCCAGCTGTTACCGCCCGTCGTGCTGCGGTAAAACAGCTCCCGTGTCGCGGCGGTGGTGGCGTAGATCACTTGCCGGTCCGAAGGCGCCACGGCGAGGGCATCGGTGCGCACCAACAGGGAGTTGACCCAGCGACCGCCGCGGTTTTCCGTCTGGTAGACGGCGTTTTTCGCTCCGGCGAAGAGGGTCGAGTCGGAGACGGCGAGCGAAAGCGCGGCGACGCGGCTGTTGATCATTCCGCGGTCACTTTCGTTCCACCTCTCGCCGCCGTTGGGAGAAACGAGCAACCCGGCGAGCGAGGTTCCGGCATAGATCCGCGTCGGATCGTCCGGCGGGAGCGCTAGAGAAAGCACCGGCGGGCCGCTGCGCAGCAAGATCCGCCAGGAGAGGCCGGCATCGTCAGTCTTCTGGATGCCTTGAGAAGTCGCCGCATACGCCGTGTTCGGTGCGCTCGGATCGAGGGCCAATGCCTGGAATCCGCCGGACAGAACCCGGGTCCAGCTCGCGCCGCCATCGACGGTGCGGAGTCCGCCGCGGTCGCTGTCGATCCAGAGCACGTTCGGCCGCACCGGATCGGTCACGATTCGGTCGACGGTGCCGGCAAAAATCGGGAACCAATGGATACCGCCGTCGGCGCTCTTGAGCAGCTTGCTGCGGCGGGCATAATACGAGACGTAGATGGAACGCGGATCGTTCGCGTCCACCGCGAGCGCGCGCAGGTAAGTGCCTCGCTGGGGGGGCAACGCCACCGTTTGCCAACGGGTTCCGCCATCGAAGGAACGGAGCAGGGCGGTGACCGTCAGTGCGAACAGCGAGCCCGGGCTTCGCGGGTCGGTTTCGATGGCCAGTACGTTGGCGGCCAGGTGAGGCGCCGGGCGCCATTGGCGACCGGAATCGAGGCTCCGGAAGACCCCGGTCGAGGTCGCCGCGAAGAGGTGGGTGGGGGCGAGCGGATCGATCGCGAGATCGTTGACGATCGGGTCGGAGAGCCCGCGGTTGATCATCGTCCAGGTTGCGCCGGCATCTGCGCTGCGGGCGATTCCGCCCCCTTTGAGTGCGGCGTAAACGATCGAAGAATCCGATGGGTCGATCGTGAGATCTATGACCGTCGGGCGGGCCGTCGGGCCGATCGCGCGCCAAACCGGCTCCGCGGGCAACGGGAGGGCGGCGAGAGCGACCAAGGTCGAGACGGCGAGGGCGAAGCGGGAGAGGAGACTCCGAGTACACATGACGGGTAACCTCCGGTTGGGAAAGGAAAGTGGTTTCCCTCCACCCATTAGAAGCGGGTCCCGCACAGTCTTCATTTCTTAAGGGGTCGAGATCTACCCCCTGGTGAGGGGGGCCACCCGTGCGGGTGGGGAGGGCGGGACGGCCGAAGCCGCCCCGCTCTTTTGACCGTCTACTGGAAGTAGCCGTTCACGTCCAGGATGACGTGGGTCGTACCGTTCGCCGCGTTGAAGATCGTGATCCCCTGCGAGCCGTCGGCCGGCAGCGTCACCATCCCGTTGTTGGTGCGGGTTTGA
>JANNIH010000057.1:0-14470 GCA_031404815.1 Holophagales bacterium | reverse complement strand
TCGACAATCAGCTGCTCTTGAATCGGCAGCTTGATGTCTTCGCGCGCAGGCAGGCGCGTGACTTTGCCCGACACGTTGTCGGCGTCCAGCTCCAGCCACTCCGGAATGCCGCGACCGCGAGCGGTTTCGACGCTCGAGCGGACCAGCGGATTCTTCTTGCTCGCCTCCTTGACCGTGATCGCCTGACTGGCTTTCACCTGGTAAGAAGGCACCGAGACCTTGCGGCCATCGATCAGGACGTGACCGTGCCGTACAAGCTGCCGAGCCTGAGCGCGAGAGCCGGCAAAGCCGAGGCTGAAGATGACGTTGTCGAGCCGGCGCTCCAACATGATGAGGAGGTTCTCGCCGGTGATGCCTTTGCGGCGGTCGGCCTCCTCGAAATAGGTGCGGAACTGGCTCTCCAAAACGCCGTAGATGCGCTTGACCTTCTGCTTCTCGCGCAACTGGAGACCGTAACCCTGAATCCGCCGGCCGCGGCGATTGCCGTGCTGGCCCGGCGGATAGGCCCGTCGCTCGATCGCGCACTTTTCCTTGAAACAGCGGTCGCCCTTCAAGAACAGCTTGATCCGTTCGCGACGGCAAAGCCGGCAAACGGGTCCCGAATATCTGGCCACGTCGTATCTCCTGACGTCCTCTCCTCGACGCTACGAGGAATTCATCTGAGGAAGACGTCGGCGAGCGCCTCGGAACGCCCGAGGCTGATGGACTCGCCGGTCCCTCTACTGCGGTCCCTCTGCTGCGGTCTAAACGCGCCGACGCTTGCGCGGCCGGCAGCCATTGTGCGGAATCGGCGTCACGTCCTTGATCGACTTGACCTCGATTCCTGATGCCTGCAGAGCACGCACCGCCGACTCACGGCCGGCGCCCGGCCCCTTGACCAACACGTCCACCGTCCGCACGCCCGAATCCTTGGCGCTGTTGCCGGCGCTTTGCGCAGCGACCTGCGCCGCGAACGGCGTGCCCTTGCGCGAGCCTTTGAAACCGATCCGTCCGGCCGACGACCAAGAGAGGACATGCCCTTCCGGGTCGGAGATCGACACGATCGTGTTGTTGAAGGTGGCTTGGATATGCACCACACCGTGGGGCACGATCCGCCGTTCCTTCTTTTTGCCCGCCTTGCGGTCCTTCTTCGGAGCTACCTTCGCCATGATTCTCCCTGGGGAGCGTAACCGCCCCTTTCGCAAGGGGCGGACTTACGCTCTGTCCTTACTTCTTCGTCGCTTTCTTCTTACCGGCCACCGCACCGCGCCGCGGACCCTTGCGAGTGCGCGCGTTGGTTGACGTCCGCTGCCCGCGAACCGGAAGATTCTTCCGATGGCGGACTCCACGGTAACAGCCGATCTCCATCAGCCTCTTGATGTTCTGGCTGATCTCCTTGCGCAGATCACCCTCGACGCGACCCTCATCCGTAATCACCTTCCGGATTCGGCGCGCCTCGTCCTCGGTCAGGTCCTTGACCCGAGTCACCTCGGGAACCTCGGCCACGGAGAGAATGCTCTTCGAGCGTGTACGGCCGATGCCGTAGATGTAGGTCAAGCCGATCCAAACCTGCTTGTTTTGGGGCAGGTCCACTCCTGCGATGCGTGCCATAGCTCTTCCTATCCCTGACCTATCCCTGGCGCTGCTTGTGTTTCGCGTTCTCGCAGATCACCCGCACAACGCCCTTCCGGCGGACGACCTTGCACTTCGGGCAGATCCGTTTGACCGACGTCCGTACTTTCATCACCCACTCCTTGGTCCGTGCCTACTTCAAGCGGTACACGATACGACCGCGATTCAAATCGTACGGCGAGAGCTCGACCAAAACTCGATCGCCGGGCAAAATCCGAATGAAGTGTTTCCGCATCTTGCCCGAGATATGCGCCAGGACCTGGTGCTTGTTCTCGAGTTCGACCCGGAACATCGCGTTCGGCAGCGGCTCGACGACCACCGCTTCAACCTCGATCGCCTCTTCTTTCTTCGACAAATTTCGCTCCCGCTCGTCTCGGCTCTTCTAAGCCGGGCTGGCGCCCAAAACCCGATAGCCGGTCGGCGTCACCGCGACCGAGAACTCGAAATGAGCCGACAGCGACCCATCTTCGGTCCGCGCGGTCCAACCATCCGCGTCCATTTTGACGCCGGCGCTCCCGGCGTTGATCATCGGCTCGATCGCGAGCACCATTCCGGGGCGCAGCTTCGGTCCTTTGCCGGGCTTGCCATAGTTCGGCACCTGAGGATCCTCATGCAGTGAGGTTCCGATGCCGTGTCCCGAAAACTCGCGCACCACCGAGTACCCGTTGCGCTCGGCGTGCGCTTGCACCGCGTGACCGATGTCGGAAAGCCGACCTCCCGGCCGCACCTGCTCGATTCCGAGCATCAGCGACTTTTTCGTCACGGCGAGCAGGCGTTCCGCCTCCACCGAGACCGGCCCCACCGCGAAAGTTCGCGCCGCGTCGCCGAAATAGCCCTTGTACTGCACTCCGCAATCGATCCCGACGATGTCGCCTGAAACCAGTGGCTGCTCGTTCGGAATGCCGTGAACGACCACGTCGTTCTTGGCGATACAGAGCGTCGCCGGATAGCCCCGGTAATGCAAGAACGCCGGCACACCGCCGCGCGAGCGAATGTAATGCTCGGCAAATCGGTCGAGGTCGGCGGTCATCGCCCCTACCACCACCCGTTCGGCGAGTTGATCGAGCACATCATGCACGATCCGGTTCGCCTGATCCATCAACTCGATCTCGCCCATCGTCTTGAGGACGGTCATCTCGTCTCCTCAAGCGCCGCGATCATCTGCCGCGTAACCTCGGGAATCGACCGGAATCCATCGATCCGTCGGACCAGTCCTCGCTCACCATAGTGGGCGACCAGCGGCTCGGTCGTCTCGCGGTAGATCCGCTGCCGATCACGAACGACGTCGGGCGTGTCGTCAACCCGGCCACGCTCCACCATTCGACGCATCAACTCCTCTTCAGGCACCTCAACAACCAAGACGTGGTCGATTCCATCGGCGCGCAGAATCCGGTCGAGCGCCAGTGCCTGCGGCAGCGTTCTTGGATAGCCGTCAAGCAGAAAGCCCGCATTCGTATCCGCGTGCGCCAAACGCTCGGCCACGACCTCGAGCATCGTCTCATCGTTGACCAAGGCACCCACACTCATGATGTCTTGCACCTTGCGCCCGAGTTCCGAGCCCGCTGCGATCGCGCTGCGCAGCATATCTCCGGTCGAGATCTGCGGCACACCCAAGAACTTGGAAAGAACCTCCCCCTGGGTTCCCTTGCCCGAACCCGGAGGTCCGAGAAGGATCACCCGCCTGCGGGTTCGGGGGTTCTCCGTCCGCTCTTGCAGACGGTCATCCCCGTCGACCACGAATCCTTCCCCGCTTCATGAAGCCCTCGTAATTCCGCATGACCAGCTGGCTCTCGATCTGCTGGACGGTGTCCATCGCAACACCCACGACGATCAGCAACGATGTGCCGCCGAAGTAGAAGTTGATCCCGAGCCCGTTGGTGAACCAGTTCGGTAACCCTGAATCGAGCGCCGCACCGATAAAGGGAATCTGCTGAACGTGGATTCCAGTGAGCAGAAACTCCGGGAGAACCGTCACCGCGGCCAGGTAAAGCGCTCCCACCAGGGTCAACCGGGTGAGGATCCGATCGATGTACTCGGATGTGCGTTTACCGGGGCGAATGCCCGGGACGAATCCGCCATGCTTCCGCATGTTCTCGGACAGATCGGCTGGGTTGAAGATGATCGAGACGTAGAAGTAGGCGAAGAACACGATCGTCAAAACCTGGATCAGGTAATAGAGCGGCGCTCCGTAGGAGATGTAGCTCACCGCGTTCAGGATCCATTCATTCTTGACGAACTGGGCGATCGTAGTCGGAATCATCACCACCGAACTAGCAAAGATGACCGGGATCACGCCGCCGGTGTTCACGCGTAGCGGCAGGTAGGTGCTCTGGCCGCCGTAGACCTTCCGCCCGACCACCCGCTTCGCATATTGGACCGGAATGCGCCGTTGGGCGCGTTCCATGTAGACGATGAACGCAACCACGAACAGCATGAAGACGAGCAGAATCATCATGCCGAGGATCGATAGGGTCTCGTTCCTTATGCCCTCGATCGAGTTGCCGATCGCCGGGACAAGGCCCACCACGATACCGGCGAAGATGATCAGCGAGATGCCGTTGCCGATGCCGCGCTCGCTGATCTGCTCGCCCAGCCACATGATGAAGGCGGTGCCGGTCGTGAGCGTCAGCACCGTCAAAAGGCGAAAGCCCCAGCCCGGATGCGGCACTACGGGCGCTTGGCCCGCGGTCGTCTGCGCCTGCAGCCAGGTCGAGATTCCGAGAGACTGGATCACTGCGATCAGCATTGCACCATAACGCGTGTACTGCGTGATCTTTCGCCGCCCGAGTTCGCCTTCTTTCGAGAGCTTCTCCAAGTAGGGCCAGACCACGGTCAACAGCTGGAGGATGATCGATGCCGTAATGTACGGCATGATTCCGAGCGCGAAGACCGTGAACTTTCCCAAACTGCCACCCGTGAAGGTGTTGAAGAAGCCGAGGAAGCTGTTCTGCATCTGCGCCATGAATTCGATCAGCGCATTCGGATCCACCCCCGGTGTGGGGATATGGCAACCGATCCGATAGACCGCGAGCAGTCCGAAAGTAAACAGGACTCGCTTGCGGAGTTCCGGAATAGCAAATATGTTGCGAAAGCTGTCGATCACCGCAGCTCCTCGCAGCTGCCGCCCGCAGCCTCGATCTTGGCCCGAGCCGACTTGCTGAACTTGTGAGCCGTCACCTTGAGCGCTTTGCCGACCTCGCCATCACCGAGGACCTTCACCCGCTCCCCTTTGCGTACGAGACCGTGCTCGACGAGGGTCTCCGGCGTCAGGATCGCGAGCGCTTCGGTCGCTTCGGCCAGATCGGCGAGCGCAGCCAGGTTCACGATGTCGTATTCCGTCTTCCAGATATTCGTGAATCCGCGCTTCGGAACGCGCCGGATCAACGGCATCTGGCCGCCTTCGAAACCGGGCCGACCCTGGTAGCCGGTCCGTGAGCGTTGACCCTTCTCACCCTTGCCGGAGGTCTTGCCGATCCCGGAACCCGGGCCGCGTCCCACGCGCTTCTTGGAGTGCTTGCTCCCCTTCGCCGGGGACATCGAGTGCAGCTTCATGGCTAGACCTCTTCCACCTTGAGCAAATAGCCGACCTTTGCCAACACGCCGCGCAGGGACGGCGAGTCCTGTCGTTCGACTACATCGTGCATGCGCCGAAGCCCAAGCCCGCGGACCGACTCCTCGTGCCCTGGCTTCGTGCTGATCGTGCTCCGGACCTGACGAATCCGGAGCCGCTTCGTCGCGGTGCCCGTCGTTAGAACTTCTTCATTCGCAGGCATTTCATTCGCAGGCATCGCGCGCTCCCTAGCCTCGCACCAGTTTGACCGTCGGGACGCCCGGCTGCGGCGGCTCGATCCCGCGAAGCCGGAAGACGTCTTCCGGCTGGCGCAAGCTGAGCAACGCATGAAACGTAGCCTTGACCACGTTGTGCGGGTTGGTCGTCCCAAGCGACTTGGTTAGGATGTCCTGGATACCTGCGGTTTCGATCACCGCACGCACCGGCCCGCCGGCGATCACGCCCGTTCCTTCGGAAGCCGGCTTGAGCAGAACTCTGCCCGCGCCATAGACCCCGAGCGTCTCGTGCGGAATCGTCGTTCCCCGGGTCGGCACCTGAATCATATTACGTTTCGCGATCTCGATCCCTTTGCGAATGGCCACCGGGACCTCTTTCGCCTTGCCCGCACCGTACCCGACGCGCCCTTTGCCGTCGCCGATTACTACCAGCGCCGAGAACGAGAAGTTCTTACCGCCCTTGACGACCTTCGTCACGCGGTTGATGTGGACGACCTGCTCGAAAAACTCGCTTTCGCGCTCGAACTCACGTTCCCTGGCCACAGCTCGCCTCCGACCTCAAAATTGAAGCCCGTTCTCGCGGGCCGAGTCGGCCAGCGCCTTGACCTTGCCGTGGTACACGTAACCACCACGATCAAAGACCACTTTGTCCACGCCGTTAGCCCGCGCTCGTTCTGCGACGGCGGCCCCGACCACTTTCGCCGCCTCGGCGCCGCCCGTCGAGCCCGAAAGCTTCGCCTTCAAGTCGGCATCGAGCGAATTCGCCTGCGCGAGGGTCACGCCCCGATCGTCGTCAATGATCTGCGCATATATAAAACGCAGACTCTTGTAGACCGACAGGCGCGGTCGCAACGCGGTGCCGTGCACCCGCTGACGGACCCGCAAATGTGCCCGCTTACGACGCGCACGCTTCTTCAAGAGCTGCTTTGTCAGATGCTCGGTCATCTCTACTTGCCTCCGGCCTTGCCGACCTTGCGGCGGAGGACCTCGTTGGCGAACTTGATGCCCTTCCCCTTGTACGGGTCGGGCTTACGGAAGGAGCGAATTTCGGCGGCCGCCTGACCAACCTTCTGGCGATCGGCGCCCGAAACGGCGAGCTTGCCCGCCTTCGCGTCCAGATCAATCTTGATCCCTTCCGGGATATTGAAAATCACCGGGTGAGAGTAGCCGAGCGCGAACTGTACTTGGGCTCCCTTGATTTCGGCCTTGTAGCCGACCCCGACGATCTCCAGATTCTTGACGAATCCTGCCGATGCACCCGCGACGGCATTCGCGAGCAAGGCCCGCAGAAGTCCGTGCTTTGCCCGCTCGGGACTGGACTCGCCGGGCCGCGCAACTGTGACACCGCTCTCGTCCATGCTCACCGGATAGCCCGGGAAGATCGTCTGACTGACCTTGCCCTTGGGGCCTTCGGCCGTGAAGATTCCGTCGTGGATCTTGACTACAGTCCCCTTCGGAATCGGGATGATCATTCTACCTATGCGCGACATCGGTGGTCTCTCCGAAAAGGCGAACGCTCTACCAGAGAAGGCAGAGGAGCTCGCCCCCCACGCGGCGCTCGCGCGCCTGTTTGTCCGAAAGCAATCCTTGCGAAGTCGACAAGACCGCCATTCCGAGACCGTTGCGCACTTCGGTGATCTCGTCGGCCCTCTTGTACAACCGGCGCCCCGGCTTGCTCAGACGTTCGACATAGTTGATGGCCGGCTGGCCGTCCGCGCTGTAGCGAAGATAGATGCGAAGCGTATCGTTCAGCGCTCCCTCTTCTCGGTGCCGCTTCACGCTGCGAATAAAACCTTCGTTCTCGAGGATCTTGCAGAGCTCCTCCTTGAGGCGCGACGCAGGAATATCCAGCCGGTCGTGCTTGGCCAAATGCGCGTTACGGACGCGCGCCAGAAGATCCGCGATCGGATCGGTCATGCTCATCGTGCTCTCCTTAGATCCAAGCGGGCCTACCAGCTGGCCTTGATGACACCGGGCAGATATCCCTGAAGCGCCAGGTCCCGGAGGTGAATACGGCAGAGCCCGAACTTGCGGTAAACACCGCGCGGGCGGCCGCATACTCTACACCGGTTCCGGTGGCGAACCGAGAACTTTGGCTTCTTTTTCGTCTTTGCGATCTTCGCAGTCGTCGCCACGGAGGTCTCCTAGCGCGGGAACGGCATGCCGAGTTCGCGCAGAAGAAAGAGCGCGCGCTCGTCGTTGCCGGCCGTCGTCGTGATCGTGATGTTCATCCCCTTGGGCTTCTCGACCTTGTTGTAGTCGACCTCCGGGAAGATCAGGTGGTCTCTGATGCCGAGCGTGTAATTGCCCCTGCCATCGAAGCTCTTGCTGGGAATACCGCGGAAGTCGCGCACACGCGGCAGGGCGATCGAGATCAGCCGATCGAGAAACTCCCACATCCGCTCACCGCGCAAGGTGACCCGGCAGCCGATCGGCATGCCCTCGCGAAGCTTGAAGGCCGCAATCGATTTCCTTGCCTTGGTGACCACCGGCTTCTGACCCGCGAGCGCCTGCATCTCCTCGACCGCCTCGTCGAGGATCTTTACGTTCTGGATCGCCTCGCCCATGCCCATGTTGAGCGAGATCTTCTCCAGGCGGGGAACCGCCATGGGGTTGCCGATCCCGAACTCTTTCATCAGGCGCGACACGATCTCACTCTCATATTGCTGCTTGAGCCGAGGAATATACCCCTCACGCCGCTCGGTCGGCCCGACCGTCGACAGCTCGCGGCTCTCTGCCTTCTTCTTCGCCATGGTCAACCTTTCCGCCGAATCCCGATCTTGCCTTTGAGCCTGTCGCCTAGAACTTCGCGCCGCACTTTTTGCAAACCCGCACGCCCTTGCCATCTTCGAGGCGCACGCGACCGACCCGGGTCGGCTTGCTGCACTCGGGGCAAATCACCTTGACGTTCGACAGGTGAATCGTCCCTTCGCGCTCGAGGATGCCGCCCTGAACGCCCTTCTGGGGGTTCTGGCGGGTATGGCGCTTGATCATGTTGACATGCTCAACGACGGCTCGCCCCTCGACTGGCATGACCCGGAGAACCCGACTGCGCACACCGCGGTTTCTCCCAGCCAGAACGAGCACCTGATCGTTCTTTTTGATCTGAGACTTCTTGACGTTCTGTGGATTTTCCGTTTCGCTCATTGGTCCGAGCTCTCCTACCTAACCTACAAGATGACTTCTGGCTAGATGACTACTGCCTAGATGACTTCCGGCGCGAGCGAAACGATCTTCATGAATCGACGCTCACGAAGCTCTCTGGCCACCGGCCCAAAGACGCGGGTGCCGATCGGCTCGCCGTCGTCCTTGACCAACACGGCCGAGTTCGTATCGAACCGGATATAGCTGCCGTCTTTTCGGCGCTGCTCCTTGGCCGTCCGCACAATCACGGCTTTGACCACCTGGCCCTTCTTGACTGTACCGTCGGGCGACGCCTCTTTCACCGACGCGGTGATCACGTCACCCAGTCGTCCATACTGGCCGGTCGACCCACCCCGCATGTGAATGCAGAAGATCTTCTTCGCGCCTGAGTTATCGGCCACGTCCAGGATCGTTCCCATTTGAATCATGGCTCGCTCCTCACTTCGCCCGCGTCAAAATCTCGCGCACGCGCCAGCGCTTGGTCCGCGACAAAGGGCGGCTCGAAACGAGAGCCACCTGGTCACCGATGTTGCACTGCAGCTCATCGTGCGCCGCAAATTTGGTCGTCTTCTTCATCCGGCGGAGATAGAGGCGGTCGTTGACCAGAACCTCTACGGCAACGATGACCGTCTGGGTCATCTTGTTGCTGACCACCGTGCCCACCTTGACCTGGCGCCGATTCTGCCGTGCAGGCGCCGCCGGTTCGGTCGAACCAACCGGGCTCTCGACTTTCGCTTCCTCGTTCATCTCGCTCATGTTGCTTTCGTTCCTTATATCCATCGACCCGCCGGCCTATCGGCCACGAGCCGGGCTGCCGGCGGCAGTCCGCTGTTTCGCGGTGAGGGCCGTCAACACACGGGCGAGATCCCGGCGCACTTGGCGCACGCGGGCCGGCTTCTCGAGTTGCCCCGTCACTTTCTGCAAGCGCAGGGCGAAGAGTTGCTCGGCGAGATCCTTCTCTTTTTGAAGCAATTCGTCGACCGAGCTTGCGTGCAGCTCCATCGGCTTCAGGTTGGCCTTGGCCATGATCGGTTTACCTCATCTCCTCGTGCCGAGACACGAAGCGAGTCTTGATGCCCAGCTTATGGGAGGCGAGACGCATCGCCTGTTCGGCGATCTCCTGACTCACCCCTTCAAGCTCATAAAGGATGCGCGCCGGGCGAACCACCGCGACCCACTCCTCGGGATTTCCTTTGCCCTTACCCATACGGGTCTCGAGCGGCTTTTTGGTGATCGGCTTGTCCGGGAACACCCGAATCCACATCTTGCCACCGCGCTTGACCGCACGGGAGATCGCGATACGAGCGGCCTCGATCTGGCGGGCTGTAACCCAACCGGGTTCCAGGGCCTGTAAACCAAAATCACCGAAGGCGATGTAGCTACCGCCTTTGGACATCCCGGCACGCCGGCCGCGATGCTGCTTTCTGAACTTGACCTTCTTCGGCATCAACATGGCTGAATCCTCTGACTAACCCCAGGTTATTCACCGCGCGCCCTTAAGCGGCGGTCCGGCGGCTCTTTTCTTTGAGCAGATCGCCTTTGTAAACCCATACCTTGACGCCGATGATGCCGAATGTAGTGTGTGACTCGGCGAGGCCGTAATCGATGTCCGCCTTGAGCGTGTGGAGGGGCAGCCGCCCTTCTTGGTACCACTCGGTGCGCGCGATCTCGGCACCGCCGAGACGGCCGGCCACCATGATCTTCACTCCCTTGGCGCCAAAGCGGAACGCCGCCTCCATGGCCTTCTTCATCGCGCGGCGAAAGGAAACGCGCCGCTCGAGCTGACCACCGATCGATTCCGCCACCAGCTGGGCGTCGAGCTCGGGGCGCTGGATCTCCTGAATATTGATGTGGACCTCGCGGCCCATCTCTTTCTGAAGATCGTCGCGCAACTTATCGACTTCCGCGCCGCGGCGGCCGATGATGATACCCGGTCGCGACGTGTAAATGGTAACCCGCAGCTTATCCGCGGCACGCTCGATGTCGATCTCCGAGACACCGGCGTGACCCAGTCGCTTCTTGAGCTGACGCCGTAGCTTCAGATCCTGGTGCAGAGTATCGGCGTAATTCCCGTCCGCGTACCAACGCGAATGCCAGGTCTTGTTGTAAACGAGCCGAAACCCGTAAGGATGTGTCTTCTGGCCCACAGTGTCTCTCCTCTTCCTTCGAGTCTTATCGAGCCCAAGCCTTAGGCCTTGCCGTCGGCCTTCTTGGTGTCCTTCGTATCGAGCTTGATCGTCACGTGGCTCTGCCGTTTCAAGATCCGGAAGGCTCGCCCCATCGGGGCCGCCTGGATGCGCTTGAGCATCGGCCCGCCGTCCACGAAGATCTCTTTGACGTAGAGCTTGTCCACGTCGACGTGGCTGTCGCGATTCTCCGCGTTGGCGATCGCCGACTTGAGCAGCTTTTCGATCGGTGCCGCCGCGCGCTTGTTGGTCGAGCGCAGGAGGTTCACCGCGTCTTGAACGGCTCTGCCACGAATCAGGTCAGCCACCAGGCGAACCTTCTGCGCCGAGCCTTGGAGAAAGCGAAGTCGAGCTGTTACTTCCATGATCTAGTCCCCTCTAACCGAATGGAGCCCAAAAAACAGCGCCTCACTTCGGCCTGGCGCCCTTCTCCGCCTTCTTGCCCGTGTGCCCGCGAAAGGTGCGGGTCATGGCGAACTCGCCCAGCTTGTGGCCGACCATGTTCTCGCTGACGTACACCGGGATGAACTTGGTCCCGTTGTGCACCGCAAAGGTATGACCCACCATGTCCGGCGTCACCGTCGAACGGCGCGACCAGGTCTTGATCACCCTTTTATCGCCCTTCTCGTTCATTGCCGAGACTTTGGCGAGCAGATGATCGTCGATGAAATAACCTTTTTTGAGCGAACGCGCCATGTCAACGTCCTCCGGACGAATATCTAATCACGAATGACGAATGACGAACTCTTGACTCCGGATTCGACATTCGCTTCCTACTTCCGATTCCTGCGTCGCACGATCATCTCGTCCGTACGCTTGTTGTTGCGGGTCTTGTAACCCTTGGTGGGAACGCCCCACGGGGTCGTCGGATGACGTCCGCCGGAGGTCTTCCCCTCGCCGCCGCCCATCGGGTGGTCGACCGGGTTCATCGTCACGCCGCGATTGTGCGGACGCCGACCGCTCCAACGCGCACGCCCGGCTTTGCCCAGCGACACGTTCTCGTGGTCGAGGTTGCCGACCTGACCGATCGTGGCGTAACACTCGACATGGACCTTCCGCACCTCGCCCGAAGGGAGCTTGATCTGCGCCCAGGAACCGTCCCGGGCCATCAGTTGGGCGCCCGCACCGGCGGCCCGGACCATCTGGCCGCCCTTGCCGATCTTGAGCTCGATGTTGTGGATCACCGTACCGAGCGGGATCAACCGCAAGGGCAAGGCATTCCCCACGTTCACTTCCGCCTTTTCTCCCGACACCACCTGTGCGCCGACCGCCAGACCGTTGGGGCAGAGAATGTACCGCTTCTCGCCGTCCACGTAGTGCAGCAACGCAATACGCGCCGATCGGTTCGGATCGTACTCGATCGCCGCCACTTCACCCGGGATGCCATGCTTCTCCCGCCTGAAGTCGATCGCGCGATAGCGCCGTTTATGGCCGCCGCCGCGCCACCAACTGGTGACCTCGCCGCTATTATTCCGACCGCCCGAAGAACTCTTGCCGCGGGTCAGGCTCTTTTCAGGCCGATCCCGCGTGATCTCGTCGAGCGTCAGGTGTGTCTGGAATCGGCTCGCCGAGTTCGTCGGCTTCCTTTGCTTGATCGCCATCTTCCGTGATTCCTTCCCTGGGCGTCTTTTCGAACGACCGCCTCAAGCACCCTCGAAGAACTCGATCGGCTTCTCGCCGTCGGCCAGCCGCACGTAGGCTTTCTTCCAGTCCGGACGCCGGCCGACCGAACGGCCCTGACGACGAACCTTCCCGTGCTGATTTGCAATGCGAACTTCAGCCACCTTGACCTTGAACTGGGCCTCGATCGCCTTCTTGACTTGAATCTTGTTCGCCGTGACCGCGACCTCGAACGCGACGATGTTCTTCTCTTCGCGCAGCTCGGTCGACTTTTCCGTGATCAGAGGGCGGCGTACCACATCTTGGATTCTCATTTCGCGAGCACCTCCACCAGCCGATCGAGCGCGGAAGCACTGATCACGAAATGCCGCCGGTCTACGACGTCGTAGACATTGACCGCAAGCGCGTCGACCGTCTTCAGCTTCGGGTTGTTGCGCGCCGCGAGCGTCAACTCGTGATTCTCGTGGGAATCGACCAGCAGCACCTTCCCAGGGACGCCGAGCCGACTCAATCGAGCGACCAGATCCTTGGTCTTATGCGATCCAACGTCCAAGTTGTCGATCACGACGATCTCTGACTCGGCAAGCTTCCTGGAGAGCGCCGACTTCAAGGCGTTCCGCTTCTCGCGCGGCGAGATGTCCTTCTCGTAGCTGCGCGGCTGCGGGCCGTGAACCGTACCGCCATGACGCCACTTCGGGTTGCGGATATCGCCGGTACGCGCTCGCCCCGTTCCCTTTTGACGCCAAAGTTTCTTGCCCGAGCCAGAGACTTCGGACCGATCCTTGACCTTATGGGTTCCCCGGCGCCGGGCCGCGAGCGTCGCCACCACGACTTCGTGGATCAGATGCTCGTTGTAGGGATAGGCGAACACCGACTCCGGCAGCTCGATCTCGCGCACCGCCTGGTTATCGAAGTTCTTGACCGCGATCTTCATCATTTTTGTCCTTGGCAAGTCTGGGATAGGGGCGCGGATCAGCCGCGCTTCGCCCGGCGGATTGCGACATAGCTGTTGATGGCCCCGGGCACCGCACCGCGGACATAGATCAGGTTCTTTTCGGCGTCGACCTTGACGACAAGTAAGTTCTTGGTCGTGATGCGGTCGCCACCCATGCGACCCGGAGCGCGCATTCCGGCGAAGACTCGCGACGGATAGGCCGACGAACCGATCGATCCAGGAGCACGGTGATGCATCGAACCGTGGGTGTCCTTACCGCCGCCGAACCCGTGGCGCTTGATGACGCCCTGAAAACCCTTGCCTTTGCTGGTTCCCACTACGTCCACATACTCTTTTTCAGCGAACATCGAGGCTTTTACCTCATCGCCGGGCTTCGGATCTTCGTCGGGCCCGAAATCGAACTCGACAATGCGCCGGGTCGGCGCCACGCCGGCCTTCTTGAAGTGGCCCGCGATCGGTTTGTTCGCCTGATAACGCTTCTCTTCGACCAGACCGAGCTGAACCGCTTCGTAGCCGTCGTTCGCCTGGGTTCGACGTTGCACGACCAGGCATGGACCCGCCTGAATCACGGTCACCGGAACGGCGTTGCCATTCTCGATATAGATCTGAGTCATACCTACTTTGCGTCCCAACATGCCGTCCATTGCCCGATCTCCTTGCCGCGCCGCTTACTTACCGAATGCCTTGATCTCGACGTCCACACCTGCGGGCAGCTCGAGTTTCATCAGCGCGTCAACGGTCTGGCTGGTCGGCTCGAAGATGTCGAGCAGCCGCTTATGGGTACGAATCTCGAACTGCTCGCGCGACTTCTTGTCGACGTGCGGCGAACGGTTCACGGTATAGCGCGAGATGTGCGTCGGGAGCGGAATCGGCCCCACAACCCGCGCACCTGTGCGCCGTGCCGTATCCAGGATCTCGTGCGTCGAGGTGTCCAGGATGCGGTAGTCGAATGCTTTCAGCCGAATCCGAATCTTTTCGTTGACCATGGTCTCGTTCTTTCCGTTCCGTCCGCTTGAGGGCGGCCTACGCCAGAATCTCGGTGACGGTACCGGCACCGACCGTGCGCCCGCCCTCGCGGATCGCGAAGCGAACGCCTTTTTCCATCGCGATCGGAGCGATCAGCGTGATTTCCAGGTTGATGTTGTCCCCCGGCATCACCATCTCCGTG
>JANNIH010000056.1:0-5291 GCA_031404815.1 Holophagales bacterium | reverse complement strand
CACCTTGCGAGCGCCCTTGTCCTCCGGCGCCGCCGCGACCTCCTTCGCCACGGCCACAGTACTCTCCTTGGCGAAGATCTTGGCCTTGAGCTTTTCCCAAATCGTCTCGGCGACACCTTCGCCAGCCGCCTCAGCGGCCTTTTCGGCGCCCGCCGCCAACAGGCGGCGCAAGATGGGGGCGAGGACCTGAACGGCGGCGGACGCGATCAACGCAAAATCCAGCATGGGGGATCTCCTTGAGGGTGACGACTCAGTTTAGCAAATCGCGGACGGCGCACGGCAGCTTGCCAAGAATCCCCCGCCGCAGGGCGGTTGTTTGGCGAAGACGATCGCGCGTGGACGTCCCTCGCCATGATAGAAACAACTCATGATCCGGCGGCTTACGGTCTCGAACTACCGAAGTCTCGGCGCGCAGGTCACGGTCGAGCTCGGTCAGCTGACCGCCTTGGTCGGACCCAACGGCTCGGGTAAGAGCAACGTCGTGGATGTTCTCCGCTTCGTCTCCGACGCGATGCATACGGGACTCTCGGGCGCGGTTGCGCACCGCAATGGGATTGGCGCCGTCCGGCGATGGAGCGAGGGTCGCCCGTTCAACGTACGCATTCAGCTGGATCTTGACTTAGGCCCGGGATGCCCCGCCTCGTATCGTTTCGAACTCAACGGAAACAGCCCCGAGGAGTATCGAGTCGAGAGCGAGGAAGCCCAAGTCTCGAAGGATGGAGAGCGAGCCGGCTTTCGCATCGAGTCGGGCCGCTGGGTCGACGGCCCTCCCGGCCTCGCGCCCACCGTCGACGAGCGCAGCCTGGCCCTGCCTCTGGTCGGCGGCGACTCTCGCTTCCAACCGCTGGTTCATGCGCTCCAGCAGATCGCCGTCTATTCGATCTTTCCGGACTCCCTACGGGCGCCGCAGAAATACAACTCGGACAAACCGATGGATCGCCACGGTTCGAATTGGGCCTCCATCCTCAGGGACCAACCCGAGGCCAGTTGGAAACCCGATCTCGTGGCCGCCTTGCAACAATTGACCGGCGACACCGAGGACATCCAAGTGGCACAAGCCGCCGGCTATTGGGTTGTTCAATTTCTTCACGGTGCCGTTCCACGGGACAGGAAGAACGGGCACCGGGCTGAGAAGTGGGTCGATGCGGGCCAAGAGTCGGACGGCACGTTGCGCGCGGCGGGCATCGTGACCGCGCTCCTGCAGGAGCCGCCGCTCCCCTTCATCGGCATTGAAGAGCCCGAGCTGACGATCCATCCGGGGGCGATTCCGCTGCTCCACGACTTCCTCCGCCAAGCGAGCCGCCGCAGTCAAGTTCTGGTGACCACCCATAGCCCGGAGCTCCTCGACTTGATCGATGCGAACGACGTGCGGGTTGTGCAGCGGGGACCGGAAGGGACGACCGTCTTACCCATGGCGGCAAGCCAATTGGGCGCAGTGAAAAGAGGCCTCCTCTCCCTCGGCGACGTTCTCCGCACGGAAGGCCTCCAGCAAGAGTTGGCGCTTGCCGTCGGGGAGTGACGATTGGCCAAGGGGTATGTGCTCGTCGAAGGGCATGGAGAGGTCGGTGCGGTGGGTAACCTGCTCGCCCGCGGTCAAACCGTGTTTGGCCGCGGTCACGGTCCGCCCGGGTGGACAACACGTCCCGCCAGGGACGTCGTAACCTAGCGAGTGACTTTTAGTCACTCGCGGGGGTGCCCGCGGGGGTGCCCAGCCGACAGCGACAGCCATCGCGGGTTCGGCGTCGGCTGCAGCCGATGATTGGCCGGCCGAATCGTCCGCGCGCCCACACGAGCCGTTGCGCGCCCGCACTTCCGCGAGGGGTTGAAACCCCTCGCTACGTTACGCCGTCCCTGCCGGGACGGGCGCCCTCAATGGTCGTTGCGCTTCCCTGCGCTCGGCTTCTTCCCTTCACCCAACGCCTGTGCCGGCGAGGCCGCCGGCGGTCCCAGGAACAACAGAGGCGGCCGGATCAGCCAGCTTCCCCTCAAGGTCCCTGCCCGGCCGGACCCACCAGAGGGGGGCAAGCCCCCCTCTGGACTCCCCCCCGATTTCAGAGCCCAGAGCCCAGAGCTCAGAGTTCAGAGGGTCAGAACTCAGAGCGGGAATGGGGACACGACGACCCGAAACCCAATGAAGTCGTGGCGTACGCCGGGCTCGAGCCTGAAGCGGACCGCGCAACGAACGTCCCCCGGGCCGCCGTCGAACGCCCCCCCGCGCAACACACGGCGTGCGGGGGAGGCGAAATCCTCCCGGCCGTCGCTCGCCACGTAGGGGTACTTGAACTCCGCCTCCTGCCAGTCCGGTCCCCATAGGCTCCGCGTCCACTCCCATACGTTACCGCTCATTTCCTCCGCGCCGTATGGGCTCGCACCGCCCAGAAAACACCCCACAGAACTCGGGCCACCGATCCCCGTCTCCCCACTGTTCCCCAGATTCGCGTCAAACTCCCCACCCCACGGGTAGGTCCGCCCATCTTCACCCCGGGCCGCTTTCTCCCATTCCGCTTCCGACGGCAGCGTCACCCGCAGCCAACCGCTCGCGAGACCGCCCCAGAAACCCTCCCCTGCCCTTTCTTCCTTCCCAGACGCTTCTTTTCTCAGCTCCTCCCCCAGCCAACGCGCATACGCCAGAGCGTCCCCGAACGAAACCCATCGGATCGGCCGATTCGAGCCCTCACCGAGCGCCCGCGCCGACACGCCCTCGTACCCCGTCGTCGCCACGAACACCCGGAATTGACCCACCGTCACCGGCCACCGGCCGATATAGAAGCTCTTGAGATCCACCGTGTGCTCCGGCGATTCATCCTCCCAGAACAGCTCCTTTAACGCCGGATCGCTGCCCATCCGGAACGCCCCCGCAGGAACCTCCACAAAACCGAGCAGCAGTCCCCGCGGCAGCATCCAGCGCTCGGGGTCGAACCGCGGATCGCCCAGCGCCGCAAGCGTCTCCCCGGCCAGCGCCCGCTCGCGCGGCGGCAGGCGCTCCTCACCGATCAGCCGCTCGTGCCAGCGACGCAGCCGGGCGAGTTTTTCTTGATGAGGCTTCGCAACGCTCTCCAGATTCGCCGACTCGACGACCGCCTGCCCCGCCAGGTGGGCACCCCACAGATCCTCGATCGGCGCCCCCTCTTCCGGCTCGCTATAGCAAAGATGCTCCGCCAGCGACCAGACGTTCGACGACGCACCGCGCGCCGCTTTTGCCCCCGCCAGCAGCAGCACTTCGCGCCAGCGGTTCGGGTCCCCCCGCGCGAGCCCCGCCACTTCAACCGGAAACGTATCGCGGGTCAGATGGCAGGCCGCCAGGTACTCTTGAAACGTCCGGTGCGGCAGGGTGTAGACCCCGACCCCGCGCGCCATCAGCAGGCCCGAACGTTGGCTCAAGTATTCGACCAGCTTTACCGGGTCCGCCCGATCGGTTCGCGCCAGACGCATCAACGCCCCAACCAAACGCTCTTCGGAAAGGTCCGCCGTCCCGCCGTCCGCGCCCTCCCCTCCCGCCGGCTGCGCCGAGTGCGACTCGAACGCGAGATCTTCGAGCACCCGCCGCACGGCATCCCGATCCGTACGCAGCCACTCGGCGAGGCTCGGCTGCACCAGCTTCAACTGGCCGTTCTTGTCGCGCCGCAGCCGCTGCCGCTCCCACAGGTCGAGCAAAAGGTTTACGGCATCCGCATACAACTCTTCCCGCCGCTCCGGCAGGCTGCCCCCCCGCCAGGCGTGGAGGCTCGCCATCAGCGTCAAGAGCAAAGGTCGCTGCGCGAGCCCCTGCAGCCGGTCGCTCGCTTGGATCGCTCTTTGAAGCACAGCGGCCCGCCCCGCGGCGTCCTCGGCCTTCAGACGGCCGAGCGACGCCATGTGGGCATACCAACGCTCGACGAAGAGATCGATCTGCCGTGACCCGAACGGCGCGAGCACGGCCTCTTCGAAGCCCGCCAGTCGCCAGCCCTGGTTCTGGTAGGCATAGGTCCGGCTGGTGACCAGAAAGCGGCAGCGGGAATAGGTGTGCGTGAAGCTCTCGACCGCTTCGCGAATCTGCGCGCGCCGCCGCTCAGCCTCCGGCACTTCGTCGAGACCGTCGAGCACCACCCATCCGCCCGTTTCGAGCAGCCGCTTGCGCAGGAGCGGCGCGTAATCGCCGAGGTTCGCCGCGACGAGTCCGCGTTCGATGAACGACCAGAGGTGGTTGGCGGTCGCCGGCTCGCCTTCGGCGGGAAGAACGCCATCCGCCGCGAAATCGCGCAGCACGATATGAACCGGCAGAAGGGACAGATGGCCCCAAGGCTGCTGTCCCTCCTCGCCGGGCAACGGGATGGTCAGAACCTTACCGTTCGCCTCCCCGAGGCCGAGGAGCTCGCCGGCCAGGCAGAGCCCGACGAAGCTCGCGAACGTGCTCTTGCCGCTACCCGGATCGCCGAGCAGGACCAGGCGCTTGTGCCGGTCGAGCACCTCCAGAGCCGAGAGCTGCGAGCGACGCTCTTCGCGCTCCTCCGGCTTCACGCTCCGCGGCGTCTGGGTGAGCAGCGCGGTGTAGACCGCTTCGAGCTGAAGCCTCTCCTGCGGATCTCCTGACGGCACGGCCGGATCGATGCCCGAGAGCGAGACGCCGCTCAGCTCGCCGAGCAGGTGGCGAAGGTAGGCTTCTTCCAGAGCTGCCGGTTTCGGCGTGTTCCCCTCAGGCACAGGGTTCGTGATCACGTTGCCATAGACATCCCGGACGATCAGGCCACCCTTTCCCGCTGCATTGGCGGTCCCCCCCGGTGCCGCTTGCGCGATCGCGCCATCGCCGACCAGCGTCGCACTCAACAGTTCGGCCTCCTTCGCGCGCAGGCCGCGCAGCGACAGCTCGATCTGGTCGCCCGGAAGCAGACCCTCCAGCGTCACAATCGCCGTACGGATCTTTGCGAGCTCTTTGCCCACCCCGACCTTCGACCCCTCCGCCACCGGCTCAGTCCTCGCCCCGCCCGATCCGTATCTCGCCGTGGCTGTCGCCGCCGATCGCGATCCCACCTTTGCCGGCGGCCACCGCCTTGCCACCCGGCCCGGCCTGCGCAATTGCGCCGTCGCCTTGGAGGTGGGCTTCTTGGTGGAAACCACCGGCTTTCCGGAGCAGTTTCTCGATCTCCGCAGCAAGGTTCGGATCGGATTCGAGGATCTGCGCCAGCTGCACTTCGAGCACCTTGCGAGCGCCCTTGTCCTCCGGCGCCGCCGCGACCTCCTTCGCCACGGCCACAGTACTCTCCTTGGCGAAGATCTTGGCCTTGAGCTTTTCCCAAATCGTCTCGGCGACACCT
>JANNIH010000055.1:0-26382 GCA_031404815.1 Holophagales bacterium | reverse complement strand
GGCATCGGCCTTCGGCCTCAGCCCTGGGCTGGGCTCTCCCGGCCCGTTGGGCCGATCTCAGACGCCGCCGGATGACAGGCGATGCTGGCCTTGATCTTCTCCACGCTTTGGATCAGCCGGCGACTTTGACGGGGCCTTGCTGAGCCGGGACGACCTCGATCGCCGCAAGCCAGAGGCTGAACGGCAGGCGGTCGGCCCCCCACCGGGCGAGGCCCGGATCCTGCGGGCTCTCGCCCGCGCTGTCGATCCGGACCTCGCTCCAGCCCGCCGGGGCGAGGAACGCTCCGCTTTCGAACCAGTTGTAGAAAACCGGATTCGCACGCAAACGGATCAAAGTCTGCTCACTCCCCCCCCAGGGAGGAGAGCCCGGGGCGGCGGCAGGGGCCGTGAGCGTCACCCGCGCCGACCGAGACACCGCAAGGCTCGTGGCCCCCAGACGTAGGACGATCGGCCTTTCCGGCGTCGGGTTGTACAGCGCGAACGCTGCGCTTTTCTCGACCCGCGCCGCCCATCGCTCGCGCCAGACCTCGCGGAGGCGTAAGCCCGAAACAGGCACCAAGACCGCGCCTCGGGGTGGCGGCAGGCGGTCCGCCGCGTAGGCGATCGCCTCTGGGTCTCGGTCGATCTCGGCCGGTGCGAGCAATGGCAACAGGGACGAGACGCTCCCGCGCAGATCGGAAAAGTAGGACGGCTCTTGGAACACGACCGCATAGCGCAGTCCGTTGTGATGGAGAAACGCCCAGAGGTAGTCGTGCGCATCGGCGCGGACCACATCGAAAAACTGGTGAGCGGGGTCCACGGAACGGCCGGCCGCCAGATTGCGCGCGAAAAACGGCGAGGGGTATCCCACCTTGTACTCTAGCACGTTATTGATCATGCCGCTGTAGCCACCAGTCGTTTTCCCGCCGTGGTCGAGCTGCCAGTAGGCGGTCGCCGAAGGGAGCAGGAATCCACGGGTGCCAAAGAACGGCGCCTCATGAAACGTCGCTTTAGGATCGCGCGCCACGATGCGCCGGTACAGGTCGGGCATCGGCGGCGGCTTTACCCCCGGATAGGCGGGCGGGGCGAGATCGAGGATCGTGAGCACGAATACGGCCCCCGCCGTGAGCTGGCGGAACCTCGGCTGCTCGATTCGAGCCAGCAGCCGTTTTAGGCCGCTCGCCGCGAGCAGCGAGGCGAGCACCACCGCAAATAGATTGAACCGCGCGGGAACGCGCAGATCGCGGATCGGCGGAAAGATCCGCCATAGCCAGTCGGCGGGCAGAGAAACCGACTGGTGATGGAACTCGCGGAACGCGCCGAGCGACAGGACGACCGAGAGGCCGAAGGCCGCCCAGTAGTAGCCCGCGTGGGCGAAGCGGGTTCGGCGGATCGCGGCGTAGCCGATCAGGAGCAGAGGCACGACCCCGAGGTACGAGGAACGCTCGATCAAGCTTTGGCCGAAACCGGCCTCCCGATAGGGATGCCAGGGGAGGAGCGGCTCGGCGCGCTGGTAGGGGCTCGGCATGACGTAGCCCCAAAGGGGCGCCCAGTAGCGAGCGAACTCGTCTCGCCCGCGCTGCTCCTTGAAGCCGTGCCCCCGCGCCCAAAGCTGGCTCGAGAACAGAATCGCGAGCGCCACCGCGGCCACCCCGGCAAAGCTGAGCAGCCAACCGGCTCGAGCGCGAAACCAGGTCGAGAAACCGGTCCGCAGGGCACGCCCGCCGCTCCAGAGAACGAACAGCGCGGCGGGGATCGTGCCCATCACGGCGAAATAGGCGGCGCTCGCGGAGAGCAAAAGGTAGGTTCCGACCGCCACCGCCAACGAACGCCCCCGCGGCCGCTCGACGAATTCGGTCCACCCAATCAGGAAGAAGCCGAACACGCCGACGTAGATCAGCTCCAGGTGGGCGAAGGCATGGATCGTCACCGGAGTCGCCAGCAGGCAGAGCAGACCGCCGAAAACCGCCGCCGTCCGATCGCGGAGTAGCCGCCAAGAGAGGTAGAAACCGCCTGCCGCCGTGAGGAGAAAGCCCAGCACCCAGAGGAGGTTGTAGCGTGCGAAGTCCGTACCCAATAAACTGCCCGGTACCGCCCAGCCAACCAGGTTAAAGACCAGCGCTTGGAGGTGAAGTGGGGAAAAGAGGCCGAGCGGCGCACCGACCGGAAACATCACGTCGGGCGCCAGAAACGGCGAGCGGCCCTCCTTGAGGCAGCTCTCGTACCAACGCAAGATCCATAGGTGCTGGAGCGGATCGGCAAGAGTCGCGGGAAGAACGCTGGTGAAACGGGCGAACACCCGAACCCCGATCGCGCCCAATGTCCCAAGGTAGAGCACGGCGGCGGCGAGCAGGGTGCGCCAACCCGGCCCCCCGCCCGCGCCGTCGTCGAACTTGGCGTCCACGCCCTTTTCGCTCCCCGCTGCCTCGCTCAAGCCTGGTTCTCCTCAATGCTATGATTCCACGGCTCGGAAGCCTGCCCCGAGCGTTCCTCCGAACAAGTTCCGCGCGACCCAACCTTCAGAGACAACACCCGCCATGCGTGCCGTCGTCGTGATCCCGACCTTCAATGAGCGCGAGAACATCGCGCCTCTGGTAAGCCGCCTGACCGCGCTCGGAGGTCCGGGGACTGCGGGCGGCCTCGCCATGCCGCTCGACCTGTTTTTCGTCGACGACAACTCGCCCGACGGGACCGGGCAATTGCTCGAATCGATGCGAGCCGAGGTTCCGAACCTACGCGTTCTGCACCGGCCGGGCAAGCTCGGTCTCGGCACCGCCTACCGGACCGCGTTTCGCCAGCTACTCGCCGAAGGGTACGACCGCCTCCTGTCGATGGATGCCGACCTCTCCCACGCGCCCGAATCGATCCCCGCGCTGCTCGCCGCGAGCGAAACGGCCGACCTGGTGGTCGGCAGTCGCTACGTCGCGGGCGGCGGCACCCAACACTGCTCCGCGGCCCGGCGCGCGCTTTCGCACACCGCCAACGCCGGGGCGCGCCTGTTGCTGGGGCTCACCCTGCGCGACGCGACCGCCGGCTTTCGTTGCTACCGGCGCGAGCTGCTCGCCGACCTCGATCGACGCGACATCCGCTCCAACGGCTACTCCTATCTGCTGGAGATGTCCTACTACGGCCAGCGCCTGGGCTATCGTCTGTGCGAAGTGCCGATCCGCTTCGACAACCGGGTCCACGAGCAGAGCAAGATGAGCCGCAAAGAGATCTGGTTTGCCTCGCGCACCCTCTTCCGCCTGGCCGGCGATCGCTGGTTCTTCGGCGCCCGGCGCGAGCGCAGGGTGTTGCCCGGGTAGAGCTCAAACCGGGGGAGCGGAGCGGAGCAGCGCGAGAAGGCCGAGCGCGAGCCCGACAAAGAAAACCAGGGTGAGGACGCTGAGCCCGACCGCCAGCCCGAGGCTCTTCGGCCGGGCGACGAGGTAGACCCCCGCCACCGAGAGCAGGGTGAACGCGACGAAGATGACCGTGGGCAAGAGCATGGCGGAACTCGACCGCGAGTGTACCTCGGTCGGTTCTTAACCCTCCGGGTAGAAGCGCTCCCCACGCTCGGCCATTTCGACCAGGCGGGACGCCGGGGTGAAGCGGCGGCCGTGCCGGGCGGCGTGCCCTTCGAGCAGACCGACCACGGTGCCCGCCCCCCAACGATCCGCGGCGCGGAACAGCCCACCGCGGAACGGCGGAAAGCCGAGACCGAAGATCGCGCCGATGTCGCCATCCTCCGGGCTCGCGAGAATGCCTTCCTCCAGGCAGAGGACCGCCTCGTTGAGCATCTGGAGCACGCACCGCTCGGTGATCTCAGGGGTCGGAATCTCCTTCTTTTGCCAGCCGATCAATCCGTACACCGCCGGGTCGACCCGCTTCGGTCCCTTGCCGTAGGTGTGGAACCCCTTGCCCGCTTTGCGGCCGAGGCGGCCGTCGGCCAACATCTTGGCGAACACCTCGGGCGTTTCGATCCGGTCGGAGAAGGCCTCGGCCATCGTTGCCCCCGCGTGCGCCGCGACATCCAGTCCCACCTCGTCGAGCAGGGTGAACGGCCCGACGGGAAAGCCCCAATCTTTGAGCGCCGCGTCGACCTGCTCGATCGATGCCCCCTCGACCAGCAGCCAGGCCGCCTCGTTCAGAAACGACGCCAAGATCCGGCTGGTGTAAAAGCCGGGGCCGTCGCCGACCACGATCAGAGTTTTCCCGAGCCGCCGGCCGACCGCAACGGCTGTCGCGAGCGCCGCCTCTGAGGTCCCCGGATGGCGGATCACTTCGAGCAGCGGCATCTTGTGGACCGGACTGAAGAAATGCATCCCCACCACCCGCTCCGGCCGCGCGCTGGTGGCGGCGATCTTTCCGATCGGCAGGGTCGAGGTGTTCGAAGCGAAAATCAGCGTCTCTTTGGCCACCACCTCGACCGCGGCAATCACCTTCCGCTTCACCTCCAGATCTTCGAACACCGCTTCGATCACCAGATCGACCCGCGCGAAAGGCCGGTCATCCACCGTCCCCTGGATGCGCCCCATGGCCTGGCGCATCTCCGGCTCGGTCATCCGCCGCCGTGCCACCCGTTCGCGGAACCGCTCGCGGCAGAAGCCCAAGCCGCGACCGACCGCCGCCGGGTTCTGGTCCTTGAGCACCACGCGGTACCCCTTCTCGGCCGCCAGCTGCGCGACCCCTGAACCCATGAAACCGGCACCGAGCACGCCGATCGTCTCGACCGGCAGGGCATCGCGTGCGATTCCCGCGGCGCGCGCCTCGCCGCGGGTTTTGAGGAAGAACAGACCGATCAGGCTCTTCGCCACGTCAGAGACCACCAGCTCGGCGAACGCCCCGGTCTCGAGATCGAGAGCGCGCGCCATCGGCCGCCGCATCCCCTCGCGCACGATGTCGATCGCCACCAGCGGCGCCGGATAGTGGCCGCCGGTCTTGGCGAGCACGCCGGTGCGTGCCTTGCCATAGACCAGGGCGTCGGCCGCAAACGGGACTCGCGCGAGCCACCCCGCGGCCCGCGCGGCGAGCCCCTGCCCCCGGCCGCGCCGCTGTTCGATCGCGCCAGCCGCCGCCCCGGAAACCCGCGCGAGCTTCTCGGCCGCCGCGCGCAGGTCGGCCGGATGGCAGACCTCATCGACCAAGCCGAGCTTCTGGGCGCGCCGGGCGTCGAGCTGACGACCGGTGAGGATCAAATCGAGTGCCCCGGGCACGCCGATCAGGCGCGGCAACCGTTGGGTGCCGCCGAGCCCGGGGATCAGCCCGAGCTGCACTTCGGGCAGGCCGAGCTTGGTTTTCGATGTTTGAGTGGCGACCCGGAACCGGCAGGCGAGCGCCAGCTCCAACCCGCCCCCTAAGCAGGAGCCATGGATGGCGGCAACGGTCGGAAACGGCAGATCGACCAGCCGGCCGATCAGCTCGTGACCGCGCTGGAGCAGCTCGACCACCGATTCGGAGTCCTTGAGTGTCGCCAGCTCTTCGAGATCGGCCCCGACCACGAACGAGTCCGCCTTCCCCGACAGGATCACCAACCCCGCAGGAGGATCGTCGCGCAGCCGGCCGATCTGTTCCCCCAACCAGCTCATGGCGCGCGTGGACAGTACGTTCACCTTCTTGCCGGGCAAGTCCAACACCAGCCAAGCGAGGCCGTCCTCGACGATCAAGCGGCCCGGAGCGGCAGATTCATCTGGGGCAACGGGGGAACCTTGGGGGCTGGACATGGGAGATCCTCCGGAAGACTCGAAATGCCGCTTCGCGGCATAGATCGAAGCAGATCGTAGGATCGATGCCGCGGTGTGTCAATCGAGAGGGTGCCCCTACCCCTCCTCCCCCTCCAGGTTCTGCACGATCTGGGTGACTTCGACTTCCGCTTTGCGGATCTTGCCGCGGCAGAGTTCTAGCAGCTCGGTCGCGCGGCGGAGTTCGGCGGCGAGTTCGTCGACGTCGATCTCTTCGCTTTCGATCCGTTCGAGGATCGCTTCCAACTCGTCCATTGCGGCGCGAAAGCTGGGGGCTTCGGGAGCCTCTGGGGCTGGGGTGGGTGTTTCTACCTTGGGCTGGCTCATGGTTCCTCCACACGGCTGACCAGCGTGCCGCGGGCGAGTCGGGTCGAAAGGATGGTTCCGGGGGTGACTTGGGCGGGGTCGCGCACCAGGCGGCCCCCGGCGTCGCGGGTGATGCCGAAACCGCGCTCGAGCGTGCGCTCGGGGCCTAAGCTCGCGCACAGGCGTTCGAGCCCTTGGAGCTTTGCGGTCACTTCGCGCAGCCGGCCTTTGGCACCCGCCACGGTACGCTCCGCAATCGCAGCACGGCGCGATTCGGCCCGCGCCAGGCGGACGGGTACCGCCTGGACCAGGGCGACCTCCGCGACCCGCCGGCGGCGACCGGCGGCCCGCAGCACGCCGCGGCCGAAACCGGCGAGTGTCCGCGCGATCTCGTCCAACCGCCGACCCGCTGCGGTGAGTCGCATTTTGCCGAGCGCGATCCCCCGCTCGGCGCGTTCTAGGCTTTGACGCGCGCGGCGGAGCGGCTCGTCGGCTTCGCGGATCAACCGGCGCTCCGCGTCGATCAGGCGCTGCTCTTGGCGCGCGATCCGTTCGATCAGGAACTCGGCGACTTTGGTCGGGGTTTTAAGCGCGGTGTGGGCGACCAAATCGGTGATCGACTGATCGATCTCGTGGCCGAGGCCGGAGAGCACGGGAAGCGGCGAACGGGCCACCGCTTCGGCCACCGCCCGGCCGTCGAACACGGCGAGGTCCGAGCGCGAGCCGCCGCCGCGGATCAGTACCACGGCGTCCAGGTCGAGCCCAAAGAGCGCGCCGAGCGCCGAGACGATCTCGCGCTCCGCCTCTTTACCCTGGACCGCCGCGTGGAAGAAGAGGACCTGAAAGCCGTAGCCGCTCTCGGTGAGGCCGGAGAGAAAATCGTGGTACGCCGCGCTCCCGTCCGAGGTGATGAGCGCCAGGCGCAGAGGCAGGTCGGCGAGCGGCAGGGCGCGGTTCCGCTCCAGGAGCCCGGTGGCTTCGAGCGCGGCGAGCGTTTCGCGCCGACGCCGTTCGAGGTGGCCGAGCGTAAAGACCGGGTCGACGTCCTTGACGGTGAGCTGGAGCCGCCCGCCCGGAGCGTAAAAATCTACCGCGGCGCGGCAGCGGAGCATGACGCCGTCGGCGATCTCCTGGCCGCTCGCGCCGAGCAGGCGGCGCAGGCGAAGGAGATCGGTCTTCCAGATCACCGCCTCCAGCCGGCCGACGATGTCGTCGCGTTCCCCTTTCTCGATCAGCTCGAAATAGAGGTGCCCGCGGGTCGAGAGCTTGACGCGCTGCGCCTCGCCCGCGACCCAGACCCCGCCGAATGCCTCGCCCAAAAGGCCGCGGATCTCGCCGCAGAGCAGCGAGACGCTATAGGTCGGCTCGAGGGAATCGAACAGGGAGCTCAATGGTAGGACTTGAGCTCCTTGACCGAGGCGAGTGGCAGCGACTCGGCCCATTCGGCCGCCTTCTTCTCGCCGATCGTCAACTGGGCCAAGAAATCGATCGCCTCCTGGCGCTCCTTGAAGGTGCGCCAGATGAAGGTGTGACCGGCCGGGGCGGTGAAGTAGGTGTAGCTCTTCGCGCCGTCGGGCGTGAGGTCGAAGCCGAGGTTCGATTCGCCGTTGATGCCGACGCAGGCGATCGCGATCGAGCGCGTGGCGAGCGTCAACGCCTTCAAGGCGTCCTCGTAGTCCGCCAGCTCCTCGCGCGACAGGGGCGAATGGAAGACGCCGAGCTTCGCGCCATCCTCTTCGGCGAGCAGGTTGTACGGGATGTCGTGCCGATCCATCGCATCGCGGGTGTCGCTGGTCGCCACGAACACATCCTCGCTGCCCATCACCTTGTAGGTGATCGCGTAGACCTCGTGCTGAAACTGGGCGAAGGCCTCGGCCAGAATGCCCTCGTCCTCAATGGTGAAGTAAAACAGCCGATTGTTGATTCGTCGTGCCATATTCAGGGGTTCCTCGGGCCGGTTGGAATCGAAACGCCTCGTGCCGAGGCCTCCGGCCAGGTCGAAAGCGGCGAGTTGGGGGCAGGGCCAAGAGCGCCCTGGTCCCCCATTCTACCAGCCGACGTGCGAAATGCGACCCATGGGTCGATCGGGCCGACCGCAGGAGCCGGCGCCCCAGGCCAGGAGCCAACTTGCCAGGAGCGTGGAGAGCACGCCGAGCGCGAACCAGAGCGGACGGCGCCGACGCCTCGGCGGACGGATTTCGAGGGTGCGCAGGAACAGCGCGGGGGTCGCCCATTCGAACGTCTGGGGGAGTTTCCGGCGCACCGCGAGCCGCCCGTCGATCACGGCCGCGTCCACCGAGTCGCCGGCCGCCAATCTCTGGTAGACCGCGCGGCTGAACACGCGGGCGGCCGGATCGCTGATCTCGAACTGCATGCCGAGGACCGCCGGCACCCCCGCCCGAACCAACGCGGTGGCGACTCCCGAAAACGGGCTGCCGTGCCCCGCTCGGGCGGTCCAGCAGGCGTTCAAAAACACCCCGCGCAGACTTTTCTGATCCGCGACCTGCTCGGCCAGCTCTTCACCGGTCACGCGGCGCGGGTTGCCCGCCTCGTCCTCGAAGAGCAACACGCCTTCGCTCGTGATCGGGTCGTATTCGCCATGGCCGAGAAAATGGAGGAGGTGGACCTCATGATCGAGCAGGGCGGCGCGCAGCTCGTCGAGCGAGGCATGGCGCAGGGCGAAGATCTTGACCCGGTACCAGCGCCTCCGCCAGGCCTTCTCGATCCAACGGAGCTCGTCGTGAATTTTGAGTTCGTCGTAACCGGTGGGTTCCGCCGCCACGCACAAAATCCGCAACGGCGGCCGGTAAAAGATCGACTTCTCGGGACACGCCACATCCAGGTAGCGAACGATCGAAAAGCGGCGATCGAGCGCCAAAAAACTCCCCACGTGGGTGGAATAGAGAAGCTCCCAAGGGAGCTCGTGAATGCACACCAGATCCGGATCGTCGAGAGCGAGCCGGATCTGGATGCGCAGCTGCTGCCCTGCCGCAAGGCTGCCCAGGGTCTGAAAGAACAGAGCGAGCACCTTGTCGCGGAACAGCTCGGCAAACAGCGAAGCCCCGAAATCACGCAGCTCGTCGGCGGGGGTGCCGTCGCCCTTGGCAACCAGCGGGCCCGCCGGCCAGACCAGGTTCGCAAGAGAAAATCTCCCCTTCCCGCCGCCCGCCGGACAGCGCACCTTGAAATGGACGCCCCCTTGCGCATCGGCAATAAAATCGATCAAGAAATCCAGATCGGCCATTGGGCTCCCCGGCTACCTCGCTCCCCCCCTACTCCCACTCGATCGTCGCGGGGGGCTTGCTCGTGACGTCGTAGACCACCCGGTTGACCCCTTTCACTTCGTTGACGATTCGGTTCGCGACCCGGCCGAGGAGGTCGTATGGGAGCGGGCTCCAGTCGGCCGTCATGAAGTCTTGGGTCTCGACGGCGCGCAGGGCGATCACGCTCTCGTAGGTCCGGAAGTCGCCCATCACGCCGACGCTCTTGACCGGCAGGAGGACCGCGAACGCCTGGCTGGTCTTGCCGTACCAGCCGCTCTCGCGCAGCTCGTGGAGGAAGATCGCGTCGGCCTCTTGGAGCAGGGCGACGCGTTCGGGGGTTACCTCGCCCAAGATGCGCACCGCGAGCCCCGGGCCGGGGAATGGGTGGCGGGCGATCAACGGCTCGGGCAGGCCCAGCTCGCGGCCGAGCTGGCGCACCTCGTCTTTGAACAGGGCGCGCAACGGCTCGACCAGCTCGAAGCCGAGCTTCTCGGGCAGGCCGCCGACGTTGTGGTGGGTCTTGATCACAGCCGAGGGCCCCTTGACCGAGGTCGATTCGATCACGTCGGGATAGAGCGTCCCCTGGGCGAGGAAGGCGAGCCCTTGGAGCCGCTTGGCCTCTTCGTCGAACACCTCGATGAACAGGTGGCCGATGATCTTCCGTTTGCGCTCCGGCTCTTCCACCCCGGCGAGCGCATTGAGGAAACGTTCGCCCGCCTCGACCTTGTGGATCGCAATGCCCAACCCATCCTGGAGCGCGCGGACCACTTCCGCCCCTTCGTCTTTCCGCAGCAGACCGGTGTCTACGAAGACCGGGACCGAGCGGTCGCCGATCGCGCGACCGAGCAGGGCCGCGACCACCGAGGAGTCGACCCCTCCGGAGAGCGCGCAGAGGACTCTCCCCTCCCCCACCCGCGCGCGCACCTTCTCGATCGCCTCTTCGAGATACGAGGCCATGTGCCAATCGCCGCGCGCGCCGCAGGCGCCGAACAGAAAATTGCGCAAGATCTCTGCGCCTCTGACGGTGTGCGAGACCTCCGGATGGAACTGAATCCCGTAGAGCCCGCGCGAGCGATCTTCGAACGCGACGATCGGCAAGCTCTCGGTGGATGCGGTGGCGACGAACCCCGGCGGCAGGCCGCGCACGCGGTCACCGTGGCTCATCCAGACCGTCTCTTGGGCGGCCAGCCCTTCGAACAGTGTTCCGGTCCGTGAGATATCGATCTCGGCGCGGCCGTATTCGCGGTGGGCACTCGGATCGACGCCACCGCCCAGCTCGTGGGACATGACCTGCATGCCGTAGCAGATTCCGAGCACCGGAATCCCCAGCTCGAACAGCTCGCGCGGGGCGGAGGGGGCATCGGCCTCGTAGACGCTCTGCGGCCCGCCGGAGAGGATCAGGCCGATCGGCGCTCTGGCGCGGATCTCATCGAGCGAAAGGTCGAAGGAATGGACTTCGCTGTAGACCCGCTGCTCGCGCACGCGGCGGGCGATCAGCTGGGTGAACTGGCTGCCGAAATCGAGGATCAGGATCGTCTGGTGCGCGGCGCTCATGGCTCCGACTCCGATTTGAGCTCGCGGGTCATCAATTCGAGGACCGCCTGGCGCGGATCTTTGTCTTCGTAGAGGATCGCCACGGTCTGTCGGGTGATCGGCAGATCGAGCCCTCCTTCCCGGCACTTTTCGGCGAGCTGGAGGATCGCGAGCGAATTGCGCACCCCTTCGGCGACCATCGGGGTGTCGGCGGTGATCTCTGCGAGCTTCCGCCCCTTGGCGAGTTCGATCCCGGTGCGCCGATTGCGCGACAGGCCGCCGGTCGCCGTGAGCACGAGATCGCCGAGCCCGGTGAGCCCGGCGAAGGTGCGTTGGTCGCCGCCGCAGGCGACACCCAGTTTGGCGATCTCGTGCAGGCCGCGGGTGATCAGAGCGGCGAGCGTGTTCTGGCCGAAGCCGAGCCCGGTCGCCACCCCGGCCGCGATCGCGATCACGTTCTTGGTCGTGCCGCCGAGCTCCACCCCCACCACGTCGCTCGACGAATAGAGGCGGAAGTAGCGGGTCGAGAGCGTCTCGCGAATCGTCGTCGCGAGTTCGTGATCGGTCGAGGCGACGACCGCCGCGGTCGGTTGGTTCCGCGCCAGCTCGGCCGCGAAGCTCGGCCCGGAGAGCACGGCGAAGCGGACCGGGAGCCCCGCGCGCTCCCCCTCTTCCTCGGCCACGACGCTCATCCGGGCGAGCGAATCGGGCTCGATCCCTTTGGTGCCGGAGATCACAACCGCGGGTGCCCCAGGGGCCAACGCCGACCACCGTTCGAGATGGGCGCGGAGCACCGCGCGAAAGCCGTGCGATGGCACGACGACGAGGGTCAGGTCGGCGCCCAGGACGGCGGCCAGATCGGAAGTGGGGTAGAGCGAGGGAGGCAGCTCCACCCCGGGGAGGTAGTCGGGGTTTGCCCGCTCGGCCGCCATCCGCGCCGTCAACGCCTCGTGACGCGCCCAGAGGGTGACGTCATGCCCACCCGCACCGGCGAAATGAACGGCGAGCGCGGTGCCCCACGAGCCGGCGCCCAGGACGGCGATGCGGCTCATACCGAGGCTCCGCGGGCGCCGCCGGAAGGCCCGCCGATCCGGCGCTCGTCGCCGCCCAGCAGGCGGCGCAGGTTGCCGCGATGGGTCGCGAACACCAGCAGCGCGAGCCCCGCGGCCGCCGTGGCATGCCAGGGACCTTCCGAGCGCTGCCAGCCGAGCCGCTCACAGAGAACCACCAGCAGCGGCAACGCGAGCGAGGCGGTGAGCGAGCCGAGCGAGACGTAGCGGGTGCGGGCGACCACCGCGAGAAACAGGAGCGCCGCAAGCCCCAGGGCCGCGGGCGTGAGCACCGCCATCGCCCCGGCGGAAGAGGCCACCCCTTTGCCCCCCCGGCCACCCAGGAAAATGGGAAAGACATGACCGAACACGACTGCGAACGCCGCCGCCGCCGCAAGCCCCGCCCCGGCTCCGAGCAGGCGCGCCCCGGCGACCGCGGCGGCTCCCTTGCCGACGTCGCAGAGGAGAGCGATCGCGCCTGCCTTCTTTCCCGCGATGCGCAAGGCGTTGGTCGCCCCGGCGTTGCCGCTGCCGGAGGTGCGCAGATCTCTCCCCGCAAGCCAGCGGACCAGCAAGTAGCTGAACGGGATCGAGCCGATCAGATACGCCCCGGAGAGGATGCCCAAGGTACGGATCGCGGTCAAACGTCATCCCCCTCAGTCGGTGCCTCGCCCGCCTCGCCAACGTCCGCCTCTGAAACGTCAGCTTTCACATCCTCCGGCTGCGCCACTCCGAGCGGCATGCGCAGGAGGACCTCGTGGCGGCTCCCTCTCGCCTCGGCCTCGCGCTCCCCGATCTCACCCAGGTGGGTGCGCACGAGGACCGCTTCGGTCACCTCGAACGGCTCGCCGATCGCGCCCGAGAAGGCGCTGGTAAACGTCGCGATCGCCGGCCGCTGCCAGGGTTCGCGGCAGCGGGCGACGGTGAGGTGCGGCACGAACGGTGGCTCCGCCGGCGGATGGCCGATCGCCTCACCCGCCGCGGCGTTCAACGCGCGTTCGAGCGTGATCAGCTCACGCGGCGCGGTCATCCCCACCCAGGCGACGCGCGCCGGCCGGGTGGGCGGAAAGGTCCCGGCCCCAGAGAGCGCGAGCGAAAACGGGGTCCGCGGCGCACACGCCGCGGCAAGCTCCTCGCCCAGCCAGGGGACGAGGTCGGCCGCAATGTCGCCGAGGAACAAAACTGTTAGGTGGAGCCCGCGCGGATCGACCCAGCGGGTTTTGCCCCCCGCCGAGAGCGACTCGCGCAGCGGATCGACCCGGCGCGCCACTTCGCGCTGCACCGCTTCCGGGATCTCGATCGCCACGAACAGGCGGAAAGTGTTCGTCAAAGCGTTCATCGGCCGATCCCGTCGGAGGCGAAAGCCCGGGGCGGCGGCAGATCGAGCAGCCGGCGGCGCAGCATTTCGAGCGCCAGCTGGCTCGCTTGAATGCGGACCTGCTCCCGCCCGCCGGGGAAGCGGGCGTGGCGATGCTCGACCCCTCTCGGTCCCGCAAGCCCCAGGTGGACCGTGCCCACCGGTTTTTCGTCGCTCCCGCCGCCCGGCCCGGCAACGCCCGTGATGCTCAAGGCATAGTCGGTCGCGAAGCGTTCGCGCGCGCCCGAGGCCATTGCCCGCGCTGTCGGCTCGGACACCGCGCCATGCTCCGCCAACTGCTCCGCCGAGACGCCGAGCAGCTGCGTCTTCAATTCGTTCGAATAGGTCACTGCGCCCCCTTGAAAATAGTCGCTGCTGCCGGCCACCGCGGTGATCCGTTCGGCGAGCAGACCTCCCGTGCACGACTCGGCCACCGAAAGAGTCGCCGCCGCCGCGCGCAGCAGCTCGCCCACGACGGTCGATAGCTCCGCCTCTTCGCGGTCGGAAAATACCGCGTCGCCCGCCAACTCGGCGAGCCGTGCGGACATCCGCGCGAGGTGTTCCCGACGCGCTTCGGGCGGCCCCTCGGCCGTCGCTTCGAGCCGGATCTCTCCGGGCTTCGCGAGGATGGTGATGTTTTCGCGGCCGAACTCGGCATAGGCCGGCGCGATCCGCTCCTCGACCGCCGACTCCGGCAGACAGGCGACTTTGAGCACCGCGGCCTCGCGCCCGACACCGCCCGAGCGGGCGGCGAGCCAGCCGTCGAGGAACGAGGCGATCATCCCCTCCAGCTCGTACGGGACACCGGGGAAGAGCAGGATCGATTTCCCCTCGTGCTCGATCGCCAACCCGGGCGCCGTGCCGCGCGGATTGGCGATGATCTCCGCGCCGTCGATCACCTCGGCCTGGCGCTGATTGACCGCGGGCATGATCCGCCCATACGAGCGAAACCGCGCCTCGATTCCCGCCAGCACTTCCGGCACCAGATGCATCCCACGCCCGACCGCCTGGGCGACCGCCTCCCGCGTCACGTCGTCCGCCGTCGGCCCGAGCCCCCCGGTGACCAACACCAGATCCGCCCGCCGCAGATGGGAAAGCACCTCGGCCGCGATCTCCTCGATCGAGTCGCCCGCGACCGATTTCGCCCGCAGTTCGAAACCATAGCGATCGAGCACGGAGGTCAGGCGGAGGGAGTTGGTGTCGAGCCGCCGGGTCCCGAGAAGCTCGGACCCGACCGCGAGGATGGCAGCGCGCATGGCGGGATGATACCGCAGGGGATGGACCAACCACCTTGCGGCCCAGGGGGCGCCCCGATCGGCGTAGCCCTCCCGCCGTATCGGTTGGGCCGCCGCCGCCCCCCTGCTGGCTGTGACTCAAGAGTAGCCGGGTGTCGTGCATTCCTGGTAAGTGGCGCTCCATTTCGGCATGCCGATCGCGCAGGACGGTCCGCCCGTCGCCCGCGAGCCGATCCGAGGGTTGGCCGTCCGTCCGGCAGTTTTCCGCGAGCGCAGGGCCATCTCAGCGCTTCGTTCGGCAGATCGCATAGGCTCGCGCGATCAAATCCGGCAGAGGAGGGGTGCGATGACGGAGGGTGCGAAAAAGGTCGCGGTGGTCGGTGCCGGCGCGTTTGGCGGGTGGACCGCCCTCGCCTTGAGGCGGCGTGGGGTCGAGGTCGTGCTGCTCGACGCTTGGGGTCCCGGCAACCTGCGCGCGAGCTCGGGTGGCGAGACCCGGGTGATTCGCGGCATGTATGGCGCCGATCAGGTCTACGTCGATTGGGTGGTCCGTTCGCTCGAACTCTGGCAGGACGCCGAACGCCGCGCGAATCGTCGCTTCTACCATCGGACCGGCGTGCTCTGGATGTTCTCGGTCGACGACCGCTACGCCCGCACTTCGATCCCGCTCCTCGAAGCGGCGAATCTGCCGGTCGATGAGCTATCGATCGACGAGGCGCGTCGACGCTTTCCGCAGGTCTCTTTCGATGGCGTCCGTTCGGTCTTTTTCGAGCGCGAGGCGGGCTACCTCACCGCGCGCCTCGGCTGCCAGGCGGTGGCCGAGGCGCTGGTGGCGGAAGGGGGCGAATTCCGCCGGGTGGCGGCGCGACCGGGTCCGATCGAGCGGGGCCGACTCACCCGGCTCGATCTGGCGGACGGCGGCACCCTCCTCGCCGATGCCTACGTCTTCGCCTGCGGCCCGTGGCTCGGCACCCTGTTTCCGGAAGTCATCGGCGACGGCGTCCTTGCGACCCGGCAGGAGGTGTTCTATTTCGGCGCGGACGACGCCGAGCGCCGTTTCGATGAAGGCACCCTACCGATCTGGTTCGATTTCACGGACCGGATCTACTACGGCATTCCGGGCAACCTCGAACGAGGTTTCAAGATCGCCGATGACACCCGCGGCGGACCGATCGACCCGACCAACTCGCAACGCAGCGTCACCCCGGCGCGCCTCGCCGAAGCGCGCGCGGCGGTCGCCCGGCGCTTCCCCGACATGGCCCGCAGCCCGCTGCTCGGCGCCGAGGTCTGCCAGTACGAAAACAGCCCCGACGGCCACCTGATCGCGGGCACCCATCCGGCGGCGGAGAATCTCTGGATCTTGGGCGGCGGCTCCGGCCATGGCTTCAAGCTCGGCCCCGCTCTCGGTCTAAACGCCGCCGCATGGATAGAAGGGGAGGGCGCTCCCCCCGAGCTGTTCGCGCTCCGGCGTCTCGCCGAGATCTCGAAACGGACGACGCAGTTTTCGACCTGAAAGCCGATCCGCCGGACCGGGCCGCACGCGCGGTCCGGCCGGACCTTTAGCCTACGGGTAATACCCGCGCGCCACGCGCGCCTTCAGGCCGCGCTTCTTCAACTCGACTTCGATCTTCCTGAAGCCCTCGCGACCGACGGACTGGTCCGAGGGGTAGGCGAGGAGATAGCGGCTGCGCAGCTCTTTTTCGATCTCGGAGTAGGCGGCGCCAAGCTCGGTCGCTTTGTCGATATAAAACGTCCGGCCCCCGGTCTGCTCGGCGAGATCGTTGAGTTTGCCGCGGATCGAGATGTCGAGCCGGCCGACGTTCAAACCGATCGCGTAGACCACGACGCCGCTTCTCTTGGCGTACTCGAGCGCATCTTTCCAAGCCAGCTTCGACGCCGTGTCGTCGCCGTCGCTCAACAGGACCAGCGCCTTCTGGCCGCGCTGACCGCGGAAATAGAACAGCGACGAGACGAGCGCATCGTGGAGCGCCGTGCCGCCGAGCGCACGCTGCCCTTCGAGCGCGGAGCGCACGGCACCGAGATCGTCGGTGGGCGAGATCAACAAGCTCGGCCGATCGGAGAAAGCGACCGCGAACACCCGGTCTTTGGGCTTAACCAACCGATCGAGAAATCCGGCGGCGGCGTTTTCGGCCTCGGAGAGCGAGCTTTCCATCGAGCCCGAGACATCGAGCGTGAGTCCGAGGATCAGCGGCAAGTTGCCCACCGGTTCGAATTTCTGGATCGCCTGGGGCCGGCCGTTCTCGATCAGCGCGAAGTCGCCTTCGGTGAGCCCTTCGACGATCTGGCCGCCGCCGTCGGTGACCGCGGCGAAGACCTCGATCAGATCGACATTGACCTCGGTGAAATCTTCCGGCGCATTCAGCAGGCGCACCGCCTCCGAGCGCGTGCCGTCGTCGAGCGTTGCGACGACCGTGAGATAGGCCAGTTCGCCGCCCGCGGGCAGAACGACCTTCGTCTGCCAGGGCGGTTTGGCGAGAGTGGTGACCGACGCGTCGTCGAGGCGAAACTCGACCGATTCGATTCGCTTTCCTTCGGGCGGTACCACTTCGGCCGAGACCGGGAAGGGACCGGGAGGAACCTCGGCGCGCTCGGCCGGCTCGAGAATCGAAACCACGAACGCGCCGCGCGACCGGTTGATTACGAACTGATCGGCGGCGACAAACTCACCGGCGGCGTCGTACCCCTCGGCGCGGATCGTCTGCTCCCGCGGCGACGAGGAGAGCCGAACTTCGGCCTCGTAGGGCGGGCGCGTGCGGACCAGCTGCGACTCGCCATCGACCTTGAACACGATCTTGACGATGCGCGTTCCGGCCACCAGCGCCTCGGCGCGCCAGAGCCCGAGCGCCACTTCGTCGGTTGGTGGCACGAGGAGGACCGCGTCTCTTGCAAACAGCGGCACCCCGACCGCCTCGCCCACCGCGGGAACGAGCGCACCGAGCCGATCGACCGGCGTACTCGGCACGGTGAGTACCCGGGTAAACCGATGCTCGGCACCGCTTACCTCGTCTTCCAGGTGGAGACGCAGCAGGTAGGTCTGCGAAGGCCGGAGCGCTGTTTCGACCGCGAGGGAGAGGTCAGCCGGATTCACCGCACCACCGGCTGGAATGCGGAAGCGAACCCTGAATTCCGCGAACGGGCGTCCCGCCAGCTCGACCACGCCGGAAGCCACCAGCTTGTAGACCGACCGGTTGCCGTCTTCGATCGACGCGAGCGGCGGCGCGACCGGCAGACGCACGACCGCGCGAGCGATCATGCGTTGACTGGCAATGCGTGGAAAGTCGAGATCGAAGGTCGCGTCCGGAAGCCTTTTCGGCGCAGGCGCCGTATCGGTCGCCGCGACCGCAAGACTCCAGGCGAGCGGATCGGTCGGCGGATCGAGCAGGCCTTCCGGCTTGGTCGCGCGCCCCCAAGGCCACGGACGCTCCGCGTAGAAAGCTCGATAGCGGACGGTCGTCCCGTCCGGGTTCTTCACCTTCTCGTCCACTTTACCGATACCTGTGAGCCCTGAGATCCCGGTCGCCCGATCGACCAGAGGGGTCTGCTTGCACGCCTGAAGATCGAATCGTTTGACCGACGAGCGTCCTTTGAAGTTCTCCCACTCGCCGAGCCAGAACTCCATCTCTTCGGTGTAGAGCACCCGCTTGCCATCGATCGGCCGCCAGGCGCGCCAGGGCTCGCCGACCCCAGGCTGATAGACCAGGATGCGCCCTTTGAGCTCGTCCTTCTTGAGTCGAATCTCGGGCTCAGGGGTGTCCGAGGTCGGAGAGGCAGCCAAGGTATCGGATGCCTCCGCAGGCTCGTCCTTTTTCGGCCTTACGTCGGTCGCCGCGGCGCCGCCGGTGCCATAGGCCCAGATCTCGATCGGGCGGAAGGCGAACGCGCAATCGATAATAATCTGTTGCTCGGGTCGGCCGTTCAGAAAGAGCAGCTGCGCGCGCACGTCGAGCGGGGACGGGAAGTCGGCTAGGGCGAGGCGCTGGCGCCGCTCGATCGCATCGGCCAGCTCGTTAACCGGAGTCCCCGGATCGGGGTCGAGGAGAAAGGTGCGGATCAGCTCGGCGCGCGCGGCCGGGTCGAGATCGGCGAAGCGATCGCGGTCGGCGCGTGGCATCAGGAGCGCAGGGCCATCTTCGAGGAAGGCGCGCTGGTCTTCCGGCAGGGTCAGAGGATCGAAAGGGGGTTGGGCCGCCGCCGGAAGGGAGAGACCGGCGGCGAACCCGAAAAACGCCCAACGCGCTAGGAGACGCATTGCTCTCGTGGAATGCACCCTCGATGCCAGGCTCATCTCGCTCCCCTCCCTTGTCGGGTTCGCGCAAACAGACCGGACAACCGGCCGATTCGGCTTCGGGGATGGTATGTTCGTTGGCCGTGGCCGCCAAGAAGAATCTTCCCCTCCGCTCCTGGCAGTCGGGCGACACCGTCCAAGGTTTCGCCCTACTGACCAAGAAAGAACTCCGCCAGGACAAGAACGGCAAGTCGTTCCTCGACCTCGAAGTCGCCGACTCTTCAGGCTCGATGGCGGCAAAAGTGTGGGCCGACAGCCCGGCCATGCAGAGCCAATTCGAAGTCCACCGCTTCGTCGCGTTCCGCGGCGCGGTCAAGAGCTACAAGGATCAACTCCAGCTCACGATCGACGAATGCCGCGAAACGACCGACGAGGACAGGAAGCACGGCTTCGACGAGTCGCTCCTCATCCCGTCCACCCGCGAGGACATCGGTGACCTCTGGCGGCGTCTCTCCGGGTTGATGACCGAGCAGGTGGAGCGCCCGATTCTGCGCCGCCTCGCGGCAGAGACGATGGAAACGCACGGCGCCGCCCTGCGTGAGCACCCGGCGGCGAAGACGATGCACCACGCTTACCGCGGCGGGCTGCTGGAACACACCGTCTCGATGGCCGAGTTCGCGGTCGCGGTCGCCGGGCATTGGAGAGAGCTCGACCGCGACCTGCTGCTGATCGGCGTCCTGTTCCACGACCTGGGCAAGCTCTTCGAGCTGGGGGCAATGCCGGCCAACGACTACACGCTGGTCGGCCGTCTGGTCGGCCACGTGGTGATCGGCCGCGACCTGCTGCGCGACCGCTGCGCCGCCATCCCCGACTTCCCCGCCGATCTGCAGCTTCATCTGGAGCATCTCGTGCTCTCGCACCAGGGGAAGAAAGAGTACGCCTCGCCGGTCGAGCCGATGACCGTCGAGGCCGTGGCGCTCCATTTCATCGACGATCTCGACTCGAAGCTCAACCAACTGCGCAACGCCCGGGAAAGCCAGCCCGGCCTGCCGTTCCTGCGCGGTCTCGGCCGTTACATGTACCTGCCCGGCCCGGCTCCGGAAGCGCTCGAGCCGAACGGCCCGCAGGAAGCGGCACCGCCACCGGCCGCGGCAACCGCCCCCGCCGCCGCCGGCCATGAGCCCAAGAGGAGCGGCGGACCGCACGCTCCAAGCGCGCGCCGCGAGACCCCGACCACGCTCGCGAGCATTGGCTCGATCATCGCCGCCCACCTCGCCGAGGCAAAACCGGGCGACGCGTCGGCCGAAGCCAAGACCGAGCCGCGCTCGCTGTTCGATCTTGGTGAGTAGCCCTACCGATTGATGCTCTGCAACGACCGGACCTCCAACGCGTCGAGGCCGAGGGCGGCGATCCCTTCGGCGCAGGCCATGGCGCCGGAGAGGGTGGTGATGCAGGGGATGTCGTACTTGAGCGCCATGCGCCGGATCTGTGCGTCGTCCTCGTGCGATTCGCGGCCGAGCGGGGTGTTGACCACGAGGGCGATCTCGCCATTGATCAGCCGATCGACCACGTTCGGGCGCCCTTCGTGGACTTTCAAGATCGGCTGCACGGCGAGCCCCCGCGAATTGAGAAACGCCGCTGTGCCCGCGGTCGCGACCAGCTCGAAGCCAAGGTCGGCCAGCCTCTGGGCGACCGGTAGCAGCCCTTCTTTGTCCCGATCGTGGACGGTGAGAAACGCCCGGCCGGTTCGGGGCAACTTGTGCCCGGCGCCCAACCACGCCTTGGCGAACGCGGCGCCGAAGCCGGGCGCCGAACCCATCACCTCGCCGGTCGATTTCATCTCGGGACCGAGCACCGGATCGACGCCGGGGAAGCGGCGGAACGGAAAGACCGGCGCCTTGACGAAGACGCCGCGCACGATCGGCTCCGCGGTGAATCCCTGTTCGGCGAGCGAGATCCCGGCCATCGCGCGCACCGCGATCTTGACCAGCGGCACGCCGACCGCCTTGGCGATGAACGGCACGGTGCGCGAGGCGCGCGGATTGACCTCGATGACATAGATCTTGCCGTCATGGATCGCGAACTGAACGTTCATCAGCCCGACCACGCCGAGGCGTAACGCGAGCCGGCGCGCGATATCGCGCATCTCGTCCTGATCCTCTTGGCTCACCTTGTAGGGGGGCAGCACGGCGGCCGAGTCGCCGGAATGGATACCCGCCTCCTCGATGTGCTGGAGGATGCCGGCGACCACCGCGTCCTTGCCGTCCGAGATCAGGTCGAGATCGAGTTCGAAGGCGTCTTCGAGGAAGCGATCGAGCAGCACCGGATGCCCAGGGGAGACGGCCGCGGCGTTGCGCATGAATTCGTCGAGCGTCCCCTCGTCATAGCAGATCGCCATCGCCCGGCCGCCGAGCACGTAGCTCGGCCGGACCAGAATCGGGAAGCCGAGCCGGCGCGCGACCTCGACCGCTTCGGAGAGCGAGGTCGCCGTGCCGTGCTCCGGCTGGCGAATCCCCTCTTCCGAAAGCAGCGCGCCGAAGCGGCGGCGATCCTCGGCGAGGTCGATCGCATCGGGCGAGGTGCCCCAGATCGGTACACCGGCCGCGGCGAGGCCGGTCGCCAACTTGAGCGGCGTCTGGCCGCCGAGTTGGAGGATCACGCCGTCCGGCTTCTCGCGCCTTATGACCGAGAGCACATGTTCGAGCGTGAGCGGCTCGAAGTAGAGCCGGTCCGAGGTGTCGTAGTCGGTCGAGACGGTCTCGGGGTTGCAGTTGACCATGATCGACTCGATGCCGATCTCGGTGAGCGCGAACGCGGCATGGACGCAGCAGTAGTCGAACTCGATCCCCTGGCCGATCCGGTTCGGCCCCGAGCCCAAGATCATCACCTTTTTGTTGGTCGTGGGCTCCGCCTCGTCCTCTTGGCCGTAGGTCGAATAGAGGTAGGGGGTGGTCGCCGGGAACTCCGCGGCGCAGGTGTCGACCCGCTTGTACACCCGCTCGATCCCCAAGATTTCGAGCGCGCCGCGCACTTCGCTCTCCTCGCACTGGAGGAGGCTCGCGATCCGCGCATCGGACAGCCCCGAGCTCTTGGCCCGGCGCAGCAGCTGAGGCGAGGCCGAGCGAACCGTCCAGTAGCCGATCTCGGTCTCCAGGGCCACGATCTCTCGAATCTCGCGCAGGAACCAGGGATCGATGTGCGACACCTCGGAGACCTCTGCGACCGACCACCCTTGGCGGAGCGCCGCGAACACCGCGAACAGCCGCTCCCAGTTCGGCACCGCGAGGCGCCTGCGCAAACGCACCGGGTCCGACATCTTCTTTTCCCGGTCGGCCAGCGTGCCGTCGAGTTCTAAGGCAGCGAGCGCTTTCATCAACGCTTCGGCGAACGTGGCCCCCATCGCCATCACTTCTCCCACCGACTTCATCGAGGTGCCTAAGGTCGGCGGCGTCTGCGGGAATTTCTCGAACGCCCAGCGCGGGATCTTCACCACCGCGTAGTCGAGCGTCGGCTCGAACGCGGCGAAGGTCTTGCCGGTGATGTCGTTCGGGATCTCGTCGAGCGTGTAGCCGACGGCGAGTAGAGCCGCGATCTTCGCGATCGGAAAGCCGGTCGCCTTGGAGGCGAGCGCCGAACTCCTCGAAACGCGCGGATTCATCTCGATCACCACGCGGCGGCCGGACTTCGGATCGACGCCGAACTGGATATTCGAGCCGCCGGTGGCGACCCCCACCCGGCGGATGACCTTGAACGCGTCGTCCCGCATCGCCTGGTACTCGCGGTAGGAGAGCGTCTGCTGGGGCGCGCAGGTGATCGAGTCGCCGGTATGAACGCCCATCGCGTCGACATTTTCGACCGAGCAGACGACGATCGCGTTGTCGGCCAGGTCGCGCATCACTTCGAGCTCGAATTCCTTCCAGCCGATCACCGACTGCTCGATCAGCACGCTGTGGTTGGGGCTCGCCTGGAGCGAGCTGGCGGCCACCTCTTCGAGCTCGTCCCGGTTGTAGGCCGTGCCGCCCCCCTCGCCGCCGAGCGTGAAACTGGGGCGCAGGATCAGCGGATAGCCGATCTCGGCCGCGATCTCGCGCGCCTCTTCCATCGAGCTGGCGTAGCCGGAGCGCGGGACCGAAAGCCCCACCTCTTCCATCGCCTGTTTGAACAGCAGCCGATCTTCACCGAGCTGAAGCGCCGCGACACTCGCACCGAGCAGCTCGACGCCGTATTTCTCCAAGGTGCCGCGCTCATGGAGCGCGATCGCGAGATTGATCCCGGTTTGGCCGCCGACGGTCGGCAGCAGCGCGTCCGGCCGCTCGCGCTCGATGATCTTTTCGAGCACCTCCGGGATCAGCGGCTCGATGTAGGTCGCATCCGAAAACTCCGGATCGGTCATGATCGTCGCCGGGTTCGAATTGACCAGGATGACGCGGTACCCTTCCGCCCGCAACGCGCGGCAGGCCTGGGTACCGGAATAGTCGAACTCGCAGGCCTGGCCGATCACGATCGGCCCGGAGCCCACGACGAGGATGGATTGGAGGTCGGTGCGCTTCGGCATATCGGCGGCGGAGTTTATCTCAGGGGGGCGGCCAGGATCGGGCGGGCCTTCAGCCCTTGATGGCGAGCGTGGCCCTCAGAACCTAGGGCGATGCCCTAGGCTGGGCTCGGGCGGGCCTTCGGCCCTGACCTCGGAACGCCTGACGCACGTTTCAACCTTGTCGCCACCTTGAGCGCCGAAGGCGCGCCCTATACCAGCCTAGGGCATCGCCCTAGGACATAGAGCCGGACCACCCCACACAGGGCTGTAGGCCCGTCCTATGGTTATACGCACAACCGAGTGACCTTGCGTATAACAGGCTAGAATCGTCCCGCCATGCCCGCCGACCTCCTCCCCGAATCGGTCCGTACGCTCTACGCCGAACTGCTCGACCTCGCGACGGTGGACCGGGCGGAACGGACGGCTCGAAACCTCCCGGCCGGGACGTTCGTCGCCAAGGAGATCCGCGGCGGGCGCTATTGGTATCTCCAGATCTCGACGGGCGGCACCAAGAGCCAGCGCTACTTAGGGGGCGAAACCCCCGAACTGGTCCGCTGGATGGAAACGACGAACGCTGCGCGCGGCGAGCTGCTCCCGGACGCCGCCCTGCGCGAGCGCCTGGTCGCGATGTTGGTCCAGGGGGGCGCCCAACGGGAGGATGCCGCCCCGGCCCGGGCGTTGGAGCTGCTCGCGGATCTCGGGATCTTCCTGCGCGGAGGGGTCCTGATCGGCACCCACGCGTTCCAGGTCTACGGCAACCTGCTCGGGGTCCGTTTCGAGCAGCGCCACCTGCGCACCGCGGACATCGATATCGCGCACGATCTGGCTGTCGCCTTCGCGCTGCGCGATGAGCCCGAGATCGACACCGCGCGCGCGATCGGCGACAGCGCCCTCGGTTTCCTGCCGGTCCCCGGCCTCGACCCGCGCGTCCCTTCCACCTCGTACAAGGTCCGCGGGCGCGAGCTGCGGATCGATTTCCTCACCCCCGCAAAATCCGCCCAGGCGACCGCACCGGTCCAGATCCCGGGCCTTGGCCTCTCCGCCCAGCCACTCTTCTTTCTTGACTACCTGATCGAGAAGGCGATCCCCGCGGTGGTGCTCCGCCAATCCGGGATTCTCGTCGAGGTCCCCACCCCCGCGCGGTTCGCCCTCCACAAACTCTGGGTCGCGCGCCAACGCCCGGCCGCCCAACAGGTCCGAGCCGCCAAAGATCGACAGCAGGCCGAAGCGCTCTTGGACATTTTGATCGACGAACGGCCCGACGATCTGCGCGCCGCGTGGGATGCTTTGAAGCCGAGGAAGTCGGCGCAGAAGCAGATCGTCGCGGAAGTCGCGCGCCTGGCCGCGCCGTTGCGCGAACGGCTGGCGACGGCGGGCTTGGGGTAGGGGGCGGGGAAGCGGACCGCAGGCGCGGGGCGGATGGAACGGGCCTTCAGCCCTTGGGGTGGATGCGGGTTCCGAAGCCTAGGGCGATGCCCTAGGCTGTTTTGGGGCGGGCCTTCGGCCCTGACCTCGGAACGTAGGGGCCCGTCCCAGCCACGTCAACACCCTGAGCGCCGAAGGCGCGCCCTAAACCAGCCTGGGCAACGCCCAAGGTTGAGAGCCCAGCCCAACCATGGAAGGCTGGAAGCCCGATCCATCGTAAAACGCACGATCGGGCGGCCCAACATCACCTGCCTCTGGTTCTTTGTCGATGCGGCGGGGCGTCCCCTCCAGGAGTACAATTGCGCTGGAGAGTCGGAGGATTCGTGATGCCGAGGACCAAACATCTCGACCCTGAGATCGAAATCGCCGTCGAGTTGCCAGCCCCGCCCCCACCGCTGCGTCCGGTGCCCCGGAATGGCGCAACCGCGTTCGAGCGAATGGAGGACCTGATCGGTTGCGTCAGCGGCGGACCACCCGATCTTTCCGACCAAACCGGCAAGAAACTCCCCCAGCTCCTGCGACACACTCACAGACAGGCAGCTACGCGGTCCGGCGATCAGACCGCCGCTCGTCCGGCCAAGATTCCGTTACCTCTCGCCGAAACGCCGCCGCCTCGCGTGCGAAATAGGCCTTGAGCTCTTCCCGCGAGAGATCCTTCGTCTCTTCGTAGATCGCATCGCGGATGCCGCGGACCATCTCAACAGCTTGGATCGATTCCGGTTCCATGGGTGGTCACCTCGCGTATTGGGTGAATCGAGCGCAGTTGCATTTTTATCGTCCTCATGATCTTATTCAGATCTCATGACGAGAGCGTCAAGCAGCCCGGCTCGACTCGCACCAACACTTTACCCTGACTCGCCAACACGAATGTCAGCGCCAATCGGAGGTGGGCCAATGGCCAGGCTCTCAGCGGACAGTCCAAATGACCCGCTTCGGCTCCATTTTCTGAACAGCTGGCTCGAGCGACAGCGCCACGTTGTCATATTGGACGATGAGCGCACACACAGGGAAATCATCGAGAACTACCTGCTTGCCAAGACGGGTGTCAAAGCAGGAATCGCCGAGCTTTCGACTTCGAAGCTACCTCGCCTCGTTACAACGATACCCAGGACCACTCGCAGCCTTTTCGAGTTTCTCGACCTTGTTCTGCCCCTACGTCTTCGAGACGAAGAGCTCTCGGATGGTCGAGAGGTGATCAACCGCTTGCTGGTCGAAGGAGCCTCTTCCTGGAAGATCTACACCAAAACCTTCGCGACCTGTGGCTGGTGCCTTCTCAACGCTGTCGGTTACGTCATCGCGACGCTCCTCGGCCGCAACAGAACCAAGAGCTGACGACTATGCGAATCGATCCGAAAACCGCACTCCTCCAGGTCCTGATCTCCGCCGACGGCTTCGGCCTTGAACTCATAGATCGCGTCAAGGAAGCCACGAACGGCGCGCTCAAGCTCGGCCCCGGGACGATCTACCCCGCGCTTCGCGATCTCGAGCGGGACGGATTGATTGAGTCCTATCGCGCCGATCCCCTCCCCGAACGCCGCGGTCGGCCGCGGATCTACTACTCCATCACCGCCGAGGGACGCCGCGCTTTCCACGAGAATAGAGAAAAGGTGGTCGGGTTCTTCGGTAGGCTCGCGCCCGCCAGGGCCTAGCCAAGCGCCGGGCTCGCCTGTGAAGATCTTTCCGCCCATCTATTCCCTCGTTGCCGCTGGGAACCCTCCTCCTTCACTGGTGAGCC
>JANNIH010000054.1:0-254807 GCA_031404815.1 Holophagales bacterium | reverse complement strand
GGTCCACTTCTTCATCACCGCCTCCGGAGGGCGGGGAAAGACGACCGTGATCGAATTCTCGTGCCGCCATGCATCGATGCCGTGTTCGCGCCACCGGGCTCGAGCGCGCGGGCAAGATGGTCGGGCATGGCATCCGCGAAGAAGCGATGCTTCGCGTGGCGACGCTTGGGCCAGGGATCGGGAAAGTAGACGTGGACCACTTCGGCAAATCCGGTGGGGAGCGTCGTCGCGAGCAAGGCGAGAGCATCGCCGTGGAGCACGAGGAAGTTTTGGAGACCGAGCTTGCGCGAGCGGTGCACCCATTCGCGCAGATATTGGCCGGCGATCTCGATGCCGAGAAAGCGACGGTCGGGTTCGTTGCGACAACGTTCGAGCAGATAGCGCCCCTTGCCGAAACCGATCTCGACCTCCCAAGGGAGACCCGCCGAGGCGGGCGGGACCAGTCGATCGAGGGGGATCGGAGCGCCCGTCTCGGCAAGGGTTGCGTCGCCCGCGGCGGTGGCGAGTCGGGCCGGTTGAATCGGCATGCGCGGCCGGCTTAAAGAAGATCGCCGCGTCGGCGGGCGGCAAGCTCGCCCACCAATCGGCGAACCTCTTGCGAGCGCGCCTTGGGGAGGACGACGACGGTGTCGCCGGTGCGCACGACGACCAGACCCTCGACCCCAAGCACAGCGACCAAGCCCCCTTCCGAGACGATCAAATTGTCGGAGGAATCTAGCGCCAGCGCGTCGCCGCGCAGCGCATTCCCCGCCGCGTCCTTGGGCAAGATCTCGTGTAGGGCTTCCCAGGAGCCGAGGTCGCTCCAGCCGCAGTCGAGCGGTAAGGTCGCGATGTCGTCGAGCTTTTCCATCACGGCCACATCGATCGATTCGGCCGGCAACGAAGGGTAGATTTCGGCCGCACGGTCGGGTTCGGCTGCGATCTCTGCGAGCCCGGCGGCGAGGTCCGGCTGATGTTTTGCGAGAAGGCCTAGCAGCGTGGCGCCGCGGAAGACGAAGATCCCGGCGTTCCAGAGGTGGCGTCCGCCGGCCAGGTACCCTTCCGCGGCCGCCAGGTCGGGTTTTTCGACGAAGCGCAGGACGTGGCGCAGGCCGTCGGGCATCTCCGCCCCTAGCTCCAAGTATCCGTAACCGGTCTCGGGCCAACGGGGGATGACGCCGAGCGTCATCACGTAGTCCTGCTCTTCCACAGCTTGGGCGGCGTGGCCGAGCGTGGCGCGAAACGCCGCGTCGTCGGCCATCCGGTGATCGGCGGGGAGGACCGCGATCGGCTCCACTCCGGCGCCCATCAAGCCGACGGCCCAGCCGATCGCCGGGCAGGTGTTCCTCCCCTCCGGCTCGGCGAGCACCTGGGAGGCCGGCACTTCCGGCAGCTGCGCGCGCACCGCTTGGGCAAGCGCCACGGTGGTGCAGATCCAGACATTGGCCGGCGCGACCAGCGGCTGCAACCGGTCGACCGTTTCCTGGAGCAGGCTCCGTTCCCCTTCCAGGGCGAGCAGCTGCTTCGGTCGTGCTTTGCGCGACAGCGGCCAGAAGCGGGTGCCGCTGCCGCCGGCGAGGATGAGGGCTTTCACGGGGGATTCGGTCTCCGAAGAATTGGGCCGACGAGTATAGCCGGGGGAGGCCATGGCCGGTGAGAACAGACGCGACCGGCAGAAAAAGCTGGGCAGGCTACCTTATCCGATAGGGCCATTTCAAGACCAAAACGAGACCAACACTGCTTGGTCTCGTTTTGGACTGGAATTGCCCTATCCCGGTTCGGTAAGGTCCTTCTCGAGATGAACGCCTCCTCACCGCACCCGCCGCTCGTGGATGTCGAAGCCCGGCTCGCCGAAATTGGCGACTTGGCTCCCGAATTCCATTTTTTGGCTCCCGAATTCGAATTCGGGACTCGCGAAATCCATTTCGGCAACCCCGAATTCCAATTCCTGGGCTGCGAAATCCATTTCGGGAGTCGCGAAATGCATTTCGGGGGCCCCGAGTTCCATTTTCTTGCTCGCGAATTCGAATTCGGGAGTCCCGAATTCCATTGGCTCTCTCCCGAATTGCATTTCGGGGTTGCCGAATTCGAATTCGGAGGCTGTTTCGCCCCCCCTCCCCCATCTTGGGGTCCGATCGGCACCACCGGACCGCATTTCGCGGTCCGTTTCTAAAAGGAGAAGGACATGAGAGCCACCAGCTTTGCGGACAAGATCAGTCAGTGCGAGGTCGCGGTACAGAACATCCAGGAGTTGGCCCCCAACATCCCGGGCGGCGAGGGACACCTCGCCGAAATCCGGCAGCAGGTCGATGCGCTCCGAACCTCCCAGGAGACCATCCAAATGCTGCGCGCCAAGCTCACGGACCTGGTGATCCTGCGCCAGCAGCAAAGCAAGAAGGCGAGCGGAGCGTTTCGCCTTCTCGCGGCGGCCGCCCGCTCGCACTACGGCTTCGCCAACCCGCTCCTCGAAAGCTTCAACATCCGCTCCGAGCACCGGGCCAAGCGCGGCCGTAAGCCGAAGGCGAAGCCCGCACCGGAAGTCTGATCTCGCAGGGTGTGCCGTGCGCACCGTCCAAAGGGAGCTCCCGCGGCCTGCAGGCAGGACACACCTGACGAAGTGAGTCGAGATCGAGCAAGCCGTTCCAGTTCGCTGTTTCGAGGGTGAGGCTTGGCCGGCCTCACCCTTTTCTTGGCTAGACCGGTTCGTCGACAACAGCCCCTTCACCCTCCGGCGAACGCTTTCGTACACGACCTCTACCAGTTGATCCATTGTTGGCAGAAAAGCCATTCTTTACTGATAGTTATGAAGATTCCGAGAGGTGGGTTAGGCTTCGAGCCATGCCGAGATTTCCGCTGGTTGCCCCCACCGTCGCCGCCATTCCCGGTTCGGTCTATTCCAAGCTCTCCCATCGCTTGGCTGGGTATCGAGGTGAGATCTACCCCCTGTCGGTCGGCGACACCTGGATGGAACCGCCGGTGGGCTGCCGGATGGAGGATTTTCGGGTCGCCGACCATCCCGGGATGCATCGCTACGCCGGGGTCCAGGGCCTGCCGGAGCTGGTCGAACGGTTGGCCGAGCGGGTTGGAAGCCGATCGGGCGCCGCCACGGCCTCCGAGAACGTTCTGATGACCACGGGTGCCACGGGGGGCTTGAGCACGGTGGCCGGAGCGATCGTGGCACCCGGCGACGAGGTGCTGATCCTCGCGCCCTACTGGCCGCTGATCTCGGGGATCGTCCGCTCGTTTCACGGCACGCCTGTGCCGGTGCCGTTCCTCGTCGCTCCAGATCCGGCCTTTGCGCTGCCCGATTCGGCCGAGTCCGCGGTCGAGCAGGTCGCCCGCTACCAGACCGACCGGACGATCGCGCTCTACTTGAGCACGCCGAACAACCCGAGTGGCCTCGCGATTCCGCGGGCCTGGATCGAAGCGTTGGTCGCCTGGGCCTGCCGGGAGGATCTCTGGCTGATCGCCGACGAGGTCTACGAGGACTACCTCTATCTAGGCGAGCAGACCTACACCCGGCCGCTCGCGCCGGAGCGGACGTTCGCCGCCCATTCGTTCTCCAAGGCGTTCGGCATGGCGGGCAACCGCTGCGGCTACATCGTCGGTCCGGCGGCGACCATGGCGAATCTGCGCAAAGTGAGCACCCACGGTTTTTACAGCACGCCGACCGCCTCACAGCTCGCGGCGCTCGCGGCCTTGAGCCCGGCGGGCGATGCGTGGATCGCCAACGCTCACGCGCTCTACCGCGAGACCGGGGCGAAGGCGGCGGCTCGGCTCGGGGTATCCGCGCCAGAGGGGAGCACGTTCCTGTTTCTCGACGTCGCGGAGCATCTCGTGCACGACGATGGGCGCGAACCGGAAAACCAGGGGCTCGAAGGGTTCCTCGGCGACTGTGTCGAACAGGGGTTGCTTCTTTCGCCGGGTCCGAGCTTTGGCCCCTATCCGACCCACCTCCGGGTCTGTTTCACCGCCGCCCCGCCCGAAGTGGTCGAGCGCGGGGTCGAGATCCTCGCCCGCCGGATCGGCCGATAAACGGCCGTTTTGTGCCGGCGGAATTCGAGGGAGAGATCCTGTGCTACAGAGCTGGAACGAGAAGAACCGCGACCTGCTGGTCAACATCAACGGCCGCCTGGTCCATCGCGATCAGGCCGGGATCAGCCCGTTCGATTCCGCCGTACAAGGGGGGGATGCGGTTTGGGAGGGCTTAAGGGTCTACGACGGTCGGGTGTTCAAGCTACCTGAGCACCTCGATCGACTGACCGGCTCGGCCTTAGCGCTCGCCTTTGCCGAGATTCCGAGCCATCAGGTGATCACCGCGGAGATTCGAAAGACCCTGGAAGCCAACGGCATGCGGGATGGGGTGCATGTTCGCCTGACCCTCACCCGCGGAGTGAAGATCACCAGCGGCATGGATCCTAGGCTGAACCAGAGCGGACCGACACTGATCGTGCTCGCCGAGCACAAGGGACCGGTCTACGATCGGACGGGCCTACGTTTGATCACCAGCACGATCCGTCGTTTTCCTCCCGACGGTCTGGACCCGAAGATCCACCACTGCAACCTGATCCAGTCGATTCTGGCGAAGATCCAGGCGAACCAGGCCGGCGTCGATGACGCTGTAATGCTCGATCCGCGCGGGTTCCTCGCCGAGACCAACGCCACCCACCTGTTCCTGGTCCGCCGCGGCGAGGTGCTCACCCCTTTTTGCCACTCTTGTCCGGAAGGGATCACCCGCGCGACCGTGCTCGGCTTGTGCCGAACTCACGGTATCCCACACGCCGAGCGCGATCTGTCGCTCACCGAGGCGTATCGCGCCGACGAGGTGTTTTGTACCGGCACCATGGGCGAGCTGGCCGCCGTGGGTGAAATCGACGGGCGGAAGATCGGGGTGGCGGACCCCGGCACTCCCCTGGGTCCCGGCCCGATGACCGTGCGGCTCTCGACGCTGTTTGGCGAGTTGACCGCGTCGGAGGGGACGCCGATCATCTGAGATTCTTTCTCTCTCCGGAAATTTGTTGTCCCGAATTGCCCTTCTGCGGCAACTGATTCTCTTTGGTGGCACTTTTCAAAGGGAACACTTCGTTTCCGCTCTTTGTGGGAGGGCAGTCCTTTGGTCGAATCGCTCGTGGAATCGCACCCGGACCTCGAGGCGCTCGCGCGCTGGCTGTCGGGTCGTATGGAGCATGAAGAGGTGCTGCGCACCGTCGTTCCCCATCTTCTCTCCTCCTGTCCGACCTGCAAGCGCACGGCGGCCCAGATCACCACGCTGCTCGAAGAGCTCGGACACTGGGACGAAATGGTCGCCGTCGAGGCGCGCGAGGCCGGCGATCTCCTCGCCGAGCTCGATCGGTTGCCCTTCGACGACCAGCACCGCGCGGTTCGCGTGCGGGGGGACCTACAGACCTGGGGTCTCTGCCAGCTGCTGCTCCGGAGGAGCCGACGCGAAGCGCTCGAAGATCCGGGTCGGGCGGTCGATGCCGCGGAGCTCGCGGTCCAGATCGCTCTCCATTTAGGACCCGCGTACGACATCGCCTGGGTGCTCGATCTGCAGGCGCGCGCCTATGCCCACCTCGGAAACGCCCGCCGCGTGCTCGGCGAGCTGCGGAGCGCCGAGGACGCGTTCCGACTCGCCGAAAATCAGATGGCGGCGAGCGGCACCGGCAACCTCCGGATCGAGGCCGAGCTGCTCGGTTTGAAGGCGGCGCTCCGGCGCGATCAGCGCCGCTTCGGCGAGGCCCTCTGCTTGATCGACCGGGCGATCTCGATCTACCGCGAAGACCTATCGGCGCACGATAGCCATCTCGCCGGGCGCGCTTATCTGGAAAAAGCGCACACGCTGCTCGAAATGGGCAAGCCTGCCCAGGCCATCCCGCATCTGCGCCGGGCGGCCGCCATGATCACACCGGAGCGGGAGCCACGGCTCGATCTTGTCCTGCACCACAACCTGCTCGGTAGCCTGATTCAGAGCGATCTACTCGACGAGGCGGAAGCTTTGCTGCCCACCGTATACGCGCTCGCGCGAAGGCTGGGCACCGATCTGGACCTCATTCGCCTCTCGTGGCATGAGGCGAAGCTTCGCATCCATCGGGGCCAGTCCGAACTCGCGGAGCAGCTCCTGCGCAAGGTCCAAACGCAATTTCTGGAGCGGCGCATGGGGTATGACGCCGCCTTGGTATGCCTGGATCTCGCGATTCTTTACGCCCAATCCTCCCGGCTCGGTGACTTGAAAGAACTCGCAATTGAAATTCTCCCGATCCTCGAAGATCGTGCGATCCACCGGGAAGCGATCGCTTCACTTCTACTCTTTCAGAAAGCCTGTGAGGAAGAGCGTCTCACCCTCGGCCTCGCTCATCATCTGTCGAACCATCTCTCTCGGGAGCGTCGGCTGCCGACGGTCTGACTCCTCAAGGAAGCGCCAGGACGAACCGTTCAGGGCATTCTTGCACCCAGCAGGTTCTCGAAATAGGATACCAGGCGGCGTACCTAGTCTCCCCGTCGGCGTACGCTGTCTCCTTTTAAGAACACAAACTACGTCGTCACGAGACAGCCTGTGCCGACCAATGGCGGCCGGTTACGAGCCGCTGCCTCGCAAGGAGCCGCAAGATGATCCGCAGCAAGTTGCCGCAGGTTCTGGTTCTATCAAGCTTGGTGTTTTTTCTCGCCGCCGCACAGCCTGCGACCGCGATGGCCGCAGACAGCCGACTGGAGTTTGGCGTAGGTCTCTGGGCCGAAGTGAGAATGCTGTTTAACGATCTGCTCGGCGCGATCCGGACGGGTGCGCTGCCAAGCGATCGGCCCTCCCTGGTGCTCGGGAACGCAGGTAGTGGTCTCAGCCCAGACGGTTTGCCAAACGCCACAGCTACCGGGGTGCCGGGCGGCCTGGTCAACGAGTCTCACTGAGGTTTGCCGGCAAGGGCGACTTGGCTGTGCCCTTGCCGGACTCAATTTAGTTGGCGGGACGAACCAGACCCAGGACTTTCATTTTCTTGCTCAGGCCGACCCGACTCAAACCCAGTCCGCGGGCTGCGGCCGAAACATTCCAGCGCGTCCCTTCGAGCGCTTCGACCACCAAGGCTCGCTCTTCGCGTCGCCGGAAGTCGCGCAGGCCGCCCGGCCTTTCCGCCACCTCCGGCAGGTCGGAAAGTTCGAGGCCAAGGGTTGGACCGAGAGACTCTTCGAACGTCCCGGGTTTCCCGTTTGCGCCAACAGTTTCGATCCACCGATTGAGCCGACCTTTGAGTTCGCGAACGTTGCCGCTCCATGAGCTGCCGATCCAAGCCTTGGCCGCTTCGGCGCAGAGTTCGCTCATCGGCCGTCCTTCGGAGGAATCGAAGCCGAGCTCCTTGGCCAGCTGAGCGATCAGGACCGGAAGATCCTCCGTACGCTCGGCGAGACTGGGGAGGCGCAGCAACGCACCGCGGAGCCGATAGTAGAGATCGGCACGAAAGCGTCCGCGTGCAACCTCGGCGCGCAGCTCCTGTCGGCTGGTCGCAATGACGCGCAGCCGTGCTCCGGCCGCCTCCTCGGGTGCGATCTCGTCGATCAGGTGCACGAGAGAGCGCTGGCGATCCGGAGAAAGCACCTCGACCGACTCGAGGACCAGAGTTGCACGGCTGCGCCGCGCGAGCGCGCGGATCTCGGGGAGCTGCTGATCGAAAAGCGGACCCGGGTTGCCGAAATCGACCTCGAATCGCGGGAAACGCGACCAGGCGCCGATTTCGCACAGGGTGAGGGCCGCAAGGCTTTTGCCGGTCCCGGGACCTCCCTCGATCAGGACCGGCAGGTCCGTGGCCGCAAGAGCCGCCAACTGGGACATCACCTCCCGCATCATCTGCGATGACGCGACAAGGCGCCCGAGCCGAGCCGGCTCTCCCATGGGTGGCAACAACGATGTCTTCAGCACGCCTCCTGTTCTCGAGGCGTCGGAGTTGAGCCCTATGAGCCCGGTTCGAATCATCGTCGATTCCATGGCGTTTCTTCAGTCGGGTCGTGCCGGCACGCAACCGCTTACTCCTCTCGAAAAGCGTGGTGCGCACCAGGGGGGTGTGCGTGACAACAAGTGATCCGAAGGAGCGGGTGCCCCATCGTTGGTGAGTAGCTTTTGCGATGAGACGCGATTTGCGGTAAGGTTGCCGAATCCTAGAATTACTCCATGCGAGGTGAACGATGGCAGCGGTGACCCTGGAGCCGGTCGACTGGCGCCATGAGCGGGAAATCCAGAACCTGGCGGAAGATCCGGCGATCGGTGCGACGACCAATCTGCCGGAGCCTTATCCGGCGGATGGAGCGGAGCAGTTCATTCGCACCGCGATCGAGAAGCGGGACTCCGGCGAGGAAAGGCTATTCGCCATCATCGTCACACCCTCCGATCCCGTTTTCGGGTCGAGCCTGGTTGGGGTTTGTGGCCTATTGGGAATCCGCGGCGGCAGTGGCGTCGTGCAAGCGGAGCTCGGCTACTGGATCGGCCGCCCCTACTGGGGGCGCGGCTACGCGACCGCCGCGGCACGCCTGGCGGTCGATATGGCGTTTCGTGAACTCTCGACCGAGCGCCTGATCGCGATGTGCCTCGACTCGAACCTGGCTTCCCGACGCATCCTCGAAAAGGTCGGGTTCCGCTTTCTCGGCTTCGGTGCCAATCCCCACCCCAAATGGTCGCCTGAAGCCCAGTTTGCCCAGTTCGAGTTGCCGCGGGAGCATTGGCCAGGTTCTCTCTCAAGTTTCGCGCTCAAGCGGTGAAACGCGCCGGACATAGAGAAGCTTCTCGACCTCGGCGATCAGCTGCCCCTCCGCGTCGCGTACCTCGGCAAGAAAGGTCGGCTCGGTCTTACCCTCCCGATCAGCCGCGGCTCGAATCTCGGCCACCCGCTCGGGAGTGATCTCGAAACGAGCTTGGACGTTTCCACGTCCCGGGCGGCGGAAACGGATGGTCGCCGCCTTGTCCCAGACGATGTAGCCCGGACCGAGCGCTTCGAACAAGATCAGCATGAAGAACGGATCGCAGAGCGCATAGAGCGAGCCGCCGAAGTGCGTGCCGACGTAGTTCCGATTCCACCACCGGAGCTTCATCCGGACGTCGAAGGCAGTCAGGTCGTCGTTCGAACGAACACGAATACCCGCGCCCAGAAACGGTGGAAAGATATTCATCAGTCGGATCAGCCAGCGGCGGCTGGTGCGGCGGGGGCTCGGGGGCATCGTCTCGGTCATCTGTGGGCGCGAGGGCCGGGGGATAGGAAAAGCCCGGTGATAGGCTTGCCTCCGGATTCTCTCAGAAAGGCGTCCCCAGATGGAGTGCTTTGGCGCGTTCCTCACCCTCGTCACGATCGTACTTGTCGCCTGGGTGATCCGGCTGTCGCGCCAAGTGGCCGCTCCCGACCCGCGCCTCGTCGAGTTGACTCGCCAGCTGGTGCAGCTCGAGCAGAGGCTGGGCAGGCTCGAGCGCCGTCCTGGCGAGGTCGGGCCGGCCGCGGACGACCTCAAGGACGAAGAGAAGAACCTCGCGACTCGGGCACCGATCTGGCTCGGGGCGATCGCGCTCAGCTTGGCCGGTGTCTTCCTCGTCAAGTACTCGTTCGAGCAGGGCTGGATCTCGCCCACGATCCGGGTTGCGATCGGCATTCTGTTCGGCCTCGGCATGCTCGGAGGAGGCGAGCTTCTGCGCCAGAAGAATGCGCGCATCGGCGGGCGGATTTGGAGCCGCTCGCCTGGGTCGCGGCGACCATGACGGCGGCGCTTACGTTCGCTTGGGGTGGCTCGCTCAATGCCCCCTCGTCGCCCGCCGAGTTCTCTCGCTTTCTCTGGGGAGCTTCCGCGCTCGGCGCGCTCTATGCGTTCGGCGGCTATGTCGGGCTCTGGCGCGCCCGCCGGCCAGGTCGGTGGGGCACCCTCTCGGCGGCCTCTGCCCTCGCCTTTTTTCTGATCCTCTGGGCGGTTTTGAACCTCCGCTTGCCGGAAGTCCACTTCGGCGCCTGGTCGCTCGGGCTTTCCGCGCTCGGCCTGGTCGGCGCGCTTGGCTTTAGAGCTGGAGGTGGGAGCGATCGGGTTTGGATTTGCGCTGCTCACCTTTCAGATCCGCCAGTCGTTCCACCCCGGCAAGCTGGGGATTGGGGGGCCAAGTTTTGCCGAATGGAGCAGCTACGATGCCGCGTGGCTGTTGTTCGGGCTCGGCTTGCTCTGGGCCGAACGGCGCCGACCGAGGAAATCTCTGCTCTGGGGTGGCGCGGCGGTTCTAGCCTTGGGTTTCGTCGCGACAGTCATCGGTCCGCCGTTCCTGCTCAATCCGCTCAGGGACGGCTCCGACGTGGGCAGCTTGCCGATCTTGAATCTCCTCCTGTTCGCGTTCGGCCTGATTCTTCTCGCGCTCGGCATTGCCCGGAAGAGCACCGCCCTGCGCCGGGCGTCGCTCGCTGTGACCCTGCTCGCGGTGGCCAAGGTCTTCCTTCACGACGCCTCGAACCTGACCGGACTTTACCGAGTGGTCTCGTTCCTCGGGCTCGGCGCTTCGTTGCTCGGCCTCGCGTTCGTCTACCAGAAGTTCGTCTTGGGTCGCGCGGAAGAGGGGCGCGAGCGGAACGCCGAATGAAGCCCGAGTGCTTGGCTATCGCCTGTCTATTCGGGCTCGTAGTGCCGCTTAGGGCGCTCGAACCCGCCCGCGTCTACGAACGGGACATCGATGTCGGTGCGGCCGGTTGGGTGCGCGTACCGCTCGATCTCGAAGCGTTGCGCCACATCACGCCGGACGGCGCCGATCTCCGGGTAATCGGACCGACCGGCGACGAGGTGCCGCGGCGCCTCGCGAGCCCGCCCGCCCGCCCGGGGCGTCGGCCGGCTCGGGTGATCGACGTCAAGCCCGAAGGCCCCGGCTGGCGCCTGACGCTCGACGCGGGCGAAGGAGCCCCGGCGCACGAGCAGCTAATCTTCGACCTCGACCGGCGGACCGCGGCGACCGCCGTTCGGCTGGAGGGGAGCACGGATCGGCGGGTTTGGCAGCCACTCGCCGAGGGCGACCTGTTCCGACTTGGAGAAGGGGACGGCGGACTCGAAAGGATCGCGCTCGCCTATCCGCCGACTTCTCTTCGCTACCTGCGTCTCGCGTGGCCGATGGCGGCCGGTTTCCCCGAGTTGCGCGGGGTCGAGTTGGAGCTTTCGGCCGGCCCATCGATCGCGCTCGCCACCAGCGACTCGAGCTGTGAGCGGGGCGGTGGCGGCGCGGTGGCCTGCCGCCTCGATCTGCCGGCCTCGGGCACCGCGGTACGCCGGATCGAGCTTTCGCTCTCGGGCGCGGGACCGGTCGGCTACCTGCTCGAAGCGCCGGACGGTGGGCATTGGACCGTGATTGCGGACGGGGTCTGGCAACAGCCGAACCCCAAGGCGGTCTTCCGACACCTCCTGAATCTCGACGCCGCAGTCACCAACGGCGATTTCCTCCGCCTTTCTTTGTACGCTGCGGGGTCGCCCCCGGAGCTCGCCGGGGTACGCCTAGAGCTCGCGCCACGCGAGGTCGCGTTTCGCGCCGAGGCTCCCGGCCGCTACACCATGCTCTATGGCGCCGGAGTGGGCGAGCCCCCACAGCTTGAGGCCGCGGTCGAGCAGGAGCCCGCGGAATTGGTCGCGGGACCCGAGCGGGGACGACCGGCCCCGCCGCTCCCGCCGGCCGCCGCTCCAGGTGCGCCGCTCGCGCTCGAATCATTCCCTTCGGCGTTCGATGTCACGGCGCCCGGTGTGTCGGCCGGCGATGTCGTGCGACTCGAAATCCCTGATGGGGTGTACCCGGCGGCGCGCGCCGATCTCGGCGACCTTCGACTCGCGACCGGGGCGCGCCAGATCCCTTATGTTCGATGGACCTCTCCTGAGCCGGTTCGCGCGGCGGTCGCCTGGGGGATGCGCGCCGAGCCGGAGCGCCGACGCGGCTGGAGTCGAGTCGAGCTCGATCTCCCCTCGATTCGGGTGCCCTGGACCCAGATTTCGATCGCGACTCCCGGCGGACCTTTGCGCCGCCGTCTGGAAGTACTCGCCGTCCGCCCGCGCAATCCTGAGCCATCCGGCCGAGAAACCACGATCGCAGGCACGCTCTGGGAGTGCAACCCCTCACCTCCTCTCCCCTGTCGCGTGCTGCTGCCGATCGAAGGTCCCGGTGCGTCGCGCATAGCGGTCCGGTTCGACGACGGCGACAACGCACCGCTCGGCGAAGTCGAGCTCGCCGTCTGGCGTCGACGGGATGCGTTGGTGTTCGTCTGGCCGGAAGGTTCCGAGAAGGTCCGCCTGCTCGCGGGGGCGGAGGGGATGACCGCACCGGACTATGATCTGAGCGCGCTGTCGGGAGAGATCCTGGGGCGTCCCTGGTTGGCGGGGGAGCTCGCACCAGTCGTTCACGACGAGGCGCGCGGCCTGCGCTTCCTTCTTCCCATCGTGCTCGGCCTCGCCGGCCTCGGGCTGCTCTTCTTGCTGCGCCGCATCCTCGCCACCGAATAGGTCGGGAGCAAGAGGCGGGCGATTGGAGTCGAGTCGCCGTTGGCCGGTCGCAGACCTCCGTTGGCCGTTCGAGCCCGCTCGCCGCTGCGGGTCCGGAGGACGCCGGGAAAGTTCCGGGGCGAGGTCGAGCTGCCGAACCGGCGAAGCTCTAGGCGCCGGCGGCGCTCGCGCGCCGTCCCAGCTCGGTCTTGCCGAACAGCCAGGCGAGTAGGTAGAGGAGGGCCACCAGGCCGAGCAATGCGCGGTAGCCGGTCACCAGAGAGAGATACTCCAGGGTGCCGCCGACCATCGCACCGAGCAAATTGGCGCCGAAATCGCGGGTTGAATCCTCGCTGTCGCGGAAGCGCTCGGCGAAAATCAGGTTGGCGATGAAGATCGGGAAGAACGCGATGGCGGTCGCGGCGAAGAAGCGCGGCAGGGGCGCTAGCGCGAGCAGTGCCGCCGAAGGCACGAGCGCAGCGAGCAGCAGGCCGCCGAACAGGAGCGCGAACATCAGGCCAGGCCGGCCGATGCGCACCTTTCGCTCGACCTCGATCGCGATCAGCACGGTGGCCAAGATGCCCGCGAACACCAGAGCGTTGACGAACCAGGTGGTGCCGAACAGGAGCGCGAACTGGACCACGCTCTTGGTTTCGAGCACCATGAACGCCGCACCCATACAGAACAGGTCGAGCGCCCCGCGCATAGCACCGAGCCTCCCCCCGGCGAGCCGGACCAGCACGAACGACACCGCGAGCACCAAGCCGAGCGTCAGGGCGTAGCGGCTCGGCAACCGGCGTTCTCTCAAGTAGACGTAGGGGTGGTCATCGGTCGCCGAGACGATCGGTGCGACGGGCGGCGCCCAGCGCGTGGTGCAAGTGACGCCCCTGGGTTCGCGCGCGGCGAGCAGCATCGAGAAGCGCCCGGAGTCGCCAGGGTTCGTTCCGCTCGGTTTCGGCCCGAGTTCCAAGCATGGCGCCGAGCCGAAGGCGTAGGCGACGGTCCCTGCGATCCGGTCGAGCAGCCAATCCTCGCGATAGTAGTTGTAGAGGACGAAGGCACCCCCGGGCCGCAACCGGTCGCGCGCCGCTGCCATCGCCTCGGCGGTGAACAGATAGCTTTCGAGGCGAATAGCCGATTGCCCGCTCACCAGAGTGAGCGAATCGGGCAGTGCAAGGATGATCAGATCGTAACTGCGCTCGGTCCGACCGAGGAAAGCGCGGCCGTCGTCGACGATTCCTGTGACTCTTGGGTCGGAGTACGGGTGCTCCGGATGCCGCGCGCGCCCGACCGCCTGAATCTGCGGATCGATCTCGACCGCATCGACGTGGGTTGCCCCGGCGCGCAGTGCCGCCGCGACATCGTTGCCGTTACCCGCACCGATCACCAGGACGTCGCGAATCGGGCCGGTCGCCATTCGATAGGGGGTCTCGTAGTAACTCCCCGGTGTTTCGATCATCGCCTGGTGCGGAATGCCGTTGACCCGGATGTACTCGGGCAAAACTTCGACCCGGTAGTAGGGCGACCAAGTCTGGTTCTTCTGGAAGCTCGAGAAGCCGAACGCACCGATCAGTCCGGCCAGAGCGACCAAATTGAGGGCGTAGATCCAACCGCGCCGTTCGAGCAGAACCAGGAACAGCAGGGCCACGACCATAGCCCAGGCGAGCGGTGGCGCGCCCACGAGCGCGAGCAGGGCGAAGGCCACGACTCCCACGAGCGAACCGAGGATGTCGAACCGGTAGGCGTCGAGCGGCGAGAGGCGTCCGAACCGTACCGCCACCCCGTGGGCGATCGCCGCCATCACCGCCGTCACTGCGAGAAACACGGCCGGAAGCACGAACCAGGACGGTAGGCCATGGAAGGTGACCGAGCCGAAATAGATCAGATCGCCGCCGCTCCGGTCGATGACCACGGGCTGGAACTGGATCGGAATCGTGATCACAGCGAGCGTCGGCGCCGCCCAGCGAAAGAGATCGGGTGCTCTAGCCGCCCGGAGGAAACCGAGCCCGATGCCCAAAAAGCTGCCGAGCAGGACGAAGTTCGAAAAGTAGGACAGGTAGACCACGTGCGCGCTCGTCCAACGGATCAGGACCAGCTCGGTAAACAGCATCAGGAAGCTGGCGAGAAACAGTTCGCGGCGATCTTGGCGCATTTTCTAGGCCTCGGCCGGCTCTGGTCGGCCAAAATCGGTGATCGGGACGCGGTCGTCCCGCGTCTTCCTGTGGAGTCGCGGGAGTATAGCGTCGCGGACGCCGTCTCTACGGCTGCCCGGCCGGGCGATTGATCAGCACCCCGTACCCCTCGCGGAAGGTCGGGTAGAGAAATGGATAGCCCGAAGCAACCAGCCGCGCGTTCGAGCAGCGCTTGCTCCCCCGGGAAGTGCGGCCATCTCCGACTGCCGAGGCCTCCGCCGGTCTTGGCAGGCCCAGCCGGGCGGCGATCCAGGCGCTCACCGCGCCGAGGTCCGCCGGCTCGCAGTCGACTCCGAGATAGACCGGTTCCGGCCGTTCGAGCGCCAGTAAGTGAGCGATCGCGCCTGCCACATCGTCGCGGTGAATGCGATTCGTGAAGGTAGGCACGGCCGGCCGCAAGGCACGCCGCTCGGCGACCTCGCGGATCAGGCGTTCACGGCCGGGGCCATAGATTCCGCCCAGGCGGAGAATCACCGACGAGAAAGCGCAGCCGAGCGCGATCCGCTCGGCTTCGAGCAGAATCCGTCCAGAGAAATGATCGGGTTCGGCGGGCGAATCCTCGTCGGTCCAGGCGCCTTGCCGGTCGCCGTAGACCGCCGTGCTCGACACGAAGATCAGTCGGCGGGGCGTGGTGACTTCGAGCAAGTTTCGGAGGCCCGTCACGTAAGAGGCCCGATACGCCTCGGGGGTCGAGCCCCCGGCGCTCACAGAGTAGACCACGCCGTCGAGGTCCGGCGGCAGATTGCGCAGGGTCGTCGGATCGGAGAGGTCCGCTGCGATCGGTCGAATGCCCCCCTCCGGATCGACAGTTTCTGGCGAGCGTCGCAGCCCCCAGATCTCCGCGCCTTGCGCAGCCAGACGGCGGCCGAGCGCCCGGCCGACATAGCCGCAGCCGGCGATCAGGAGGCGCATGTGTGCCCATCCGCCCGGCTATGGCTGCGTCGCTTCATTCTCCGCCGAGCCCCAGATCTTCGTAGAGCGCATCGAGCACGGCTCGGGTCCTCCCCTCGTGCGCCGCCGCGCTCGGGGTTCCGTTCGGGATCAGGGCGACCACCAAGTGGTGCTCGGGATCGGCAAACGCGGTGGCGCTCCGATAGCCGCTGTGGCCGAACGTCCGGTACGAGCAGCGGTGGCCGTAGCCGTAGGGAACCGTCTCGGGGCCATGGCGCTTGCCATCCAGAATGAAGCCCAACCCCCAGTCCATCTCGTGCTGGAACGTGTGATCGAACATCCCCACACGGTGGCGGGCGGTGAGTGCCGCCACCGTCTGCGGGCGGAGAATCTCGACCCCTTCGGGATCTCCGATCCGCCGGCCCCCGCCGAGCAACATCTCGTAGAACCACCCCAGCTCCCGCGCCGGCCCCCAGCCGTTGCCGCCGGGCGAGCAGGAGACGACTTTCAATTCCTCCTCGAACGAATGGCTCGGCGCGCCCTCCCGCTCGGTGTTCCAGCTCGGCGCCAGGCGGTCCGCGGAAGATGCCGCGGCGAAGCGTTCCGGCGCCATGCCGATCCAAGAATCGCTCATCCCGAGCGGCTCGAAGATCTCGGTCCGCACGAAGTGCGAAAACAGCAGGCCGGAGAGGCGCTCGACCAGCGCGCCGAGCACGAACCAGCTCGAGGCATGGTGGTAGCCGGCCTTCTGGCCGGGAACCCAGCGCGGCTCGGGTTTCATCGCGCAAATCTTCGCGACCACCTGTTCGAACGACAGCTCCGGCCAACCGCTTTGCAGCAGACGAATCCCCGCGGTGTGGGTGAGCAGATGGCGGATCGTGATCCGCTCTTTGCCGTGGGCCGCGAACTCCGGCAGATGGGTTGCGACGGAGTCGTCCAGCTCGAGCGCGCCACGCTCCCAGAGTTTGCCGACCGCCACCGCCGCCACCGGTTTGGACGCCGAAAGCCAAATCATGAGATCCGTGGCACGGAGCGGAACCTCAGGGCGCGAGGTTCCGAGCGCGCCATCGAAAAGCGTGACGCCTCCGATGGAGACATAGAGCTGTGCGCCGAGGTGGAGCCCGTTTGCGATCCCCGCTTCGAGCGCATCGAGTGTGCGCGACAGGTTCGGGGTGGCTTCCGGGCTTGGCATCTCTGGGTGTAGCGTACGAGAAACGCCGGGCTCTAGGCGAGGGCCAAAGACGCCTGAAAGTCACGGTTGTCACCCTTCGGCGACACTATGGATTCTGAGGGTGAGATTTTACTCTACGCTATGGGACTGCACGGGCTTGCCGCACTGCAACAGATCCTGGACGACGTGGAAGACACGGCGGCGGATCCCCGGATCGGCCGAATCGGTCGGGAGAGCGGCGGCATGGCGCGCCTGTCGGCGAGAGTTTCCTCGCTCGAAACCTACTCGCTTGATGATTTCTCTCTCGATACGGGTGCCCTGCTCGAACGTCTAACCCGTGCCGGTGAGGTCCTGAAGCGCGAACGGCAGGAGGTTGGCCAACTGCTCGGCGAGATTCTCGATACTCCCCCGTCCGAGCGACCGGAGCGCATCACCCAGCCTCGATACCAGAGCTTTTTGCTGGCCGATGCCCTGCTCGCCCAGTCTGAGCTTTACGCTGAGAACGATCCGGAGATCGGGCACGGCGATGTGGCGTTCGAAGATCCGGACGACCTCGCGGAACTCCCCACGTTGGCGCTCGCGATTGCAACCCGGCTCAATCTCGCCCGGCATCCGCCCGCACTGATCGAAGATCTGAAAGCCCGCGCCTGGACCGCACTCGGCGACGCCTACCTCCGCGCGGGGGACGTTGGCGGCGCCGAACGGGCGCTCCGCGAGGGGGTGCAGAGCCTCGCCCGGGGGAGCGGCGACCTGTTGGTCGAAGCGCGGATGCTGGAGCTGGAAAGCGACCTGATGCTCGAACAGGGCGGAACGGTCGAGGCCGATGCCCTGCTCCGCCAAGCGGTCTCCAGGCTGCGCGAAGCGCGCGAGACCGGCCTGCTCGCCCGACTCGCTACCAAGCGTCAACGGGTCGCAGAAAGGGCGCAAGCCTCCCGGGCGATGGGCGGCTGGCTGCCGCATTCCAGGCGGTAGAGGTCGTCGTAGTGTCGCGCACGGCGCCTCGAAAACCTCAGTTCTTCGATTTCGCCCCGAGCGGCGGAACCTTTCCGGTCGCCGCGACGTACGCCTGATAGAGGTCTGAAGCATCGGTCCAGACTTCGGCCAGCTCGTCGTCCACCCGGGAGTTGGCATTCCAACTGGCGAGCGCGTTCCTCGCTTCGGCGTTGCCCGCGAGTGCCGCGGCGAGCACCCGGCCGGCCATCGCCTCCGGTTCCAAGAGCGTGTCCGGTGCACGCAGCCAGCGGGCGTAGTCCTCGATCGCAGCACGAATCTCGGCCGCCGAGAGGTGCGGTGCCTCGAAGGCGAGCGAGCGCTCGACCCTCGGCCCCAGTTCCGGAAAGAGCACGACGCTGTTGCGCCAGATCGGGACGTCGATCCACTCCCCTGCCGCGCCGAACGGCCAACTTGCCAGCTCCAAGATCTCCAGCCCACCGTCCACCGCGTGCACCTCAGCAACCTCCAACGGGCTGAGCGCCAGGGTGGGCTCGATGGCGCCGCAGACGTACGCCCACACCTCTTCCGCCCGAGCCCGGTCGGGCGCCAGGCGCTCGATCAGCTCGCCGCAGGCGACCAGTACGGGCACGCCCAGAGCATCGAGAGCCTGCGCGAGAGGAGCCTCCGGAGCGGCGCCCGCCGCTCGCGGCGGACAGGGGCAGACGACCTCGGTCCGCGCGGGTTTGGCAGAAGCGGACGGAGGGGCGGCAACAGCCACCTGGAATGCGAGCAGGACGATTAGCATGGGTGGATGATCTTATCCGGGTTGGCCAAAACCGCTACCATTCCGAGGGTGAGCCTCCCTACGCCCGGCCCCTCCTCTCTCTCCACCCTCTTCGTCAACCGCCGCGACCGCTTTCGGGCGGAGGAGAAAGACTTCGCGCGACGTTCTTTCCGCTTCTCGATCGCGCGCCTGATCGCTGCGTTGGCGCTGGCCGCTTGCCTGTTCGCGATCGTGGTCAAGGCACCTGAGCCGTGGACTCTTCGGTTGCCTATCGGCGGTGCGGTCGCTGCCCTTGCGGTATTCCTAGGACTGCTCGGGGCGCACGAGAAGGTGATTCGTGAAGAGAAGCGGCGCGCCGAGCTGGGCAGGATTCAAGAGGAGGCGCTCGCGCGGCTCGCGCGCGATTGGGATGCCCTGCCGTTGCCCAAACTGCCGGCGACCGACTCGCCGCTCGCGCGCGATCTGGGCCTGTTCGGCCGCGCCTCGCTCGGCCAGCTGCTCGGTACGGCGCGCACCCCGCCCGGGCGTCAGACGCTCGTCGCTTGGCTTGGGGCGCCCGCGTCGGCTGGAGAGATTCGCGCCCGCCAGGACGCGGTGCGCGAGCTGGCCCCGGAGCTTGAGCTGCGCCAGGAGTTGGAGGTCGAAGCGCGGACGATGGACGAGACCAATCCCGACATCGAGCCGTTTCTCCGCTGGGCGGAGGGGGAGCCCTGGTTGCTCCGGCGCCCGCTCCTGCTCAACTTGGCCCGCGTCTCCGCGCTCGTAACGGTGGTTTCGCTCGGCTTCGTGATCTGGGGTCCCCTGCCGTTTTCGCTTTGGTCAATCCTGCCGTTCGCGAATTTCGCGTTCTCGTTCGCGGTCGCCAAACCGTTTCACGCGGCGTTTGATCGGGTCGCCGCCCGCGAGCGCGACTTCGTGAGCTATACCGCACTCTTCCGTCTGCTCGAAAAGCGCCGTTTCGCGGCGGGAAAGCTCGCCGCGCTGATTGAGGCGACGACCGCCGACGGCGTTTCCGCCTATGGCCAGATCGACCGGCTCCGGCGCCACTTGGCCCTCGCAGACGTGCGCCTTTCGGCCCCAACCCACTTTGTGCTGCAGAGCCTGTTTCTGTGGGATTTCCATGCGCTCGAACGGTTGGAGCGTTGGCAGGTGAGCGCCGGGCGCCGCGCTCGCGGCTGGTTTGTGGCGCTCGGCGAGATCGAAGCGCTGGCGGCGCTCGGCACCCTCGCGCACGATCAGCCGGAATGGACCTTTCCTCTGATCCAGCCCGAGATCCCAGGAACGGGCGAGCCGTCGAACGAGGCACCCCAAACGAGCCGTCAGACCCTGCGCGCGGTGGATCTCGGCCACCCGCTTCTTTCGGACGCCGAACGCGTGGGCAACGATGTCGAGGTCGGCCCGCCGGGGACGTTCCTCTTGGTGACCGGCTCGAACATGTCGGGCAAGAGCACGCTCCTCCGGTCGATCGGCGTCAACGTCGTCCTGGCGCAAGCGGGCGGGCCGGTCGCGGCGCGATTCCTCTCTTTGCCACCGGTCACGCTCGGCACCAGCATCCTGGTCGAGGATTCGCTCGCTTCCGGCGTTTCATTCTTCTTTGCCGAGCTCAAGCGCATCCGAAGCATCGTCGATCAAGCCGAGGCCGCGCGGCGCGAGGGGCGCATTCTGCTCTATTTGCTCGACGAGATCCTCCGCGGCACCAACAGCGCCGAGCGGCAGATCGCGGTACGCGAGATCCTGCTCCGCCTGCTCGCCGCGGGGGCGATCGGAGCGATCTCGACCCACGACCTGGCGCTCGCCGAGCTGCCCGAGCTCTCGTCTGTCGCCCACACCGTCCACTTCCGCGAGAGCTTCGAAGAACGCGACGGGGCGGCCGCGATGACCTTCGACTACCTCTTGCGCGAAGGGGTCGCACCGACCACCAACGCGCTCAAGTTGCTCGCGATGGTGGGTTTGGGGACGGGGAGTTCCAAAACGAAGGAAGGTGGGGCCCGTTGACTTCTTTGGCTTCAGCCGGCGAGCCAGGCTGGCACATCGGTAACGACGTCGAGACAGGCAGCGGCTCCGGCCCGTTCGAGATCTTCGCGGGTGTGAGTACCCGAGAGAATTCCGACGGCGCGAGCCCCTGCTCTCGAGGCCATCCCGAGATCGAAGGTCGTGTCGCCAATCACCAAAGCTTCGTTCGCGTTGGCTCCGAGGTCCAGAAGGATGTCGAGCAACATTTTCGGATTCGGCTTCGAAGGCGCTTCGTCAACCGTTCGCGTGGCGTGAAAGATTCCTTGAAGGTTGGTTTGAGCGACTGCATGATCGAGGCCTCGGCGACTCTTGCCGGTTGCGACGGCGAGCAGGTAGCCAGATGCAGACATGCCGCGGAGCATGGCCTCTACTCCAGGATAGAGGATGGGTCGATCACGAAACGTCTCCATCCAGTGCCGTCGGTAGCTCTCTCGAATCCGAGCGAGGCTCCGGGGGTCACACTCCGGCCAGAGTTCCTCGATTGTTTCACGCAGGCCCATTCCAACCACCCGCCGAACCTTCTCCTCAGGCGGTGCCTCGAGGCCAAGGTCGGCGAGCGCGGCCTGTGTGCAGGCAACGATTGTAGCGATCGAGTCCATGAGCGTTCCGTCCCAGTCAAAAACGAGCAGGCGAAAATCGCGGGCTGGGCGGCTCTTGGATCTGTCGGCAGTCATGGGGTCCTGGCGGGCTTGGAGCTTCTCGATTCTAGCGTAGACCTATCGGGTCCGCCTCGCAAACTCGCATCTCCTCTTCGATCGTGCTGCCCGGTGCGATCGCGACGTCCGGGCCTAGCAGCACCGATTGAAGCCTGCTCCCGGCACCGACCACGGCTCCGGACAGGACGACCGAGCGGTCGAGGTTCGCTCCGGCTTCGATGCGACAGCCGGCTTCGACGATCGAACGGGTGATCGACGCCTGCGGCGAAATATCGGCGGCCGGGGAGATCCAGCTCCCCCCCGGTCGGCCTGCGACCCAGGCGAGCGCTCCTTCGAGATAGCGCTCCGGGGTTCCGAGATCGTGCCAGAGGGCTGCGGTGGCGAACGACCCGACCCGCTCGCCGCGCTCGAGCAGCGGAAGGTAGAGACTCTCGACGATGTCCGCGGGACCCTCGGAGACCCCTGAGAGAACGTCCGGCCGAAAGACGTGCATGCCCGCAAAGACCTGACGCCGAGCGACGGGGCCAAAGGCCGGCGAGTCTCTCATCTGAACAATTCGCCCATTTCGGTCGACGCCTACCCCTCCGCCGAGCTTCGTCGGGTCGAGTCGCTTCGCCAGCAGCAGCGTTGCGCATGCGCCGGTTGCGCGATGACGCTCGATCAGACGAGTGACCGGCCAGCGGCAAAGGCTGTCGCCGTTGACCACGATAACGAGACCGGCACTACTTAGGAACTGGCGCATCGGCGACAAGGCGCCGAGCGTGCCGAGAATCTCCGGCTCTTCGAAGTACGCGATCGACATATCTCGGTACTTGGCTCCGATCGCCGCGCGAATCTTTCGTCCGAGGTGATGGAGATTGATCGCCACCGCTTCGCACCCGACCCGGACCAGGCGGTCGAGCGTGAGCGTGATGATCGGCCGGCCGGCGACGGGAAGCAGCGGCTTGGGGATCTCACCTGTCAGCGGGCGGAGTCGAAGCCCGAGCCCCGCGGCGAGGATCACGCCGCGCAGAGACGAATGATCGGTTGAATGGGACAAATTCATCGCCGCGAAAAGCGACGAGGGCGGGAGCCGGCCTAACGGCTCCCAGCGGGAAAGACCATTTCGGGGGGCGACTCCGGGTGATCTTTGAGATGATCCTCGTAGAGGCGCAAGTAGGATCTTTTCTCGCCGTTCTTCGGATCTAGACCACAACGTTTGGCGACGGTCTCGGCGCCTTCTCCTTCGAATTCCGCGAAGTCGCCGATCGGCGTATGGTCAAGCGCTATGGTGACACCGCCGAGCTGCCACTCTTCGCGGACCTTCTGGTAGCGGCTGACCACCTGGTAGCCGAGCCCTTGAAGAAGCGCTCGCGCCTCTTCTGAGTCGTTGACACCGAACTCTATTTCCTCTCGAACTTTAACGTTGCCCTCGAGCTGCAGCGGCCCCTTCAGGGTCACTCGCCCTCCGGAACCATCGATACGCAGCCGGAGGATACGCCCGGCGCCTCGCAACTCGCCGTCTCGATCGAACACCCAATTGTCTTCGAATGCCCCTGGGGCGCGCCGCTCGGACTCGAGGTCGATCAGCCTCTGGCGCAGCTTGTCGAGCTCGACGCCGGGAAACTTGATCTCGCGCTCTATGCCTTTTCCTCTCATAGAGAGTCGGATCTACCGAACCTCGCCAACCCGGTCCAACAGGCGTGCTATGGCCCGGATGCCGTTATAGAAGTGACTGATGTTGAACTTCTCGTTCGGGGAGTGGAGTGCGTCGTCGTTCAAGCCGAAGCCAAGCAGGAGGACCGGAACGCGAAGCACATCAGAGAAGGTCGCAACGATCGGGATCGACCCCCCCTCGCGCACGCGAACAGGCCGCTTGCCCCAAACATCAGTCATCGCGCCGAGCGCCGCTTCGACGAACGGGCCCTCGGTCGAAACACCGACCGCTTGGCCGCCGTGGAGATACTCGACCTCGACCTTGACGCCGCGAGGTGCGAGAGAGCGAACGTACTCCGTAAAGAGGCCGGCGATTTTCTCCGGCTTCTGATCGGGGACCAGCCGCATCGAGACCTTCGCGCCGCACCACGAGGGGAGCACGGTCTTGGCGCCCTTCGCCTGGTATCCGCCGAACAGACCGTGCACATCGCAGGTGGGGCGTGCCCACGTTCGCTCCCGTACCGTATACCCATCTTCACCCCAGGCCTCGGCGACTCCAAGCTCCGCGCAGTACTCCTTCTCGTCGAACGGGAGCTGCGCGAACTCTTTGCGCTCCCAATCGGCGAGCGGTCGCACATCATCGTAGAAGCCAGGGATTTGGATTTTGCCGGTCTCGCGATCCTGAAGCTGGGCGATAATGTGCGCCAGTGCATTCAAGGGGTTGGCCACTCCACCGCCGTATGTGCCAGAGTGGAGATCTCGCGCAGGACCGGTGACCTTGATCTCCATGTAGGCCAGGCCCTTCAGGCCGTAGACCAAAGACGGCTGGCCGGGACCGTACATCGAAGAGTCCGAGATCACCAGACAGTCACACGCGAGCTTCTTGCCGGCATCTTCGCGGACGTAGTGGTCGATCGATTCGCCACCCGACTCCTCTTCGCCTTCGACCAGAAACTTGACGTTGACCGGAAGGCTGCCGCGCTCTTTGAGCATGGCGGCAACTCCTTTGACGTGGGCGTACGACTGGCCTTTGTCGTCGGTGGCGCCACGGGCGTAGAGCTTGTCGCCTTCGACTGTCGGTTCGAACGGTGGGTTGCGCCACTCCGAGAGCGGATCAGCCGGCTGGACATCGTAATGACCGTAGAAGAGAACGGTCGGTTTGCCCGGCGCCCCGAGCCACTCGGCATAGACCAACGGGTGCCCCTCTGTCGCTATCTTCTCGACGGTGAGGCCAGCTTCGCGCAGCTTACCCACCAAAAAATCCGCGGCGCGGGACACTTCGGAGGCATATTCCGGATCGGTCGAGATCGATGGGATTCGGATGTAGTCCTTCAGTTCCTCGAGGTAACTCTCTTTTTCGGCGTCGATGCGGGCGAGAACGTCGTTGGTTTCACGGGCCATCGGAAGACGCTCCTAAGTCGTCGATCGTAAGGACTGGAAGTCTATCGCGCTCGGGCCGGCGGAACGACCGGCGGCTATTTCTCGTCGTCAAATGAGCGACCCGTCTTGTTCCAGTCGGAGAGGAAGCGGTCGAGCCCGAGGTCGGTCAAGGGGTGCTTGTAGAGCTGCTCGAGGACTTTGAACGGAATCGTCACGACGTCCGCCGCGAGCTGCGCCGCTTGCACCACATGAATGGGGTGGCGCGCCGAGGCAACGAGAACCTGGGTCGCGAACTCGAAGTTTTGGTAGATCCCGACGATGTCCTCGATCAGCTTCATGCCCTCTTCGCCAACGTCATCAAGGCGGCCTACGAAAGGAGAGATGTAGGACGCTCCCGCCTTCGCGGCAACCAGCGCTTGGGCTGCAGAAAAGCACAGGGTGACGTTCGTCCGAATGCCTTCAGAGGTGAGCGCGCGGACCAGCTTCAAGCCCGCAGGATTGAGCGGCACTTTGACCACCACGTTCTCGGCCAACGCTGCGAGGCGGTGTGCCTGGTCAAACATCTCGTCGTAGTCGAGAGCGAGCACCTCGCCCGAGACCGGCCCTGGCACGAGGTTAGCGATCGCTTTGACCGTCGGCAGGTAGGGTTTTCCCTGCTTGGCGATCAGGGACGGATTCGTGGTGACACCATCGATCATGCCCCAGTCGAGGGCGGTCTTAATCTCTTCGAGGTCGGCTGTGTCGAGGAAGAACTGCATGTCTGGAAGCCTCCGCGCGTTGGTCCGGCGCCGTGTTCGACGGAGGGGCGCGTTCGGGCCGCGCTCCTCCGGGGTTTGTCTAGTTTACCGGCTCTTCCGATCCGGGTACCGACTCGCCGACGATCAATTCGTCAAGAACCGTGATCGCTGCGACTTCGCTCAGCGGATCGTCTCCTGCATCCGCGCCGTCCGCAAGTTTCGCCACCGCTACGATCCGATCTTCGCCTTCAAGATCCATCAATTTCACCCCTTGCGTCGAGCGGCCGATGACCCGTATCTCTCCGACGTTCAAGCGGATGATCTTGCCCTCCTGGGTGATCAGCATCAGGCCGTCTTCCGGCACTACCTGACGGACGCCGGCGATCAGGCCCGTTTTCTCGCTGACCTTGAGATTGATGATGCCGTACCCGAGCCGCCCTTGGAGTCGATACTCGGAGAGGGGCGTCCTCTTGCCGTATCCGCGCTCGGTGACCGTGAGAATCTCACCTTCGGGATCGAGAGCTTCCATCGTGACTACGCGGTCACCTTCGCGGAGGCGAATACCGTTCACGCCATAGGCGCTACGCCCCATGGACCGAACCTCGGCTTCTGGGAAGCGGATAGCGAGACCCTTTGCGGTGGCAATGAGAATCTCGCGGCTCCCTTCGGTGATCCGCACCGTCAGGAGGCGGTCACCCTCGTCGATTTGGATCGCGATGATGCCTGCGGCGCGCTGATTGGCATACGCCGAGAGCGGTGTCTTTTTGATCGTCCCGCGTTCCGTGGCGAACACGAGAAAGCGGTCGGAAGAGAATTCGCGCACCGCGACGGTAGTCGCGACCTTCTCGTGCTTCTCGAGGTCGAGCAGATTGACAATTGCCTTTCCTTTGGTGTTCGGACCCGCCTCTGGTAGCTCGTGCACCTTGATCCAGTACATTCGGCCACTTTCTGTGAAGACCAACACCGAGCTATGCGCCGAAGCGACGTAGAGATGCTCTACGAAGTCATCGTCCTTCGTGGCCATTCCCATTCGGCCTTTACCGCCACGATTCTGGGCGCGGTATAGCGCGAGCGGGGAGCGCTTAACGTAACCCGACTGTGTAACGGTGATCACCATGTCCTCGTCGGCGATCATGTCTTCGATGGAGATCTCGTGAGTCGCGGGAATAATCTCGGTGCGTCGCGCGTCGCCGTACTTTTCGCGCAGCTCGCGCACCTCTCTCCGAATTTCCTCGAGGACGAGCGGATCGGAAGCGAGAATCGCTCGCAGTCGCTCGATCGTTTCGAGCAGGGAGTGGTACTCATCGAGCACTTTTTGGCGCTCGAGACCCGTCAGGCGCTGCAGCCGCATCTCTAGGATGGCTTCGGTTTGGAGAAGAGAGAGTTCAAATCCCGCCATCAGGCGCTCTTTGGCCTCGGCCGGCGTCTGACTGGCGCGAATCGTTGCGATCACCTGATCGAGATGGTCGAGCGCCTTCAAGATCCCTTCGAGGATATGCGCGCGCTCTTCGGCTTTGCGCAGGTCAAAACGCGTGCGCCGAATGATCACCGTCTTCCGATGGTTGAGAAAGTGGAAAAGGAGTTCCTTTAGCGTTAGAACTTTGGGCTGATTGTCGACGATTGCCAACAGAATGATGCCGAAGGTCGTCTGCATCTGGGTCAACTTGTAGAGCTGATTCAAGATGATCTCGGGCACCTCGCCGCGCTTGCAGTCGACGACGATACGGATCCCGTCGCGGTCTGATTCGTCGCGCAGGTCGGCGATCCCTTCGATCTTCTTTTCGCGAACCAAATCGGCGATCCGCTCGATCAATCGTGCCTTGTTGACCTGGTAGGGGAGTTCATTGACAATGATCGACTGGCGATCACCCTTCGCGTGGGTTTCAAACCCGGCTCGCGCGCGGACTTGGATGATGCCGCGACCCGTGGTGTAGGCTTGGCGAATACCCTCGAGTCCATGGATAAATGCTGCGGTCGGAAAGTCTGGCCCTGGAATTGCGGTCATGAGCGTCTCGACCGTCACCTCCGGGTCATCCATGAGCAGCTCGAGCGCGTTGATCACCTCTGTCAGGTTGTGCGGCGGAATGTTCGTCGCCATGCCGACCGCTATTCCGGAGGTGCCATTGATCAAAAGGTTCGGCACTTTCGCGGGCAAGACCACAGGCTCGACTTCCGAACCGTCGTAGTTCGCCTGCCAACTGACGGTCTCTTTGTCGATGTCATCCTTCAACATCTCTTCGGATAGGCGGGTCAAACGCACCTCGGTATAGCGCATCGCCGCGGGATTATCGCCGTCGATCGAACCGAAATTACCCTGCCCGTCGACGAGGCGATAGCGCATCGAAAAATCCTGTGCCATGCGCACTACGGTGTCGTAGATCGCGGTGTCTCCGTGGGGATGGAACTTACCCATCACGTCGCCCACGATGCGCGCCGACTTCTTGTATGGCTTACTGGCCGTATTGCCACTCTCCCACATCCCATAGAGCACGCGGCGATGGACCGGCTTCAGGCCGTCCCGGACATCAGGGAGGGCTCGGCCAATGATTACGCTCATCGCATAATCGAGGTAGCTGCGCTTCATCTCTTCTTCGATATCGACCTGAACAGGCCGTTCCAAAGGGAGGATAGGAGAGTCTTCGCTCATGGATTCCTTATCAGAAGTTGCTCGAGGCGCCCGGCTTTTGGCCGGCGCTGATCCTCACGACACAATTCTCAAACATCCAGGTTTCGGACGTTCAGCGCGTTGTTCTCGATAAACAGTCGGCGCGGCTCGACCTGGTCGCCCATCAGCACTGTAAAGATACCGTCAGCCTCGACATCGTCCTCGATGCGCACCTGGAGCAGACGGCGTCGCGTAGGGTCCATTGTGGTCTCCCAGAGCTGCTCGGCGTTCATCTCTCCAAGACCCTTGTAGCGCTGAAACGAGAGCCCTTTTTTGGCGCCCGCATACATCCTCTCCATGGCGTCCTCAAGGTTTGCCAAGCTTTCCGTTTCACCGCCCTTGACGAGAGTAAACAAGGTCGCTCGGAGTGCGTCCAAACCCTGGTTGTTGGCCGCCAGCGCTCGATACTCGGCGCTCGTGAGGAGGTTCCAGTCGATTCGGATGGGGCGTTCGACTCCGTCTTTGCGCTGGCGAAACGAAACGGCCCCGGTCCCGTGTTCTTCATCACTCTCTACTTTCGGCGCCAGAAAGCCTGCCTTCTCAAGCGTCTTTGCGACAGCGGCGAGCCTTGATTCGTCGGCGAGCCCGAGTTTGTCGACCAAACCGCCTAAAAGGGCGAGCCGAACCGCTTCTTCGGGTACACCGCGGGAGCCGAGCTTTGCCAGATTTTCGCGGAAGGCCTCGACCTTCTCGACAAAATGGGCGAGCCTTGGTCCGGTCATCAGTTCGCCTTCTCCGACCGCGAGCTGCCAAATTCCATGTATTCGATCGATCAAGAAGGCTCGATACTCTCGGTCGTCTTTGAGGTAGGCGTCCCTCTTCCCTTCGGCTACCTTGTAGAGTGGCGGCTGCGCGATGTAGAGATGGCCGCGCTTGATGAGCTCTTCCATCTGACGATAGAAGAAAGTCAGGATCAGCGTGCGAATGTGGCTTCCATCGACGTCTGCGTCGCACATGATGATCAGTTTGTGGTAGCGAAGGCGTGCGATATCGAAATCGTCTCGACCTATACCGGCGCCAAGAGCAGTGATGATCGTCTTGATTTCTTCCGAAGAGAGCATCTTGTCGAATCGCGCTCGCTCGACGTTCAGAATCTTTCCGCGCAGCGGAAGGATCGCCTGGAAGCGGCGGTTGCGCCCCTGTTTTGCTGTGCCACCCGCAGAGTCGCCCTCGACCAGAAACAGCTCAGCAAGGGCAGGGTTGCGCTCCGAACAGTCGGCGAGCTTGCCGGGCAGCGAGGAGCTTTCGAGCGCTCCTTTGCGCCGGGTGAGATCACGCGCTTTGCGTGCAGCTTCCCGAGCGTGAGCTGCTTCGACACACTTCTCGACGATTTTCCGTGCTTCGCGAGGGTTCTCTCCCAGGTAGGTAGCGAGCTTGTCGTTCACCACCTGCTCGACCCAGCCTTTGACGTCGGAGGAAACCAACTTATCTTTAGTCTGCGACGAAAACTTGGGATCTTTTATCTTGACCGACAGGACGGCGGTCAGCCCTTCTCTAATGTCCTCGCCGGTAAGATTCTCCTTGAGCGCCTTGAGCAATCCAGCCTGCGTGGCCCATGCATTCACGGTGCGGGTGAGGGCGCCCTTAAAACCGATCAAGTGGGTACCGCCGTCACGATTGTTTATCGTATTTGTAAAACAGTAGATCAACTCCTGATACCCTTCGTTCCACTGTAGGGCCACTTCCACCACTTCTTCGCCCGTTCCGTCGTCGCGCCTCTCGATCAGATGAATCGGCGGTGTGTGAATCGGCGTCTTATTGCGGTTCAGATGCTCGACAAATGAACTGATGCCGCCAGCATAGGCGAACTCAGCCTCTTTGCCGCTACGCTCGTCGGCCAAATGGATAAAAATGCCACGATTCAAGAACGACTGTTCCCTCAAACGTTGCGCGAGCGTTTCATAGTGAAATTCGAGAACTGTGAAGATTGAAGGGTCCGGCCAAAATCGAACCTTAGTCCCCGTTTTCTCGCTTTTACCGATGGCGCGAATCGGCGCTTCGGGCAGACCCTGGTGATAGGTCTGAAACCAGACCCCTCCGTCGCGCTTGATCTCCATCTCGAGAGTCCCCGAAAGGGCATTCACAACGGAAACGCCTACACCGTGGAGACCGCCCGAGACTTTGTAGGAGTTTTTGTCGAATTTTCCGCCGGAGTGGAGTTCGGTCATAATGACTTCCGCCGCCGAACGCCCCTCCCCTTTATGCAGATCGACCGGAATACCGCGACCATTATCCTCGACGGAGACGGATTCGTCGGTGTGAATGGTAACGTCGATTCGCGAACAGTAACCCGCTTGCGCCTCGTCGATCGCATTGTCGACCAACTCGAAGACCATGTGATGAAGCCCTGACGCATCTTCCGTGTCACCAATGTACATCCCGGGGCGTTTACGGACGGCTTCCAGGCCCTTAAGTACCTTTATATTATCCGCTGTATAGGTCGGCTCGAGTTCGGACAAAACTGTGGTTCTCCGTCGTCTGCTGGATTCGCTACCGGGGCTGACCGCGGCTCTGATGGTGTCTCGGAAAATTCAGATGACCAAAAAGGCCGGGGCCTTCGAGATCTGCGAAGAATACCACAAGAAGACCGTTTTGGCGAACCGTAGGCCCTTGAAAAAAAAGGGGTTAGCGGCGGTGGTCGAAACTTTTGACCGACGCGCGCCTCAGATCGGCGAGATCGTCCCTTTTTCCACCTTCCAGACGCGATCCACCGGCACGGAGAGCCAGGCCTGCGGTCGGCTGGAGGTGGTCAACACTTGTCGAGCAGAGGCCAGCGTCCTCCATACGGCGCCCAGTGTTGGTGTAGCGAGTTCTGCATCTGCATCGTCCAAAAGAACCAGCGCCTCTCGTCCCGCCTCGCTCAACACCCTCCCGTGGGCTACGAGGATCGCCAGGCCGAGAACTTTGCGTTCTCCAGCCGAGGCGACGCTTCTAATGTCTCTGCCCCCCCAGACAATCTCGATCTCGTCGCGCTGCGAGCCCACAAGCGGCCCTCCTCTGCGGATCTCTCGATCGGCAAGCCGCTCCAAACTCTGAAGAATCTCTTCTTCCCCTTGGAGAGCAGAAGAGGGAGAGGGGCGATAGAAGATCTCTATAAGAGGAAATGAGAGGTCGAGTTCCGCTAGAACTCTGCCTAAGTGAGAGCGGAGCCTAATAAAGAACTGATTCCGGAGCTCGGCCAACTCGCTAATCGCACCTGCCAGGACACCGTTCCAGGAGAGAAGTTCCTCGGATATCGTTCCTTGGCTTCGTACTAAAATCTCCCTTTTTTGCATCAACGCTCGGCGGAAGCGCTCTAGGACGGCTAAGGAGGCCGGCTCAAGACCGAGAACTCCCCGATCGAGTAAGCGGCGTCTGAAGATCGGCAATCCGGTTAAAATCTCCGAGTCGCCAGTCGCCCACGAGACCACGGGCAACACCGCTAGGTGATCGGCAAGACTGGTTCCTTTGTCATTGACCGTCCGAATCTTTTTTCCTCCGAAGAAGCCGGACATGAGGCTTAATCGGCTTCCTTTCTCCACTTCACCGGCGGTCCTAAAACCCTCACCCCCATGTCGCACACAGTCTGCGACTTGTCGCGCCCTGAAGCTACGGGTGGTGGCCAGATAGTAGATCGCTTCTAGAACGCTACTCTTGCCAGCTCCATTCGGTCCCAAAAAAAGATGGCTGCCCGGCGCGAGCGACAGATCGAGGTCAGCGAGATTGCGGAAGTTACCCGCTTCCAAGCGCACGAGCACGGGATAAACGATCTCTCGTCAAATCCTCATCGGCATGATCACGCAGAGGTACCGGACATCGGTACCGTCCACAGGATAGCCAACGCACTGAGTATTTTCATCTTTAAGATCAAATTTTACTTTTTCTGTATCCACAGCCGCGAGAAACTGGGCCATGTAGTCCGGGTTGATACCCACTCTGATCTCCGGGCCACTGTATTCGCAAGCCAGCTCTTCTACTGCTTCGCCGAGGTCCTGGTTGACTGCCGAGACGGTTACTTGACCCTCTTGCATGTCGAGACGAACGGCCCGAGCTCTGTCCCCCGTCATCAACGCGACCCTTTTCACCGCATCGCCGAGTGCTCGGCGGTCGAACACCGCTCGCTTGTCGTTATCCCGTGCAATCACTCGCTCATAGTCTGGGAAGGTGCCCTCGAGAATTCGACAGATGAGTTCACGCCGGTTTAAGCCAAACGACAGATGGTGTTCTCCGCGCGCGAAAACAATCACCCCATCCCCCTCGAAACGCTGAAGCTCTTGAAGGGCCTTTCGCGGCGCCAATACCGAATCCTCTCCAGCGCCCGGGACGGTTCGCTCGACGAGCGCTAATCGGTGGCCGTCGGTCGCTACCATCTCGACGCTGTCCCCTTTAAGCTTAATCAGCGCACCATTCAACTGAAAACGCGATTCCTCCGCAGAAACAGCGAAAAACACCTTCGATATCATCCTTTTGAGGTCGCCAAACGGAAGCTCCATCCGGCGGGTGGGCTCAACAGTGGGCAAGGTAGGGAAGTCGTCTGGGGACAGCCCATGAATTTTAAACCTCGAGCGGCCCGCCCGTACCGAGAGAATTCGAGGTTCGTCCAGAACGAGAGTTACCTCGTCGCCGGTCAGGGAGCCTACTATCTCGGTAAATTTTCGCGCTTGAACCGCGATTCCTCCAGGTTCTTGGACTTCGGCATCGCACCAACTCGTGAGCGATACGTCGAGGTCAGTCGCGGCCAGCGACAATCGAGCGTCGCGAGCCTGAAGGAGGAGGTGCGAGAGCACCGGGATAGTCGTCTTCTTCTCGGCTATTCCTAGCATCGGCGAGAGTTCGGCCAAGAAATCACTGCGTGAGACACGAAGTTCCATGCTCTTCTTCTCCCTACCTGAGACCTATGATCATATCTCACAGTAGCCGTAGGTAGAAGGCGCTGCGGATCTGCGGAATTGGTCCGGAAGTGCGGTGGCTAAACGGGTTGGTGATATGGCTGGGGCTGAGGGCCGGTTGTGGATAGGTTGTGTATGGTTGTGGAACGACAGGGCGGCAGGAAGCAGGTAGACGAGGGATCCACAGTTCTTTCCGCAGAATATTCACAGGTTCAAAGGGTGTAGCCAAGGGCTAGGAAAGGGCCCGTTCGAGATTCTGTAAGACGCGATCGAGGTCGAGGTCGTCCTGGCGCAATTGTTGGATCTTATCGACCGAATACATAACTGTTGAGTGATGTTTGTCATTAAACTGCTTTCCTATCTCTGGGTAGGATAGATCAGTGAGGCGCTTACAGAGATACATGGCGACCTGGCGGGGAAAAGAGATCTGCTTAGAGTTATTCTTACTCTTAATTTCGAGTACTTTAAGTCCGTAATGGCGAGCAACACTTTTAGTAATTTCCGCGGCGGTCGGTTTTCTGCCGTCATGGGCTAATATGTCGCGTAGCGTCTCTCGTGCGAGATCCAGAGAGAGGGGCTTGCCGGTAAGGGATGCGAACGCGCTAACACGGTTGAACATACCCTCAAGCTCGCGGATGTTGGATTTTACCTGCTGGGCGACGAATTCTGCGACATCATTAGGGAGTTCGGTGCCCTCAGAATCGGCTTTTCGGCGAAGGATAGCTACCTTGGTCTCTAGGTCCGGGGGCTGAATGTCAGCGATGAGCCCCCATTGGAAGCGACTCCGAAGGCGCTCTTCGAGGGTGGGAATGTCTTTTGGAGACGAGTCCGACGAAAGGATGATCTGCTTCTGACTCGTGTATAATGTATTGAATGTGTGAAAAAATTCCTCCTGAGTTCTCTCTTTATTAGCGATGAACTGGACGTCATCGATGAGTAAGGCGTCGATCGTACGATAGCGCTCTCGGAAGGCTGGCATTCGGTCGAAGCGAATCGAGTTAATCAGTTCGTTAACGAATTGTTCTGCAGGTAGGTAGAGAACCCGAAGGTGTGGGTGCCGTGCAAGGATCTGGTGGCCGACGGCATGGAGTAGGTGAGTCTTACCAAGGCCGACACCACCGTAGAGAAAGAGAGGGTTGTAGCTCGAGGAAGGTCGATCAGCGACGGCTCTAGCGGCGGCATGAGCGAACTGGTTAGAGGTGCCGACGACAAAGTTGTCGAACAAGTACTTTGGGTTGAAGGCGAGTGATGGCGCGATAGATGCATTACCTGAGGGAGCAGGAAATGACGGCAGTGGTTCCGAGGAGGGCAGGTTGCGGTCCTCAAGGGCAAAGACAACCGAGAACCCCGGCTGGTTTAGGGAGGTCAGAGCTTGATCTACAGTGGGCCTAAAGCTCTCTTCGAGAGTAGAGAGAAAGCGCTCGTTTGGTGCGATGAGAATGAGCCTTTGTTCGGCGTCGGTTCGCGCACGGAGTGGGCGAAACCAGGTTTCATACTCTTCTGCGGAGAGAATCCGTTGAAGTTCTCGTTGAAGCTGCAACCAGGGTGTTTGAGGAGGCATAGAAATAGTGACCGGTCAGAAGAAAAACAAGATATTCAGGGTTTCTCAAATCTCAGAATTTTTAGTCGAGAGCGATAGTCGGAAACGAGGTGACCGTGGTGCGCAGACTCAGAGCCAGGGTAACAGCATCGCAGGGACCCCCGCAAGGGTGGCCTGGACGGAGCCAAACCACTAGCGAATCGCAAAGTAGGCCGGACCGTAGGTGGTTGAGTCGGCGATGGGAGAGGCTTCGTTTCTATGCCTGATCAAGTAGAACCGACGGCGGATGCCGGCGCATTGTTGGAGTGGTTCGACAGGAATCGTCGCGATCTGCCGTGGCGGAGGGATCGGGATCCTTACAGAGTATGGTTGTCGGAGATCATGTTGCAGCAGACACAGGTCGAGACGGCGCGGCCGTTCTACGGGAGGTTCCTGGCTAAATTCCCGTCGGTGCATGCCCTCGCCGCCGCGTCGATCGACGAAGTTCTGGTCGCGTGGTCTGGGCTCGGTTACTACCGTCGCGCGCGGCAGCTCCACGCTGCAGCGCGACAGGTGGTGGCAGGTGGAGGGGCGTTTCCAACCACGCTGGAGGGTCTCCTCAGGTTGCCGGGCGTTGGTGCCTACACTGCAGCTGCGATCGGGAGCATCTGCTTTGGCGTCGCAGTACCGGTTCTCGACGGCAACGTAGAGAGGGTCCTGGCTCGCAGGCTCGCCGAGGAAGGGAACGTCAAGAGGGCCGGGGCGCGCCGAAGGCTTCTCGATGCAGCGGCAAAGCTTCTCGACCGGTCAAGAGCGGGTGACTCTAATCAGGCGATGATGGAACTGGGTGCCACGATCTGCGTTCCCAAACGGCCGAGATGTCTTCTCTGTCCGTTGGCGGAGGGGTGTAGAGCGTTCGAGAAAGGCGAGGTCGAGGGCTTTCCCAAGTCCGCTGTCGTGCGCAATAGCGAGGAGGTGTTTCTCGAGGCGGTCGTCGTCGAAGACCAGGAGCGGAGAACGCTCCTGTTTCGTCGGCCGGACGACAGCTCGCTGTTGGCAGGTCTTTGGGAAGTGCCCTGGTTTGTAGCCGGCAGCGGTGATGGGGCGGCGGAACTAGGAAGGCGATACGGCGGAAGATGGAACCTCGGTGAGCGGATAGGCAAGGTACGCCACAGCATCACGTTTAGAGATTTAAGGGTGGTGGTTTGTCGCGGTAAAGTCATTGGCGACGGAGAGGTTCGGGAAGGACCTGAAGCGGGTTGGTTCTCCAAGGAAGAGATCATGAACCTCCCGGCCTCTTCGCTGCTGGGAAAGATTCTGTCCAGGTGCGGAAAGGCCGAGAATAAGGTCCGCGAAGCAAGGGATGAGACAGAGAAGGTCAGGAAGACCCGCTGGAGCCGCCTGCCAGAATGAACCAACCTATGATCTTATCGTCGATCTCGCGTAGACGGGTCGCGACCAGGTTACAGAGGATCTTAAGCAGGTTGTGTGAAGAGATCTTCTGGATATCGAGGATTCCTTCGAGCACCTCGCGGGGGATCGCGAGTACCACCGCCTCCTGTTCGTGGGCTGTGGCATCCGCCGAGCGAGGTTGGTGGTCGATCAGCGCCATTTCACCGAAGTAGTCGCCGCGCTCAAGGAAGGCGAGGGCCTCCTCGCCGGCACCCGGGATGTATTTGCTGATCATAATCCGTCCTTCAAGGACCACGTACATCGAGTCTCCGACCTCACCTTCCCGAAAGAGAACCTGGTTTGGTGCGAGCTTCTTCTCTTTTGAGAGGGACGCGAGGAAGTTGATCTCCAGATTTGAGAGTTTTTGTTCCTGGAACAACCTGCGCTTCGAAGCCAGGTCGACCCGAAAATCACCGAAAGCCTGAGCCCCGATCGCGTTTGGAGAGGCGATCGGCGGGCTGGAGGTCGAGAAGAACCGGGTGAGTTTGTCGTTGGTGGCGCGGAGCTTTTGGGACAGGCTCTTCCAAAAACTCCAATACAGAGAAAGCTTAAGCTTCTGGTCCTTTTCGAGGGCCGGTTCGAGAACGTCGGATTGAAGAGTCAGCAGGGCGGTTTCGGTCGTAGCGGTGGCGTTTCCCGAACGGGCATGGCCATCGACGAAGCTGGTCTCGCCGAACAGATCTCCGGGGCCGAGCCGAGCAAGCTCGAAACGCCCGTAGGGAGTGTTCCGTTCGATGAGAACCTCGCCACTCTCGATTAGGTATGCCCCGAGGGAAGGCTCTCCCTCCTTGAGGACGGCGGAACCGGCGTCGAAGCGGAGACGATTGACGTGCTCGGCGAGGTGGTCGAGTTGGGGATCACTGAAATGGGCAAACAAGTCCCAGCGGCGAAGTAACAGAGGAGATAGGGCCACGATCTGATGATTCTAGCCCAGCTCAAAGCAAAGGCAGCTGTGTTGGACGAAGGCGCGCCCAGACCTCGCGTTCAACGGATTCGAGCCAGCTTTCGCGGTGGCCTGGATCGAGGCGGAGGGCGAACAAACCGCGATGGTTGAGCTCGCGGTTGAGGCGCTGTTCGACCGCCGCTTGGAAGCTGGTGTTTTGAGAGCGGATGCCGTCCGGTGAAGGAGAAAAGACGATTGGCACATGGACGAGCAGGTCGTACGTTGCCACCCAGTTTTCGATCAGCGTCTCGAGGGAATTCTGCCGGCCTGCGGCTAGCAGGAGGTAAACATAGTTGTCGAGGACGCTTCGGTCGCAGACCACCACCGGATAGCGGCCCTCCGCCTGGATCTCCTCGGCGATCTGGGAGTGGAGGATCCAGGTCTGGGCGGCGACAGACGTCTCTTCGTTGATCGGCAGAGGGCAGCGGCGGGCGACCTCGTGTACAACCTCGACCGAGAGGTCGCGCGCCTTGAGTAGAGCCGCCAGTCCATAGCAGAGCGTCGTCTTGCCGACGCCATGAGTGCCGATGAAAGCGATCTTGAAGTGTGGCAAGGCGTTCACGCGTTACTGTCTTTGTGCATTGCTCCGAGGACCGACTCAATAAGGTCGAGGGAGCGCTCCAACTGTTTTGAGGTGATGGTGAGTGGCGGCGCGATTTGGGCGACGTTTCCTCGCGGCCCCCCGGCGAGAAGAAGGACTCCGCGACCGAGTGCTCCGGCGACCAGGCGCTTTGCTTCTAGAGCCGAGCGGAGTTCGATTCCCCAAAGCAGTCCGCGTCCCCTTGCCGCCGCGACCGGAGCGAAGCGGCTCGGCCATTTCGAGAGCCGAGGCAAGAGCGTCTCACCGTGGGCGAACGCTCGATCTGGCAGGTTCTCTTGTTCCAGAATGTCGAGCGTCGCGAGAGCCGCTGCGCAGGCAAGAGGGTGGGCAGCGAAGGTAGCCGTGTGCAGCGCTTCGCCGGGGGTGATCCAAGCGCCGAAGGTTTGGCGGTTTGCGAGCACTGCTGCGATCGGCAGGCCACCGCCGAGCGCCTTGCCGCAGCAGAGAAGATCAGGACGGACTCCCTCGGCCTCGACCGCAAAGCGGTGCCCTGTGCGGCCAAAGCCGGAGAAGATCTCGTCGGCGATGAGCAGGGCTCCGGCGCTCCGGCCAAGTTCTGCAAGGGAGGCAAGCCAACCGGAAGGGGGGAACAAGACACCCTCCCGGCCAACGACCGGTTCGAAGATGACAGCACCGATGTCGCCGCGGCCCAGGCGCTTGGCGAGAGGACCGAGAGGTCCACCGAAAGGGAAGCGCTCGACGTGTGAGTGGAGGTGGGCAACAAAAGGTGCTCGAAAGAGCGGTCGGGACGAGACGGCGAGCGCGCCGAGGGTGAGGCCGTGATACCCCGGATCGAAAGCGATGACTCCTGGTTTGCCAGTAGCCGCCAAGGAGGTCTTGAGCGCGATCTCGATTGCCTCGGCACCTGAGACCGCAAAGAAGGTCTGGATCTCGTCCTTCTCTTTTGCAATCGGTGCCCAGAGGGCGAGGCGCCGCGCGAGTTCGACACGAGCCGGATGCGCAGCGACATCGCCGAGAGCATGGATGAGGCGCGCCCCCTGGTGGGCAATCGCGCCAAGGATCTCCGCCCGTCGATGGCCGATGGCGGCGACGCCAAAGCCGGCGGTCAGATCGACAAAGAGATTGCCATCGACATCAAGGACGTTACTTCCGAGGGCCTCTTCCCAAACGAGGGCAGGCTCTCCCCCGACGACCGTCGACTGACCGGGAGCGAGGTGGCGATCGAGTTCGATGCATAGTGCCCGTGATCGAGGCCCTGGAGGGGGCGTGACGATTCGCGGCGAAAGGTCTCCTCGAACGAGTCGTGAGGGCTGATCCATCCCCTTAGAGCTCTCGACGGCCAGCGAGCGATCGGCCCAGCGTCACTTGGTCCGTGTACTCGATATCGCCGCCAATCGGCATACCGAACGCGAGGCGTGTGACGAGGACACCGCGCGATCTGAGTAGTCGAGCGAGGTAGAGCGCGGTCGCTTCGCCCTCGACGTTAGGGTTGGTCGCAACGATGATCTCCTCGACTCCAAGGAGGCGGTCGAGGAGCCCGGCGATCGCCAGGCGGTCAGGGCCGATTCCCCGGTGTGGCGAGAGCGCGCCGAGTAGGACGTGGTAAAGGCCACGGAACTCCCCGGTTCGTTCGAGGGGAGCGATATTGAAGGGCTCTTCGACCACGCAGATTCTGGTCCGGTCGCGTCCGACGTCGGCGCAGATAGCGCAAGGTTCGACCGCGGTGATCGCGTTGCAAAGGGAGCAGTGGAAAAGCTTCTCTTTGACCTCGACGATCGCACGCGCAAGCGATTCCGCCTCTTGCTTGGGCACCTTGAGAAGGTGGTGAGCAAGTCGGCTCGCGGTCTTCGGGCCAATCGAAGGCAGGCGTGCGAGTTCGCCAACGAGGCGGACCAACGGATCGGACATCGGTTCTGTGAGCTAGAACAGGCCGGGAAGGCTCGAGGCCATGGAGCCGACCTTAGCTTGCATCGTTTCCTCGATCTTGCGTCCGGCTTCATTGACCGCTGCAACGATTAGGTCCTCGAGGACCGAGGGATCTTCTGGATCGAGCACCTCTGGATCGATCTTTGCCGAAACGAGCTGCTTGTGGCCGTTCATCACGAGGGTCACCATTCCGCCCCCGACGCTTGCCTCTACGGTGGTTTCTCCAAGTTCGCGCTGCAGGCGCTCTTGCATTTCCTGCGCCTGCTTCATCAGTTGCCGCATGCTGCTCATCCCAAATCTCCTCGCTAGAGACTAGCTTTCCTCTGTCGCTTCGACCCGGCCACCGAAGAGCTCGAGGAGAGTCTGGACGGTGGGGTTGTCGATCGGTACAGGTGGTTCGTGGCTTGTAGGTTCTTTTCTTTTCGGGCTGGCGGATGTTTGGTTTCCGGCGAGTGCCCGCCAGGCGACCTCGGTGCCCCAGACTGCGGCGATGGCCTCTTGCAGTATCTGAGGATTGCTGCCTCGGTTCAAGCCGTCCCGAAGTTGGACATCCCCAGGGTCGTAGGAGATGGTCAGCAAACCGTCTTCTAAGCAGAGGACAGCGCGGTCGAGATGAGACGCGAGCGGAGGTTTTCGTTTGCGAACCTCTTCTAGAAACCAGTTGAGGGGGTCCGCGGCGCCGACTCTCGGCGGCGGGAGGTTCGGTGTTTCGATCGATGTGGTGGCAAGCTTCGGGGAAGCAGGAGGAAGAGAGGTTCTTAGGGGTGCCTCATGCGGCTGTGGGAGTGGACGCGGCGGCAGAGCCGGTCGGCATGCCGCAGCTAGCGGTACCCCGCCAGCGCCGACGGAGAGAAGCTCCTCGAGGCGCACTAGTTTCGGGAGTTCGGCAGCGCGCAGCCATGCGATCTCGACCGCCAGGACCCCTGTTTCGCTGCGGCGAACGGAAGATTCGCTCGCCAGGAGCTGACTAAGAAGGCGTAGGAGGTTTTCGTAGCCGGCGACTTCGGCGAGCTGGGAGAGCGCTCGGGCCTCTTCTTCGGGTAGATCGATCGCCTTAGGCGAGCCGCCGAGCGAGAGATGGAGAGCGTCTCGCACGAAAGCAAGAAACTGGCCGTAGACGTTTCGCGCGTCCCACCCTTCCTCCTCAATGCGGTGCGAGGCCTCCCGGACGGCCAAATGGTCGCCGATCAGGATGGCCTGGAGAAGTCGGTGGAAGAGCGCAGTGTCGAGACCGCCGAGAAGACGGACGGCGTCGTCGTCGGAGATTGTGCGGTTGCCGAAGGTTGCGAGTTGGTCGAGCAACGCGACGGCGTCGCGAACGCTCCCTTCGCCTGCGCGAGCGATGAGGCGGAGTGCTGTTTCACTGGTGGAGATCTCCTCCTCGACGCAGACCCGTCGCAACAGGGCCGCAACTTCGAGTGAGGGGACGCGTTTGAAGCGGAACTCTTGACAACGCGAGAGGATGGTAACGGGGACCGAGTCCGCCTCGGTGGTCGCGAAGATGAATACCAAGTGAGGTGGTGGCTCTTCGACGATCTTGAGAAGCGCGTCGAACGCCTGTCGAGAGAGGCGATGAATCTCGTCGAGGACCACGACTTTGTACCGGTCCCGAGCCGGCCCGTATCGCAGGCTTTCTGTCAGCTCGCGAACCTGTTCGACTTTGGAGTAGGTAGCGGCGTCAACTTCTATGACGTCGAGATCGGCGCCGCGGGTGATCTCTCGACAGGGCAGGCAGTCGTTGCAAGGATCGCCACCAAGCCCCTTCTCACAATTCAGGGCTTTGGCGAGAACGCGGGCGGCGGTCGTCTTTCCGACGCCACGAATGCCGGAGAAGAGGTAAGCCTGGGCTATCCGCCCCTCGCGAAGCGCATTGCGCAGGGCGGTGACGATCGCTTCTTGGCCAATGAGGCTGGCAAAGTCCTGAGGCCGCCACTTTCGAGCGAGAACCTGATAGGCCATGGTTGTCGTTTGGTAGTCTAGGTCGGGGCAGGATATCGACGAAGGGTTCCGGTTGATCTGCGGCACTCGGTCGCCCAACCTTATCGCTGCTCCCTTCCGGGCCTGACGAGGTTCGGTGAGGATCGATGCACAGGACCCGAACCCTTCGTCGGTACCTGCCGGTAAGAGATCTATCCTACGTGGTCGGCCAGGAGGCTGTAAAGAAGGGCGGGGCCGGTTTCGTCGCCTCGGCTTATTTGCTGCGGGTCAAACGATCCGCAAACGATCCGCGACGGCGGGTTTACGTGCTCGCCGAGTTGGTCTACCATACCGCACTCGTTGGACGCTAAACATGGGACCGCGGACACTTCATCCGAATTCGGGGATCGAGAGTGGATGGAGCTGGCCCTTGAGGAGGCGCGGCGAGCGGAGTCGATCGGCGAGGTGCCGGTTGGAGCCGTGATCGTTTTTTGCGGGCGAGTGGTCGGGCGCGGGTATAATCGACGGGAGATCGACCGCGACCCTCTGGGTCACGCCGAGATTCTGGCGATTCGCGAGGCGGCAAAGGAACTCGGTGTTTGGCGGTTGAGTGGGTGCAGCGTTTTCGTGACCCTCGAGCCGTGCGCGATGTGCGCCGGAGCGTTGGTCGCTAGCCGAGTGGACCGGTTGGTGTTCGGTGCTTCGGACCCGAAAGCCGGTTACTGCGGTAGTCTAGGCAATCTAGTTCGGGACGAGCGTTTGAACCATCGGCTCAATGTTGTCGAGGGCGTGTTGGCGGCGGATTGCGCCGAGCTACTTAGGCGGTTCTTCGCGCGGCTTCGGGCTGGGCAGATCGGTACTTTAGAAGTCGTTAGGTGAGGTGTCCGAGTGGCTTAAGGAGCACGCTTGGAAAGCGTGTGTAGGGGAAACTCTACCGTGGGTTCGAATCCCACCCTCACCGCCATGAGGTATTTAGGAGAGGTGCCAGAGCGGTCGAATGGGACGGTCTCGAAAACCGTTGACCGGGTGATCCTCGGTCCGTGGGTTCGAATCCCACCCTCTCCGCCAACCTGTTTTGCGCAGGGCGTTGGGTTGGCTCTGGCAGAAAAGAGTGGCCGGTATTGACGAAGATCGTTTTCTCGTCTAGGTTTGCCCCCCTCTGAGGGTCGGTTTCCCGTTGGATACCGAAGAAGCCCGGCTGCGACAGGCGGGCGAAGCCAAAAAACTGTCTAAGGAAAAAGGTGCAACGTGAAGCGGACTTTTCAGCCAAACAATCGGCGGCGCAAGCGGACTCACGGGTTTCTGGTGCGCATGCGGACCCGGAATGGACGTGCGGTGATCGGCCGTCGTCGCCGGAAGGGTCGCCACAGTCTAGCGGTCTGATGTCAGAAGCCCAGGATCGGCCTCGGTCCTCGGACTCGATTGCCTCGGTGCCCGGAACCCTTCCAGACGAGAGGTTGCGGCTTGAAGATCGATTGAGGCGGCGGGGTGATTATCTGCGGTGCTACCGAACAGGGCGGAGGCGCACCGGCGCGCTTGTCATCCTGTACTTCGTTTCCAACCTAGAAGATCGACCTCGCTTGGGCATAACGGCAAGCCGTAAGGTCGGGAACTCCGTTGTGAGGCATCGCCTCAAGCGTCTGATTAAGGAGGCCTACCGCCGTTGGTCGGGGCGAAGCGAGCTTCCGCCCCTTGACTTGGTGGTGCATCTGAAGCCGGAGGCGGCGAAGGGGGGTTCTGCAGCCTTAGCCGAGGAACTTCGACGTCTTTGGCGCGGAACGGTCTCGCGCGGTACGAGTCGATGACGCGCTTCTTGATTTTCCTTCTGACGCTTTACAAGCGGCGGGTCTCGCCGCTCCTTCCTCGTTCGTGCCGCTTCACGCCGACCTGTTCTGAATATGCCAGGCTCGCTCTTTTGGAGCAGGGTTTTGCGCGCGGCACTTTGTGCGCGAGCAGTCGGCTGATGCGGTGTCACCCGTTCCATCCGGGCGGCGTCGATCTGCCCTAACGTAATGCAAGAGGTTTCCCTTGGATACCCGCCGCCTGATCATTGCCGCAGCGCTGTCGTTCGGCTTTCTAGTTCTCTGGCACTTTTTGGTTCCCGTCGAGACGCCTGCGCCGTCGGGCCCGGCACGTGCGGTCGCCGAGTCTGCCCTGCCTCCGAAGTCGGGCGCAGTCGCCGATGCAGGCAAGCTGCGGCCCGAGGTAGCCGGCGGGGCCGCGGCCACTGGGCCGGTCCGGAGCGCCGTGAGCGCCGGTGCGCTGGAGACGGTGGTTGTTGAAACGAAGGATGCGAGGATCGAGTTCAGCAACAAGGGTGCCGAGCTTCATTCCTACAAGCTGAAGAATCAACGCGACATAGAGGGTAAGCCTCTGGAATTGGTTCGCACAAGGACATCGGGGCCCTACCCCTTCGCTATCGTTGACCATTTGGGCGAGCCGACGGCGCTTGGGGAAGCGCTGTTCGAGGTCCGTCGGTCCGAAGGCGGGCAGCAGGTGGAGTTCCTTTTTAGCGACGGAACGGTGGCGTCGCGCAAGATGTTTCGGTTCCGTCCGGATGGTCTTTTCGATATCGAGGTTGAGGTCCAGGGGCTTCAAGGGTGGGCTCTCACCGTTGGGCCCGGCTTACGAAATCTCTCGGAGAAGGAGCTTGAGAGCCAGTTTGAACGTAGGGAGGGCCTTTACCTCGTGGCGGGGGAGGTTGAGGTCCTTGATCCTCAGAAGGCCAAGGAGGCCAAAGAGCTTCCTGCTGCGGGGCTTGGTTGGGTTGCTCTCGATGACACCTACTTCTTGAACGCCCTGGTGCCGTTTGAAGGGCTCTCAAAGGTGGTGTTTCAGCCGGTGTTGCTCTCCCGGGGGGCGGACGGGCTTAGCGCTGTGCCGCTGCCTGCTGAAATGACTTCTGAGCAGAAGAAGCTCAAGAGGGATTTTTGGATCCGCCTTGTTCCTGCGGGCGAACGGCTGAAGCTCGGCGCTTTCTGGGGCTCGAAAGAGCGGGAGCAGTTGGCGACCCTTCCACACGGACTGGGTAAGGCTCTGCGCCTGGGAATGTTCTGGTGGCTCGCTCAACCGCTTCTCTCGGCGCTCCACTGGATCTATGACCACGTGGTGGCGAACTACGGCTGGGCGATCATCCTCCTGACCACCCTGATCAAAATCCTGCTCTTGCCGTTGACGCACAGCTCCACCAAGTCGATGCGGAAGATGCAAGAGCTGAATCCCAAGCTCCAGGCGCTGCGGGAGCGCTATCGGCCGAAGCTCAAGGATAAGAACGGACGTCCGAATATTGAGATGCAGCGGAAGATGAACGAAGAGATGATGGGGATCTACAAGGCGGAAGGGGTGCAGCCAACCGGCGGGTGCCTTCCGATGATCCTCCAGATGCCTGTCTTTTTTGCGTTCTACAACGTTCTGTACTCGGCGGTGGAGCTGCGCAACGCGCCATGGATCTTCTGGATTCACGACTTGTCGGCGAAGGATCCGTTCTTTGTGCTTCCGTTGGTCATGGGCGCGACGCAGTTTCTACAGGTGCGGATGACTCCGAGTGTTGGCGACCCAATGCAAAGGAAGCTATTTCAGCTGATGCCGGTTGTGATGACCTTTCTGTTTCTGGGTTTTCCGAGCGGGCTGGTGCTCTACTGGTTGACCAACAACGTCCTGACGATCGCGCAGCAGGCGGTCTACAATCGATGGATTCTGCCGACCAAGCCGTCCGGTGGATCCTTGGTGGCGAAACAAAAATGAGCGGAGATCGGCGGAAGTTCTTTTCGGCGGACACCTTGGAGCGAGCTATCCTGGCGGCTGCCAGCGAGTTCGGCATTGATCCAGAGCGTGTCGCCTATCAGCGAGTTGAGAAGAAGCAAGGGTTTGTGCGGAGCGCTCGCAGGTTCTTGATCGAAGTGGATTCAAGCCGACCTGAGCGGGCTGTGGCACCGCCGCCGCCACCAGCGCTGACGCAGAGATCGTCCTGGGAGTCTTCACCGGCGATCGGGCAGTCTGCTGGGCTTGTCACGCGCAGCAGCGAACAGGGCTTCGAGAGGCGAGAGGGTGGCGGTCGGCGCGGGGGGCGGGGAGATCGGGATGAGCGTCGAGGTGCCGGGATTTCTCGGCATGGCATTCCCGGTCGGCGACCTGGGATCGAGTCTGCCGCGACGGAACTTGTGCCGCTCCTCGAAGTGCCCAGGAGGCTCTCCGATCGATTCCCTCCGCTGACCGGAGCGTTGGCGACAGCACTGACGGAGGAGTGCGTGAAGCTTCTCGGGGTGGCAGGATTGCGGCTTGAGGCTATGGTTCTTAAAGTCGAGGACGAGCTTTGGGTCGATCTTTCTGGGCCGGACGGGGAGGTTTGCTTTCGCGATTCCGGCGAGTTGCTTCACGCCCTCGAACATCTGTTGCCGCGGTTGTTTCGCGGGCGAACGGGCGAGGCGGTCTCCTGTCGAGTGGATTGCGATAGTTTTCACGAGGTCCGCGAGGAGCAACTTCGGAGCCTCGCTCAGCGCGTTGCCGAAGAGGCTTTTCGAGAGGGGACGCCAAAGATCCTCGATGCGATGAACCCGTCGGATCGTCGTACCGTTCACATGGCGCTGGCGGACGACTCGACGGTATCTACCGGGAGCGAAGGGGATGGATATTTCAAGCGAGTTGTGGTGCGCCCGTCTTAATTTTTGTCCTTGGAGCCTCGGCGTCATCGACGCTTCATTGGTCCAGACACTCGGAACGCGCATCAAGTTTCACGTGAAACACTCCCGTTTCAACCGCAGGTTGCCAACCTCGCGGCGGAGGACCTAGGATCTCGCGTGGCCTTCGAGATCCCGCAGCTCCCGCCGGAAGAGTTCTTCCGCCAGATCGCAGATGTTTCGCCGGAAACCCTGACGGTTGCTGCCAGCGAGGCTCTCTACGGGCATTATTGCGAACTCCGCCGATGGAATCGCAGTCTGGCGCTAGTCGGCCGAGGGACTGTGAACGAGATCGTTTCACGCCATTACGGCGAATCACTCGCGGCGCTCGCTCTGATCCCTGTCGAACCGGGAATCGCCGTCGATTTAGGGTCGGGAGCCGGCTTTCCTGGCTTTCCGCTCGCCGCCACTCGGCCGGCACTGAAAATGGTTCTCGTTGAGGCCCGAGAAAGAAAAGCGAGTTTCCTTCTGGCCGCGGCCCGTCGCACGTCGTTGCCGCTGCGATGCCTCAATGCTAGAGTCGATCTTCCACTGCCGCCAGATTTTCCGGAGTCCTTGGCTCTGGTAACGGTCCGCGCCATGAAGGTCGCCCCAATCCTGCTCGAGGGCATCGGCCGGCGCCTGGAGCAAGGCGGACGAATCCTTCTTTGGACGGGTGATCAGACCAACGAGCCGATTCCAGGCTTAGAGTTCGCGAGAAGTATCTCGCTGACAGGAAGCGTGCGGCGGCGCATCGTGGAATTGGTTCGCGCGAAGTCAAGTAGCGGGTAAACCCTTCGAGCAAGCCTCGAGTTCTCCTAGAAGGTCATCGGACATGGCCGTAAACAGTGCCTCGAACAAGGCGAGGGTTCTCGCCATCGCAAACCAGAAAGGTGGGGTTGGCAAGACCACCACCTCGATCAACCTCGGCGCGGCACTTGGCGCTCTCGAGAAACGAGTTCTTCTTGTCGACTGCGATCCCCAAGGGAACGCGTCGCGCGGCGTCGGTTCGGACGCGGCGTCTCCCCACCTCTACCACGCGCTGATCGGCGAAGCGACCCTGGTCGAAGTCATTCGCCCCACCGGGTTTCCGAACTTGGATCTGGCTCCGTCCCAAAGAGATCTTGTGGGCCTCGAAGTGGAGCTGGTCGGCGAGCCAGGCTGGGAACAGCGTCTGTCTGATGTGCTCTCGAGCGTCTCCGGCCGCTACGATCTGATCCTCATCGACTGCCCTCCATCGCTTGGTCACCTCACTGTCATGGCACTCTCGGCGGCTGATGGAATCATCGTTCCCCTACAGTGTGAGTACTTCGCGCTCGAGGGAGTAAGCGAATTGGTTGCCACCGTCGAGCGGATCCATGACCGTCTGAACCCTCGTCTCGAGATTGCGGGTATCGTCTTGACGATGTTCGATGATCGGATGAATCTCTCTCGCGATGTCGCAGATGAGGTTCGCCGCCATTTCTCGGACAAGGTCTTTGACAGCGTCGTGCCGCGCAACGTACGGCTCGCGGAGGCACCCAGCCACGGCATGCCGATCTTCCAATACGACATCAAGTCGCGCGGCGCAGACGCCTACCTAAGTCTCGCACGCGAGTTCCTCAGGAGACTTTAAGTGAGTGTACGCAAGAAGGGAGGCCTGGGTCGGGGCCTAGGGGCTCTGATCCAGGAGAAGACGGAGAAGAGCGGCGAGGTGGCGGAGTCCTTGGCCAACGGAACGCCAACGGCGGAATCAAGTCCGGCCAGACCGACGGTCCTTCCGATCGATAGTCTTTTCCCCAATCGCTTTCAGCCACGCGTACGCTTCGACGACGACGAGCTCTCAGGCCTTGCGGACTCGATCCGAGCCCAAGGGATCATTCAACCGCTTATCGTCGCGCCGCTGGAGAACGGAACCTTCGGCATCGTCGCTGGCGAACGACGATGGCGAGCCGCACGTCGAGCCGGCCTGACCGAAGTCCCGGTGGTCGTCCGTGAGGTAACTGGAGACCGACATCTCCTCGAGCTGGCCCTCGTAGAAAACCTTCAGCGATCTGACCTCAACGCGATCGAAGAAGCGGAGGCATTGCTTGCTCTGCAGTCCAGTTTTGGCCTCCAGCACGAAGAGATAGCGCTTCGGGTCGGAAGGAGCCGCTCCGCCGTCTCGAACTCCTTACGCCTCCTGCGCTTGCCGGATGACGTCAAGGACCTGATGCGGAGCGGCGCGCTGACCGCCGGGCAAGCGAGGCCTCTGCTTGCCCTGGCAAGCGAGGAAGCTCAGATCGCACTCGCCGAGCGGGCCGTGGCGGAACACCTCTCGGCACGGGACCTCGAACGTCTGACTGCCGAGCCGCCAACGCAGCGGGAGGTGCCTCCTCCGCAGCCAAGCAAGCCGGCTTCGGACAGCAATACCGCCGCTGCTCTTGAGACCCTCACTCGCAAGCTGCAAACCCGTGTCGAGATTCGTCGTCGCGGAAAGGGTGGACAGCTGCAGGTGCACTTTCACTCCGAAGAGGAGTTGATTCGGCTATACGACCTGCTCATGGGGCGTGGAGAAGAGCCATGATTTTCAAAAGCGACGGGAAACACAGCGACCTCAACGGGTTTCTCGACACCGGAAGTCACATCAACGGTGAGCTTCGCTTCGAGACGACGTTCCGGGTGGACGGAAAGCTGACCGGGATCGTCCGCTCGGCTGGCGATCTGGTCGTGGGAGATGGAGGGGAGGTCGAAGGAGAGATCGAGGTGGGTCAACTGTTCGTGTCAGGCGTTGTTCGCGGTACGATTCGCGCGAGCCGAAGGTTACAGATCACCCCAACAGGCAAGGTGTTTGCCGACCTCGAGACCCCTGCCCTGATTGTCGAGGACGGGGCTCTATTCGAGGGTCGATGTGCAATGGCAGCAACGACGCCGAATGCCCCCGGGCCTCCCGGGGCTCAGCGGGGAGAGCCGGCCAAGGCCGGAGGTTCACGAAAACCGGAGTAGGTCGGCTTCACAGGCTTCTCGGGAGGCAGCGCCTCATAGGACGGAAGAAACGCGAGGGGACGGTGGGCCAGAAAGGAGGCATCAAAGGCACCGGTGAGAACCTGTCCATCCAAGTCACGCGCCACAGGAAGGCCCAGTGCATAAAGCAGGGTAGGAACCACATCCACGAGCTTCGGACCAGCGATCAGAGCGCCGGCTCGAATGCCCGGTCCGGCCAGAATCAGCGCGCCGTCAGGAGCCCCTTCAAAAGAACCTCTTAGCGAACCGCCGCCGCGCACGCGCTCCCACCAGCCAATGGGCGTCGAGCCATGAGCAGAGACGATGGCCACCATCGCATCCTTCTGTGACGCCAACAGCTGACCGAGGAAGCGATCGAGGTGCTCGTAGTAATCGGCCACGCTGCGGGCCGCCTCTTCCGATCGCGGGCTTGCGTCGCCGCCGAACTGCGCCGCTAGAAATCCCCCAAAAGACTCCTCCGACATCGAGCGCAGGCCTGGGAGGGCCACGAAGACGGGGCTCGGAACCCCGGCAGCCGAAGAGGCTTGACCGATCTCGAGAGCGACCCTTTCGCGCCAAAGGTCGCCCGCCAGAGCCGCCCTGAGGGACTCGGACGGTCGCTGCCCAACCGCCTTGAGGCTCACAGGGTCGAGGTCGGTGACTCGAACCCGAAGGCTCTCGACCTGCCTACGAAAGGAAGGAGGCTTTGCCTCCGAACGGGCCTCGTCCGAGCGGAAAAACCGCTCCGAGACCACTGCCCCGCCCCCTTTTCCTGGAGGCCAGGATGAAGGCCAGCCAACCGACGCAGGGGAGAAACCCAACCGCGCACAGATCTCCCAAAGAAAGAGCGCGCGACGGCGCGGCTGTTCCGGTGTTGGATCCGGTCCCAGTAGCCCCCAAACCCGAAACCCAATACCCCGGGGCAGCAGGTTGAGCTCAGCGCCTGGTGCCGCCAGGCCACCCGAATGATCGCTTTCTCCCGTGATCCCGGTCTTCCAAGGGTACTTTCCTGTTGCGAGGGTCGTCCAGAGTGCCGGCCGGCGATTGGGCCCCAGAGTCTCGAGTCTTCCGTAGGCCCCTTGCCTTAGTAGTGCCGAGATGTTCGGCAGCCGGCCTTGACCGGCCAAGGGGAGGATTGCATCTAGTGAAGCGCTGTCGAGTGCGATCACCCAAAGGGAATGCCGAACGGATTGCTCCACAAAGGGGCGCATCGTGGGCCTTTCGGCGGAAGGGGGGCGGAAAGCGTCCCGCCGTTCCACGGCCGCCACAAGTGAGAGGCAGGCGATCAGCCCCAAAGCCCAGCGGCTGCGCCAGCCGTAAGGGCGATTGTTCAGGGTATGCAATAGAGCCGTGTAAAAGGCGATCAAACCGCCAAGGGCAAGCCAGAGCGCCGTCTTGAGCAGTCTGACGTTGATGCCAGGAGGAAGAAAGTAGGCGTAGAACGAGGCGTGTGCCGCATCCAGGACGGCGCCCAAGCCGAGAGCGAGGGTAAGCGTCCAAGGTAGCCATCTTGGGGCCCTTGCCGGATGAAGCCAAAGCCCCGACATCTGAAGAGCCGCTCCACAGCCACCAAGCATCGAGCCGTAAAGAAGCATCGCCTGGCCGACGCCCCAAAGGGTGAACGGAACGCGAGGGTTGAGAAAGAAAACCAGCGCTGCGAGATGAGCACCGAGTAGAAAACCGGGCAGAAAAGTGACGCCAAAGGCGCGCCACCGTGCGTAGCAGAGCCCCGCTTCAAACGCGGAGCCTCCTGCGGCACCCAAGGCCAACCTAGAAAATGAATATGGGACGGTCGACCTCGTGGTGAAACTTCCAGATGTAAGTTTTGAAAGGGAACTCAATCGGGATCTGATAGTCGGCTTTCATCCGAATCCGATCGCCGATTCGTTCGACAGTGACGTGGTCTTTATCCAAAGAGACGCCCAACTGGCTGGCTCGAACAAGGATCGCTTTCTTGAGTTCCTCTGGAGGGGTCTGGGCTGCGAACTTGGCCTGTTCTTCCATGAAATCGTATATCTCTGAGCTGTTCAGCTTGGCAGGAATCGTCTTCCAGGCGATCAGTGCTGCAATCGCTAAAAGAGCTGCCCAGAGAATACAACCGAGGTTTCCCTCGCCGCGTTGCCCCTTGGATCGATGCATCCGACGCTCCTTCTCTTGGAGGACCTTCCTACCATTTCACCAGACCGGACCGAACTTAGGATCCTAGTCTACCAGGCCTCCGCTCGTTAGCCAGACCCTCTGTCGCCCCACCTGGCCTCCGAGAGCGGTCAGCGAACTAGAAGGAAGGAACGGTGCCAACGAGTTGACGCGATCAGCCGTCGAAGCGCGCTCGAAACCCGTCCAAACCATTCGGACCGAGCCGCTCCAAGTTCCGGCTCGTCGGGTGTCGCCGACCAGTAAATCAAAAGTGCCCGGCCTTTCAGCAGGCCGTCCGGCACCGGTCCCCAATAGCGCGAATCGTGAGAGTTGTCTCGGTTGTCACCCAGGCAGAAGCAGTTGTTCGGCGGAACCTTGAACGGCCCAAAGTTGTCCCGTGGCCGAACCTCATAGACGCCGACCGGATCGGTGCCTGGATCATCGCCAAAGTGGTACGTGTAGGCGCGGTCGTCGACGGGGGTCTCGTTCAGGATCAAGTCGCGATGAACGATCTCGACCAGGTCACCGCCGACACCGACGCAGCGCTTGATGAAGTTTTGTGATGGGTCGCGAGGGTAACGAAACACCACCACATCACCCCGCTCTGCGTTGCGAATTGGCAGGAGCTTCTTCTCGAGCCCTAGAACCGTAGGCCCGAAGATGAATTTGTTGACCAGAATATGGTCACCGACCAGGAGGTTCTTCTCCATCGAGCCGGTCGGAATCTCAAACGCCTGAAACAAGAAGGCCCGTGCAAAAGAGGCGAACACGAACGCGACCAACAACGCCTCCAAATAGTCCCGACCCGCGCTCCGAGCGGCCATAGCCGAATCTGCTATCGAGGCGTGAGAAAGCTACGGCTCCAGCGAGTTCGACCGAAAAAGCCAACCGCTGTCTGGCCGAGCTGTCGCAGCTTCACGCCCCAACCCGGCCAACGGCCGTCCGAAGTTTCTCCACCATATGACCAATAGATCGTTGAGGCGCGGCCTTTGATCATGTGAGCTGGCAGCGTTCCCCAAAAACGAGAATCGAAGGAATGGTCCCGGTTATCCCCCATACAGAAGTAGCTGCCGGCGGGCACGGTGAACGGTCCGAAGTTGTCCCGAATACGCGCCTCATCACCGAAGTAGGGTCGATCCTGGTACAAGTTCGGGTCTGTGTGGATCGCGTAACCCGAATCCTCGACCCGCTTACCGTTGATCGATAACTGCTTGTCGATCAAGTCGATCGTGTCTCCTGGCAGGCCGATGCAGCGCTTTACCAGGTCGAGTTTCGGATCCTGTGGCGAACGGAAGACAACAATATCGCCGCGGCGGACCGACCGACCTGGCAACAGCCGGTCGAAACCAGCCGTAGTCGGTCCGAAGATGAAGCGGTTGACGAATAGATGGTCGCCAACAAGCAGCGTGTTCTCCATCGAGCCGCTCGGAATATAGAACGTCTGAACGACGAAGGTATTCGCGAAGCGAAGAAAAAGCGCCGCGATGATAAACGCCTCCGCATATTCGCGGAACAGAGACTTCGTTGGCTGCGACTCCGCGGGCTTTCGCGGCATGACTTCGGTTCTCTGGCTCGTCGACATGGCGGCCTAATCTACTCGAAAGGCCCTTCTCCTGCTACCGATCCGGCCGAGCCTTGGCCGAGCCTAGGCACCCCGCAAAAGATTGCGCAGCTGTCCAAATCTTTTGCGCCCCCTCGTTTGCCGGGCGTAGCGGCGAAAAACCGCCCTCGCCCGACCAGATCGTTTGCGGTCCCCAACGGCGCCGAGAACTCCGGATATTCCATGTAAGCGGCCTATTTTCAACAGTTTGAGCGCCATCGTTGGAGTTGGCAAAGGCTTTGATCTACGTCTCTCCCGAACACGAACTGGAGGGGAGGTGGAGCGAGCCGCCGAGGGAGAGAACAAGAACCGACAGCGAAGGGCCGAGAGGGGCGCCAGCCGCCCCCTCGAGCGTCCCACTCAACAACGAACCGCAGCACAGACAACCCAATTCAGCGTATTCCGGCATACACCCAAAGAAAAGGAGACCCCCATGAACAACCGTCGCCGTGTCACCGCCGTTCCCGCCGTGCTTGTCCTCCTTGCCCTGGTCCTCCCGCTGGTCTCGGCCTCTCCGGTCGTCGCCGCAACCGCCGAGGCCAAGAGAGTGGTCAATATCAACAGCGCCGACAGCGCTCAACTCGCACTGCTTCCTCGCGTCGGCCCCTCCGTCGCCCAGCGCATCGTCGAACACCGCAAAACCAACGGAGGCTTCAAAAAGGTCGAGGACTTGATGCTCGTCCGGGGAATCGGGGAAAAGACGTTTGCTCTCATCCGCCCTTACCTTGCGATCAGCGGCGAGACGACACTCAAGGAGAAGGCCAAGGCTGCGAAAACAGAGAAGGCGCCCGGTCGTTGAGACGGAGCCGCGAAGCCGGAGCGGTCCGCCGCTCTGGCTTCTCTTCTCGGCCTCCAGAGCCAGCCATGAACTTCTCAACCAGCCGCCGCCGGTCTTGCCGTTGCGGCTTTACCCTTGTCGAGCTGCTCATCACCTTCGCGATCCTGGTCCTGTTAGCCACGCTCGCCGTCTCGCCGCTCCACCGAGCGGTCAAATCTCTCCGCCTTCGCCAGGCCGCCTCGGAACTCGTAGGTGCTTTGCGCCTCGCTCGCTCGTTTGCTGTTCGGCACTCCGCCAACGTTGCGGTCCGGTTTAGCGCCGAGCAGAATGGCGGCGCGAGCTTTTCGCTCTACCGCGACGGCAACGGCAACGGCGTACGCAACGCCGACATTCGCCTCGGAGTCGATCCGAAGATCGATGGGCCAAGACACCTGGGCGGTCCAGGATTCGGCTTGCGGTTTGGCTTTCCTTCGGGGGTCCGGCCGACCGATCCAGGAGATCCTCGCCGTCGTCTCGATCGGCTCGATGATCCGATTCGTTTCAATGGCTCCGACCTCGCCTCGTTCGATCCACTGGGAGGTGCGACCCCGGGCTCGCTCTATCTGACCGACGGCTACGACGGCCTCGCCGCGATTCGGGTGCTCGGCCGTAGCGGAAGGGTCCGGGTGCTTACCTACCAAGCCGCAACCGGTCTATGGAAATAGGATTGGGTTCGGGGGTCGCGAGGCCCCTGAACCCACAGTCCGGCTTGGAGCCCGTCGAAGCCGCCTGGCCTCAGGCCACAATGCCCCCAAGGGCCTGTTTCAGGTCCCACTCCAGATCGTTGATATCCTCGATCCCAACCGACAGCCGGACCAACCCCTCGGTGATCCCGAGATCGTTCCGCCGCGCCAAGGGAATAGAGGCGTGGGTCATCGAGGCCGGATGGCTGATCAAGCTCTCGACCCCGCCCAGACTCTCGGCCAGCGTCCAAAGCCGCACCTGGTCGAGCATCGCCTTGGCGTTCTCGTAGCCTCCCAGCTCGATCGAGATCATCGAGCCAAAGCCGCTCGCCTGCCGCTTTTGAATCTCGTGTCCAGGGTGGCTCTCCAGTCCGGGATAGAGGACCGCCTTGACCGCGGAATGGCCGACGAGGAAATCGACGATTCGTCGAGTATTCGATTCATGCCGATCCATGCGCACCGCGAGCGTTTTGATGCCGCGCATCACCAGAAAGCACTCGAAAGGCGCGAGGATCGCGCCCGCGGACTTTTGCGCCAGCGTGAACCACTCGCCGTCAGCAACGGACTTCGAGATCAGCACGCCGCTGATCGAATCGCTGTGCCCATTCAAGAACTTGGTCGTCGAGTGGAGGACGAAGTCGGCGCCCAGGGCCAGCGGCTGCTGGAGATAGGGGGAGAGAAACGTGTTGTCCACCGCAACCTTGGCGCCGTGAGCGTGGGCGATCTCGGAGATCGCCGCAATGTCGGAAATCTCCATCAAGGGGTTCGACGGCGTCTCGAGGTAGACCATCCGCGTCGCCGGGGTCATAGCCGCCTCCACCCGCTCGGTGCTCGTGGCGTCGATCCAACTAAACGTCAGCCCAAACTTCTCGAGGATCCGCGTGAAATAGCGAAACGTACCGCCATAGACGTTCTGCGAAACCACGACGTGATCGCCGGCCTGCAGGATCGTCATCAAGCAGCTGATCGCGGCCATGCCGGAAGCGAAGGCGTGGCCTTTGGCACCCCCTTCGAGCGATGCCACATTCTCCTCGAGCGCGAACCGGGTGGGGTTCTGGCTGCGCGCGTATTCGAAGCCGGTATTCTCGCCGAGAGCGGCTTGAGAATAGGTCGAAGTCTGATAGATCGGCACCGTGACCGCGCCGGTTGTCGGGTCGGGGGGCTGCCCGGCGTGGATTGCGCGCGTCGCGAACGCCAGTTTCGAAGGGTCACCTTTCAAGCGCTTCCTCTTTTCCGCGGAATCTTAGCTCCGCACCGATTGAGTACCCTCGTGAACCCGCCCGGATTTCCCGGATTGTACCAGCCAGTAGGTTACCAGGACGAAGGCACGAGGATCTATCTGAGGGGACCAGTGGAGCTGGTTCAGGGATAAAGTCCGCGAGGTGAAAAACGACCAGTCGATCTTCTCACCCCTCCGCTGGCGCGCCGGTGCGCTCGACCTACTCGAACAGACGCTGCTGCCACGTGAGGAGGCTTGGCTCCGCTGCGAAAGCCCCGAACAGGTCGCGGACGCGATTTACCGCTTGGCCGTTCGCGGTGCGCCGGCCATTGGAGTTGCTGCCGCCTACGGCTTGGTCCTCGCGATCGCCGCCGCCCGCGATGAGCCCGAGTCCGAAGCGCGATTCAACGAGGCCCTGGAGCTGCTGGGCGCGACCCGGCCGACCGCGGTCAATCTTCGATGGGCGCTCGACCGTGGACGCGACCGTTTCGCCAAGAGCGCAGGCCGAGCCCCTGCGGAGCGAGCGGCCGACCTTCTGGATTGGGCCGAGAGCCTGCATGCGGACGATATCGGCGCGAATCTGCGCATCGGCGAGTTTGGCGCCGGACTGTTCGCGCCGGGCGATCGCGTGCTCACCCATTGCAATACCGGCTCGCTTGCGACCGCGGGGTACGGTACGGCCTTGGGAGTGATCCAGTCGGCCTGGCAACAAGGGAAGGTCTCCAAGGTCTGGGTCGATGAGACCCGCCCGTTGCTCCAGGGTGCGCGCCTCACCACGTGGGAGCTCAAGCGGCTGGGCATTCCTCACACCCTAGCGACCGATTCGAGCGCCGCCACCCTCTTGGCGAAGGGGCTGGTCGAACGCGTGATTGTCGGGGCTGATCGGATCGCGGCCAACGGCGATGCCGCCAACAAAATCGGTACGTACCCGCTGGCGGTTCTCGCTGCCCGCCACGGCGTGCCCTTCTACGTCGCGGCCCCCCTGTCGACGATCGACCGCTCTTTGGCCACTGGCGCCGGCATCCCGATCGAGCAGCGCAACGGGAGCGAGGTTACTGAAGTTTTTGGAAACCGCATCGCTCCCGAAGGCACAGAAGCGATCAACTTTGCCTTCGACGTGACGCCCGCCGAGCTGATCCGCGCGATCGTCACTGACGCCGGGGTGCTCGAAGCGCCGTACGAGGCGAGCATCGCGCGAGCGTTCGCGACTGCCGAGGTTGAGGAGATCGATTGATCGAGCAATGCGGTTGCATTACCATAGGGTTCGTGCTTCCGACCGGAGACCCTCATGGCCGCAACCCTTGAAGTCGAATCCACGCTCACCGACCGCTACCAGACCACGGTACCGGAAACGGTTCGTCGCGCCCTCCGCTTGGGCAAGCGCGACAAGATCCACTACACCATCCGTGCCGGCGGCGAGGTTGTTCTCACACGCGCCGAAGCCTCGGAAGACGATCCGGTTTTGAGTCAGTTCCTAGGCTTCCTGGCCCGCGATATCGCCAGCCACCCCGAACGCCTCCAACCTATTGACGACAACTTTCTCTCTCGCATCCTTTCGCTGGCGGGCGACACCGAGGTCGATCTCGATGCGTCTCTGTCGGCGGACGATGAATGAGCCACGGCCAACCCATTCCGCTGGTTCTCCGCGGCTGGACAATCTTTGCCCACCCCTTGTTTCTAGATCAGCTCGAGTCCCTAATTCGGCAGGTTGAGTCGCTCAAGCAAAAAGACTCAGCGGGCTACACGAAGAAGAACGCGACCAAGCGGCTGGCCGCGATCGCCAAACTGGCCTTCGATGTGATTCCAGAAGACCCGTCCAAACCGGAGTATCGCCTGGGCGACACGCTAGGTCGAGACCACAAGCATTGGTTTCGCGCCAAGTTTTTCCAGCGGTACCGGCTGTTCTTCCGTTACCACGCGCCCAGCAAGGTCCTTGTGCTGGCGTGGGTGAACGACGAAAAGACGAAGCGCGCCTTCGAGAGCAGCGAGGACGCCTATCGCGTTTTTCGCAAGATGTTGGAAACCGGCCGACCGCCGGGCAACTGGGATCAGCTGCTTGAGCAGGCCAAGGCGGCCACCGAACGGCTGCAAGTCGGTGTCGAGGCCATCAAAGACAGGCGGCGCTAACCCGCGCAGGCACGCAGGACCGGAAGGGAAGAATGGTGGAGGCGGTGGGAGTCGAACCCACGTCCGAAGAACGCGTCGCGGTGGCATCTACGTGCGTAGCCCTCACTTCTTTTTCACCGCCGCGCTTCGAGTGAAGGCGCCGCGCGCGGCAGTTATCCTCGCTAGTATCTGGACTCGTCGCGAGGCCTCCGAGCCCATTGACCCGCATTATCGGCGCCGTGAGGGGCGCTGCGGGTCAGAGCCCCCCTGTTGGCGTCACAGCCGTTTAGGCCGCGAGAGCGAAGTTATCGTTCGCAGTTAAAAAATCGATTTTACGAGTCGACCTCGACACGCAACCCCCGCACCGCTTTGTCCCCCGTCGAAACCGGTACGCCCCCAGTTTCACGGTTTACTGCTTTCTTCCCTTGGCAAAGAACCCTGCCGCCAACGAGCGGCGGCTGATTAGGATAACAGATGCAGGCCTCCCGCGGATTCCCGAACGATTCAGTGGGCGTTCCCCCCGCTCTTGGCGGCGAGCAGCTCGACGGTGCGCAGAAAGTCGGTGGCGCGCGAGGTTCGCAGGCGCGAGATCACCAGAAACCAACCCGAGAGCGCCAGGATCGCGCCAAATGGGGCCAGCGGTATGAGTTCCGGAAAGAAGGGCCAGAGCGAGGCGACCACTCCGCCGGCTGCCGAAGCGAGGAGTACAACGACGGCTGAGCCCTGAAGCCGCCACTGTTCGCCACGTTTGACGAGGGTCAGCCGCGCACCGCCCGAAATCTCTTCGACCAAGACTTCCGCCTCGACGAAGCCTTGCCGCAACCCGGCGCGAACCGGCAACACCAACCGAGCGCGATTCCCTTCGCGCTCGTACTCCGCCCCCCACTCATCCGCCGCCTGCTCGATCCGCACGAACGCGTCCTCAAGCGAGCTGTCGAGCGTAAGAGAGCCGTCCTCCACAGATTCGCTCATTTGAGGGCTTAGGCCGCCTCTTCGAACATCTCGGCGAAGAAATCCTCGACCGCGGCCAGAAAGCTAGGCACGTCGGGGAGCTGATTGATCTCCTGCCGAAGCCTGCGGCCGTTCGGCAAGCCATGGGTGTACCAGCCGGTAAACTTGCGCAGCTTGTGGAGCGCCCAGGTGCCCCCTTCGCGCTCCGCCACCATGCGGAAGTGCCCGAGAATCAGGTCGCGCCGTTCGGAAAGCGTCGGCTCGTGGAAGCGACCCCCGGTCATCCGAGCCGCGATCTGGCGAAAGAGCCAGGGGTTCTTCGTCGCTCCGCGACCGACCATCACGCCGTCACAGCCGGTCTCGGCCATCATGCGGAGGGCGTCCTCCGGCTCGGTCACGTCGCCGTTGCCGATCACCGGGATCGAAAGCGTCTCTTTGAGCTTCGCGAGATGGGTCCAATCGGCTTCGCCGGAGAACATCTGCCGGGCGGTCCGCGCGTGCATGGCGACCGCGACGACCCCGTTGGCCTCGCACATCCGACCGAGGTCGAGGTAGCTCTGGCGCGCATCATCGAGCCCGAGTCGAAATTTGACCGTCAAGGGGATCGAAATCGCTTTGCGAACCGAGGAGACGATCTCTTCGGCGAGCGCGAGATCCCCCATCAACGCCGCGCCGGCGCAACCCTTGAGCACCTTGTTGGCGGGGCAGCCCATGTTGATGTCGCAGATATCGGCGCCGAGCTCCTCGACGACCAGCGCCGCATCGCGCATGGTGGCTGCATCCGAGCCATAGATCTGAATCGCGAGCGGCCGCTCTTCTTCGCTGAAATACATCAGCTCGCGCGTCCGCGGGTTGCCGTTGACGATCGCCTTGGACGAGACGAACTCCATCGATACGACGCCCACGCCGCCGATCCGCCGGACGATCAACCGAAAATCGCGGTCGGTGACCCCTGCCATGGGTGCGAGCCAGAGCGGCGGGTCGACGCGAACGTTGCCGAGAAGGATCGATGCTGACACAGGGTCGATTTTACCCGTCCGACCGGAAGATCTCCTAACCGGCGGGATTCTGTGGCGCGCGCCACGCCGGTCCCACGCTTACTTCACTTGTAGGGTCTCGAGGAAGGCGACCAGGTCCTCGATCTTCTTGCGGACCTCCTCGTCTTGCGCCGAGTCGCTGCCCGCGATCTGGAACGAATAGCCCCAGACCGGCATGTCGGAGGGACCATGAGAATTGACCAGCAGCCGACCGTCGATTTTGGAGGCGATCTCATCCCGCGGGAACGAGCCGTCCTTCGCCCTCAGGCGCGATAGATCAGACGGCCGGGTTCGGAGTTCCTGAGCGAGCGGGCCATTCCCTTGGGCTTCGGCGCCGTGGCAGCTTCGACAGTAGATCCGGAACGCCACTTTTCCCCGCGCGACATGGACCGAAGTGGGCTCTTCCGGTTCGCCGGGAAGAACGGTTGCGGCGGCCAACAGCACCGGAACCGCGACGATCGAAACAAGCGAGGCGATCAAGGTGAGCGGGGAACAGGTCATAGGGGTTCCTCTCAGGGTTCGAGGCATCGGATCTCTGGCTCGAAGGATAGAGATCGATGGCCCCGAGAACCCCCTCCCTCGGGGTAGAGCGGCGTACCCCGCGGGGTAGGGAGGCAAAACCAGAAGGGGGTACACGCGAGGGCTCGGTGAATCCGCAGCCTCTCGCTCTTTCTCGGGTCCGGCGCTCGACCTCGCACCCGGTTTACGCGCAGAATCCCCTTGATGACGATCGAAGATCTCGGCTGGACCCCGGCGCATGCCGCAACCTTCGCGGAATACGAGGCCAAGGGATACCTGCCCGGCCGGGTGATCGCCCAGCGCGGCATGTTGGTCGTGGCGACCGAGCGCGGCGATGTTCTCGCGACCAGCTCCGGCCGCATGCGCCACGACGCAGAGAGCGCGGGCGAGCTGCCGACGGTAGGTGATTGGGTGGCGATCCAAGTGCCGCCCGGCGGCAAGCAGGGAAGGATCCAGGCGGTGCTGCCGCGCAAGAGCGCGTTTTCTCGCAAGGCGGCCGGCCGTCGCACCGAGGATCAGGTGGTGGCGGCGAACGTCGACGTCATTTTCCTGCTCTGCGGGCTCGACAACGATTGGAACCTCCGCCGGGTCGAGCGCTACCTGGCCGCCGCATGGGAAAGCGGCGCGCAGCCGGTTCTTCTGCTCAACAAGGCGGATCTCTGTGACGATCCGGAAGCCCGGCTCGCCGAGGTCGAGGGCATCGCTTTCGGTGCACCGGCCCACCTGCTCTCCGCGAAACAGGGCGACGGAGTCGACGCGATCTCGCCCTACCTCGCCCGGGGAGTGACCGTGGCGCTCCTCGGCTCCTCAGGGGTCGGAAAATCAACTCTCATCAACCGGCTGCTGGGCCAAGACACCCAACGCACCTTGGAAGTTCGCGAAGGGGACGACCGCGGGCGTCATACCACGACCCACCGCGAGATCTTCTTCGCACCGAGCGGCGCCCTGGTGATCGACACCCCGGGTATGCGCGAGATCCAGCTCTGGGATGCCGAAGAGGGAACAGGCACCGCGTTTTCCGACATCAAGGAACTGGCGCTCTCCTGCGCGTTCGGCGACTGCGCCCACGAGAGCGAGCCCGGCTGCGCTGTCCGCGAAGCGGCGGAGCGGGGGGAGCTCTCTCCCGAGCGGCTCGAAGGTTGGAGGAAGCTCCAGAAGGAAGCCGAGAGCCTCCGCACCCGATCCGACGCCCTCGCCCGGCGGAAAGACAAAGGGAAGGTCAAGGCGATCGAAAAGTCGCTGCGGGAGATCCACAAGCGGAAATACTGACTGACCCAACGCCTTGAAAATCGTAAACACCACCGTTAGGATTTCAAGGCAAATCGTGGCAAGCGTCACCTTGATGTGACACCCCTCAATCCATCCGCAGCACCGCCAGAAACGCCTCCTGGGGGATATCCACCCGGCCGACGCGCTTCATGCGCTTTTTGCCTTCCTTCTGCTTCTCGATCAGCTTGCGCTTTCTGGAGATGTCGCCGCCGTAGCACTTCGCGATGACGTTTTTCGAGATCGCGCGCACGGTCTCTCGCGAGATGACTCGGGAGCCGATGGCGGCCTGGAGAACGACCTCGAACATCTGTCGGGGGATCAACTCCTTCATCTTCTCGATCAGCTGGCGACCTCGGGGGTAGGCCTTCTCGCGGTGGATGATCAGCGAGAGCGCATCGACCGTCTCGCCGTTGACCAACACGTCGAGCTTGACCAGGTCGCTTCGGCGGTAGCCGGTCAACTGGTAGTCGAAGCTCGCGTAGCCCCGCGAGCAGGACTTCAAGCGGTCGTAGAAATCGAGGATCACCTCGCCGAGCGGGAAGTCGTACTGGATCAACACCCGGTCGGTCGACAGGTACTGGAGGCTCTTCTGCTCGCCGCGGCGATCTTCGGCGAGCTGGAGGATTGCGCCCACGTACTCGGCGCGCGAAACGATCGTCGACTGGATGTACGGCTCTTCCAGGTAATCGAGCTTGCTCGGGTCGGGCAGTTTGGCCGGGCTGTCGACCTCGAACTCCTTGCCGTCGGTGGTCTTCGCCCGGTAGCGCACCCCCGGCGCGGTGGTGATCAGGTCGAGGTCGAACTCCCGCTCCAGCCGCGACTGGATGATTTCCATGTGGAGCAGGCCGAGGAAGCCGCAGCGGAACCCGAACCCGAGCGCGCCGGAGCTCTCCGGCTCGAAGCTGAACGAGGCGTCGTTCAAGCGTAGCTTATCGACCGCATCGCGCAGGCCTTCGTAGTCGTCGGCCGAGACGGGATAGAGACCGGCGAAGACCACCGGCTTCACCTCTTGGAAGCCGGGGAACGCCTCGGCGGTCGGGCGCTCGGAGTGGGTGACCGTGTCGCCGATCTGCGCCTGAATCAGATCCTTGATTCCGGCATAGAAGAAGCCGACCTCGCCCACCGAAAGCGAAGTGACCGCCGCTGCCTTTGGGCTGAAGATCCCCATCTCGTCGACCGCGTAGACCCGCTTGCTCGCCATCAACTGAATCTTCTCGCCCCGTTTCAACGTGCCGTCGATCACCCGGATCATGCAGGCGACACCGCGGTAGGGGTCGTACCAGGAATCGAACAGCAGCGCCTTGAGCGGTCCCTCCGGCTTGCCCGTGGGCGCCGGAATGTCGCGCACGACCCGTTCGAGCACGTCTTCGATGCCGATCCCCGCTTTGGCCGAGGCGAGCACGGCGTCGTGGGCGTCGATCCCGATCACGTTCTCGATCTGCTCTTTGATCCGCTCCGGATCCGCGGCGGGAAGATCGATCTTGTTGATCACCGGCACGATCGCGAGTTCGGCATCGACCGCGAGATAGGCGTTCGCGAGCGTTTGCGCCTCGACCCCTTGGACGGCATCGACCACCAAAACGGCACCCTCGCAGGCCGCGAGGCTGCGCGACACTTCGTAAGCGAAATCGACGTGGCCCGGGGTGTCGATCAGATTGAACTGGTAGGTTCCACTGTCGGCGGACTTCCAGAACAGCCGGACCGCCCGGGCCTTGATCGTGATCCCGCGCTCGCGCTCCAGATCCATGTCGTCAAGCAGCTGCGCGACCATGTCGCGCGAGGAGACCGACCCGGTCTTTTCCAGAATCCGGTCGGCGAGCGTCGACTTGCCATGGTCGATGTGGGCGATGATCGAAAAGTTGCGGATGCGTTCGTGGGGAAACATTCGACTCCGGCTCCTGGCGCCAGATTCAATGCGCCGAGCCGAGGAGCATACCAGGGCGGCCGAGACCGGTCTCTATACCTGGGGCGCGTTTTGGGGCGCGTCCGGGTTAATCTTCGCACCATGCCACAGAATCCTTCCGGCTCCTTTCGCCTCGGCGGCCTCTCGGCCCTCTTGCTGCTCCTCATCGGTTCGTTTCCGGCGACTCTTCCCGGGCAGCCGGCCGCGCCGCTGGCGATCCTGCCGCCTTTGCTCTCCTGGAACGGTGCGAGCGAGGCGCTGGCCGTCGGTGCGGATCACCCCTGGGTGACCCCGAGCGAGGCGGGCGGGCTTCGCACCACGCCGAGCTACACCGAGACGATCGCCTGGCTCGAACGGCTCGCGGCGGCGAGCCCCAGGGTACGCATGCTTCCGTTCGGCCGGAGCCCGGAGGGGAGGGATCTCTGGCTGGTGGTGGTCTCCAAAGAGGGGGCCAAGTCCCCCGCCGACCTCGCCGCGAATGGTCGGCCGACCGTGCTCGCCCAAGCGGGCATTCACGCCGGGGAGATCGACGGCAAAGACGCCGGCATGATGCTCCTGCGCGACCTGGCCCTGCCGGGCGGCTCGCTCGCCCCGCTGCTCGATCGCGTCAACCTCCTGTTCGTGCCGATTTTGAACGTCGACGGCCATGAACGGGCCTCCGACTTCGGACGGATCAACCAGCGCGGGCCGGAGAAGATGGGCTGGCGGACCACGGCGCGCAACCTGAATCTGAACCGCGACTACGCGAAACTCGACGCCCCGGAGACCCGGGCGCTGGTGCGCCTGCTGAACGATTGGCGCCCCGATCTCTACCTCGATCTCCACGTCACCGATGGAGCCGACTATCAGTACGACATCACCTATGGCTGGAACGGCCGCCACGCGGGCTCGCCCGCGATCGCGACCTGGCTCGACGAGGCGCTCCGCCCCGCGGCCGACCGCGACCTCTCGACCGCCGGGCACATACCGGGACCTTTGGTGCAGCACGTCGATGGCGGCGATCCGAGCCAGGGGATTTTCGAATGGACCGCGTCGCCCCGCTTCTCGACCGGCTATGGCGATGCGCGCCACCTCGCGACGATCCTGGTCGAGAACCACTCGCTCAAACCGTACCGCCAACGCGTGCTCGGCACCCGCGTGCTGCTCGAAAGCGTGCTCCGGCTGCTCACTTCTCCCCCTGCCGCCGAGGGATTGCGCCGCGCGACGGCGGCGGACCGCGCCCGCCGACCGAGCGATCTCCCGCTCGGTTGGAAACCCGCGGCAGAGCCGGGAAAGATCGTCTTCCGCGGCATCACCTGGCGGACCTCCACCTCGGCGATCTCCGGCGGGCCACGGATTGAGTGGCTGGGGAAACCGGAGACCGTCGAGCTGCCCGTGGTCCGCCTGACCGCGCCCGCCGCAACCGCGCGGCGCCCGACCGCCTACTGGATTCCCGCGGCCTGGCCCGAAGTGATCGAGCGGCTGGCGCTGCACGGCATCGCGTTCGAGCGGATCGAACGGCCCAAAACGGTCGCCGTCGAGATGGACCGGATCATCAAGGCGCAGTTGCCGAAAGACGCCTCGGAGACCTTCGAAGGGCGGGTTCCGCTTGAGGCCGAGCTGGCCCACGAGCAGCGCACCGAGACCTATCCATCCGGCAGCGTGCGGGTTCCGACCGATCAACCGCTCGGCGACCTCGCGATCCTTCTGCTCGATCCCGGCTCGGCCGACTCGTTCTTCCGCTGGGGCTTCTTCCTCGAAGTGCTCCAGCGCACCGAATACGCGGAGAGCTACGTGATGGAGCCAATGGCCGAGCGGATGCTCGCTCTAGACCCCGCCCTTCGTGCCGAGTTCGCCCGCCGCCTGGAAACCGACGCCGCCTTCGCCGCGTCGCCAGCAGAACGGCTCGATTTCTTCTATCGCCGGACCCCGTTTTACGACGAGCGCGCAGGCCTGGTGCCGGTTGCGCGAGAGGTCGCGGTGAGCAGGAACGGAGCCCTATCAGGGTCTTCGGATTGACCCGGATCGCAAACTTCGGCTAACCTCTGCGCCCGTCCTGCTGGGAGGTCGTTCAACGGTAGGACATGCGGCTCTGACCCGCAGAATCGGGGTTCGAATCCCTGCCTCCCAGCCAAGCGCACCGGATTTTCGGTTTTCCCTAGAAATTTTCGAGTTGCCGACTTTTGGGCCAAAGGTGCGCCTTCGGGCCGAGCCTGGCACCAGTCGTAGGCGCGGGCGGCTCCTGGCTCTCGCGGGACGGCGAGCACAAGCTCGCCGCCCCGCGCTTCAGATCAGGGCACGAGCGTCGCGTTCACCGGAATGTCGAGGTGGGCGTGCGTCACCAGTCCCGGCGGAAAGCCACCCAGGATCAACTCGGGTACACCCGCATAGACCGCGCCGTCGGAATGGAAGATCACCTCGACCAGCACCATCGGCGACTGCCCAGCGGCGAGCTGTTGCGGACAGAAGTTGATCCGGCGCTCGAACCGGGCGTTGCCCCGCGGGTCGGCGACCACGACGTTCGGCACGCCACCCAAAGGGATCGGAGCCGGCCCGCCGGGTGTGCTCATAACCCCCCAGATCGTGTAGAGGCCGTGCGGGATCAGGCGCTTGAATCGAATATCCACGTTTGCGCCTCCCCGGCTGTCGCAATCGAACCGCGCAGTCGCCGAAGCGGCGAGCCACTGCTTGAGAGTGATCCAGTAGCTGTTGGCCGTCCGGCTGACCTCGAGCTGCCCGGCGGAATTCTGGTCGCGCAACGGATGTCGTTCGCCGTCGAACGTCGTGTACGCGGCAACCCGACGCAAGGGCACGTTCAAGACCGACGGGTCGGGCGCGGGCACTCCAAAGGCGGTGAGGATGAAGGGATCGACATCGGTCGCGAGGATGCTGCTCGGTGGGGAGGCCGGAGTGAGCGGCAGGGCGACGGTGCCGCCGGGGTCCTGGCCGCCCAGCATGGAGAAGCCGAAGGTACCAAGGCCACCCCCAAGCTCCCAGATCGGCTCACCGAGGAGCCGGTTGAGCCCGGTGACGGCGCGGCCCTCCTTGACCAGCGGCGGCACAGCATAGGCAGCACCGGTCAGAGAGAACAAAGCCACAAAAACGGCAGCGCGGCGGAGAGACATAACGAAGCCCCCTTTCGGTAGTGGAGGGTTCCTGGGTTTCAGGGACCCTCCCTAACGAAAGGGGGTGCTTGCCGAGCGCCAAGCCGAGCGTCAATTCGACACCCGGCCCAGATTCTCTCTCGCAATCAGTCGCCGTCGGCGGTGGCGAGCGCGGTGCTGCCGATCGACGAGCGCCCCGGCTGTTGCCAGAAGAAGGGCTCGTGCTTGCGCGGCCGGGCTCCGACTTCGTTCATCGTCTTGGCATCGAACACCCGTCCGTTCTGTACCACCTGGTCGATCGACGTGGTGTTGCGAATGTTCTCGAGCGGATTCGCGGACAGGATCACCAGGTCCGCGAGCTTGCCCGGCTCGAGCGAACCGAGGTCCTTGTCCATCCCCAGGTATTGCGCACCCCGCAGGGTGGCCGAGCGTAGCGCTTCGATCGGGGTCATCCCTCCTTGGGCAAACATCCAGATCTCCCAGTGTGCGGCGAGCCCCTCGCGCTGGCCGTGGGCGCCGAGCTGGACCGAGACGCCGACGTCGGAGAGCTTCTTGGCGACCTCGGCGTTCTTGATGTGGGTGTACTCCTCGTCCGGGGCGGTGACCCGGCGGCGCGAACGCTCGTCGACGATCTCCCGCGGCACGAAGGAGAGCAGCCGCTCGTCCTCCCAAACCCGGGTCTTGTCGTACCAGTAGTTCTCGCCCCAGATCCCGCCGTAGCCGACGCCGAGCGTCGGGGTGTAGCCGACTTTGGTGCCGCCCCAGAGTTGAACCACATCGGCATAGACCTTCGCCATCGGGATCGAATGCTCGACCCCGGTGTGGCCATCCACCACCATATTCATGTTGTGCTGGAACAGGGAACCGCCTTCGGGCACGACCATCAGGCCCAATTCGCGCGCTGCGACGAGCACCTGCTGGCGCTGGTCGCGGCGGGGCTGGTTGTAGCTCTTGACCGAGATCGCCCCCACCGCTTTCATCCGCCTCAAGTGGCCTCGCGCATCCTCGAGGCTGTCGATCGCCGCCATGAAATTGGTATCGGCGCCATACAGGATGGTTCCGGTTGAAAAGATCCGCGGCGCGGTGATCAAACCGGCACGCTGAAGCTCGGCCGCGGCGAACACGGTGGCGGTGTCGTTCGACGGATCGTGCAGCGTGGTGACGCCGTAGCCGAGGCTCGCATAGGTCACCCAGTTGGTCTGGGGGATGATGTCGTCGGTACCGAACGTGCCGTGCCAGTGGACATCGATCAGCCCGGGGATGACCGTTTTGCCCTTGCCGTCGATCACGAACGCACCGACCGGTACGGCTACGCTCGCGCGAGATCCGACCGCGGTGATCCGGTTGCCCTCAATGACGAGAGTGCCGTCCTCGATCACTTCGTCGGTTTGCTCGGCGCGCAGGGTGACGATGCGCGCGCCGACCACCGCGACTTTCCCCTTCGGCGTATCGCTCGGGGTCGCAAAGCCGATCTGGACCCCGGTGGTCGGAGCCTCAGGGAGCTTTTCCGGCGCGCCGGCCAGGAACGCGAACGAGTCTTTGAGGTCGCGCTGGAACAACTCTGAACCCTGCGACCAATAGAGCCGCTTCGAGTCGCCCGACCAGTGGACAAACCAGCCCGCCTCGCGAGTCACCTTGGCGATGGGCAAATTCTTCCCCTCGCGGTTGAGAGAGAGCGGATCCACCCCGCCGAGCGCATCGAACGGCGCCACATAGACGTTCCAGAGATCGACGAACGCGATCCAGGCTCCGTCGGGAGAGACCCGATACTCCACCGTCTTGTCGCCCTTGGCGACCGTGCGTTCCTCTGCGCCCGAGAGATCGACGGAGACCAGCTCGGAGCCGCTTCCGTCCTCTTTAAAGCGGGTCAGGTAGAGGCGTTCGGAGGAAGCGCCGAACTGCGGCACGGCCCCCTCGCGGCTGATTCGGACCGGGTCTCCTCCTCCGACGGGCACCCGCCAGACCCCAAGGTCGTTCGACCAGGCCGCCGTGCGCACGAAACCTCCCGCGATCCGCCGGTAGACGATCTGCCGCCCGTCGGGCGAGAACGCCGGCTCGACGTAATGCCCCGGAGTCGAGGTCACCTTGCGGCTCTCGCCACCAGCCGCCGCGATGACGCGCACGCTGCCGAGATCGGAATCATCCCAGGTCGTGTAGACGATCGAGCGACCATCGCGCGAGAACGAGGGCGCCATCTCTTCGTGATTGTCTTGGAGTGTGAGCCGCCGCGCAGTGCCGTTCGGCAGGTCGCGAATCCACAGTTTGCCGAGCGCCTGGTAGACCACCCGGTCGCCGCGAGGCGCCACCTGAACCCAGCGGAGCATGCGCAAAGGGACGCGCTGCGGTGCCACCTCGACGGGGAAGCGAACCGACTCGAAAACTTCACGCGTCGACTGGACCCGGAATGGAATGACCGAGACTTTCTTGCTCGCCGCCTCTAAGCGCCGGATCTTGCCGTCCGCCGAGAAGACCAGGGCTTTCGAATCGGGCGTCCAGGCCATGCGAGGATAGACCCCGTGAACCGCCCAGGTCTCCTGCAGGTCGCGGTCCATGCCATCCCAGAGCGGCGAGATCTCGCCCGAGCGGAGGTCCATCGAATGGAGGACGCTCTTGCCCCGAACCCGGCGGATGAACGCGAGTGATTTTCCGTCGGGCGAAGGGGTCGGCCGGATCGCCCCACCCGGTCCTGCGATCAGGGTCTCGCCAAGGCCGGTCTCACGGTCGAGCCGCTCGATGGCGTAGATCTCTCCGTTCGGATCTTTGTTGTACTCGAAGTTGTTGCCTGCGGTCGCGTCCCGGCTGAAGTAGAGGTAACGACCGTCCGGCGAAAAAGCAGGTTCGCCGATGTCTTTCTGAAATTTCTCGTTCGGGCGCTTGGTGAGGGCGATGCCGCCCCCGCCACCGCGATGGAACAGCCAGACCTCGCCGCTGCCGAGCGAGCGAGTCGTGGAGAAGTGTTTGTGTCCGGCAAGGTAGTTGCCGTCGGGGGTCCAGGCGGGGCTGTTCAAGAGCCGGAAGGTCTCTTTGGAGATCTGCCGAGGATCCTTGCCCCCGCGATCGATCGTCCACAAGTTGTCGCCGCCCCCCTGATCGCTGGTGAACGCGATTCGCTTTCCGTCCGGGCTGTAGGCCGGCTGCTCCTGCCAGGCCAGATCGTGGGTGAGCGGCTTGGCCGTGCCGCCGGCGATCGGAATCGTATAGAGGTCGCCGAGCAGGTCGAACACGATCTCCTTGCCGTCGGGGCTGACATCCAAGCTCATCCAGGTTCCCTCATCCACGTCGATCGCCACTTCGTGCGCGGACCCGAGACCCACCGGGGCGTTGACGTCCCACTTCTCTTCCTTTTTGTCGTCTTTCTTCTCGTCTTGGGCGCGGAGCGCCGACACCGCCAGCCATTGCGAGGCGAGGAGGATCGAGGCGAGGAGGGCGAGCCCGAGCCGGTTGGTTCTCTTCATGGTGGTCTTCCCTTCTAGGTTTGGTCTGGAGTCTGATACGCAAGCGCGGCGGCCAGGTTCCGGGGCTCCCGGCTGCGACGGGAGAGTTTAGCGCTGGAATTCCTTCCGCACGAAGCCCACACCGAGCCTCAGCTCACTGGTGTTCTGGCCCAGCTCGCTGGTGTTCTGGCTCAGCTCACTGGTGTTCTGGCTCAGCTCACTGGTGTTCTGGCCCAGCTCACTGGTGTTCTGGCCCAGATCACTGGTGTTCTGGCCCAGCTCGCTGGTGTTCTGGCTCAGCTCACTGGTGTTCTGGCCCAGCTCACTGGTGTTCTGGCTCAGATCAGTGGTGTTCTGGCCCAGATCACTGGTGTTCTGGCTCAGATCACTGGTGTTCTGGCCCAGCCCGGTGGTGGGCTGGACCTATTCTGCCGCGCCCAGACGGTTCGATCGCTTTCGCCAACTCGAGGGCCATGGTACCCGTTGCCGCCTCGCGTTCGACGGCGGTGACGAACCGTCGATAGGCGCCGAGCGCTTCAGGTTGCAGGCCCAGCGATTCGAAGCTCGGGCGTAGGGCGCGCACGAGGGTGCGGGCTTTCGCGGAACGATCTTCGCGGAGCAGGATCTCTGTCTCGTGCAAGCCGACGATCACCGCATCGGCCGGCCGCTTGATGGTACCAAATTCTTGGCGAACCAGGGCGAGCTCTACCAGCGCCTCCGCCGACCGGCCGAGGGAGGCGCCAATGCGCGCGGCGAGCCAGCGGAGCCGCAGGAGGGCCGGTCCGCCCTCTTCGGCGGCCAAGAGGCGCAGGCTGGAAAGTTGGGCTTGCGCCTCCTTCGGCCGGTCCAACTCGAGCAGGGTCAAGGCGAGGCTCCATTCCAACCGGCGGCGCAACCGTGGTTCGGCCCGGCCCTCGGAGATTCGGGACTGCGCTTCGCGCAGGGTGTCCAACGCCCGCAAGCTCTCCCCACACTGCTCCAGGGTGTCGGCCCGGCTGATCAGCAGGCGGACGCGACTGTCCGGGTGGCAACTCTCGAGCGCCTGTTCGTGCAGTTTCAGAGCTTGCGCCGTCCCGCCCTGATCGCGGAGCAGCCGAGCTTCGAGGTCGATGAGCCGGGATGGGTCGAGCAGCGCGCACTCGGCACCTGCGGATTCTCCGAACAAGCCGCTCGCGAGGCTCAAGGCGGCATCGGCGGGAGGGAGCAGGCCCGTTGCCCTGTGGGAGTTGGCGACGTAGCCCCAAGCGTAGCCGGTGCGGCGGGCGCGTTGCCCATCCGATCCGGGCGCCAAAGCGGCCACCCGCTGCGCGAGCTTGGCCAGCTGCATGGCGTCCCCGGCGCCGTCGGCCGCGGCCTGTTCGCTCTCGTCACAGAGCCGAACCAGGAACGCCTCGGTCTGGTATTCGCGGCCGTGCTCGATGATCAGAGCCCGCTGTTCCGCCGTGCGCTTGGCCAGCCGCCGCCATTGCGCTTCGGCGAGTGCCACGCCAAACGGATCGCCCGGATCCCGCTCGACGCCCGGGCGCGGCGGGCGGCTTTCGAGCGCGCGAAGTGCCGGGGCGAGGATCGCGGCGACCCGGCAGGCCGCTTCGGTGGCGAAGTCGCCGCCGCCCGCCGTCCCGGAGGACACGCCGGAGGACGCAGCGAGGACGAGCGCCGAGGCGACGACCTGTTCGGCAAAGGCGAGGGGCAGACCGGCCTCTGCCGCCAGGCATTCGAGCTGGCCGGGCGCGAGGAGAGCCTTACCCTTCCGGTGTTTCGAGAGGGCGAAGGGGGGCAACCTGCCCGGCCGGGCGAATTCGCCCTTAGGCAGACCGCTGAGCGCGCGCAGAACCTCGGGCACCCGACCGACGCCCGCATCTCTCGCCCCTTTCTCCCGCCGCACATCCCCTCTCGCCGCCGCGTTCCGCATGATTCATGATCCCCCATGCCCCAAATCGCGCATCGAACACCTAAATATGTAGGGCGCGCGGCACGACAGCCCACGCCCGACCCTCCCGAAAGGAGATCTCATGCAACGAAGAATTCCCCACCGACCGGCCCGCCGCCTCGGCGGCGCGCTCGTCACCCTCGCCCTCTTCGCAACCCTCGCCGCACCGGCCCACGCCGCGCCGCGCGGTGAGGGTTCGCTCTTCGCTTCGGCCTGGCGGTTCCTTTCGGCCCTCTGGGCTGACACCGGCCTCGAGTTCGATCCGAGCGGACGGAGCCAGCCGGAGGCTCTGTTCGGTGCGACCGGGCTGGTTTTCGATCCGGGCGGCCACTCGGTGCCGACGCACCCATTGAGCAATACAGGCCTCGTATTTGATCCCAACGGCTGAGCCGGCAGAATCGGGGGGCTGAGGGAAGGTGGCTGCCCCCAGTCTCCCCGTTTCAACCCTGGTATCGGGTTAGCCATTGCGCGGCAATCGGCAGAGGGCCTGTGCCGCAGAGCGAGCCATCGCCACTGTTGCGGCATCGCGCTCCGCCGCTTCGACGAACAGCCGTAGCGCGGCGAGTGCTTCGAGCTGTAGGTTGAGTGCAGCAAGGATCGGCTTCATTTCAGCGACGAGTACACGCACTCGCGAGGATTGCCCCGCGCGCAGCAGGATTTCCGCCTGGTACAGGCCGACGCCTACTGCGTCCACAGGGAGCGAGATCGATGCGAACGACAGGCGAACCGCGGTCAACTGGACCAACGCTTCGGCCGTGTCGCCGAGCGCCGCGGTGACGGTTGCCTCAAGCCAACGAAGGCGAAGGAAGCTCAGGCGGTCGCCACGCTCGGCGCTGAGCCGATGCAGCCTCGGCAATGCGGCTGCCGCCTCCTCCGGACGGTCCAGCGAAACGAGAATCTTCACCTCGCTGCACCGCAAGAGCCAAAGAAAGCGGGGGCCGTCTTCGGTGTTAGGTATTCTCGGCAGGGCTTCCTGGAGAGCCGACAACGCCTTCTCGGGCTGCCCAGATAGCTCGAAGGTCGCCGCCTGATTGAGGAGAATACGGGCCCGATCCCCGGGTGCGCCAAGCTCCAACGCACGGCTAAGAAGTTCCGTTGCATCACCGAAACTTCCTTGATCTCGCCGCAGTGATCCTTCCCGGTCGAGCACTCGGTACTCGGGGAACAGACCGGTCGGATCGCCGACACCATACGGGAACCGCTCGCAGCACCAGGCCATGGCCACATCCGCCAAGCCGAATTCGTTCGCTACCCGATGCGAGTTCGCAACAAACGCATGAGCGTAGGCTCTCCCGCGTTCGCTCCCTTTCGACTCGGGCAATAGGTCAGCTACTGCAAGCGCCAGTTTGGCCAGAGCCACGGCCTCGACGGCGCTACGCGATGCGGCCCGCTCGCTCTGGTCGCATAGCCGGGCGCTGAGGGCGGGGGTGGGGAACTCCCGGCATTCCTCGACCAGGGCGAGGCGATTCTCGTGCGAAAGGGGCGCGAGCACGCGCCAGCGTTCCGCCGCCTCGGCCTTCGCGGCGGCGAGATCGGAGGCCCAACGCCTTTCTTCGAGCAGGCGGCGCAGCTCGCTGTGCGCAGCGGCGAGGGCACTTTCGATCAGCGCATCGCGCGGGTCGGTCTCGGCGCCGGCCGGTGATTCTTCCTCCTGCGCATCCTCGGTCGCGGCGAATTCGATCGCCATCTCGACCTGCCCCGGCTTCGCCTGCATGAGGACACCGAACCATTCCAGACGCTCGCGCGGGAGGTCGATATCGCCCGCTTCGAGGCGCCGGATCGTGCTGCGGTCGAGCCCCGCTTCCTGGGCGAGATCCCCCTGACTCCACCCCCGAAGGATTCGCAGAGCTTTGAGCGCGCGCGCCAGCAGAGGTGCGTTCGGTTCGTCCATTCGTTGGAACTCTATGAATCATACAGTGCTCGCCGCAAGCTTTGCGAGACAAGAGATCGCGTCTTTTGTTCGGAACGGGCGACGGGCTCTCCTATCGAGGTGCCTGCGGTACTCCCCCTCGGTATTTCATCGGTACCCGGATGCCCCATTTCGCGCATTTCGGCGGTCAGGATCGGGGTTTTCGCTCGAAGTTGCGCAGTCGGCCAGAAGTGCGCTCTACGCTTTACGGCATGGCCGACCTGAGCCCCGCCGATCCTTCCGTTCTACGCCGCTTCGCCCGGAGGCTCATGTTCCGTGGCGAGCAGGCTACCTATGAAGGCGACTTCCGTGAAGCCGCCTTTCACTTCGAGCGGGCAGCTTTAGGGTACGAGACCCTGGGCGACCCGTTCCCCGCCGCCGAAGCGACGCTCGAGCTCGGCCGTTGCCTCCTCTTTCTGCGGCGCGGCGAGTGGTTGCCCAAGCTCGCCGGCCGCCTCGCCAATGTGGCGACTGAAGAAGCGGCTTCGCTGCCGCATGGCGGCCTGGTCACCCTTCTCGTTTGGGCCGCGATCCTGCGCAAAGGCGAGGCCGAGCCGCTGGCGCTCGTTCAACTGATTCGCGCGCGCCGCCGGGCGCGCAGCGCCGCCACCCCCCAATCACCCCATCAGAGGCCCGAGGAATGGGCCTGGTGGGAATGGCAAAAAGCGAGGCCGGATCGGTGAATGAAAAGATCGAGAAGCACCTGGAACGCCTGGAGAAGACACGCCGCCGGCTCGGTCCGTTGCGCGATGCGAACCACCTTGATTCTTTTACTCCTCGGCCTCACCGGCGCATCCGCCACAGGGCTCCCAATCTGCTCGCAAGAAGTCCTCGCGCAGGGGTGGCTCCGGTCGGCCGCGCTTTAGTCCTCAGTCGGCCGCGTCTTCAGTCGCCGTGAGCGCGCGGAGGAAGTTCTCCCCTAGGATCAGCCTAACGCCGCCTTGGTCGACGCCCCGGGCGAGCAGCGCATATGTGAGATCGGGAAACCGGGAGACATCTTCGAAGCCGCGGAGCGTCTCGGGGATGCCGTCGAAGTCGCTGCCGATCCCGACATGCTCTTCGCCGCCGAGCTCGATCAAATGGATGATGTGGTCGACGAATTGGTCGAGCGTCGCCTCCGGGAGCGGGCGATCCGCATAGAACCGCGCCAACTCGCGCGCCACCGGGCCAGGGTCGGTGAAGTAGTTCCCCGCCAAGTCGCCGAGGTCGCGGCGCTCGGCGGCGATACTCGCCTCGCGCTCGGGGAGTGCCTCAGCCGCCGCGGGGTCGATAAACGCGGGAAAGCTGTTCGCCATCACCAAGCCGCCCCGCCGGGCGATCTCGCGGACCAAACCGTCGGAGAGGTTTCGCGGATGATCGCAAAGTGCCCGCGCCGAGCTGTGGCTGGCGATCGGCGCGACCTTCGAAACCTCGAGCACCTGTTCAACCGCCGCGTCCGAAACATGCGAGACGTCCGGCAGAATCCCCGCCCGGTTGAGGCGGCGCACCAAGTCGCACCCCGCCGCGGAGAGCCCGCCGTGCCGTGGCTCATCGGTCGAGGCATCGCACCATTCGTGGCTCGCGAAGTGGGTGAGCGTGACGTAACGAACCCCCCACCGCGCGCACTCGTCGATCATTCCGGGCAACGGTAGTGGTCGGCCGTTTTCGAGCCCGAACAGCACTGAGACGATCCCCCGCGCGGCATTGCGCCGGACATCCTCGGCGCTGCGCGCGCCTTCGAGGTCTCCCGGCACGAAGTGCTCGAGCGAAACCTCCCAGAGCCGCCGGGCGTGTTCGCGCCCCGCCTCCGGGTCGAGGCTCGCGGGAAGGAATAGCGCCCAGACGAGCGCGTCGACGCCCCCCGCTTTCAACCGAGGAAGATCGATCTGGCGATCGCGGCATCGGGCGCTCAGATCGACCGGCTCCTCCCAGAGGCGGGTCGGGACGTCGGTGTGCCCATCGATTACGAGACATTCGTGATGGAAGCGCATCGGGCGGAGTGTACCTCTCGCGTAGAATCCACGCCTTCCGGCCCGGGACGGAAACGCCGTTCGGAGGGCGACCAAAGGAGCAAGAAATGAATTCAACGAATACGCGTAGCGGCATTTCGCTACGGCAGGTCCAAATCTTCGGTAGCCGATCCCTGATCGGAATATTGTTCCTCTGCCTCGGACTCTGGGCCTGCGGATCGGGCACCGGCCATGAAGAAACGCCCCCCGCGCCCGGCGTACCTGCCGCGGGGCCTGTCGCCGACTCGATGGAGCCCCCTGTGCCGAATCAGGACGCCGCAACCAATTCGGACGTGACCCACGATCCCGCTTTCCGCAATCTACCCCCCGTAGAAGCCCAGGCCCGGGGAACCAGCCAGAAAGCTCACCTGGTACTTACCGGAAGTCAGAAATACGACGCGGATGCCCGGTCGAACTGCGCGCTCTTTCCCAACAAGACCTTCCAGGTCGCTTTGAACATTCCAGGCGCGCCCTTCTTCGTCCTACAGATCGAAAACTTCCAAGGCGCGGGCGAGTACGATGCCGACGCGCGGGTCCGCGCGAACTTCTCCGGCGAGGTCATCCGCCAATCGCGCGGCGCGGCGAAGGCCACGATCACCGTGGTCAAATCCGCTCAACCGGGCGGTCAGGATGCGATCTCCGGTTCATTCTCCGGGGCCTACCGGGGCGAAGCGGGGGAAGGGACCGTCAGCGGTAATTTCGAGCGCTGCCTCTACGAACTGCCCGAATTCAATCAGTAGAGATGTTCGGCCCTAAGAAAAACGCGACCGCTCCTTAGGAACGGCCGCGTTGGTTCGGCTCGAAGCTTTGACCGTCGGCCCCGGTTAAAAGCGGGCCGTCGTGCCGTCGAACTTCGTGAAGATGTACTCCTTGAAGAAGCCGCGCCGAATCTCGTTGTAGCTCGCCTTTTGGTCTTCCAGGATGGAGATCGCGATCTTCTCGCCCAACTTGAACGACTGGATCGCGTCGCTGCGCCAGTGGACGCCGGCGATGTTACGACCGGTTCCGATGTTCGAGCAGACTTTGTGAAGCTCGCCGAGGACGGTGAGCGGCGGACCGGTGTACGGCAGGAGCGACAGCCCGTCATCGCTCACCCGCACCGGATTCGGAATGATGAAGGTCTCATCGAACAGCGCCTTCAGGATCGTCACGCAAGCGCCCGCCACCGTGGCGTGGCCCGCGGTGTAGGACGGATGGGTCGGCGACCCCTCGGGGAACGCCATCGGGCACAGGTAGCTTCCGTACTTCTCGAACGTCGCGTCGAGCACCGGCGAATTGAGAATGTTGTTGTGAAGGATGCCCGGGTAGCGATCCTGGGTCTTCTGGAGATGGACCAGACCACCGAACGCCTCCGGCCGGAGCCGGCGATGCAGGAACCACTTCTGGAACCAGGTCGCCTTGAGCGCGCGCGTCGCGACCTCGCAGAGCAGCGCCGCGAAGTGCGGCGGACCGAAAGTGGCGAATCCGATCTGGTTCGCCGAGTTGCTATAGGGGTTGGTCGGGTTCGGCGGACAGCCCATGCCGTCGGCGTTCTGGTCGAACGAACTCGGCGGCGTGCCCATGATAATGAGGGCGTTGAAGTAGGCCTGGAACAGCACGTCCATCTGCACCCAGGCCGACAGGTCGCGCCCGTTGCGCATGTAGCGGCGCGTCGGATCGAACGTCGTGGTCTCGTTGACGCCGCCGTTCTGCACCGTCAACCAGTTATCAAAGGTGGTCATGTGGTCGTCACCCTCGGCAAACACGCGCGAGCGGCGATCGACGAACTCCGAGCCGTACGGCGTCCCCTTGAGCATGAACTGGGACAGGTAGGGACCGTTCAAGGTACCCGGCAGCGGATCGCGGAAGAGCGTCTGAGGGGTAACTACGTTACCAGGCTCTTTCGGACCCTTGAAGCTGTTGCCCAAGCTGGTCAAGTCCTCGGCCGCGGCAATCGCGAGGTCGTTGGTCTCGTAGTTGTCGAAGGGGACGTCGCGCAAAAGCGCCATCCAATAGAGCTCGACCGCTTCACCCGCCTCCTCGGCGGAGGAAAGCTGCGGCGCCGGCGGCGCCGTGACGGCTTGGGCGTCGAGGCCTTCGAGGTCGAAGGCGAGCCCGGACTGCGGGCTGGTCTGAAAGCGCGGCCCGCCCAGGGGGATCGCTTCGAAGTCGGCCGGTGAACCGGTCTGGAGGGCCTTCAACATTTTGGAGTAGGCGGACGCGCTGACTTCGCCGAACTCGTTGTGCGGGAGGCCCTTCGTGTAGCTACCAATGCGGGTCGGGTAGCGCGCTTCGTCACCGTTGGAACGATGCTGGGGGTGAGGTGCGTCGCGCCGGATCTTGGCCGCATTCACCCGAAAGTTGTACGAGGCCAGGGTACGGCCAATGTTCGCCTCGCCGGTGATGATGCTGTCCGCCTCGACTCCGGTAGCGACTCCTGCCGCTTCGCCCTTCGGCGCGAAGGCCAGCGCTCCCGCGCTCACGCCGACGACGGCGGCACCCGCGCCCCCCAAGAACTGCCGACGGTTGACGTTGGGAAGCTCGGCGCTCTCCGGCGCCTGTGGGTCATCCTGTTCGATGCTCATACCAGTGACTCCTATGGGTCGTGGGTCGAGAGTGAATCCCGAGGGAAAGAGCGTTCGGGGCTGCCAGACGGAAAGAGAACAGATCCAAGTCCAAAGGCCCCGCGTAGATAGATACAAGTCAAGGTGTTTGAGCCCCCCTAAAGTGTGACACACGGGAGGGTCGTTTTGTACTGCTCCGCTTGTCCGCGCGCACCATTCTGCCTTTCCTCAAAAAGTTCTTGCGGCCGGAGCACGCCTTCGGGTATCCTTCTGGGCTCTTGCGGCGTCCCCGGCCCCCTGCCGTCGATGTCGCCCGAAGGGCCTAAAAGCAGAGAGGGGACGTTTCCGTGAAAGAAAATCTCCACCCCCAGATGCACCTGGTCACCGCGATCTGTGCCTGCGGCAATACGTTCGAGACCCACTCGACAAAGAAGGACCTGCGGCTCGAGATCTGCAGCGTCTGCCACCCGTTCTTCTCCGGCAAGCAGAAGCTGATCGACACCGCCGGCCGCGTCGAGCGCTTCAAGAAGCGTTACAACAAAGCCGCAGCTTAGCTCCGCTCGCCAACGACCCCTACGCCGCGGCCTCTCGTGCCGCGGCGTTGCCGTTTCTGGGTCCCTCGGGGTCGCTGGTGACCCCGGGAAGAGTCGAGCCGAGGTCGCCCATGTTCGAACGCCTTGCCGAAATCGAAAGAACCTACGAAGATTTGAACGCCAAGCTCGCCGACCCCTCGGTCTTGGGCGACCATAAGATGTATGCCGACACCAATCGGCACATCGTCGAAATCCGCCCGCTGGTCGATCTCTTCCGGCACTACGAACGCATCGCCCGGCAAATTCGCGAAGCCAAAGAGGTCCTCGCCACCACCCCGAAGGACGACGAGATGTACGCCCTCGCGGAGGAGGAACTCGATTCGTTGGAACCCCAACGGGTCGCGGCCGAAGAGGCGCTCCGGGTCGAGCTGACGCCCAAAGACCCGAACGATGCGCGCAACGTCGTGCTCGAAATCCGCGCCGGAACCGGCGGAGACGAGGCCACGCTGTTTGCCGGTGAGCTGTTTCGCATGTACAGCCGCTACGCCGAGCAGAAAGGCTGGCGCGTCGAGGTGATCGACATCTCAGAATCCGGCGTCCGGGGCGTTAAAGAGGTGTCGGCGATCATCGAGGGGCGCGGCGCCTACAGCCGGCTCAAATACGAGGGGGGCGTCCACCGTGTACAGCGCGTCCCGGAAACGGAAGCCTCGGGACGTATCCACACCTCGGCGGTCACAATCGCCGTGCTCCCCGAAGCGGAAGACGTCGAGATCTCGGTCGAAGAGAAAGACCTTCGGATCGATCGCTTCTGCGCCTCCGGCCCGGGCGGCCAGGGGGTCAACACGACCTACTCCGCCGTGCGCATCACCCACCTGCCGAGCGGCATCGTGGTCAGCTGCCAGGACGAACGGAGCCAAATCAAGAACCGGGCCAAGGCGATGCGAGTCTTGAAATCCCGCCTCTACGAACTCGAACAGCAGAAACAGGACTCGGCGATGGACGAGGAGCGGCGGAAGATGGTCGGCTCCGGCGACCGGTCCGAGAAGATCCGCACCTACAACTTCCCGCAGAACCGGGTCACCGATCACCGCATCGGCGTCTCGGTCCACAACCTGCCCGGCGTACTCGAAGGGGGCATGGATGGGTTGATCGACCCCCTGGTCGCCCACTACCAAGCCCAGAAGATGGCCGACAACGCCGGGCGGGCTGCGGCCTAAAGGCGCCTCAGATCACCAGCTGGCCGCACGCGCCTTGGATGTCTCGGCTGCGGCTTTTGCGGACGCTGACGAAACAACCGTGGCCGCGCAGGCGGCGTAAGAAGCGCTGGACCTGGTCCATCTCCGGCTCTCGGAAGTCCGAGCGGTCGTGCTCGTTCATCGGGATCAGGTTGACGTTGTGGCGGTGGCGAAGGTCGCCGAGCCAGGCGGCGAGCCGGTCGGCGTCTTCGTCGCTGTCGTTCTCCCCGGCGAGCAGAACGTACTCGAACAGGAAGCGCTCGTTCTTCTCCAAGGGCCAATCGGCGAGCGCCTGGCGCAGCCGGGCGAGGTTCCACGCCCGGTTGATCGGCATCGTCGCCGAACGCTGCGCGTCGGTTGTGGCGTTCAATGAGACAGCGAGCTGCGGCCGGGGGGTCATCCGCGCCAGCCGCTCGATCCCTGGAACCAGCCCCGCCGTGCTGACCGTGATCCGTCGGGGCGAAAGACCGGCGCCCCCTGGGTGGCAGAGCACTCGAATCGCCCGGTGGACGTGATCGAGATTGTGCAGAGGCTCGCCCATGCCCATAAAGACGAGAGTCAACAGGTCGCCCCGTATCGGCCCGAGCTCGCGCATCAGGATGAGCACCTGCCCCACAATCTCCCCCGCTGACAGGTTGCGCACGATCCCCATCGCACCGGTCGCGCAAAAGGTGCAGCCGAGGGCGCAACCGACCTGGCTCGAAAGACAAAACGTAACCCGGCCATCCGGCCGCCGCGGCATGTGAATCGCCTCGATTCGGTGACCGTCGATGAGCTTAAGCGCGAGTTTGGTGGCCCCGTCTTCGGACAAACGACGTTCGACGATCCGAGGGAGCGAGAGGTCGGTGTGCTCCGCCAACCACGCCCGGGTATCGCGGGCGAGGAAGAGCTGCCCGCTCGGCGCACCCGCCGGCCCCCAAGTGCGAACCCGCTGGAGGCGGCCGAAGGCATGGGCCGACGCGCCCGGGCAGCCGAGCGCCAAGAGCTGGTCCGGCAAGAGCGCCCAGGCCGAAGGGAGTCCTGTCCGCTCGGGTGCGCGCCGGTCCCAAGGGGCGGTCGCCACAGGGGCCATGGAGAGAAGGGTCGAAGAAGGCATCGCGAGTGAGCCGCCGGTCCTCCCGACTACATCTTTTCTGGCATCGGCACGCCGAGGACGTCGGCGAGAGTCTCCAGTCCCTTCTGGTAGACCTGCACGGCGGCCAGGCGGGCGGAGCGGAGTGTGGCGTCCGCCTCGTGGAGGATCGGGTGCTTGTGGTACGCCTGGTTGAACTTCTGAGCGAGGTCGAGCGCCTGACGGGCGACGATCGACAGCTCCAACCCGAGGGCGCCCCGTTCGATCGCCTCTTCGACCTGGGCGGTAGAGAGAACCAGGTCCCAAAGATCGTCGGCGTAGACCTCCGCGGGCAGCGCAGCGGCGGCTTCGGCGGTGACCTCCTGGGCCAGGCCGGCCTCGCCGAGCTTGCGCCGGATGTTTTTTGCCCGCACCATCGAGTATTGCAGGTAGGGGCCGGACTCCCCTTCGAACGACAGCGCTTCGTCGAAGTCGAACGCGATCACCCGGTTGGTGGTCGCCTTGACCATGAAGAAGCGGATTGCCGCCACTGCTATCTGGTGGGCCAGCGTATCGAGCGTTGCCGGATCGAGCTCGCGGTTGCGCGCCGCGATCTCCTCGCGGCTCTTGGCTTGGAGCTGGTCGATCAGGTCGTCCGCTTTGACGCCGATCCCCTTCCGGCCGGACATCTCCAGGGCCTTCTCTTCTCCCTCGACCGCAAAGCCGAGCAGCCGTGCGGTGGCCGGGGAAAGGGCGACCATCTCGTAGGCGAAATGGACCGAGCGCTTCGCCTCCTCCCCGTGGCCGAGCGATTGGAGCCCGGCGCGGACGATCTTCTGGAGGTACGACTGCCGGTTGTCGATCACGTTGATCACCCGGCTTGCACCACCGAACGCCGGGTGCGACGGCTCTCCCCCCTGGTGGCAGGTCTGCCAGAGGTTCTCCTCTGTGCGCAGGCGGTAGGCGAAGTCCTTGCCCAGCAGGCCGAACTTCCAGAGTTGGTAGGCGATGTCTTTGCCGACATAGGTGACCGTTCCGTCGGAGCGGACGATCACCTTGTCCGGGTCTTCGAGGCCGGAGAACTCGTCGCTCAACGAGAGCGGCATTACCCAGCAGCCGACGTTCTTCCCCTCGGTTTCGAACTGTACCGCCCCGGAGACTTTGAGCCGCTCGAACGCCACGTCGAAAAAGTGGAGCGCCAGGATGTCGCTCTCATGGGTGAGCAGGTCGTAGCCGATGCCCAGGCGACGCATGGTCGCGAGATGGCGGCCGACGATCCGGCTCGCGACCAGGCGGCCCATCTCGGCGCGCGGTCCCTCTCCTGATTCCAGCTCGTGGAGCGTCGCCCGGCGCAGCGCCTGGCGGGCCGGATCGTCCCCGAACCAGCGACCGACCTCGCTGTACAGGTCCCAGCAGTAGAAGTCGAACGGTTCGGGCAAGGCCGCCACTTCCCCGAGGGTCAAGCCGCGGAGATCGAGAAAACCGATCACCACGTCGGCGACCTGAACCCCTGTGTCGTCGATGTAGTTCTGCACCTCGGTCGGAAAGCCGAGCGCGCGCAAAGATCGGCCGAGCACATCGCCGAGCACGGCATTGCGTAGATGGCCGATGTGCGCCGCCTTGTTCGGATTGATGTTGGTGTGTTCGACGATGACCTTGTCGGCCCGGGGCGCGCCTGAGAGAATCGGTGCGCCGAGCAGCCGGCCCACCCAACATGGCCGGTCGAGAAACAGGTTCAGGTAGCCGGCGCCAAGGATTCGGACCTCGCGGACTCCCACCGGCGGCCGAAATTCGGCCATCAGCTCGTCAGCGATCTGCCGCGGGTTCTTCTTGAGCGTCCGGGCGAGCTGAAGCGCGGCAGGAAAGGCGAGATCGCCGAGTTCGCGCCGCGGCGGGACCTCGAGAATCGGATCGTGAAGGACGCCGAACCGCTGGTGAATGGCGCGCGCCATCTCTTGTTTCAGTTGGGTGTTGAGCTCTTTCCACATGGTCGCGGGAGTCTACATCAGGGACCCCTTCGACCTCTCTCCGCGAGCTTCGGCAGAGGCACTTGGCCTCGACCCCGCGTTTCCCTCCGCGGCGGACCCCGTAGTTGATATGATTTGGCCACCGCAGGCGGTCCCCGAGCCGGAGGCACAGGCAGTGACGACGATCGAGAACAGGGTGACGCTAACCCTCGAACAGACCCAGCTCGAACTGATCGAGGGTGACATCACGAACGTCGATGTCGATGCCATCGTCAACGCCGCCAACGAGGATCTCAAGCTCGGTACCGGTGTCGCCGGGGCAATCCTCAAGAAGGCGGGGGCCTCGATCCAAGAAGAGTGCAACCGAATCGGTCACGCCGCGGTCGGCTCGGCGGTGATGACCGGCCCCGGCCACCTGAAGGTGAAACAGGTCATCCACGCCGTGGGCCCGCGCCTGGGCGACGGAGACGAGGACCGCAAGCTCGCCTCCGCGGTCCGCTCCGCGATGGCGCTCGCCGACCGAGCCGGCTTGCGCTCGATCGCGATCCCGGCGATTTCGACCGGAAACTTCGGTTTCCCGATGGACCGCGCCGCGCGCATCCTGCTCACCGAGGTGCATCGCTACCTACAAGGAGGCACGAAACTCGAGCGCGTCGTCGTCGTGCTCCACGACGCCGAGGCCTTCGGAATCTTTCGCCGGGAACTCCGGCGAGGGTTCCGCTAGAGGGTTTGCCGGCAACTGATCCGGAGCCTACGCCCCGAATTTCGCCAGGCGGCCGGCGTTGGCGAGCAGCAGCGACATCATTTGGAACGACGGGATCGTGCCGATCTCCCCGTGGGCGCAGGCGCGCTCGGAGAATTCGTCGGCAAAGCCCCACGAGCAGACGCCCGAGTGAATGAGCAGCGGCACCGGGTGCCAGCTGTGCGCCTTCATCGGCGCCGGGGTCGAATGATCGCCGGTGATCGCCACAACATCGGACTTAAGCGCCAAGAGGTCGGGCAGATGGGCGTCCACATCCTCGAGCACCTGGATTTTGGCGGTCCGATCGCCGTCTTCTCCCGCCTGGTCGGTCTGCTTGACGTGAAGGAAGAAGAAGTCGAAACGGTCCCAGTTGGCGCGCACCGCATTGAGGATCTCGGAGAACGCCTTGCCGCACGGCACGATCTCCATCCCGCTCGCCGCCGCCGCACCGCGGTAGAGCGGATAGCCGGCGAAGGCGCCCGCCCTGAGCTTGTAGAGCTCGGGAATCTGCGGCAGGTGCGGCAACTGGGAGAACCCGCGGAGGAGGGCGCGGTTCGCCCGGGGCTCTTCGACGATCGCGCGCTCGATGATCTCGACCACGCGGGCGATCGCGGCGGCGGTGGCCTCGCCTTCCGGCGCGGTCGCCCGCACATCGAGCGGCGGCACGTCGAGCTGTTGCGGATCGGTATCGGCGATCGCCGCGCAGAGCGGTGCGCCACCGGCTTGGCCGCGGAGGTGCAGAACGAATCGGTGCCCCTCGCCCGGCGCCACGGTTACCGAGAGCCCGGGGATCGGCGCCGCCTGGAGCGCAGCATCGAGCGCCAGGTTGATCGTCCGACAGAGCCGCCGACACTCATCGGTCGGAATGCGCCCCGCCCTCCGGTCGGTCAGGTGGCCGGTACGGCTTGCGGTGGCGAAGTTACCGCGCGCTGCGACATCGCCTGGGCCGATCGGCAACCCCTCACCGATCGCTTCGAGGATGCCACGGCCGATGTCGGCGCCCGGATCGCTCGGGTCATACCCGAACAGCCCCAAATGGCCGGGACCGCTCCCGGGCGTGACGCCGGGATAGACCGGCATCAGGCGGCCGAGAGCCGAGCGGCCGGCGAGCGCGTCCAGGTTGGGCAGGCGCGCCGCCTCGAGGGCGGTTTGCGGTTGCTCCTCGGTCCGAATGTCGCCCACACCATCGAGCACCAGAAGGACGATCTTCGACTCGTTGGGCTGGGCGAGTCGGCGCAACAGGTCTAGATGGCGCATCGAGGCTCCTGCCTTCCCGGGGCGGTTCAGGCGACGAAGTAGGCGCTGGCGCGGATCTGCACCCGCGCGCGGGTTTCGAAGCCACTGCCGGCGAGTGCGAACGCGCAGCTCGCGGCGAGGACCGGCAGCACGATCCAGCCGTCGAAGCTGTCGCTGCCCGCATAGGGCGGCACCACGGGCTCGATCTCCGCGAGCTTGGTCCAGTGCTCATCGTCGGGATCGAACGAGGCGCGCAGCTCGACGTAGGCGCGGTCGAGATCGATGGTGCGTTGGCCGGAAGGGTGCCAGAGCGAGAACACGAAACGGATCTCGTCGTACGACTGGGTCGCAAGATAGGAGTCGCCGGCCAATGCGAGTGGAAAGACGAACGATCCCCCGGTATCGGTCGCAAAGATCTCGGGAGTCGAATCGAAGAGCAGTTGGCGAGGCGGCGTAGGGTTGGTCATCTCGTCTCCGCGCGGGGGTTCCGCGGTGCGCGCGCGAGCTCCAGCGCTCGCGCCACGCGGTGCCGGGTCTCGGCCTCATCAGCGCCCAGCAAAGGGCCGCCGATCCCGAAAGCCGAAGCTCCGGCCATGGCGTAGGTGGGGATCTCCTCGACGCCGAATCCACCGGCAGCGAGCATCGGGATGTCTCCCAGAGGTTGGCGGATCGTCGCCAGGTATGCGGCGCCGCCGACGGGGGGCAGAGGATACACCTTCACAAGGTCGGCTCCCAGCTCGTGGGCGGTGACCACTTCGGTCGGGGTGAGCGCACCGCAGACCCAAAAGCAATCCGCGCTTCGCACCTCCGCGCCGACCTCGGCGCTGACGTTTGGTGTGACCACGAACTCGGCACCGGCCGCGAGCGCCTCACGGGCGCGCTCAAGAGTCGTCACCGTGCCCATCCCGATCCACGGCGGACCGGGCCCCCCGCGGTGCGCGAGGAGTTCCCGTACCAGATCGGCGGCGCCGGGAACCGAGAAGGTGATCTCGACCAGCTCGAGGCCGCCGGAAAGAAACGCTTGCGCCTGGGCGCGAGCGGCCTCTCCATCTTGGGTTCGGACGACACCGATCACCGGGGAATTCGCCAGCGAACGCGCAACCTGCGCTCGGGTTGTTTCGAGAGCCTTGAGCATACGCCCGCGAGCATATCACCGGGAGTCCGGAGTCCCGGAGGGTCCCCGAGGGGTCCCCGAGGGGTACGGCCGCTGCTTGGTGGAGGGCCACCCGGCTTTCGATCGGAGCCCTTGGGCGGAGAATTGGGAAGAATGATCGAGTCGCAACTAGTATTTACGGTCTGAAGCGGTATCATCAATGGCTCGCGGCGGAAACCACCGCTCGCGGAGCCAGAGTTTCAGGGCGCTCGAATGGCTGCCTCCAATCGACACGCTACCGACCGACCGGCCACAGCCCCCTCCGCCATCGATCCGCCTGCCGACTCCGCCGTGGTCCGGGAGTCGATCGAGGATCTCCTGGTTAGGCTTCGGCCGCGACTCAAGCAGATCCTCGCGCGCTATCGCGTGCCTGCGTATGATTCCGAGGATCTGGTGCAGGAAGCACTGATCTCGACGCTTCAGAAGTGGAGCGAGATCCAGGATCCGGAGGCATGGCTTCTTGTTACCTTGCGCAACCGCTGCGTAGTTTACTGGCGCAAGAAGCACACGAACCTGTACAACTCGGTCGATGCCGTGATCCTCGAGCTGCTCTCTGAGCCGGAGGCGGCGCCACAAGAGAAAGCGGAGGTCCGTTGGGATCTCGACAACCTGATCGAAGGCCTCCCACCGCGCTGCCGCCGGCTACTGCGCCTGCGCTACCGCCTCGGGCTCAATTCCGGTGAGGTCGCGGAGCAGATGGGTTACCACCCGTCCAGCGTGCGGAAAGTCGCCCGGCGCTGTATGGCGGCGCTCACCGAGCGGATGTTTCTACGTGGCTATACGAAACGGCCGATCGATACCGAACCCTCCGAGACAGACTAGAGCGCGGAGGTCTCCTCTGTCCCCCTCACCGCTCGAAGTCTTCCCGCCAATGCGTTCGCCGTCCGGCGGCAAATGCCGCGCAGGATCCGAACTTCGCGCACGGAAAGGTCGGTTCGTCCGGCCAACTGGCGAAGATCCCGCAGAACGCCATCGAAGCTGTCGTCACGAGCGAAGCCGACCGCACCGAGCACTTCGGTGATATGCATAAACAGCCCCTCCACGTCGGAAGTCGCGGCCGGTTCGAACGGAGCCGAAACACCCGGAGGCGCGCTCGCAGACTCGCCTGCGGAGCGCCGGGCCTGGAACAGCTCGTAACCGACGATCAAGACCGCCTGGCCCAAATTGAGCGTCGGCTGTTCCGGCGCACATGGGATGTGCACCACGGCATGCGCGAGCGCGAGTTCGTCGCCGGTCAGGCCACCGACCTCGGGGCCGAAAACGATCGCGGTGGGCAGATCGGGCGGGTCGTCGGCGAGGAGGTCCGGCAGCTCCTTCGGCGAGATCAACGGCACGTCAAGTTTCCGGTCGCGGGTGGAGGTCGTCGCCACCACGCGGCGGAACGGTGCCAAGGCCTCGGCGAGTGAGCCATGGCGCGCGGCGAAATCCAACACGTGGTGGGCACCCACCGCGAACCTGCGCGCGGTGTCGCCCAACAGCGCGGCCGGTTCGACCAGCAGCATCTGGTGGTGGCCGGTGTTCGCCATCGCCCGGGCCGAAGAACCGACGTTTCCTTCCTCGCGCGGACGGACGAGAACGACGGCGGGAGGCATTCTTGGGGTTGCCATGCCGTGGGACTCTACCAATTCCGCCGAGATGCTCTAAGATCCACCGCCGATCACATCCTGATGTCTATTCCGCACACCGCCGGGGGAACGCATGCGAAGCGAAGGTCCTTTCGTGAGCCGTTTCGGCCTTGACCGACACGGCCTGGAACGCGCTCGAACCGCTTTCTGGAATCTCTCTCCCGCCGCTCTTTGCGAGCAGGCGATTCGCCGCGACGAGGCCTTCTTGGCTGCCGAGGGGCCGCTGCTTTGCGACACCGGCGCCTATACCGGTCGGTCGCCGGAGGACAAGTTCGTCGTCCGCCACGAGGGGAGCGAAAGCGAAATCTGGTGGGGTAACGTCAATAAGCCGTTCGCTCCGGAGAAGTTCGACGCGCTGTTCGAGCGGGCGCGCGACCACGTGGCGGGCAAAGATCTGTTCGTCTTCGACGGCTATGCCGGTTGCGATCCGCGCTACCGGATCAAAGTCCGGGTGGTCACCGAAAAAGCCTGGCACTGCCTTTTTGCGCGCAACATGTTCGTGCGCGAAGAGGATGGCGAGGCGCTCGAAGCCTTCGAGCCCGACTTCCTGGTCCTCGACGTCTGCGGCCTCGAAGCTGAACCGGAGCGTGACGGCACCCGCTCCGGCGTCTTCATTCTGCTCGACCTGGATCGGAAGTGCGTCCTGATCGGCGGCACCGCCTACGCCGGGGAGATCAAGAAAAGCATCTTCAGCGTCATGAACTACGTGTTGCCGAAGAACGACGTCCTGTCGATGCACTGCAGCGCGAATTACGGAGCGACGAAAGACGACGTGGCGCTCTTCTTCGGGCTCTCGGGCACCGGCAAGACCACCCTGTCGGCCGATCCCGAACGGACCCTGATCGGCGATGACGAGCACGGCTGGGGGCCGGACGGCGTGTTCAACATCGAAGGGGGTTGCTACGCCAAGATGATCCGGCTTTCGCCCGAGGGCGAGCCCGAGATCTACTCGACGACGCGGCGGTTCGGCACGATCCTTGAGAACGTCACCTACGACCGAGAGCGGAGAACGCTCGACCTCGACGACGACGGCAAAACCGAAAACACGCGCGGCAGCTATCCCGTAACCCACCTGTCGAACGTCGATCCCTCCGGCACCGCCGGCCAGCCGAAGAACGTCGTGTTCCTGACCTGCGACGCCTTCGGTGTTCTGCCGCCGATCTCGCGCCTCACCGAAGAGCAGGCGATGTTCCACTTCCTGTCCGGCTACACGGCGAAGGTGGCAGGCACCGAGCGGGGAGTCACCGAGCCGAAGGCGACCTTCTCGGCCTGTTTCGGCGCGCCGTTCCTACCGCTCCACCCGGGGGTGTACGCCAAGATGCTCGGCGACCGCCTGCGCGAGGGGGGCGCGAAGGTCTGGCTGGTCAACACCGGCTGGACAGGAGGACCTTACAGAACCGGCAGCCGGATGAAACTCTCGCTGACCCGAAGGCTGCTTCAGGCCGCACTCGGCGGCGAACTCGACGCGGGACCGTTCTGGATCGATCCGATCTTCGGCTTGAGCGTGCCCGAGGAAGTCCACGACGTTCCGACCGAAGTCCTCCACCCGCGCGAGACCTGGGCGGACGCCGCCACCTACGACGCCAAAGCGACCGAGCTGGCGCGAATGTTCGTCACCAACTTCGAGAAATACGCGAGCGGCGTCACGGCGGCGGTCAAGGCGGCCGGCCCACAGATCGACTGACCTCGGCGGAGCGGGGCGGCCGGCGGACTCGACTGCATGACGCCGAGGCTGTCAGCGCAAGCAAGCCTCGACAAGCGCCAGAACGTCGTCGACGAAGTCGACTGGGGCCTGCTCCACAAACGCCGCGCGGCGCTTCGCGAAGTCCACCGATTTCACTTGCTCGACCATCGCGAAGCCGGTCAACGAGGAGCTTCCGGGGACCGTGAGGTGAAACGGGTACCCTCGATCCGTATTCGTAATCGGGACGACGATCGCTAGTCCGGTGTGACGATTGAACAGATCGTTGCTGATCACCAGCGCCGGGCGCCGCCCTTTCTGCTCATGGCCGGCCTGCGGGTCGAACGACAAGGTGAGAAAATCGCCTTTGCGCGGGATGTAGAGCGGCATTTACCACTCTTCCCGGCCCACGGGAGGCCCAAAGTCCACCTCTTCGACCCGATAGCCCTTGGGGATGCGCGCCACCAGCTCTGCCAAGTCAAACCGGGGCCGGGGGGGCTTCCGGATGAGAATCTGGCCATCGCCAACGATGATCTCGACCTCATCACCGACGGTAAGGTCGGCGAGGTCGAGAGCTTGCTTGGACAGTCGCAGCCCCTGGCTGTTGCCCCACTTCTGCAGTTTCGTGCTCATCATGGCCTTCCCTTTCGGCTATCCGATGTATACACGCCACGGGAAGAGGGTGTCAAGGCGCCCAGGAGACGCCTCGACGGCCAGCACCCGGAGAGGATCGTGGTTGGGTACCGGGGCGTCTCTACCCTGCATCGAAACCGATCATAGAAGCGCCCTGAAAAAATTTCACGCCGAATCCGCTTGCCTCTAGTAGAGGGCGACTTATCGCCCGGCGGAGGCTCAAGCGATGCGGTACCGGTTACGGATCAGCACATTCATTCTCCTGGCGGCCGGCTCGGTGGCCTCGGCCCACGCTCAGACCCGGGCGCTCGCCGCCGCCGGAACCTTGGACGGAAGCTTCGGCGGGGGCACGGGGCTTGTCACGACCCTGTTCAACCCGGCGAGCCCGATCAACACCGACTACGCGTTCGACCTCGTCGTGCAGCCGGACGGAAAACTCGTGGTCGCCGGCTGGGCGAGCGACATCAGCGATCCGGCCGATTTCGCGCTGGCGCGCTACAACCCCGACGGCTCGCTCGACTCTTCCTTCGGCGGCACCGGCCTGGTCCGAGCCGGTTTCGGTGCCTTCTCGATCGAAGAGGGTTTCGCGCTGCTGCGCGAGCCCAACGGCAAGCTGGTGGTGGGCGGTTGGGCGGCTTCTTCGCCGCTCGACCCGGGCGTCGATTTCGTGCTCATGCGGTTTCTCCCCAACGGACTGCCCGACCCCGCTTTCGGGACCGGCGGCAAGGTGAAGACCAACCTCGGCGCCGATGACTGGGTGCTCGTGCTGGCCCGGCAGCCCGACGGCAAAATCCTCGCCGGAGGCAGATCTGGACCCTTGGGGAGGCACAACTTTGCGCTCGCCCGCTTTCTGCCGAACGGCGCGCTCGACACCACCTTCGGGACCGCCGGCAAGGTCACCACCGACTTTGCCGGGCGGGACGACTCGATCGAGGCGCTCACCCTTCTTCCCGACGGCAGGATCTTGGCCGTCGGGCCGTCCGGCACCGGCCCGACCGGCGGACCGTTCAAAATGGCGCTCGCGCGCTACACCAAGCAGGGCAAACCCGACCCCACGTTCGGTGTTGCCGGCAAGACCCTGCTGAGCTTCGGCCAGAGCTCCGCCGCGACCGCGGTCGCTCTGCTTGCCGGCGGGAAGTTCCTGGTCGGCGGCGGCATCGCAATGACTGGAGGGGGTGGAGGGGCAGCAAACATGGACTTTGCCGTGCTGCGTTTCACCGCGAACGGCAAGCTCGACCCAACCTTCGGCACCGCCGGTCGGGTGACGACCGACTTCGCGCAGAAGTTCGACGGCGTCGACGACCTGCGCGTCCTGACCAACGGCAAGATCGTGGTGGCCGGCCAGATCGACGAGAGCCAGCCCGGTGCCGGAGATGGAGCGTTTGGGCTGGCGCGCTACACCGCGAACGGTCAGCTCGATTCGACCTTCGGCGTGGCCGGCCGAGTGCGGACGCGGTTCCCGGGGAGCGTCGGATCGAGTGTTGAGGCGATGGAGATTCAGACCAACGGTCGAATCGTCGTGGTGGGTCCGGTGTTCCCCGCCTTCCCTTCAATCGGCGTGTCGTTCGGCGTAGCGCGCTATCTGAACAGCCCGGCCGGGCAATGACCGCTTGCACCTCTGCCAGGAGAACCCCCATGTCCCGATCGATTGTCTTGGCCTCTGCCCTTTGCCTCCTTGCATCGCCGGCCTTCGGCGGTTGGTTGTGGACCCAAGCCCAAACCACCCAAGCCACGGGTGGAGACGGCGACCTCGCCACCACACAAAAGGTGTGGCTGGAAGGGAGCTCCGCGAAGATCGAATTCCTGGCGACCGACAACCCCATGATCGAGAGCGGTTCGTACCTTCTGATCCAGGACTCGGGAAAGAAGGTCTTCTTGGTGAACCCGAAGCGGAAGAGCTACGCGCGGTTCGACGCCCGGGCTTTAGGGTCAGGAATGGAAGCGATGGCCGGATCGGGCTTCGAGATGACGATCGAAGATCCGAAGATGGTCAAGCTGCTGGAAGAGCCCGGCTTGGACCTACTCGGACATCCGACGACGCACTACCGCTTCCACACCACCTACACGTCGGTCCTCTCGATGCCGATGGGGATGAAGACAACGCAGGCAAACGATGTCATCGAGGACCTCTGGACGGCGCCGACGATCGAGGTGGGGGGAACCGCGCAATCCCTTTCGGGCCTCGGCGGGGGCGCCGGGACACCTCAGGAGCTGTTCCAACTGGAGCGAAAAGTGAAAGCCACGGTCGTGGGTCTGCCGCTCAAGCAGGTCACGGTGACCGAGACCAAGATGCGTTCGAAGGGGTCGGGGATGATGGGGCTGCTCGCGCGTCGCGCGTCTGGCCTCGGCGGAGATGACCGGTCCACGACGACGGTGGTGATCAAGGATCTGGTCGAGGCGACCCTGCCCGCTTCGACGTTCCAGATCCCCACCGGATTTGCGGAGACCGAGATCATGCAGGGGGGGCCGGCGATGCCGGACCTCTCCGAGGAGGGACATTGAGCCCCCGCCGCCCTTGCCGAAACCGCTCGTTCGCGGCAGCATCAGCCCTGGCCCTGGGGGTTGGGTCGTTGGGCCTTGCCCCCGCACCGCTCGTTGCGGCCGACGACGAGGTGGCGGCGATCCTGGCCGAGGGCTCGCTCTCGGAGACTCGAAACCCCGTGGTCGCCAACTTCCTGTTGGAGGAGGGGGCTCCGCTGCTGACCGAGAGCGAGCGGGCGAGCGCGCTCGATCAGTTGAAAACAGCGCTCTCGGCTCAGACCCAATTCATGACTCTGATGATGCAGGGAGCCGGAGGCGTGCTCTCCTCTCCCACCCTGCGCGCCATGCAGGAGGCGGGCAAAGAGGCGATGAGCGCGAAGGGCCTGCTGACGCTCGGCGTGCTGGGTGTCGGCCCGGCGATGCCGACGCTACAGGCCGGACGATTGGAGCGCGAGATCCAAACTGCAATGACCGACCCTTGGGTGCGCGGCATCGCCGCCGCCCAGGCGCTCGAGAAGGCCGGCGAAGCTCAAGGAGCGGCCCGCTTTTACGTCAACTGCCTCCAGCTTCTGCAAGCGGAATGGGTGCCGGACGCCTGCCTCGACGGCTTGGTGGACTTAGGGCCGGTCCGCGCCGAGAAGCTCTTCGTCTGGATGCTCGACAACGCCGAATCTCTCTCGATGACCAATGTGGCGAACATGGCCGGAATGGCCGGCTTCGGCGGCCTCGGCGGCGAGACCGAGAAGAAGCCGAAAGACGCCCCGCCCGATCCGGGGCTCGTGCAACTGCGCAACGCCGCGCTCGAAGGGCTGGGCACGCTCGCCGGCTCGGGCGCCCTACTTCCCGAGGCGAAGGAGCGCGCCCTCGGCCGGCTGCTGGCCTATGCCGCGGGCAAGCCGAACGAGCCCTACCGGCGGGGCGTCGCCGAGGGGCTCGGCCGCTCGCGCGATCCGCGCGCCTTGGAGACGTTGCGCCGGCTGGCCAAGCACCGGCACAACCCGGAAGCCAAGCAGGCCGCCCTGCGCGGCCTGGTCGTTGGCTTCCACGACGAGGCGGCGACCCGACAGCTGCGCGGCGAGCTGGACAACCGCGACCCGCAAGAGCAGATTCGCGCGGCGCAGGCGCTCTACGAGTCGGGCGACGAAGCCGCGTTCCGCTGGGCGGTGGAGGTGATCGGCAAGCGCCGCGTGATGGAAGCGAAGAAGCCGGACATCCGCGCCCGGGTCGTGCGCGATCTCGTCGAGCTGGGCGGAACGCGCGCGCGTAGTGCCCTGGCTCAGGCCCTCGCCGAGGGACCGCCCAACGACTGGCTCACCGCCTGGGTGCGGGTCGGTCTGCTCGAGCTCGGCGACGCCTCGCAGCTGCCGGCAGTCGAGGCGGCTCTCGCCAAGGAGGATTGGGCGCTCGATCCGCGGGGCTTCCTTTCGGTCTGGCGCGCGATCAAGCCCATCCTCTACGCCGTGGCCACGTCGGTGGCGACCGCCGGTCTCGCCGCGCCGAGCACGGTCAAGCAGATTCGCCAGGCGGTGCAGCTGATCGGCAATCTGGCGGCGGGCGAGCGCTCGCGATTTCTCGCCAAGGCAAACCAGCGGGAGGCGGCGATCGCCCAACTGCGCTGGCAGACCGCCGACGCGCTGGCGGCCAGCCAACCGCCCGGAGCGGCGCGCATCCTCCTGGGACTGCTTGCCAACCTCGAGCCCGCGGTTCGCCTGTCTGCCGCCCTGGCTCTCGTGCGGCTCGATCAGCCGGAGGCGATCGGAGGGCTCACCAAAGCCTTCGAGCTCGACTATGGCGTCGAGAACGGAGTACCGCGCACGCTGGAGGTTCGTGCCTCCCTGCTGCGCGCCCTAAGGCTGCGCTTCCCCGCCGACCCTCGCACCGCGCAGATCTTCGCTCGGGCAAGCAAGGACGCCGACCCGGCTGTGCGCTTGATCGCTCTGGTCGGCAGGCGCAAGGCGGCCTGATCGTCGCCGCTTAAGCCGGCGAAAAAAAGTTTCGCCAAATCCGCATAGAGAGGTGAAGGCGGCCTTTCGCCGTCGCTCACGGAGACACCGACCATGGTTGACAAGAAAATGAATCGATGCGCCGGGTTGCCCGCCCTGATGCTCTTGGCGGTCGCCCTCTTGCCGGGCGCCGTCCGTCCCGCCCGCGCCACCAGCCTGGATGGAGCGGGCCGGATCGTCATCCTGCCCTATGCCGTGAGCGGCCTGGAGCGTGAATCGACGATCTACCTCACCAACCCGGGTACGCTCACCATCAAGGTCTTCGCGAAGTACATCGGGGCGGACGGCACGCCGTTCGCGGCTTCGTCGGTCGGTGTGCAGATCTGCGGAGTCACGACTCTTCGACCGGGAGAGACGCAGCAAGCGTCTCTTTCAAAGCTCTGCCCGCTCGGGACCCCCGACATCGAGAATGTCGGCTTCCTGGAGCTCTCGACCTTCGGCGGATTCGACACCAATCCCTTTTTCGCCACCAGTATCGTCAACACCAGGAATGGCGATCGGTTCGGGGTCGAGGGCTTGCCGGTCGGCGCCCTGGACCCCGGGACCACCGGCCCGTTCCGTGCGAGCACGCTGCGGGTCATCGGCCTGGAGGGAGAGATCCCCAACCCGCCGACCGCCGCCGTCTCCAAGGTGTCGCACTGCTACCTCGGTGCGCTGGGCGAGGACAAGGATGTCGCAGTCCAGTTGATGGAATACAGCACCGGCAGTGCGCGGCCCTTGGGGGGACCGATCGCGGTTCGCCTCCGGCGTTGGACGATGGTGAAGCTGTCCAACGTGCTGGGGCAGACGAATCTGCCGCCGCAGGTGCTTTCCAACGTGACCGCCGAGATCTACGCCGTCGCCCCGACGATCGGAGCGAACCTCGTCGCGGGCTGTAGCGTCGAAACGCTCTCGACCAAAACGGAAGACTTTCGGCTAGCCACCACACCGCAGCCGAACGATCACTCGCGATCGAGGCTGCCGGTTCGAGGCGATACCAAGTTCTACGTCGGGAAAGCCCTGGTGGGGGTCACGATGAACCCGGGCACCAAGGTCCGGATGGCGCTCTACCTGCGGCATGAGGACCGTGCGCGCTGCTGGATCGTGCCCTCGGTGCTGGTCCCCCAGGAGAATCCGGCGCCCTGGCAGGAGCTGCGGGTGTTGAACCCCGACGGGGTCGTCGCCGCCGGCGGACCCAATATCAGCAACACCGGGAGCTTCTTTACCGGGATGAAGAACCAGGTCGGCCAGGGGGTGAACGGCAGGTGGATCGTGGAAGTCTCGTGGCGAGGAACCCCCGCCACCGGCTATCCCCCCTCCGGGCTCACGCCCGGCGCGTTCGGCGTCCTCTGCGAGAGCTCCAGCGGCGCATCCGGGATGTTGCCGCTCAACCTGGCCACCGACGACTTCTGAAACGAGGACGACCATGAAAACCCTCCAAACCGCCTCGACGCTCGCCTGCCTCGCGTGGCTCGCCGCCCTTTCACCCGCTCGCGCCATGAGCGCCGACAGCTCCGGCTACGCCGTGGTCCTGCCCTTTGTCGTCAATGCGCCGAGCTTCAACACCCAAACGCAAATCTTCGTCGAGAACCACTCGGTCTCTCCCCCCACTCCCCTCGCCCTCCTCATAAATTACGTCGGCGAGAGAAATTCGGCCAATCCGGTTCTGCTGACGTGCAGCGAGAATCACAAGACGCCGGCGACGCAGACCTTCGTCCTCACGGTGCCGGCCGACGGAGTCCTGCGGTTCAACCTGCGGGCTCTGCTCGAACAGAAGTGCAAAGGATCGAAGCCGGCGGGCACCGTCGGCGATCGCGGGACGCTCACAATCTTCGCCCAAAAGGGCACCGCGACGACGCGGATCTCGGCGCTCGCCCGCGTCGAAGCGATTCCTGGCGTTGCCGGCAATCCGGAGGTCGGTTTTAGCGAACCCGGTCTGCCGCTCGGCGCGCTCGAGGGATCGACCCAGATCATCACCGGCGTCGGCAACGGCGCCTCGGGCTCGGTGAAGCTCCGGACCGATTGCCTGATCTCCGCCTTCAACGACTCCGGCGGCACCGGAAACCTCTATCGGGTCACCCTCAAGGATTCGGCGGGCAGCATCCTCGGCAGCACGGTTGTCGCCCTCGGGCCCTGGACGGCCGAGCTTCTGGTCGACGTGTTCACCCTCGTCGGCGCCGGAGGAATGGCGATCGACGGGGCGATGGTCGAGGTCGAGCCCGGCGCCAACGCATCCAATCCGTCGATGGTCGCCTCCTGCCGGGTGCTCGGCGGTTCAAACGCCCACTATTTGATGGGCAAGGTGTACGAGCCCAAAGATCTGCTGCGTCAGCGACGGGTGAGCACGAATTCGACTCCCGGCTGGGGCAATTTCGTCTTCGTTCCCGGCTTCAGCCCGGGCCTGCACGCGGTCTTCCTGCGCCATCCGGACCTGGTCGAGTGTTCCGTGGACAGCCCCAACCTCGCGCTCACAGTGGTCGCTCCCGACGGCACGGTCATCACCGGCGGCTTTCAGTCGACCCTCGAGTTCACCACCCGCGAGCGGCAGTCGATCAACAATGGCTTTGCCGACGCATGGATCATCCGAGTCACCGCCAATGCAGCGAACCCGCCCGTCGGTCCCGCGCCGATCCCCTACACGCTCACCTGTGTCAGCGGCAACGGCATGTCGCAGCTCGACAGGATTAACCGTTAGATAGATAGGGCTGGCGGTCACCGGTTCCGGGCGCCGCTCTCGATCCGTTGCTGGAGATCGGCGAGCGCTTCTCGATTGCTGGCGAACTCTGGGCTGTCGGCGAGCAGCCGCCGCCTCAAGGCGAGCGCCTCGGCGAGCGTGGCGTTGGCTGTGCCGCGGTCGCCGAGGCGCGCTTCGACTTCGGCGCGGGTGACGAGAGCGGTCGCCAGGGCGTCTCTCCATCTTGCGTTGCGCGGATCTCGGGCGCTCAACGCTCGAAGCGTTTGGATCCCCTCTGCGATCTCACGCCTTGCCTCGACATCGCGGCCGAGCGCACCGAGCGCCTTGCCGACCTCCAGCCACGACTCTGCCGCGTCCTCGGCGGCGCGCGCGTCCTGCGGCTCCTCGGCGAGCAGAGTCTCGCGCAGGTGGCGCGCCTCTTGGTGCAGGGCGAGCGCTTGGGCGGCCGAGCCCCAGCGTCTTTGATCGACCCCCAGCCGGCTCAAGTCGGTGCCGAGATCGCGGCGGATCTCGATGTCGTCGGGATGCTGCGCGGCGAGCGCGCGATCGACCGCGAGCGAGGCGGCGTGATGGGCCATCGCCTGCCGGCCGTCCCCGACCTCGGCCGCGGCATCGCCCAGCCGCTGTTCGATGACCCCCACCTGCCGCACCGCCGACATCGAGCCGGGATCGCCGGCCACCGCGGCACGCGACGTCACGAGCGCCTCGCGATAGCGGGCCGCGGCGGCAGGCACATCGCCCAGCTCCCACAGGTCGTCGCCGACCGCGACCTGCGCTTGCGCCAGAGCGACGCGAGATCGGGTGGAGGTAGCCGCGGCGACGTGGCGCATAAGGAGGCCGAGCGCCTCGCGGTGGCGGGCGAGCGCGGCGCCCGTATCGCCCCGCGCCGCGAGCACCGAGCCGATGCGCACCAGCAGCCGCGCTTCGCTTTCGTCGAGATCCGAGGCGGCGGTCCCGGCGATCGGATGGGCTATGGCGGCCGCCCGGCCGCGGCGCACCAGCGAAAGCGAGCGCCGAAAACTCGCGAGCGCGTCGCCGGTCCTTCCTTCGCTCGGCCAGCCGGGCATGCCCTGAATCTCGCCGACCCGTTCGTAGGCGACCGAAAGCTCTTCGAGCAACGCCGGCTCGTCGCCCGCCTCGGCGGCGAGGTCGTCGAGGTAGCGCGAGGCGGTGTCGACCAGCAGGCGCCGGGCGGGCATCGCGCCGGGCACGTTTTCGAGCGCTCCATGGAGGTCGAAGAGGACGACGTTGGCGAGCCGCCGTACGTCCGCGAAGCGGCCCTCCGCACGCAGCCGCTGCACCTCCGCCAGGTGCGCCTGCCGCAGGCTGACCGCGGTGCCGACGAGGAGACCCACCGTCGCGACGGCGGCTCCGAGAAAGGCGGCGCGATGGCGGCGGATCAGTTTGCCGAGCCGGTAGCGGAGCGACGGCGGATGCGCCAGGACCGGACGACCGGAGAGGTGGCGGTCGAGGTCCGCAGCCAGTTCGCCGACCGTGCCGTAGCGCCGGTCGATCTCCGGTGCCAGGGCGCGCTCGACGATCCGCTGCAGATCGCCCCGCAGAACCCGGCGATCGACGCCGGGCGGGGACAGGAGAAGGTGCAGCAGCAGGCCGAGCGAGTAGACGTCCGAAGCGGTGGTGAGGGGGTCGCCCCGCAACTGCTCCGGGCTCGCCCAATCGGGGGTGAGCGGCCGCATCCCGCCGAGCGCGGTCCAGTCCTCCCCGGCCTCCTCGGCGGACGACGGTTCGAGCAGCTTGGCGATGCCGAAATCGAGCAGCTTCGGCGTGCCCGTCTCATCGACCAGGACGTTGCCGGGTTTGATGTCGCGGTGGAGGACCAGCTTGCGGTGCGCGAAATCGACCGCGCCGCAGACCACGAGGAAGAGCCGAAGACGCGCCTCGACGCCGAGAGCCCGCCGCTCGCAATAGCGGTCGATCGGCTCTCCCTCCACGTGTTCCAGGACGAGATAGGGAACCCCGTCGGGCGTGGCCCCGCCGTCGATCAGGTGGGCGATGTGGGGATGCACGAGCCCGGCGAGAATCCGCCGCTCGGCGAGGAACCGCCGTCGCAGCAGCTCCGACGCCAGCTCGGCGCGCACCAGTTTGACCGCCACCGTCTGCTCGAACGCGCCGTCATCGCGCCGGCCGAGGAACACGCTGCCCATGCCGCCGCGCCCGATCTCCCCCATGAGCCGCCAGGGGCCGACGCGTTCCGGCAGCGCCGTCGGTGCGAGGATTTCCTCTTCCGACTCCAGTCCGAGCACCGCGGGCCGCTCCAGCCATGCCGCGGCGTCCGCTTCCTCCGCCCTGAGCCAGGCCGCCAACTCGGCCCCGAGCGTGGCGTCCTCGGCGGCGATGCGTCCGAGGGCCTCGTCACGCGGCTCGCGGCCCGCTCCGAGCAGCGCCTGGAACTCCTCCTTGAGGCGAGCGAAGCGCACGCCATCCATCGCCCTGTTCACGGCCCTGTTCACGGTAGCCCGCCCAGCTCGGCGGCGAGGAAAGCCTTCGCGGCAACCCACTCGCGCCAAGCGGCCGCGGGGGAGATCTCGAGCGTCTGCGCCACTTCCTCAAGCGTCAGGCCGACGAAGAAGCGCAGCTCCACGACCGAAACCATTTGGGGGTCCACCTCCCCGAGCCGCTGAAGCGCCTCGTGGACCGCGATCACCCGATCCGCGTGATCGCCCTCCGCCCACGCCGCCGCCGGTCCGACCCCGGTTCCGACCTCGTCGAGCGACAGGTGCTCTGCCCCGCCGCTGCGCTTTTGCGCCGCCCGCCCGCGCGCCCGGTCGACCAGGATGTAGCGCATCGCCTGCGCCGCGACGGCGAAGAAATGCGAACGCGACTGAAACGGGACGCGGGAACCATCGACCAGCCGAAGGTACGCCTCGTTGACGAGAGAGGTCGTTTGCAGAGTCTCGGCCGGCCCTTCGCCGCGCAGCCGCAGCGAGGCGATCCGGCGTAACTCCGCATAGACCAGAGGCACCAGACGGTCGAGAGCGCGGCGGTCTCCTCCGCTATAGGCCACCAGGAGTTCGGTGACCCCCTCCTGGTCGGCTAAGAGAGGCTCTTCCTCTGAAGGCACCCAGAGATCTTAGAGGATTCGGCGAGCGGGCGGCGCCGCCAGGAGTGAGGACCGGCAAGCTTTCGAGCAGAGGGTAGCCCGGCCACTCTGTGCTACTTTAAGTCGCCTTCGCCATGATCGACCTTTCCAAGCTCGCGGAGCCGGGTTCCCCCGAGGTGATGCTGGTGCGCCGGCTGGATCTCGCGCGCCTGCCACGCTCGATCCCGTTCCAGAGATCACGATCTTGAAACGCCTCCTCACCGCTCTGGTCACCGTGCCGCTCGCGCTGTGGGCCAACTTTGCCCTTTCCGAGCCGCTGCTCTTCGCTTTGATCCTCGCGGTGATGATCGGCTGTGCGGTCGAGTTCCTGCGCGTCGTGCGCCCGCTCGCACCGAACGCGCCGCTCTGGCTGCTCCACGTGTTGCTCCCGACCGTGGCGAGCGGGCTCTGGCTGGTGGCATCCGGAAGAGTCGCCGGCTCGCCGTACCATCTTTTGGCACTCACGGCTCTGTTCGGCATCGTGCTGCCGACCGCTCTGCTCGCCGCGCGAATCCCGCTCGCCGAAACGCTGCCGGCGCTTGCGATCCTCGGTTTCGGTACGGTCTACCTGGCGCTGCCGGCCGTCGCGTTCGCGCGGATTCAAGGGACCGACCCCTGGTTGACGTTCCTGCTCGTCGCGATCATCTGGCTCGGCGACACCGGCGCTTACTACATTGGCTCGCGCTGGGGGCGGCACAAGCTCGCGCCGACGATCAGCCCGAAGAAGAGCTGGGAGGGAGCGATCGCCGGTTTCGTGACCAGCCTGATCGCCACCGGCGTCTGGAGCGTCTGCCAGCTCGACACGCTTGACGCACGGGTGCTCGCACTCGGGGCGATCACCGCGGTCGCAGGGCAAGTCGGCGACTTGGTCGAATCGATGTTCAAGCGGGAGGCCGGGGTGAAAGATTCCGGAGCGCTCCTGCCTGGCCACGGCGGTCTGCTCGACCGCATGGACTCCGCCCTGTTCGCGGCGCCCGCGCTGCTGCTCATCGGCTGGTTGATCGGTTTCGAGCCGTTCGCCCGCTGAAGCTTCGGCCGTTGGTCCGCATTTCTCGCGGATTCCCCGGTATCCTTCGCCCGTGGCGCAACAACTCGATCTCTTCGGTCCGGGCTCTAGAACGCCGCCCAGGGCGTTCACGCCCCAGCCGCCGATCCCCCGCGGCCGCCTGCTGGCGGGGTGCGGAGCGCAGGGAACCGAAGCGGTCCTGTTCGCCGAAATCGACGCTCTGCTCGCCGCGGCCGAACAAGATCCTGCCCTGCTCGCCCGCCCGGTGCGCATCGTGGTGCCGTCCAAGAGCTTGCGGCTCCATGTCGCCTCGGCCCTGGTTCGCCATCGCGCGCGCGGTACCGCGGGCCTGATCGTTCAAACCCTCCACACGTTGGCGCTCGAGATCTTGGAGCACGCGGGCGAGCCGGCCGAGCCCGGAAGAGGAGATCTGTTCGAGATTCTGGCCCGCCGGGCGGCGCGCGCCCAACCAGCCCTCTTTCGCGGGCTCGAAGAGCTGCTCGAAGGGTACGGGGCAGCCGTCGCGACGATCCGCGACCTGCTCGACGCCGGCCTCGATCCGGCCCACGCCGACGCGCTCGACGAGTTGCTCGCCACCGAAGGCAAGGCGGTCGCCACCCCGATGGACCTCGCCAGGGCGCGCGCCCTGGTCCGCGCCGCGGCGTCAACGGAAGGAGAGGCCGAGCGGTTGGGAGTCTGTCGGATCGCCGATCTGCTCCGCCGCGCAACCGAGGTTCTCCTCTCTCGGCCCGAGGCTCTGCCCGCTCGCGCGGTGATCGTTCATGGCTTCGCCGACGCAACGGGGCTCGCCACCGATCTGATCGAAGGGCTGGTGCGCGCCTGTGACGCCACGGTCCTGGTCGACCGCTCCCCCGACCCTTCGTTCCAGAGAATTGGCGAATCCGGCGCCGGGGAGGTCCGCCTGGAGCGCGCCTTCGTCGACCTCTGGACCGAGCGGATCGCGCTTAGCTCCGGCCCGGCGCTCAGCGGAGGGCCGGAGCCCGCGCCGCCGCGCCGCGAGGCCTTCACCGCGGCGGGGACCGACGCGGAGGTTCGCGAGGTGGCCGTGCGGCTGCGTGCTCTGCTCGATGGGGGGGTGGCCCCCGAGCGGCTGGGGGTGGTGGCGCGCGATCTCGCACCCTACCGGTTCGCCGTGCGGCGTCATTTCGAACGATTGGGCGTACCGTACTCAGGGCTCGCGGCGACCGGCGGCAAGACTCCCATGGGTCGGCGCCTGGCTGCCCTCGAAGATCTCCTTCGCCGGGGTGGCGAGACCCCGGTCTCGCGTTGGCTCGATGCGGCGATCGCCCTGCCGGGCGCCGGGCGCCCCGGTTTCGAGTTGCGTCTCGCGTTTGCCGCGCTCGGGGCAGGGCGGTTGCGCGATGCGGCGGAGATCGAAATCACCGGTCTGCTCGATCGATGGGGAAAATACTCGTTGCCCATCCGCCAGGGGTTTACCGCGGGCACCGAACGCGACCCGGAGCCCGAGGGGGCGGACGATACCGAGGGGCTGGAACGATTGCTGCCCGCAGCCGCGGGCGCGGAGGGTGAGGCGAGTCCTGGGAGCGGCGAAGGTGGCGGGATCGCCCGTGCCCCGCGGCGGCGGATCGCAGGGGAGCGGCTGGCCGCGGCGATCGCCGCGGCGCGCCGCACCAGCGAGCGGTTGGCGGGTTGGCCCGCGGCGGCCCCCACAGAGGTACATCTGGCGCGCTTGCGCGCTCTGCTCGCGGGCGATCTAGGCTGGAGTCCGAAGCCGCACCGCGAGAGCACTTTTCCCGACGACGAGATCGGGCACGTCTACGCTGCCTTGGAAGCCTTGGCGCGCGATCTGCCGGCCGAGTTTCCGCTCACCCGCGATGAGTTCGGCGCTCTGGTCGCAGCAACGTTGTCTCGGCTTGGCACCTCAGGGTTTGGCGGTGATGGCGGCGGCGTTCAGGTGCTTTCGGTCACCGAGGCGCGCGGGCGGACGTTTCCGCACCTGTTCGTCATCGGTCTCGCCCGCGACGCGTTTCCTCGGCCGGTGCGGGAAGACCCGCTCCTGCCCGACGCGCTTCGGCGCGTGGTGCGGCGCCTGCTGCCCGATCTCGCGGAGAAGCGCTCCGGCTTCGACGAGGAGCGCCATCTGTTCGCCCAACTCCTTTCGGCTGCGCCGCGGGTCACCCTGTCGTGGCAGAGCGCCGATGACGACGGCCGACCGCGCGCCGTTTCGCCGCTCGTCGAGCGGATCGATTTCGAAGCCGGGGGAGTGGTGCGCGCCCCTGGGTTGTTCGCCGCGCCGGACCCGACGTTGCCGAGCGGCCCGCGCTCCGCAGCGCTCCTGCGTCCGGCCTGGGAGCACTCAATTCTCGCGGCGCTTCATGGGCCGCGGGCGAGCTTCGCAGAGATCCTACCGGTGGCACTCACCGAAATGGCGTTGGGTCTTGGGACCTTCCGGCCGGATGAGACCGCGCGCGCCCGCTTGGCGGCATTGGCCGAGCTCGACCCCGACCTGCGGACGAGCGAGGGGCGCGCCGCAAGCCGGAGGCTCGGCCCCTGGTTCGGTTTCGTGGGAACGCTCGGTGCCGACCCGCGATCGACGGAGCTCGATCCACGTCGTCGCGACCTCGCCGTCACCCACCTCGAACGACTGGATGGCTGCCCCTGGCAATTCTTCCTTTCTCGCTTGCTGGCGATCGAACCGACCCCCGATCCGCTCCAAGCGCTTCCCGGTCTCGACGCCCGACTGCTCGGCAACCTGATCCACGCGGTGCTCGACCGGCTCGCCAAGAGGGGAGGGAATCAGGCCTCCGATTGGCCCGCGGCGGAGGAGATCGAAGTCGCGCTCCAACAGGAGGCCGCGCTGGTGGTTGCGGAGGAGGGCATCGCGCTGGTCGGTCTCTCGCGAGCGCTCGCCGAGCGGGCGAGGCCGTTTCTCGCCGCGGCGCGCGAACCGTGGCACAACGAGCGGGTGGGGACGGAGGTCCCAGGGACCGTCCTGGTGATCGACCCCACAACCGGCGGCTCTCGAGCCTTGTCGTTTCGCGCCGATCGCGAAGACCGCCTGGCCGACGGAGCCTCGTTGTTCACGGATTGGAAAACCGGCCGGCCGCTCTCGATCAAGAAGCGTCCCGAGAATCGGCGCGCGGACCTGATCGCCAAGATCGGCTCCGGTGCCCTGCTCCAGGCGGTCGCCTACCGCCGGTCGGCGGGACCCGGCGCGCGCGGCCGGTACTTCTACCTGAAGCCCGAGGTCGAGATCCGCGAGTTCGCGGTTGAGCAGGACCCCGAGATCGACGCGGCGTTCGATCGCGCGGTGGCCGCCGGCCTCGCGGCCCACACCGCGGGGAGTTTCTTTCCCCGCCTGGTCGATCCGGTGGGCCAAAAAGAGCCGCGCCGCTGCGACTATTGCGAAGTGGCCGAAGCCTGCCTGCGCGGCGACTCCGGAGCCCGCCGCCGGCTCTTCGAGTGGTCAACCCGCGGCGAGGCGGAAGACCCAGCCGGCCGAGCGCTGCTCGGGGTCTGGGATCTGGCGGCGCCGGAAGGTCGCGGGGGGGACTCGTGATCGATCGCGCGGCGCTCCTCGCGGCCGACCGCTCGGCCCGGCGGTTGGCGCAGACGGAGTTCGAGCGCCCTTTGGTGCTCGAAGCGGGGGCGGGTACAGGGAAGACCACGACGCTGGTCGCCCGGCTGCTCGCCTGGACGCTCGGGCCCGGTTGGGAGCGGGCGGCGGGAAGGCTCGCGGAGCGAGCCGCTTCCGTCGGCGTTTCGGAGCATCGAATCGAAGAGGAGCGGATCGCGGCCGAGGTGCTTTCCGGGGTCGTCGCGATCACCTTCACTGAAGCCGCGGCGGCCGAAATGGCGCATCGCGCTGCGGATAGCCTCCGAAACATCGCCGGAGAATTGGGCGGCGTCCCGAACTGGCTCGAAGCGGCGGCTCTACCTCCTCAGGCCGAGCTTTGGCGCCGCGCGCGTTCGCTGCTGGTCACGCTCGACCAATTGAACGTCTCGACCATTCACGCGTTCTGCCGCCGGTTGCTCGCCGAGCATCCGCTCGAAGCCGGGGTCCACCCCATGCTCACCGTTGACGCGGACGGACGCCTGCTCGACGAAGCGATCCAAGAGGCGGTTGAAGGCGCGATGCGCGTCGGCTACGGCGAACCGGGAGACCCTCATCTCCTGGCCCTGGCGGCCCGGGGCCTCGGCCCGCGCGAGCTGGTCGAGGCGCTGCTGATCCTCGCCCGCGAAGGGCTGCCGCCTTCGGCTCTGCTCGCCGACCCGTTGTCCGGGCCGGGTGCCACCGGGCTTTCCCGCGGTTTGGTTGGCGCGGCTCGGGAACTCGAGGGTCTGCTCGCCGGCCGGTTGAAGGGTCGCCTCCCGAACGCTGAGAAGATCGCAAGCGCGGTAGGCCAGATCAACCGGCGCTGCCTAGGCGTCGAGGCCGCCGGACTCGCTTTCTTGGGGCCCGTGTGCGCCGAGCTGCTGACCGACAACCTGGTGAACCACCTGGGCAAGTGGGAAAAAGGCGATTTCAACAACGCGGAAGACACCGCCTTCGCCGATCGCGCCGAGGCGATCGCCGCCGCTTCCGGCCGCCTTCGCCACGCCGCGCGTTTCTTGGCCGGATTCGACGCCGAGTTGCTCACCGCCGCCCGGGGTGCGCTCGCACCGCTGCTCCTTACCGTCGAGACCGCGATGAGAACCCGCGGCGCCGCGACCTTTCAGTCGTTGCTCTCCGGGGCGGCGCGGCTGCTTGGCGAACACTCCGGCGTCCGCCGAGAGGTGCGCGGCCGGATCGATCAGCTGCTGGTCGACGAGTTCCAGGACACCGATCGGTTGCAATGTACGCTGCTCGCGGCTCTCGCGCTGCCCGACCCGTTGGCGCCCGATGCGCCGTTGCCGGGACTCTTCCTGGTCGGCGACCCGAAACAGTCGATCTACGGTTGGCGCAGCGCCGACCTCTCCGCCTACTCCGGCTTCGTCGATCGGGTGCGCGCTACGGGCGGCGAAGTGTTGCCGCTGGCCGAGAACTTCCGATCGGTACCCGCCATCCTTGCCGAAGTCGAGGTCGCGGTCGCCCCGGTGATGCGCGAGCGGGCAGGGCTTCAGCCGGCGTTCCAGCCGCTGCTCCCTTGCGCACGGTTGGACGAGGAGGAAGGTTTCGCAGCCCTCGGGCGCCGACCCGTCGAGCATTGGGTGCTCTGGCGCCGCGCTGCGCCCGACGCACCGGGGCTCGGCAAGACCCCTCTCGGGATCGCCGCCGAGTTGGAGGCCGAGGCGGTCGCCCGGGATATCGCGGAGATCCACGAGCGCGAAGGGCTCGCCTGGAATGCGTTCGGCATTCTGCTGCGCGGCTTCGGTTCGGTCGAGATCGTGCTCGAAGCGTTGCGCGCCCGGCGCATTCCGTTCGCCGTCGGCCGCGATCGGCAGTACTACCGTCGGCGGGAGATTATCGAAGCCTCCGCTCTGGTTCGCACGGTGCTCGACCCGGGCGATCACCTCGCCCTGCTCACCTGGCTCCGCTCGGCGGCGGTGGGCGTTCCGGACGCCGCGTTGATCCCGCTCTGGAACCGCGAGTTTCCACGCCTCGCGAGCGAATTGGGGGGCACTTCCGATCCGGTGCGGGCGGCCGAGGCGCTCGCCCGAATCTCCGTGCTCACCAGAGAGGCGGCCGAAGCAACTCCGCGCGATGTGCCGGGAATCGCCGAAATCGCCGGTTGGGACGCGAGCCTCGAAGCCGCGATGGTGGCCCTGGCCGCGCTACGCCGCTCGTTTGCGACCGACGCCGCGGACCTGTTCGTCGAGAAGCTTCGCCGCCTCTCGTTCATCGAGCCGACCGAGTCGGCGCGCTACCTCGGCCCCTATCGCCTGGCGAACCTCGATCGCTTCTTCCGCCGCCTGCTCGATGCGCTGGAAGAAGAAGGGGACGCGGGCGCCCTGCTGCGCGTCCTGCGCCGGAGCATCACCGAGGGGCTCGATGCCGAGGAGGCCCGGCCGGACGGCGGTGAGGCGGCCGTGGCGGTGCTCACCATTCACGGTGCCAAGGGGCTAGATTTCGAACACGTCTACCTGCTGCAGACGCACAAGCAGCCCCCGGCCGACAACGAGATCGGCACTGCGGTGGGGCGGCTGGAAGGAACTTTAGGAGAAGGACCGGGCGAAACCTCAGAGAGCCGTTGGGAGGTTCGCCTGTTCGGCGCGCCGACCCCCGGCTTTGCCGAGGTCGAGGCGGAACGCGCCGCGGTCGAAGCGGCGGAGCGGGTGCGCACCCTGTATGTGGCGCTCACCCGGGCGAAGGTCCGTCTGGTGATCTCGGGCCTGTGGGCCGAGAAGGAGGCGAATCCCGACATCGGCTCGGACCCGGGCACTCTGGCCGAACGAGCCCGCTCCCATTTGCATCTGCTGGCGGCTCGGCCCGGCCGGCCCGACCTCACGGCGCTGTGGACCGAGCTGGCGGCTCCCGAATCCCAGGAGTCGGCCTGGATTGACGGCGATGGCGTGCTCTGGCGCTTTCCGGCGCTCGACGGCCCACCCGCCCAAGCCCAAGCGGGCCCGGCGGCGCGGGCGACCGACCGAGCCGCGCCCTACGGCACCGGACCCGAAGTCGCCCGGGCGGTTGGGCGTCTGGCCGAGCGTCAACTCGCCGCCGTCGCCCGCCAGGCCCGGCGAATCTCGGCGCCCGCATCGGAGGAGGCCCACGAGCGGCTGCGCCAGCTCCAAGCGGAGCGGAGTGAGAGCGCAGAGGAGAATCCCGACATCGCCCAGGCTACAGATGCCGCCGACCACCGCAATGCGGCCATGGCCGCAGGCACCGCCGTCCATCGGGCGCTCGAAGATTGGGATCTCGATGCGGAGGTTGCTGCCGAGAGGACGCGCCAGATCGAGAGGCTGCCGAGCCATCTCGCCGCTCTCCCGGGTGTCGATGCCGAAACGCTCTCGGTGGCCGCTGTTCGCGCGCGGTCCCTGCTCGAACATTTCGCTGTGGGACCTCTTGCGGAACGCCTCCGTTCGCTCGCTCCAAGAATCGTGGCGCGTGAGCTGCCGATCCTCCTGCCGCCTCCGGTGGATGGCCCAGACGAGCGTGGGCCGATCGGCTTCGTCTCGGGCGCGATCGATCTTCTCTACCGCGAGGAAGGGAGCGACGGGACCGATAGCTTCGTGGTCGTCGACTACAAGACCGACGATGCGAGGGACGATGTAGAACTCCAAGCCCGAGCCTCGGCCTACGCCCCTCAGGGCGCCCAATACACCCGCGCGATCCGCGATGCCCTCGGTCTCGTCGAGCTGCCGCGCTTCGAGCTCTGGTTCCTGGCGACCGGCTCAGTGGTACGACTTGATCGATAGCCGAAACTCGCCGCTCTCGCCTTTGCGGAAGGCTCGGGCGGCGATTCCGGAGAGGAAGAACCGGTAGTTCTTGACCTTCGCCGCGGCTTCGAACCCGAGGCCGGCGTCGGTGATCCAGCCGTCGAGGCCGCGGAAGACCTGGGTGTCGTAGCCGGCGGCTCCGGCGCCGAGGTAGGCGATCCAGTACCAGGTCTGCCAATCGGCGCGGAGCGCTTCGCGGTTCTGATCGCGAAACCAAGGGATGAACCATTCGAAGGTCGTGTGGGCCTCGTGGGTGCCGCGGGTGCGCCGGCCCAGTCCCTTGAGGTTCTCGCGCCCCTCCAGGCGGAAGTACTCGGCGCGCGGGATGGCGTAGCGGTCGGTCGGGTCGGGTCGGTCGGGTCTGTCGATCCGGGGCCGGTAGGGAAAGAGGCCCGCGTGCAGGCGGCCGATAACGAAGGTGTTCGGTGAGACGTTCCAGCGCTTGAGGGTCTCGATCTCTGCCTTCACGTAGTCGAAATCGCCGATCAAGTCCGAGCTGTAGGTTAGTGCCGCGGTGAATCCGGTCTGGCCTGGACCCACTTCTCGCGTCGCCGTGAACAGGCGCTCGTTGCGGGCGCGAAATTCGCCGACGATCGCGTTGCTGCGGGCATCCTGGTCGGTGCCGAGCTGGTAGCCGACGCGGAAGAACGTGTTGGTCCGATTGGTGTTGAACCGAAGCGCGGAGCGACTCGAGGAGATCCGGTCCGCCTCGGTCAGAAAGAAGGTCCGGTGGTTGGCACTGTGCGGCCACTGCATCAGGGTGAGCACACCGCGGACCCGGTCGAACTCTTCCGAGCCCCGCTCGAGGTTCTCGAACTCAATCGAATCGAACACCGCGAGCTGGGTAATTCGCCGGTAGCCGTAGTAGCGGTAGCGCAGGAACGCGGTTATGTCACCATTGATGAAGTTATACTTCACCTGCCCTTCAAAGAAGGTCTTGTTCGCGAGCCGGCTGATCCGGAGGTTCAGATCGCCCTCAGGGAAGAAGAGGTCGAGCTTGGGCAGGAAGCGCTCGCGATCGGCCGCGGCCTTTGCCGCCGCTTTAGCGGCCGCGGCCGCCTCAATGCTCTCCGCCGTGGCGGGAGGAGGCAGGTCGGGATCTTGGCCGAGAAGGGGCGCAAACTCGCCAAACCCGAGCAGAACCACGGCGAAAAGAGCGGCTAAGGACGAGCGGAGCAGCGGAGTTCCTCAGGCCAGCAGCTGCGCCACGCGATCGAGAAATGTCTTCGACTGGTTGGGGCCGAGGGCCGCCGAGACCACCTTCTCGTCCGCGCGCACCAAATCGAGCACCGCTTCGAAACCGCGTCCCGCTTCAAGGCCGGTCTTGCTCATTCGCAACGGCGCATCCAGATCGTTCTGCTTGGGATGACTGGAGAGCATCGCGCGGGCCTGGCCATGGATCGCCTCGTTGACCTCGGCGAGCGCCGCAGCGTCCATGTGCAACAGGCGCTCGGAGCGCAGTTTGCTGAAGTCCTCTTTGAGCGCCACCAATCCGGAGGTGATCAGCCCGTAGAGCAGCTTGCAGGTCTCAAAAGGGCTCAACGCCAGCCCGACCGCGATCTCTTCGATCGATCGGCGCTCGTCGATCTTGCAGATCAACGTCCACTCGTGTGGAGTCAGCGAAACCGAGGTCGTCGTCGCCTGCTGGGTGAACACGGGGACCAGGCGGGTCGAGGGTATGCGCTTCGACAGCACCTGCCACTCGTCGATCCGGCGGGCCGCCTCCATCAAGAGGTTGGTGTTCGACTTCTGGATGGTCGTTCGTTCGGTCTCTTGGCCGGCGGTGAAGAGGAACTCTCCTTCCGGCCAGATCGCCAGCTCGTAGACCGCTTCCTCACCCTCCAGGTCACCGGAATGGGCGTGGACGATCTGGCCGCCGCGGAGGAAGATTTCGCCATTCGCATCGCCGTCGCGGGTGAGCGAAAAGACGCCGGTCTTGCCCGAGACGGACACGAGCTGAATGATGTCGGGGAGCGGCAGCTCCTTGAGCGAGCCTTGGAAGGCCATGGCGGCAGATCCTAGTCTACTTCGGCGTTTCGTGTCAGTGGAGAACCGCAAACTAGCACGGCCCTCCGCTGAGGGTCAAGCCGATCGCGGCAGCTAAATTCAAGATTTCACACTACTTAACGGAACCGGCGGCGACGGGTGGACGGCTCAATCGATCGATCCGCAGGCGCTGGGCGCAGCAGACGCCGACCGCCAGGGCATCGGTGGCGTCGGCGGCCCAGGCCGAGGTGGAACCGAGAATCAAGCCGACCATGCGAGCGACCTGGGTCTTATCGGCGCGGCCGTTGCCGGTCACCGCCGATTTGACCTCCGCCGGGCTGTATTCGACGATCTCGAGCCCCCGGCGTGCGACGCAGGCCAAGAGCGCCCCTCGCGCCTCGGCGAGGACGATCAGGGAGCGATGGTTGACGCCGTGAAATGGCGCTTCGATCGCCACCACCGCGGGGTTCACCCGGTCGAGCAGCTCCTCGAGGCGCACGAAGAGTGAGGCCAAACGCTGCGGCAGGGCCAAGCCGCGCGGGCAGGAGAACCGTCCAGCCTCGATTGCAACCAGCTTCGCGCCGCGCTTCTCGATCAGGCCGAAGCCGGTATGAAGGCTGCCCGGATCAAGGCCAAGAATCAGCATCGGCGCCGACGAGCCCTACGAATCGAGGTCCGCCAGGTCGAGATCGAAGTTCGCCCAGACTTTCTGGACATCGTCGTGATCCTCTAGCGCCTCCATCAGGCGCATCGCCGAACGGACCTTGTCGCGCGCCAGCTCCATGTAGTTCTTCGGGATCATCGACAGCTCGCCCACCAGGGTTTGAATTTTGCGCTTCAGCAGCTCTTCTTGGACGCGCAGGAAATCCTCGACCGAGGTGAAGATCTCGAAGGCCTCGCCATCGGTCGTGATGTCGTCCACCCCGAGCTCCAGCCCGAACTCCATGAACGCATCTTCGCTTTGCGTTCCCTTTTCGATCGCGAAGTAGCCGCAGCGATCGAACATCCAGGAAACGGCGCCGGCCTCAGACAGGTTGCCGCCGTGCTTGGTGAGCAGATGGCGCACCTCGCCGGCGGTACGATTGCGATTGTCGGTCGCGGCCTCGATCAGGATTGCGACGCCACCGGGGCCGTAGCCCTCGTAAGTCAGCTCCTCGAACGTGGCGCCGCCGAGGTCGCCCGAGCCCTTCTTGACCGCCCGGTCGATGGTGTCGTTGGGCACGCTGCTTCCGCGCGCTTCAAGGATCGCCGTGCGCAAGCGCGGATTGCCCTTCGGATCGCTGCCGCCCATGCGGGTGGCGACGGTAATTTCCTTCAGCAGCTTGGTGAACGCCTTGCCGCGCCGGGCATCGGTCGTCGCCTTCTTATGCTTGATCGTCGCCCATTTGCTGTGGCCGGACATCGTGCTCTAACTCCCCCTGGCTTAGCCTTCGGCCTGCTTGAACACGATCTTCACGCCGTCCGGATCGTGCGTCTCGAAAACCAGCGAGCCATCGTGGTCGCGCCGCAGACCGCCGGGGATGTTCTTCTCGCGGAAGCTGATCTCTTCGAACGCCTTCTCCGCCGAAGGCACGATCAGGGTCACGGTGAGCTTGTGGTCGGGTCCCTGATAGGAGGAGCCTTCATCCATGTAGCGGACACCTGAAGGGGAGCCGAGGACTTCGATCGCTCCCGAACCGGCCTGGAATACGGCACCCCGCCCGTCCTCCCGTTCCCAGGTCTGGAGCCTGGGCAAGGCGAGGGACTCGCCATAGAAGCGGCTCGTGCGCTCGAAGCTCTTGGCCTTGACGACCACCCGAAACTGCCGGATATCCATACCTTCGGTCTCCTCGAACCTGCGTTTCGCCCGCCCCTGTGCCTTCTTTAAGGCGCAGCTCCGAGCCCTGCTCGGCGGCTCCAGCTGACGAGTGCGACAGATTTACCACGTCCGGGCCGAGGTTTCCAGGTGGCGAATCTCGTCCCTGCTTCGCCCCTCGCGGGTCGGGACTTCGATTGACGGCCGGGCGGCGCCAGTGCTAGAAGACGGAGGATTGCCCTTCAGGAGAAGCAAGCATGGCCCTGATCCTCGTCGTAGAGAGGGAACAACGTTATATCGAGCGCATCCAGGATGCTCTCTTCGTCGAGGGCTACCGCGTCCATTTTGTGGGCGGTCGAGCCGAGGCATTGCAGGCAGCGGCAGGCAGCGCGCCCGACCTGGTGATCGCTAGCGCGGAAGCGCCGGGAGTCGAAGCCTTGGCGATCAGCTTCTCTCGCCGCTCCGGAGGCCCCGGGGTGGTCGCCCTGATGCCGGAGTCTCTGGAAGGTGTCGATGCGGCGGCGATCGAAGCGGACGAGTTTCTGATCAAGCCATTCTCCGATCAGGATCTGCGCCTTACGGTCCGTCGGGCGCTCGCCGCCCGCCGCGACCCGGCCCGCGCGCGGGTCGCCGATACGGACGATCAGCAGCTGACGTCCAAAGATATTTTTGGCGACGTCCTCGCCGAGGTCGAAGATGACCTCCGGCGGCCGACCGAGTCGGAGGCCCCGAGCCCGGCGCTGCCGACCGGATTCGCTGCGGCCGGCACGGATCAGGGAGCGATCGAGCGGAAGCTGGAGCAGACGCTCTCCGGAGTGTTCGGGGGGGGCGCTCTGCCGCGACCACGCACCTTGACACCCACTCCTTCTGCCGGAGCGAAGAAATCCGGCGAGATGCCGGCAACCGACGTCGAGGCACTGCTCTCCAAGACGCTTTCGAGCTTGCAGATGGGGGGACGGGCGAGCACCCCTGCGCCACGTTCCACGACAACGCCTGCCCTGGCGACGACCCCTGAGCCGGTGGTCCGTTCGACCACCTCGACCACCTCGACCACCTCGGCTACCCCGCCGACTCCGTTGGCCCCTCGGACTCCGACAGCCACTGTGCCGGCAAAACCGATCGAAGCCACCGGCGTGCGCTCGAAGGCGGATCTCGACTTCGCCGCGATCGAACAGCTCGCCCGTCCCTCTCGGCCGTCGGCTCCTGGGGGGGCTCCCTCCGCAACGCCCACCCGCCCGCCCGCGGCGCCATCCTCCGCGCCGCCGCCCGCTCTGCCCGCTCCGCCTGCGCCCCAGGCTCCTCCCCCTCCCGAGCCTTTGCTTCGCCAGGCCCCGCCCACTCCTCCCGCCGCACCGGTTACGGTGGAACCAATGAGTTCGCTCGCGACGCAGCGCATTCCGGTGTTCACGGACGAGGCGGAGGGCCAGCGGTTCGGCCAGTACACGCTGCTCGAGCGAATCGCGGTCGGTGGCATGGCCGAGGTCTGGAAGGCGCGCATGCGCGGCCTCGAGGGCTTCCAGAAGACCGTGGCGATCAAGAAGATCCTGCCGCACATGACCCACAACGCCGAGTTCGTGAGCATGTTCATCGACGAGGCGAAGCTCGCCGCTCAGCTGTCGCACCCGAACATCATTCACATTTACGAGCTGGGAAAGATAGCGAACGACTACTTCATTGCGATGGAGTATGTCGAAGGGCGTGACCTGCGCACGATCGGCAATCTCGCGCGCCAGAAGCGGATGCCTATTCCGATTGGCCTCTCGCTGCTGATCGCGCATCACGTCGCCGGTGCGCTCGAGCATGCGCACCGGAAGAGCGACTTCGAGGGGCGTGCGCTCGGTCTGGTCCATCGCGACGTCTCGCCGCAAAACGTTCTGATCAGCCGCGACGGCGACATCAAGCTGTGCGATTTCGGGATCGCCAAGGCGGTGACCCAGGCCGGGCAAACGCAGATCGGCGCGCTCAAGGGCAAGCTTCAGTACATGTCGCCCGAACAGGCTTGGGGCCGACCGGTCGACGCTCGTTCGGACATCTTCTCGCTCGGCACGCTGCTGTTCGAAATGCTCACCGGAGAGCGGTTGTTCGCAGGCGATAGTGAGATTTCGGTCCTCGAAGCCGTGCGCGAGGGTCGGGTGCGGAGCCCGCGCGATCTCGATCCGTCAATCTCGGTCGAGATCGACGCGATCGCCCGTCAAGCGCTCGCTCACGACCCCGCCGATCGTTTCCAGACCGCGGGCGAGATGGAGCAGCGGCTGGGTGCGGTGCTCTACGAGCAGAGACCGACGCTCTCGCACACCGACCTTGCGGCTTATGTCCGCCGGCTCGAAGCGGCAACCGTTCCGACCGAGCCGCCGACGCCGGACCCGCTGCCGCCGGTTGCGGAAACTCCAATCGCGTCGGCGCCGGTTGCGGCCCCGCCCGCCCCCACCCCTCCAGCAGCTTCAGCAGCGGCGGGCCCCTCTACTTCGCCGCCCGTGCCCGAGCTGGCGACGGAGCCGATCGTCGAAGCGGTCGCGCCGTTGGCGGACGTTCCGGTTTCTGCGCCTGTCGGTAAGAGCCGTGCGGTACTTTGGATCACCCTCGCCGTTCTCGTGCTCGCCGCTCTGGCCGGTGCACTTTGGATCGCTCGCGACAGAACCAAGGCCTCCGCGAATCCGGCCCCCGGCGGCGCGCCGATCGTTCCCGCTCCTGCGGGGGCTCCGGACGTGGCGCCGGCCGACGCGACCGCGCCCGGGTCTGCGCTGCAAACCGACCTCACCGGTCTGGTCGGTCAGGCGGTGGCGAAGACCGAAGCGGAGCTGAAGAAGCAGTTCGACGAGAAAGAACGGAAGCTGCGCGAGCAGATGGCGGCCGAAGCGAAGTCTGCCGACAAGAACCGGCCTCCAGAGCCGGCCTCTCCTACCGCCGTCTCTTCGGCCCCGGCAACTCCGGAGGTTTCCGAGCCAACCCCACAGGTGGAAGAACGTCGCCCCGAGCCTGCGCCCGAAGCGACCAGGGTGGAGGAGCGTCGCCCAGAGCCGCCCGCGCCAGCCCCTCAGGAGGAGGAAGCGCCGCGCGTGCGCGAGGGAGACCTCGTCGAGCCCGGACCGGGAGTGAACCCTCCGCAGCTTGCCAGCGCTCCGAAACCGGGGTATCCTGCGCTCGCCAAACAGCTTGGCGTGCAGGGGGTGGTCGTCCTGTCGGTGCTCGTGGACGAGAACGGCAGGGTACAAGAAGCGCGGTTGGTCGAGCCGATCAAGCAAAAAGTGGGCATCAACGAGTCCGCGCTCGCCGCTGCGCGAGGCGCCAAGTATCGCCCTGCGACCAAAGGCGGAGTCCGCGTGAAAATGTGGACCCGCTTGCGCGTCCCATTCAAGCTGTAGACGGCAAGCCGCGGGAGGAAGATTGATGAGCCTGAACGACCAGCAGCGGAAATTCTACGAAAACATCCTGGCCACCACACGTCAGGAGATCGAAGACCTCGATCGCTCGATCGAGGAGGAACTCGCCAAGGTAAAAGATCGCCTGGCCGAGCTGCAGAACGGCAAGAAGGGCGCGCGACAGATGTACGATGCCGCTTGCCTTCGGTTGGGTATCTCGAACGATCTCGAAGCCGAAGAGGCAGGTTCCGGCGAAGCTTGAGTCACCCGTAGACGCTGCGCCGAGAGCTGAGCTTCAAGAATCTCGCTCGACCTCGCGCAGGCGGCTTCGCACCCGGCGATCCGAGTTCTCGGCACCGGGTCCGACGGGTGACCTCGCAGCATCATCCGGTCGATTCCCATGGCCTGGTTTCGCAAGACCAAGAAGCCGATGCCGGTCCGCGAGGACCGCTCGAGGAGCACGGTCCCCGAAGGGCTCTGGGTGAAGTGCGAAGGCTGCAAACAGATCATCTATTCCCGCGATCTCGAGCGCAGCCTCCAGGTCTGTCCGAAATGCGGCTATCACTTCCGGGTCGACGCTCGCCTGCGGATCGCGATGCTGCTCGACGAGCCGGTTGGGCGCGAGCTGTTCTCCGACATCTCGCCCGTCGATCCGCTGCAATTCAAGGATAGCAAGCGGTACAAAGACCGGATCAAGAGCTACCAACTGGCGGTCGGCGAGCGCGACGCGGTGGTCGTCGTCCAAGGCCGGATCGAAGGTCGGTCGGTCGTCCTCGCCGCCATGGAGTACCGCTTCATGGGCGGCTCGATGGGCTCGGTGGTGGGCGAGAAGATCGCCCGCGCCGCGGAGCGCGCAATCGACAAGAAGCTGCCGCTGATCGTGGTCTCCGCCTCGGGCGGTGCCCGGATGCAGGAGGGGGTGCTCTCCCTGATGCAGATGGCGAAGATCAGCGCCGCGCTCGCCCGCCTACGCGAGGCGCGCCTCCCCTATCTGTCGATCCTCACCGATCCGACCACGGGCGGGGTCACCGCGTCGTTCGCCATGCTCGGCGACCTGAATCTCGCCGAGCCGGGTGCGCTGATCGGCTTCGCGGGTCCCCGCGTGATCGAGCAGACGATCCGGCAGAGCCTGCCTGAAGGGTTTCAAACCAGCGAGTTTTTGCTTGAACATGGTTTTCTCGACCGTGTGGTACCGCGGCCCGAACTCAAGAGCACGATCGCGCGCTGCCTCGAACACCTGACCCGCGACTAACGAACTCGAAGCGAACCAACCGGTGGAAGTACCGGACCTCCCCAAGGACGCAGACGCGATCCTCCGTCGCCTCGAAGGCCTCGGCATCCGGCTCGGGCTCGAGAAGGTGCGCGAGCTGCTCGCCAGATTCGGCAATCCGGAGCGGGCGGTTCCGACGGTCCTGATCGCCGGCTCGAATGGCAAGGGCTCGACCTCCGCGCTGCTCGCTTCGATCACGCGGGCCGCCGGATACCGCACCGCCCTCTATACCTCCCCCCACCTGGAACGGGTCGAAGAGCGCCTGCAGCTCGACGGCGCGTCGATCGAAAGCGCTGCGCTCGGCCGCCTGCTCGCGCGCATCGTCCTAACCACCGAGCGCGCGGGCGACGGTCTGCCCACCTATTTCGAAGCGATGACGCTCGCAGCATTCCTCTGGTTCGCCGAGGAGCGTGCCGATCTATCGGTGCTCGAAGTCGGGCTCGGCGGCCGGCTCGATGCAACCAACGTGGCCGAGCCGATCCTCTCGCTGATCACTTCGATCAGCCTCGAGCATAGAGAGATGCTGGGCGATACTCTGACCGCCATCGCCCGCGAGAAAGCCGGCATTCTTCGCCCTGGCCGCCCCGCGATCGCCTGGATCGAAGCATCCGAGGCAATGACCTCGGTGCGCACCGAGGCGGCTCGTGTCGGTGCGCGGCTCGACTCGGCGCCGGACCGGGTGCGGATCGTCGCGGTACGATCACGCGGTTGGGACGGCCAGGAGGTCGAGCTCGAAACGCCCAACGCCAACTATTCGTTGGAACTTGCGCTGCCCGGCGCGCACCAACTGCGCAACGTGGGGCTCGCGGTCGCAGCGGCGGAACAGCTCTCGGACCTCGGTTGGAACCGCATCGACGACGGGGCGATCACCCGCGGGGTGGCCACCTGCCGCTGGCCCGGACGGCTGGAATCCATCCAGTTCGACATCGGCGACGGCTCGGCCAAGCGGGTCGTCCTCGATGCCGCGCACAATCCGGAAGGCGCCGAAATGCTCGGTCGCTTCCTGGCTGAGCGGCTAGCGGAGACCGGCGAGCGGGTGGATCTGTTGCTCGGCCTCTTGGGCGACAAAGACGCCGCGGAGATGCTCGGGCACCTGGTGCCGCACGCCGCGCGAATCGTTCTCACCGCCCCGCCCTCGCCGCGAGCGAAAAATCCGGCGGATCTGGCCATGCTGCTCCCGCCCGGAACCGTTGCCGAGGTGATCCCCGATCTGGACGAGGCGCTTGAACATGCGCTCGTGATGAGCCGGCGCCCCTTGGTCGTCTGCGGTTCGATCTTCCTGATCGGTGCTGTGCGCGCCTACATCAACGGATCGTAGAGCGGGAAGTGCGCGCAGAGGTCGCGGACGCGGGTGCGGACTGCGGCGTGGACGGCCGGATCGTCGGCGTCTTTTAGGACTTCGGCGATCAGGTCGCCGACCTGGTCCATCTCGTCTTCTTTCATGCTCCGGGTGGTGATCGCCGCAGTCCCGATGCGGACGCCGGAGGCGACCATCGGCGGTTGCGGGTCGAACGGGATGGTGTTCTTGTTGACCGTGATCCCGGCCGCCTCGAGCGCTTTCTCCGCCACTTTCCCGGTGGTTCCGGCGACCGCGACATCGACCAGGAAAAGATGGTTGTCGGTGCCGCCCGAGACGATGCGCAGGCCGTTCTCGGCGAGCCGGGCCGCGAGGCGCCGGGCATTGGCTATGACCTGGCTCGAATAGGCGCGGAACTCGTCGGACAGCGCCTCGCGGAACGCCACCGCCTTGGCCGCAATGATGTGCATCAGCGGTCCACCCTGGATGCCTGGGAAGACCGCACGGTCGATCTCCTTGGCGTATTCAGCTTTACACAGGACCAGGCCGCCGCGCGGGCCACGGAGCGTCTTGTGGGTGGTCGAAGTGACGAAATGGCAGTGCGGTACCGGCGAGGGGTGAATGCCGGCAGCAACCAGTCCCGCGATGTGCGCCATGTCGGCCATCAGCAGGGCGCCCGCCTGATCGGCGATCTCTCGGAAGCGGGCGAAGTCGAGGATGCGGCTATAAGCCGAGGCGCCGACCACGATCAACTTCGGCCGCTCTGCGAGCGCCTGTGCGAGAACGGCCTCGTAGTCGATCCGTTCCGTCTGCCGATCGACCCCGTAAGCCGCAACCTCAAAGTCGCGCCCCGAGTAAGAGAGCCGGTGACCATGGGTCAAATGCCCGCCGCAGGCGAGATCCAGGCCCATCAGCTTGTCGCCCGGACGGAGCATCGCGAAATAGACCGCCATGTTCGCGCTCGTCCCGCTGTGTGCCTGGACGTTGACATGCTCGGCTCCGAACAGCTCCTTGGCCCGCTCGATCGCCAGACGCTCCGCGACATCGACGAACTCGCAGCCGCCGTAATAGCGCTTGCCGGGATAGCCCTCGGCATACTTGTTCGTCATCACGCTGCCGACTGCTTCGAGCACAGCGCGGCTGACGAAATTCTCGGATGCGATCAGCTCGAGGCCGTCGTTCTGGCGTGAGCGCTCGTCGGCGATCGCCTGCCAGATATCGGGGTCCACAGCCTTGAGCGAGCGGTAGTCGGGCATGGCTATCCTCTTTTGAAAATAAGTCGATCCGAATGGGAACGGCCGGCCTAGGGCCGAAGCGACCGGTTGGGCTCGGGAGCGGACGAGAGAGGGACCCGCGAAGGCCCGCCGGCAAGGAAAACCGCCCGAGAGGAGCGTTTTGGCGATCAGCAGGTGATCGGCCGGTGGCGCGACCTCGCGAGCGGTTTGTCTCTGGTATCCGGGACAAAAGGGGCGCCTTCTCGCTCAGGCGCCTTCTTTCGCCCAGGCCCTAGAAGCGGAGCTTACGCTTCGCTTCCCGAATCCGGCTCCGCACCGGCCGCTCCCTGGGCGGAAGCTTTCTTGGCGGGAGCTTTCTTCGCCGCGGGAGCCTTTTTTGCCGCCGGCTTCTTTTTCTCTTCGGCAGCCGCGGTCTCCGCTGCGGCTGCCGCGTCGTTCGAAGCCTTCTTCGCCGCCCGCTTCGAAGCCTGTTGGATTTCGGCCTTCTTCAAGGTCTCCGCGTGGAGACGCTTGGCCAAGCGCTTGTTGCGCCTTTGCCTCCGGCGCCGCAGATCGCGATCCTTCTCTCTCATCAGCCCTCCTGCTGTCCCCTGTAACGTGATGACCGGCCGCGCGGCGACGGTGTTTCGAAACCGCGACCGAAGAATGCTCCCAGCTTGTCGCACGCGCCTGCGGGCTGTCAAGAAAAAGCAGGCCCGCACCAGAGGTGCTCGGCGCTGGAGTCGCTCGTTAGAGTGGCATGTTGCCGTGTTTCTTGGCGGGTGAGCTCTGCCGCTTGCTCGCGAGCTGGCGCAGCGCTTTGACGATATGTGACCGGGTTTCGCGCGGTTCGATCACCGCGTCCAAGAAGCCCCGCTCGGCGGCGATATAGGGGTTCGAGAACTTCGCCCGGTATTCGGCGACCTTTTCTTGCCGCACCGCGGCGGCGTTGTCGCCCGCCCGGTCGAGTTCGCGCTTGTAGAGAATGTTGACCGCGCCCTCAGGGCCCATAACGGCCAACTCCGCGGTCGGATAGGCGAGGTTGACGTCGGTGCGCAGGTGTTTGCTCGCCATCACACAGTAGGCGCCGCCGTAAGACTTGCGGGTGATGATCGTGATCTTCGGCACGGTCGCTTCGGCGTAGGCATAGAGCAGCTTCGCGCCATGCTTGATGATGCCGCCGAATTCCTGCTGAGTGCCTGGGAGAAAGCCGGGAACGTCCTCGAAGGTGACGATTGGGAGGTTGAAAGCATCGCAGAAGCGGACGAACCGGGCGCCTTTGAGCGAGGCGTCGATGTCGAGCACTCCGGCCAAGAACTGCGGCTGGTTGGCCACAATGCCCACCGACTGGTTGGCGAAACGGGCGAAGCCGACGACCAGGTTCTTCGCGAAGTCGGCATGCACTTCGAGAAATTTGCCGTCGTCGACCACCAAGCCGATCAACTGCTTGATGTCGTACGGCTTGTTCGGGTCGGAGGGGACCAGCGTGTCGAGAGCCTCTGCGGCGCGGAACGGGTCGTCTTCCGAAGTGGCCGGTGGCGGATCGTCCAGGTTGTTGCTCGGCAGATAGGAGAGCAGCTCGCGAATGCCGGCCAGGCAGGCCGCATCGTTGCCGCGGACGAAATGGCAAACTCCACTCTTCGCGCTATGAGTGGTGGCGCCTCCCAGGGCCTCTTTGGTCACCTCTTCGTGGGTCACCGTGCGGATCACGTCCGGCCCGGTGACGAACATATAGCTCGTCCCCTCGACCATGAAGATGAAATCGGTGATCGCGGGGGAGTAGACCGCGCCGCCTGCACAGGGGCCAAGGATCGCCGAAATCTGCGGCACGACGCCGGAAGCGAGGGTGTTGCGCAGGAAGATGTCGGCGTAACCGCCGAGCGAGGCCACCCCCTCTTGGATTCGCGCGCCTCCCGAATCGTTGAGACCGATCACCGGCGCGCCGTTCTCGACGGCAAGATCCATGATCTTGCAGATCTTCTGGGCGTTGGTCTCGGACAGCGAGCCGCCAAAGACGGTGAAATCCTGGGCGAAGACGTAGACCAGTCGCCCCTCGACCGTGCCGTAGCCGGAGACCACGCCATCACCGGGGAATTTAACCTCGTCCATACCGAAGTCGCGGCAACGGTGGGCGACCAGGGCATCGAGCTCGACGAACGATCCCGGGTCGAGCAAAAGCTCCACCCGCTCGCGGGCGGTCAGCTTGCCCTCTTTATGCTGACGCGCGACGCGATCCGGGCCACCGCCCGCCTCGGCCGCGGCGAGCCGCTCTTTGAGCTCGGAGATCTGCTTTCCTCGGGTGTCGCTCATGGCGGCGGATCTTACCTTGGAACCCGAGGAACCCCCGTTTCCGCGTATCCTCTCCGGCCACTCCGAGGAGAAAAACATGGGCGCTCGAGCTTTCGCAGCTTTTGTACTTGTCGCAGTCTGGGGATTCGTCTCCGTGCCGCTCCCGGCCTCCGCGCAAACGGTGGTACCGGCGGAGTACCCGGTCGCTTCGGCGGCGGTCGCGGCACCTGCCGACCTCGGTCCGGTCGCGGTTCCCAGTCCGAGCGAGCAGGCGATGCGCTACTACGAGAGCGGCATTGCGATCTGGTGGGTCGATCTGCTGTGGGGTTTCGCGGTACCTGCCCTACTCCTGTTCTCCGGTTTCTCCGCTCGAATGCGTACGTTTGCCCAGAGGATCGGCAAGCGCTGGTATCCGACGATCGCGATCTACTTCGCACTGTTTACGATCCTGACGTTCGTGATCGGCCTGCCGCTCGCCTATTCGACCGACTTCGTGCGCGAGCACGCCTATGGGCTGTCCAACCAGACCGCCGCGAAGTGGTGGAGCGATGCGGGAAAGGGCCTCTTGATCGGCATCTTCAGCAGCGTGGCCACCCTGTGGCTCCCCTTCCTGATGTTGAAGAAGAGCCCTCGCCGTTGGTGGCTGTGGACCTCGCTCGCCTCGGTGCCGCTGCTCGTTCTGCTGCTCGTGATCTCGCCCGTCTGGCTCGATCCCCTGTTCAACAATTTCGGCCCGATGAAGGACCAGGCGCTCGAAGCGAAGATCCTCGCGCTCGCCGATCGTGCCGGGATCGAAGGGAGCCGCGTGTTCGAAGTCGACAAGAGCGTCGACACCGAGAAGGTCAACGCCTACGTCACCGGAATCGGGGGTACCAAGCGGGTGGTTCTCTGGGACACGATCCTAAAGAAGCTCGACGAGCGCGAGGTGTTGTTCGTCATGGGCCACGAGATGGGCCACTATGTGCTCGGTCACGTGCCGCTCCAGATCGGCCTCGGTTTCGGGCTGATCCTGATCGGCCTCTACTCGATCCACCGCCTGGCCCGCGGGATGATTGCGCGATGGGGTGGCCGCTTCGGCTTCCATGAGCTCTCGGATGTCGCCTCGTGGCCGTTGATCGTTCTGCTGTTCAGCCTGGTGATGTTCGTCCTGACTCCCGCGATCATGGCGATCGGTCGCTACGTTGAGCACCAGTCGGACGTTTTCGGCCTGGAGATAACCCGCGACAACCATGCCGCGGCAACCGCTTTCGTCAAGCTCCAGCAGGAGAACCTGAGCAATCCCCGTCCGGGGCTGCTCTACAAGCTCTGGCGCTCGTCGCACCCGACGCTTGGCGAGCGGATCGACTTCTGCAACCAGTACCGGCCCTGGGAGAGGGGTGAGCCGCTGCGCTACGGACACCTGATTCGGCCGGCGAACTGAGCTGGTTGCTCGCCGGGGCGCTGTTGTGGGTTCGTGCGGGCGTGATCCGGTCAGCCTTCGACGATCGGCCCCGCCACAACCCCCGGCAGACCGTCCACGAACCGGCTGCCAAACGCCTGGGCAGCCGTCCAGGCCCCCGGCTTCACCTCGCCCGCAAGTACCTTCCGGGCGCAGGCGATCGCGGCGATGGCCGTGAAGGCGTAGGCCTCGGAGGTTTCGAGCGTGGCGGAGAAGCGCCGCCCCCCATCGCCTTCGATCTCGCCCCAAAGATAAGTTCGGGCGGTGGCCCGCGCCTCGGCGCTCGGTCCGATCGCCCGCCGATCGACCGCGCGCTGCAGGCGGCGTTTGATCGGACCCCAGCCGGCGAGCGGGAGCAGGGGGTTCAGCCAGCGCAGGCGGCGAACCGCGCTCGGCGGCATCGCGGTATAAACCCGCAAATTCGGCACCCCGGTCGAGCGCCAGGCCGTCGAAAGGTCGCCCCAAGGGATGGTGGTACAGGTGCGTCGCCCGAGTCGGCCGCCGAAATCGATCTCGCGGACGTGCCAGGCGAGCGGCACCGCCATGAGCTTGCCGTCCCGGCGGATCGCCCCGGCCTCGGGGAAACTCTCGATCATTGTCTTGAGCGTGCCGCGGCTCGCCGAGCCGCCCGCGGTGGCGAAAGCCAGGGTGAGCGCTGTGGCGCCCGGCAGCGCCTCGGCGAGCCGCAGCGCGAGGGAGTCCGACGGCACGACATCGAAGCCGACGCCGGGCAGGAGGGTGACGCCCGCGCGCTCGGCTTTCGCGTGGCGGCCGAAGACCCCCTCGAAGACCCGGATCTCGCCGGTGATGTCGAGGTAGTGGCAACCCGCCTCCAGGCACGCTTCGACCATCGGCCGGCTGGTGAGTACGAACGGTCCGGCGCAGTGAAGAACGACGGCCACCCCTTCGAGCCCGCGGCGAACCGACGCGGGTTCTTCTAGATCGAAAACCCTGACCGTGAGGCCCAACTCGGTGCAAAGCTTCAGAAGCGGTTCTCGTCTGCGCCCGGCGAGGATCGGCGCGAGGCCCTGCGCCACGGCCTCGCGGGCCGCCAGCTCCCCGGTATAACCGTTGGCGCCATAGATCATCAGCTGGCTCATCGCGATCCTCCAAGGGCTTTCGGTTCGAGCGCGGATCGTGCCGCGCGGGCGAGCTCCGCCGCTTCGGTGGCCGAAGAACCGAGCGCTGTTAGGTGCCCCATCTTACGCCCCGGACGAGCCTCGACCTTGCCGTATAGGTGGAGCTTGACCGCCGGGAACGCGAGCGCTGCGGCCCAGTCGGGCTCCCCCTCTTGCCAGAGGTCGCCGAGCAGGTTGACCATCGCCGCCGGCCGGTAGAGCTCGGTCGCCCCAAGCGGCAAACCGCAGACCGCGCGCAGCTGTTGCTCGAACTGGCTGGTCACCGCGGCATCGAAGGTCAGATGGCCCGAGTTGTGCGGCCGGGGTGCGAGCTCGTTGACCAGCAGATCCCCCGCTCGGGTGAGGAACAGCTCGACGCAGAGCACGCCTTCGAGTCGGAGCGCTTCCAGAATGTCATGAGCGAGCTCGACCGCCCGGCTGGCCACTTGCCGGGGAACTCGCGCCGGGGCGAGTGTCAGATCGAGAATGTGCCGAGAGTGGTGGTTTTCGAACGCACCCCAACTGGCAAAACCGCCGTCGAGCCCGCGCGCGGCGACCACCGAGAGCTCGACCTCAAAATCGACGAACGCCTCCAGGATCGCCTCGGAGGCACCGCCGGTCTCCGGAAATCCGAGTGCAGCCCAGGCGGCGGAGGCGCCTTCTACTTCGCGGATGACCGTTTGACCTTTCCCGTCGTAACCCCAGCCGGCGGTCTTGAGCACCGAGGGGCAGCCGATGCGCGGGAGGGCGGCGGTCAACTCCGCGAGAGAGCGGACAGGAGCGAACGGTGCGACCGGAAATCCGTGCTCGGCGAGAAAGCCCTTCTCCCGCAGACGGTTCTGGGTGAGGTGAAGGACCGCGCCCGAGGGGCGCACCGGGGCGATCTCGGCCGCTGCGGCGGCGGTGGTCGCCGGCACGTTCTCGAATTCGAAGGTCACCGCCGCGACGTTTTGGGCGAAGGCGCGCACGGCATCCAGATCCTCGTATGGAGCGACGATCTCGACATCCGCCACCTGGCCGGTCGGCGTGTCGCGGTCGGGCGAGAAGGTATGGACGCGATAGCCCATCTTGCGCGCGGCGAGGCTGAACATCCGGCCGAGCTGGCCGCTGCCCAGAATACCGATCGTCGAACCGGGAAGGATCGCCATGCCGCGGGAGGTCTTATCTTTAGGCCGTCGCCTCAGGCCAACGAATCTTCGAGGACCTTCCGCTCCTGCTCGGCGGCGAACGCCCTAAGCTTTTCTTTCAGCTCGGGGCGAGACGTAGCGAGGCAGCGGATGGCGAGCAGTGCGGCGTTGGTCGCCCCCGCCTCGCCGATCGCGAGCGTACCGACGGGTACCCCGGCCGGCATTTGGACGATCGAGAGGAGCGAGTCCAAACCGTTGAGGCTACGGCTCTTGACCGGCACGCCGAACACCGGCAGAAGCGTCCAGGCCGCGATCATGCCCGGCAGGTGGGCGGCGCCTCCGGCGCCCGCGATGATCACCTCGACCCCCCGATCATGAGCGCCGCGGGCAAAATCGCGCATCAGCTCGGGGGTCCGGTGAGCCGAGACGATTCGTCGCTCGTGGGGAACGCCGAAGCGCTCCAAAGTCTCCGTGGCATGGCGCATCGTCTCCCAATCGGAGCGGCTGCCCATGACGACGCTCACCAAAGCTCGGTCTTGGAGTATCATTCCAGGTGCTCAGACGGACAGGGGTTCAAGGACAGGGTCGCTTCCGAGCGATCGGACGCTCTGGACAAGAAGCTCAATCCGCTCCCGAGCCGTCGCAGTAGATCGATCAAAGCAGTAAGCTGATCAGACGTCGCAGACGAGAATCCGAGGTCGAGATGCTCGGTCGAGCGGTACCGGCCCGTGAGCCTACCATGGCCCTGCCCACGCCAGCGGTCGCCAGCCGTTACAGTTTCGTCACGGCTTCGCCCAAAGCGCGGCACCGCCCGATCTTGCCCGACCTCTAGAATCGAACCGAGTTCCATACCCCATCCGCATTCATCGACCCAGTTCCAATCGAACCCAAGGAGGAAACACCGTGCATCGAGGTCAACTTCAGTCCCGATGGACGTTCGCGCTCGTGAGCCTGTTGCTGCTCGCGGGTTCAGCGACGGCCGCATTCGCGCAGACCGATGTCACCACCAGCCGAATCTCCGGTCAAGTCACCGACGCCGACGGCGCAGCTCTCCCGGGCGTCACGGTCGAAGCCAAGAACCAAGAGACGGGTCTCACCATCCAGGCGAACACCGGCGAAGAGGGCGGTTACCGCATCTTCAACCTGCCCACCGGCTCTTACTCGGTGACCGCCACCCTCGATGGGTTCGGTCCGGCGAACCGCGAGATCCGCCTGCTGATCGGCGAGGCGCCGACGCTCAACTTCACCCTGCAGCCGGGAACGGTGACCGATTCGATCACCGTGACCAGCGAGGCGCCGGTCGTCGAGGTCACGAACACGACCCGCGGCACCACCATCCAGACCGAGCAGATCCAGCAGATCCCGATCAACGGCCGCGAATTCCGCAGCCTGGTCCTGCTCACCCCCGAGAGCCGGTTCGACTCGGAGCGCGGCAACATCTCGCTCTCCGGTCAGCGCGGCATCAACACCAACGTCACGGTCGACGGAGTGGACTACAACAACGGCTTCTTCGGCGGCACGGTCGGTGGCGCGGAAGGGCGTGCCCCGCTCTCGATCTCGCAGGAGTCGATCAAGGAGTTCTCGGTCGTCACCAACGGGGCGTCGGTCGAGTTCGGCCGCTCGGGCGGCGGTTTCGTCAACGTCATCACCAAGAACGGTACCAACAACTTCCGCGGCTCGCTGTTCTACTACAACCAGCCGCAAAGCTTAGTCTCGAATTTCGCCGGTGGCGCGGAGCCCGCCGATCAGGAGAAGGAACAGTACGGCGCCTCGATCGGCGGTCCGATCGTCAAGGACAAGCTGTTCTTCTTCGCCTCGTACGATCAGCAGAAGCAGACCTTGACGGTGCCGATCGTGTCGTCCGTGATCGACGCCGACATCTTCGCCCGGTATCCGGTGCTCGCCTCAGCGCCCACCTACGCGCAGACCAAGGACGGCGACGTTCTGTTCGGCCGGCTCGACTACCAGGCGAACGCCCAACATCGCTTCTTGGTTCGCGCCAACTTTACCAAGTATGACGGCGTCAACGGCACCTCGGACTCGGCCACCCGCACCGAGAGCTACAACGGCATTGAGGGTCTGGACACCAAAGGGTATGTCGCTTCCTGGTCAGGTCAGTTCGGCTCGAACCTGTTGAACGACCTGAACATCAACTTCGTCACGGAGGACACTCCGCGCGAGGACAAAGGACTGAACCTCCCCGACATCCAGTTCGGGAGCAACCGCTTCGGCGAGGTTGCGTTCCTGCCGATCGTCTCGACCACCGAGCGCAAGGCGATCGGCGACACGGTTACCTTCATGCGCGGCGACCATGTGATCAAGGCCGGTGGCGAGTACAACGACACGACGATCGACCAGGTCTTCCGCGGCAACTGGCGCGGCGTCTACGCCTTCAACAACAAAGCGGACCTGCTCGCCGGTCGCTGGTCGCAGTACCGCCAATTCGGCGGTCTCGGCGGCCGCACTTCGAGCGAGGCCGGTCGCGCCGACTTCGGCCAGAAGGAAACCGCCCTCTTCCTGCAGGACCAGTGGTTCCTCTCCAGCAACCTGACCCTTTCGGCCGGTATTCGCGCCGAGACCCAGGACAACCCGAACGACAAAACGCTCAACCCGAACGATCGCAACGCCGACGGTTCCTTCCGCCTGACCCGCTCAATTCCGGATTCGAGCCTGACGGACCAGCTGTCGCCCCGTATCGGCCTCGCCTGGGCGCCGGATGCGAAGACCGCCGTCCGCTTCTCGGCCGGCCGCTTCTGGAGCCGCACCCCGGCCATCCTGCTCGCCCAGCTCTATACCTCCAACGGCATCGTCGGCACGCAGTACATCATCTCCTCGCCGCGCGACCTGGCGGGTAACGTTCTCCGACCGACGGATCCGCTTTCACCGGGTTGGGGCAACACCGGCAGCAACCCGTTCAACCCGGTTGGCGTCGAGCGCATCGACTTCACCCGCGTGCCGAACCCGCGCCGCCCGGGTGTGTTCGTGATCGATTCGAACTTCGAGAACCCGTACACCGATCGAATCACCATCGGCGCAGAGCGCGAGATCTTTCCGTTGACCTCGGCCGGCCTCGATTTCACCTACGCCAAGACAGAGCAGCTTCAGCGCCTGATCGACATCAACCGCCAGTACGACGGAACGATCGGTGCCAACGGCCTGCCGCGCTACAGCTCGACGGTGTTTCCGTTCCCGTTCTACGGCCGCGTCACCAACAGCGTCTCGGACGGCAAGTCGCGCTACACCGCTCTCACGGGCACCGTGCGGCGTCGATTGGCGAACAACTTCAGCTACTACGCGGCGCTCACCTACTCGAAGGACAAGGACAACGACTCGAACGAGCGCAATTTCGCCGGTATCCAGGCTGAGGACTACAACAACCTCGATCTGAACTACAACTACTCGAACCGGGACCAGCGCTGGAAGGGTGTCGTCAACGGTCTGTGGCAGAGTCCCTGGTGGGGGATCAGCCTCTCCGGCGCGTTCCGCTACAGCACCGGCTCGCCCTACAATGCAACCGTGAACGCCGATCAGAACAACGACGGTGAAAGCACCACCGACCGTCCGACGGTCGGCGGCGTTCACTTCGAGCGCAACTCCTTCCGCCAGCCCGATTTCACTTCGCTCGATCTGCGGATCGCCAAGGACTTCAAGATCGGCCCGGGCTCCCTGTCGGTTTTCGCCGAGTGCTTCAACTGCTCGGACGCCGAGAACCGCTCGGTGATCAACACCACCTGGGGCACCGGCCAGACCCCGAACGCGACGTTCGGTCTGGAGAACGCCGGCGGCACCCCGCGCACGATTCAGCTCGCGGCCCGCTACGACTTCTAGTCGGTTCAGGGGACCGCGGTTGGTTTCTAGGGGGCCTTCGGGCCCCCTTTGTTTTTGTCGGCTCTACTCCCCCGGCGCCGACCTCGCCCGCCGCTCGAAGCGCACCGCCAACCGCATCACTTCCCGCCGTTGGCCCTCCACCCATTTGCACAGCCGCCGGTCGGCCGGATCGAGCTCCGACCCCTCCGGCAGGTTGAGGAACCGCAGGGGGTCCGACGCTTCGCCCAAGAACTCCAGGATGTGGCGCAGCTCCTCCCCGGCGGCGCGAACCTTGGCCCGGCCCACCGATTCGCCGAGCACCTCGGCGTCGGGCGGGTGCTCGCCCGCCTCTTTCAACAGCGCGTCGGCCACGTATTGGATGATCCGGCGGACGTTAGGAATCCGCCGGAATTGCAACAGCGCGGTTTCGCGCAACAGCCCGAGCCGGCGGCGGGTCTGCTCCATGCGTTCCAGGTGCTTCTCGATCTTTTCATTCACCGCGCCGGCCTCACTTTGGGTCCGGTCACGAAGCCGTTCCTTCGAGCCGCTGCGCCGAGTCGCGTAGCGCAGTGATCAGGGCATACCCCCGGTGATCCGCGGCGATTTTCACGACCACGCGCTGCTTCTCGATCTCCATCTGCGCCGGGCATTCGATCAGCCCGCCGAGGTTGATGATCTTCGCTCCGGTCTCGATCCTCGAAGCGGCGGACGGATCGTCGATCACGCGGACGAACCAGTTCCCCTCGGAGCTCAACGACCAGTCGTCATCCTGAGGGTGGCGGCCCAGTCTTTCGGGTGGAATCAAGAAGAGGGGCGGCATGCTGTCGATCATGGGAAGTCCTCCGGAAACAAGATGGGGTGGCTGGGGGGGGACGGTGCTGCGCGCCCGGCGGCGCGCCCGAATCAATTGGGCCAGCGCCAAAGGTTCGGCTTCTCCTTTGCGCAGGATCGAGGCCCAGACGAGAAGGGTGACCAAGCCGCCCGGCGGCAAAGAAGCCGCTTCTTCCTTCGCCAGGTTGGCAAGGCGGCCGGCGAGCTTGGGGAGCCACTCGCCGCGCCGCGAAAAGAGGAAACAACGGCCGAGCTCGAGCGTCGCTTCGGCGGCGGGGAACGGGTCGCCCAGGGTCTCGTACCCCCAGGCGGCCCGCTCGAAGTGAAAGGCGGCGTCGCGGAAGTCGCCGTCAAAGGTTGCCTGCTCGCCGCGGAACATGAGCCTCCGGGCGAAGCGGCGTAGGAGGGCGGGATCGGCGTGGCTCAGGCGCGAATCCTCGGCGGGACGAAGGCGGTCTCGCGAAGGAGAGGGGGCGGACGGGCAAGGATCGCCTTCGTTTGCAGCTTGGGTTGAGGGTGACGCCGGTGCGGAAAAAAGAGGGCGAGCGGCCAAGCTCGACCGCGCGCCCTTTGGGATGAGGGGCCGGCGCTTGCCCGGAGTGAGTTTGAGGGCGGCGGCCATGCGGAGGAGGTTAGATTGTCGATCGCCGCGATTGCGCAACTTTTCGCTCCGAGCCGTGAATCAAGTAGAATCGCGCGAAGTACTCCGGGTGCCGAGGTTCGTGGGTCCGCGATTTCAGGTCTGGTTGGGTGTGGCGTGTCCCAAAATGCGCCCCAGCGGCAACTAAGCTCTTAGGAACTCCACAAGGACGCGAAACGGATGACCAAGCACCGCAAGCCTGTAACCGGCCTCGCCCTGAGTTTTATGCGGGAGGCCCTGGAGTTCGAACAGACGGAGTTGGCGGGTGTTCTGGGGGTGACCCCGGGAACGGTTTCCGACTACGAGCGGGGGCAGAGCACTAAGACGCGCGAAGAGGTCGAGCGGCTGGTGGCGAAGGTGGGGGTCTCGCCGCAGGCGGTGGATGTCGTGTTCGAGGCGATCACGGCGGTCCGTCGCGACGGCGGTCTCGATCCGCCGCTCCTGCCGATTCCGATTTCACGGGCGGCGCGCGCCGCGCTGGTGCGCACCCAGGCCAAAGCCACCCGAGAGGTGAAGGAGGTCCTTCTCGACCGGACGCTGATCGCCCAGGTGAATTCGGATCGGCGGCGGGCGCAACGGACCTGGAAGAGCGTCGACCAGCACCACCCCGCGACAAGCTCCGATACCGAGGGGCTCCGCCGCGCGGTCGAGAGCGAGCCGAACTCTGCCACCTGGGCCTTCGCCGACCTGCTGGCCGAGCGAAGCCTTTCCACCGCGCCGGAGCGGCCGAAAGTCGCGCTCGTCCTCGGCGAGCTGGCGCTCCGCGCCGCGGAAGGCGCCGCGGCCACGCCAATCTTCCTCGACCACCTGAAGGCGAAGGCGTGGGCTACGATCGGCAACTCCCGCCGGGTGCTCGGCTTTCTGCCCGACGCCGAGAGGGCGTTCCTCGACGCCCGAAAGCTGTGGCCGGAAGGGGCACTTTCGCCGGGAAATATCCTGTCTGAAGCGCTTCTGTTCGATCTCGAAGCTTCGCTCCGCCGAGACCAACGCCTGTTCGCCGAAGCGCACGAGAGGCTTGACCATGCGTTCGCGTTGACCCCAAAGGGGCCGGCGAGCGGCTGGGTCTTCTTGAAGCAAAGCTCTGTGTTTGAGCAACAAGGGGACGCCGAGGGCTCGATTGGCGCGCTCCGTCACTCTCTGGCCGAATTCGGAGACGACTGCCCAATGCACCAGCGAATGGGTTCGCTGCTTTTGCTTGCGGTGAACCTCGACCACCTCGGGCGCCATGCCGAAGCACTCGAAGTGATCCCCCCGGCGCGCCAGCTCGCCGTCGAAGTGGGGAGCGAACCCAACCTACTCCGTCTCCTCTGGTTGGAAGCACGCGCCTGGGCGGCCCTTGGACGGCGCAAAGAAGCGATCAAGCCGATCGAACAGGTCCGTCGCGATTTCGCCACTCGCGGGAATCTGCTCGACGTTGCATTCGTCGGCTTGGAGTTGGCTGCGCTCTACTTGGAGGAGGGACGGACGGCGGATACGCGGCAACTCGCCCTTGAGCTGACCGATGTCTTTGGGACGCTGGGCATCAAGCGCGAACGACTCGCTGCGGTCTGGCTTTTTCTAGAGAGTGCCGAAAAAGAGGCGGCGACCGCCGAACTCGCTCGGAAGGCCGCCGCGGCTTTGAGGGCCTCGTTCCCAAAGCGATCCGTCTTGGGGCGCTGAGGGTGGGTTCGCTACGGTCGGCGGGCTTGCTCGAGGCCGGACGCTTGAGCATGGGCATCCTCGCGGCAGCCGCCGTGCGGATCGTAGGTGCAGCCCGCATCGGCGGTGATTCCGTCAACCGGCCCGGCATGGTCCCGGCACCCACCGTTCGGATCGTAGGTGCAGCCCGTATCGGCCCACATTGCTGAGATCCGCGCCCAGATTCCTTCGAACGGCGACGAGAGCCAGCCCGCGGCGCGGGCCGGTGGGGCGGCGAGCAGGGCCACGGCCATGAAAATCGGTACCATTGTGCGGCGAGTCGGGGTGCGCATCGCGGTTCTCCTCTCCGGGGCGGGAGAGCCGGTCGATCCGACCTGGAGCCCCGGGAACCCCGAAAGTATGCGATAGACCCGGAGTACTCCGGTCAGGAGAGACCCATTGAGGACGAAACGTGACGAAATCGACCTGCCGGAAGATCCCTACCGGCTCGGCGCGATGACCCTACGGCTGATGATGGCGTTCCCGAACTGGTCCCGCAGCAGGCTCGCCGACCAGACCGGCTACGACCCGAAACTGATCGCGCTCTGGGTCCGCGGTCTGCGCGACCCCAAACCGACGCAACTGGCAGCCATCGCTAAGGTCACCGGCGCCTCCCTGCCGCAGTTCGAGGACTTCGCCCGGACGGCGATCCGCCTCCGCGGGCGCCACGGACAGGGGAACAGCGAAACCGACTTCGCCGGGCTGGCCGAAGAGGCAGGGCAACGGGTCGCCGCGATCGTCGGGACGGCGATTCCTGAGCTCGAGGCCCTGATCGAGGAAGGTTTAGAGCCGTGATGAGGCCCAGATCACCACTGAGCTGGGTCAGAACACCACTGAACTGGGCCAGAACACCACTGAGCTGGACCAGAACACCACTGAGCTGGACCAGAACACCACTGAGCTGGACCAGAACACCACTGAGCTGGGCCAGAACACCACTGAGCTGGGCCAGAACACCACTGGGCTGGACCAGAACACCACTGGGCTGGACCAGAACACCACTGGGCTGGGCCAGAACACCACTGGGCTGAGCCAGAACACCACTGAGCTGGACCAGAACACCACTGAGCTGGATCGCGGATGCCGCTTTCTGAGGGCGTTGGCCTTACCCTTTCGAAAGAACAGTGCGCACCCGGAGCCACCCGGCAAATCCCGCTTCCAGCTCGCTCCACGAGACCCCGAGCGCCGCGCGGAGCCGCTCCGGGGAGTAAGGCTCGGCCCGCGCGAGCGCCGCGAGGTAGGCGCGAAAGCGGGGCGCGAGCTGCGGGTCGAGCAACAGGTAGCGCACCAAGAGGGCACTCTGCTCGTAATCGAACGAGCGCACTCCGCGATCGAAACCGCTCCTTTGCAGGCCGGTCAGCTCGGCGAGCGGGCGAGCCCAGCCTTGGGAGATCGCGCCACGCAGCCTCTCGGCCAGCGCCTCGACTCCCCGCACGCCTTGGAGCGGCCCGATCCCGTCTTCTGTCGTGCCGTAGCCGATCGCGTCGGCCAGCCCCTCGGACAACCAGGGGGGTAGGTTGGTGCCCAGGGCGCGGCGGTGGACCAGATGGGTCAGCTCGTGCGCCAGGGTGGTGATCGCGGTCTTTCGTCCGCTGCCGGCATGGAGAACGACCATCCCGTCGATGTCGCTGGCAAAACCGGCGTATCCCGCTGCGAGGCGACCGTCGCGAGCGACGTACGCGCGGTAGGTCGCGAGCTGGCCGAAAAGGATGATGCCTTCGGCGGGTTCTCCGATGGGGCGGATGCCGAAGCGGGCGGCATAGATATCGTCGAGCTCGGCACCGATCTTCCCGCAGGCCGAAAGCAGGCGCTGGTCGGCGCTGTCAGTCGTGAGACCGTACGGCCCACAGCGCCCGACGCGCGCCCCGCTCATCGATAGAACGGCGAGCGCCAAACGGTCCGGGTTCGGCGCGTTTGCGGGGCGTGCGGCGGTCGCCGGCGGCTTCGGCCGTTCTCGGCGCGGCGGCCTCGGGAGGGGGAGGGGAGCCGGCTCAACACAGGCGAGGCTCAAGACGGCGAGACCGGCAGAACCCAGAAGTCCCACAAAGCACAACGCCCGAACCCTTCGAAGAAGGCCTCGGGCGCCGGATGGCTCGAATGTTTGGTAGCGCATACGGGATTCGAACCCGTGTTCCCGCCGTGAGAGGGCGACGTCCTAGACCCCTAGACGAATGCGCCATGAAACCTGCGGCGCGTTTTATAGCACAAGGCTCCGGGCGACTTCAAATCTTTCTCGCATCGGATCTCGGTATGATTCCGCCTTCCCGCAGGGGTTCCCGTGACGTCAAAGCGCATCGTCCCCGATTGGATCGACCTTGCCGGTGGCCGCTTCCGGATGGGTGGAGGCCTGCGCGACGATGAGAACCCGGCTCACCCGGTGCACCTCTCGCCCTTCCGCCTCGCGCGCATGCCCGTCCTGCGCGCCGAGTATCAGGAGTTCTTGGCGGCCACGAACCACCCGGCACCGCCGTTTTGGAGCGAGCCCGCGTTCGGAGATCCGCGGATGCCGGCGGTCGGGCCGTCGTGGGACGACGCGGTCGCCTACTGCGCCTGGCTCGGGAGCCGGATCGCCGAACCGGTCCGCCTGCCGACCGAGGCCGAGTGGGAGTTTGCTGCGCGCGCCGGCCGGGAGGTTCTCTACCCTTGGGGAAACGAGCCGCCGGAATCGCTTCCCGACTACTCGGTTCGGTGGTGCAACGGACCGGAGGTTTCTGACGCCTATCCCTCTTTACACCCGCTCGGGTTCTTCGGACTGGGCGAGAATGTCCACGAGTGGTGCAGCGATCGGTACGATGCCGGCTACTATTGCGTCTCACCGGTGGACGATCCTCTGGGACCTCCCACCGGAACCCGACGCGCGTCGCGCGGGGGCTCCTGGCGACACCAGATCAAAGCGAGCCGTTGCGCGGCGCGCTCGTCGATCCCGGCGCATCTGCGCTACGCGGACTACGGATTCCGGATCGCGGCGCCCGCGCGAACCGAGAACGGGAGGAGCGTTTGAGTCAGACCCAGATGCGCAATGCGGTCCGCCGCGCCGCGTTCGCCGGGTTCGCGATCCACACCTCGGCCGCCCTCTGGGTCTGGCAAAGCTGGGGTGCGTTCGGCGCTTCGAACCTCTTGCTCTGGATGAGCTTCCCGGCTTCGCTCGGCTACCTCGGCGCGAGCGGCCGGCTCCTGTTGGGGCTGGCGCTCGTGTTCGGTGGCCTTGAGTGGGCGCTGCTCGGCGGGCTGGTCGCTTGGTGGATCAGCCGCAGCCTGGATCGCCGAACCGAGGTGTAGGGGCGGGATTTCCCCGCCCCTTTTGGAACGGACTGCCCTAGCGCTTCGTTCCGGAGAAGCCGGTGACGATGTAGGTGCCGGAGCGCTGGTCCTTCTTGAGCTTGATGACGTTATTTCGCTCGGCGTCCTCGAGCAGCTCGGAGAACGTGCTGTAGCCGTAGTAGCCCTCGTTGAACGCGGGCTTCTTCCGCTGCATCGTCTGCTTGATCATCGAGCCCCAAAGAACGTCTTTGTTCTCGCGCAGCAGGGCTTGGATCGATTCGACCATCAGGCTGAACGCTTCGGTGCTCTTCTTGTTGACGCCGACCACGTGCGGCGCCTTCTGCTGGTCGCGCCAGACATCCTCATAGAAGATGAACTCGTCGCAATTGTCGATCAACAGCGCCGACGACGAATTTTTCACCCCGATGCCGATCACGTACTTGTTGTTCTCCTTGAGCTTCGAGACCAGCGGCGAAAAGTCGCTGTCGCCCGAGAGCAGGACGAACGTGTCGAGGTGTTCTTTGGAGTAGGAAAGGTCCATCGCGTCGACCACCATTTTGATGTCCGCGCTGTTCTTGCCCGAGTAGTGCTTCTGCGGGATGTCGATCAGCTCGATCGCGGCCTCGTGGAACGGGCGCTTGTAGTCGCTGTAGCGCTCCCAGTCGGCGTAGGCCTTCTTGACGATGATTTTGCCCTTTTCGAGCAACCGCTCGAGCACCAGCTCGATGTCGAACTTCTTGATTTCGGAGTCGCGTACGCCGAGCGCCACGTTTTCCAGATCGCAAAACAGGGCGATCTTGCGCTCGTCGGCGCTGCGCCGCTCGGGCATGGTGACCACGATCTCGCGGGCCATGCCGTCGTAGTCGAACGCCGTTTCGCGGCGGCGCAAGACGACCTCGTCGAGCATCGGACTGCGCCGGACCGGTGGAGCGATCGGCGCTTCGACTTCGTCCTCCTCTTCCTCGTCCTCCTCCGGGGCGGAGAGAGGGGCGCTTTCGGCGGCGCCACGACCGTTGCGGCGACGGCCACCGCGGCGGCGGGAGCGGCGGCGCCCCTCCCGCGCCTCTTCGGTCTCCGCGGCCTCGGGTGTCGTCTCGGGCGCCAGGTCAATGGACACAGCGGCTTCGGCGATCGGGGCCGAAGCGATTGCGGCAACCTCCGAGAGAAACGGTTGAGGCTTGGGTTCGACGGGAGCGGCGGGAGCGGCGAAGACGGGGACCGATTCGGGCTCACGGTCGAGCATCGCGGAGACCGGAGGGGCGATTTCGTCCGGGGTCGTCCGCCAGGGGCGCCAGAGGGGTGCTGCCGGCGCAGACTCCACGGCGGGAGCGATCGGAGCGATCGGAACGATCGGAGCGATTGGAGCGATCTGGGACGGCGAAGGGAGCGGGGGGGCAACGGCGACGGGGGTAGATGGCACCACCTGAGCGATCGGGGTGATCGGAGCGATTTCGGCCGCTTCGACGACCGGTTCGAGGCTCGGTGCCGTCTCAGGTTGGGTCTCGGGGACGGCGGGTTCTTGCGGGGTTTCTTCCTTCGATGCGCCCTCTGCCGTGGGGCGCAGCCACCATGGGGTCAAATCTCGGCTCCTCTCTCGTGCGCTCCAAGCAGGGCGCTTAAGGATGCTGTGAAAAAACGTCGCTTCGCTCGATCGCTCTGCCGCGAGACGACCCCAAACAACCGGGGGGCGCGGTCCGAAAGCGTTCGGCGGGCTTTGATTTTACCTCAAACCTTTGATTCGGAACCGGATCCGCTGCCGCAGCTTCACGGTTTTGGCGATTCAGTCGAGATCGAACGGCCGCTTGGGCGGACCCTGATCCGGATCTTCCTCGGCGCGCTTCATCGCCTCGCGAAACTTCTCTTCGAGCAAGCGGTCGCGATCCTCGAACGCCGCTTTCTCGCGGTCGAACAGACTTTCGGCCTTCGCCTTGCTCTCGTCCATCTCGCGAAACAGCGATGCGAAATCGCGGCCGCCGCCGAGCGGCGCTTTGGGTTTGCGGTGCGAGAGCACCTCTCCGGTCGCGGCGTCGATCACCAGGTCGGAATTGCAATCGGGACAGCGGACGGTGAGCTTGCGGGTTTCGGCCATGGCCGAATTCTAACCGCCAAACCTTTGGGCCGGGGGACGGCTCCGGAAGGCGGCCAGCGCGAGCGCGGTCGCGGCGAGAATGAGGCCGGCGAGAAATCCGGGCGGGAGGTAGGTGAGCTCGATCCGCTCGGTGCCCGCCGGGATGTCGGCCGCGAGGAGTGCACCTTCTTCGAGGCTGCTTGCGACCCGTCGGCCATCGGCCCGCACCTGCCAGCCTCGCTCCCCCAGGATTCCGGTCGAGAGTCGCCAAGCGCTCGCGCGGAGCACCGCAGGGACCGCGGCGCCGACCGCCGCGGGGGAGCGGTGGTCGATCGAGAGGCGGGCGGCCGGGTCTGGCCGACCGGAGGCGAACAGAAGCGGCGCAGGGTTCTTAACCTCCCAGATCCGCGCGGTGCCGTCTCCAAACACGAGCCGGAGCGGCGGCGGAAGTAGCAGCTCCGGCACGGTCAACAGGAAGCGAACGCCGAGGCGGGCGTAGAGCGGATCGAGCGGCTTGCCGAACGCAGGGACCTCGCCCTGTAGCGGGGCGACCTTGGGCGAAGCGACCAGTGGGGCAACGAGGCGTTCCCACGCCGCAGGCATCGCCGGGTTGTAGATCCGGACATCGCGTAGACCGTAGAGGGTCGCCAGGTTAGGCGGCAGGGCCGAGCCGAGCGCAGCGATCCGCTCCCCTTGTGGGGTATGGGTTTGGAGAAAACGGATGGCCGGGGGGGTCGGAAAGAGCAACCGTTTGGGCATCGGCGGGTTGGCCGGGCCATGGAGAAGAATGAGTTCGGCGGCGATCAGCGGCGCCAGGAGAGCCGGCAGAAGGCGCCGGCCGCGCGCGACGATCAAAACGACCAGTCCGGCACCCAAGAATCGCATCTGCCAGCGGAGCCAACCGATGCGGAAGATCGCGAGGCGATCCGAATCGGCGGGATCGGGATGGGCCAAGTAGGCCCAGATGATGGCTGCAGCGAGGACGAGGCCCACGGCGAAGGCGGCGGTGCGGGAACCTTCGCCCCGGGTGAAGCGATCGACCACCATCGCGCCGACCGCCGCGAGCGCAAAGGCCGCGATCAACAGGAGCCGGGTGCGACCGAAGCCCACCGCCCCTAAGGTCGCCAACGAGGCGGCGGCGAGCAGCATCACCTCTTGCGGGAAGCGGCGCCGGGCGGGCAGGGCGGCAACCAGGGCTCCGAACAGGAGAATCGTACCGACAAAGCCGCAGGCATCTTCGTTCGTGTTGCTCGGACCCCAGTAGTGGAGATAGCGGCTGTTGCCCTGGGCGTTTGGCGCGACGAGCGGGATCGCTCGCTCGATCGCCGCGACCGTGTCGGCCCCACCCTCAACGAATCGTGCCGCCTCGCGGACCGCGCGCGCCGAGCCGGGCAGGTAGAGCGCTGCGGGCAGAAGCGTCGGGGCGCCCACCCCCAGAGCCAGTGCGAAGACCCAAGCGGCGCGGCTCACGAAGACCCGGCGCGCGCCGCGCGCGCGGGATCGGGCACGGGCCGCGCCGAACGCCGCCGCAAACGCCAGGCAGTAGGCGATCGTCTCGGGATGCCCACCCTCGAGCAGGCCGAACAGAGAGATTCCGAGCAGCAGGGCGTCACGCCGGGCGCCCCGCTGATCGAGCAGGACCAGGCCGTAGAGCACGGCGGGCAGCCAGGCCGCTGAGCTCGCCAGCGGCCAGCCGAGCCAGAGAAGGACGAACCCGCCGAGGCCGAAACCGAGGGCGCCGCACAGGGCGGCACCGCTTCCGAGCTCGAGGCGTTGCAGGAGAAGGAAGGTAAAGACGAGTGCCAAGAGTACGCGGAGCGCCGCGGTGACTCCCGCCGCCGGACCGAGCGGGAAGGGCATCGCGAGCAGCACGAGCGGCTGGAGCACTTGGGCTTGCGGGTCGGCGAGCAGAGGCATCCCGGCGCCCGATCGGTCGTTCCAGAACGGCAATCGCCCTTCTGCGAACGCCCGACGCACCTCGACGGCGCTCGGCGCGACGAGTTGGATCAAATCGCCTTGGATCAGGTTGCCGTGCGGTTCGGTCGGCGCAAGCTCGCGAAACGGCGCTTCGCCGCGCAGGTTGTCCAGCGGTAGAAGGATCTCGCCATTGAACAGCACGCGCCCGAACAGCGCAATCAACACCACGGCGAACACCGCCGCGATCCAACCCGGCACCGCGTCCCATCCGCGGCGCAACGCGGCCAGGAGAAGCGCGGCGAGCGCAACGACATAGAGGCCGGGAAGAAGGTCGAAGACGGTGGGCGGCATGGCGAGGCGAGTTTACCGCCCCGCCCCTTTTTGGGAATCGTCGGTTGAGGGAAACGACCGGGCGGCTGCGCCCTTAGAGAACGAGCCTCAAGTCCCCGGTCATGAAGTCCGCGGACCTCCTCCCGAAAAAGGAACCCGATCATGAAGAAGAAGCTCTCTCTGCACCGTGTCACTCTGGCTCAGCTCGACCAGGACGCCGTCAAGAATGTTGCGGGCGGCGACAAGTTGACGGCCAATGGCTGCGTCTCCAACGTTCGCTCGTTCTGCGGTTGCCAGACCCGCGGCAACGAGTCCTGCTACTGCTGACGCTGAAACGGCTGCGGAGGCGGTGCGCGAGAATGTGCGCACCACCTCCAGATCGCCCGCTGCCTTCTCCGCTCGTGAGAAGATCCCCTCGCCGGACTCCGGCCCCTCGCCATGTTTCAGGTCGCCGCTCAGATCTTCCGCTTCCGTGCGCTCCTCTGGACGCTCACCTCCCGCGAGCTCAAAGCGCGCTACCGCGGCTCCGCCCTCGGCTACCTCTGGTCGCTCGCCAATCCGCTCCTCTTGCTGGGGGTCTACACCTTCGTCTTCAGCGTCGTCTTCCGGCCGCGGGTGGCCGGCGCCGACCCGTATGCCCTGTTCGTGGTCAGCGGGCTCTTTCCGTGGGTCTGGCTCTCGACTTCACTGCTCGAAGGAACCGTCTCGCTCACCGCGAACTCCGGATTGCTGCGCAAGGCGGTGTTCCCCGTCGAACTCTTGCCCTCGGTCGCTGTGCTGTCGAACCTGTTTCACCTGCTGTTCGCGGCGCCGGTCCTGGTCGGCGCGATCCTGGTCGGCCGCCTGTACGGGCATCCGGTGGGAGGCTGGGGAACGCTGCTCACTCCGGTTGTCATCCTGGTCCAGGTTCCGTTGATCGCCGGTTTGGCCCTCGGCCTGGCGGCCTTGAACGTGCATTTCAAGGACGTCCGCGACCTCCTCACGAATCTGCTCGCCCTGGCGTTCTTCCTCACTCCTATCCTCTACCGGATCGAAGCGCTCGATAGCCTGCCGCGGGTCCAAATGGCGATTCGAGCGAATCCGTTTGCACCGTTCGCGCTCGCCTACCAGCGGACGATCTTCGAGGGGAAGGTGCCGGAGGCGTCGCTCTGGCTGCACATGGCAATCCTTTCGGCGCTCGGCTGGATCGCGGGAGCGTGGCTGTTCGACCGCTTGCGCGAGACGCTTGTGGAGGCCGCATGAGCGTTTCGACCGGCCCCGCCATTCGGGTCGAAGGGCTGGTCAAGCTCTACCGGCGAGCCGCTCCACGCGACCAGTTTCGCACCTTGAAGAGCGCGTTGGTCGAACGGAGCCTGACCCGCAACCTCTCGCGCGAAGAGTCGATCGTGGCACTCGACGGGATCGATTTCGAAGTCGCGCGCGGCGAGGCCTTCGGCGTCGTCGGCGGCAACGGATCGGGCAAATCGACGCTGCTCAAACTGATCGCCGGGATGATCCGGCCGAGTTCGGGCCACGTACGGGTCGCCGGCCGGGTGGCGGCGCTGATCGAACTCGGTGCGGGATTCCACCCGGAGATCTCGGGGCGCGAGAACGTCTACATCAACGGTGCCGTGCTCGGGTTGTCGAAACGGGAGATCGATCGGCGCTTCGACCAGATCGTCGAGTTCTCGGGGCTCGCCGAATTCATGGAGGAACCGGTCAAGAACTACTCCTCGGGCATGTATGTCCGGCTCGGCTTTGCGGTCGCGATTCATACCGATCCGGACATTCTGCTGGTCGACGAGGTCCTCGCAGTTGGCGACGAGCAGTTCTCGCATCGCTGCCTGCGGCGGATCGAGGAGCTTCTGGTCCAGGGCAAGACCGTGCTGTTCGTCTCTCACTCGCTCGATCTGGTCGCCGGCCTGTGCAACCGCGCGCTCTGGCTCGAAGGGGGGCGCCAACGTCTGGTCGGCAACCCGCGCCGCGCGATCGACGCCTACCGCCAGGAGGTCGCGGAGCGCGAGGGAGAGGCCCACCGCCCTTTAAGCGAACGGCCGGAAAGCAGCGGCGAGGAGAGCCCCGACGGCGAGCCTTTGCGCTGGGGTTCGCGCGAGGCGGAGATCACCGCCGTCCGCCTGTTCGTCGGGAGCGGGGCGGAGCGCGAGGAGTGCTACCTGCTCGAATCCGGCACCGCGGCAACGTTCGAGATCGATGTGCGCGCCGGGCGGCCGCTCGACGATTTCGTCTTCGGCATCGCGCTCTCGACGCCGCGCGGAGTCGAGTGTTGGGGCACCAATACGGATCTGGCCGGGTGGCGGCCGGCACGGCTGGAGGGGGAGGGGCGGATTCAGATTCACTGTCCCGCTCTGCGTCTTGCGCCGGGCGAGTATCGGGTCGATATCGCCGTCCATGCCCGCGACGGCGCGCCATACGACTACCGGCGCCAGGTGATCGGGTTCACCGTCACCTCGCGGGAGCGCGGCCTCGGCATCTATTTTCCCGAACATCGGTTTGCGTTCGAAGGCGGGATCGTCTGGCAGAGCGGATCGCCCGACGTTCCGAAGATCGACTCCGCCACCACGGAGGATCGCGACCGGGTATAGACTCGAACCCGAGCCCGTTCGAACATCCCGGGGTTATAGGCACCCCGAGCGGCCACGCCGGATCGCCGTCTTCTGGGAGTTGTCGTTCGCGCTCGTACCCGAAGGAGGCCCAAGTCGACCGTGCCACCGATGGACGAACCGTTCAATATCAAGATCGAGGACGAGGAGCTCAAAGGTCGCTACTCGAACCTCTTGCGCATCCTCCATACGCAGGAGGAGTTCATTCTCGACTTCGTCAACCTGGTGCCGCCGCAGGGGATCGTCGCCGCGCGCATTATCACCAGCCCGGGCCACCTGAAGCGCATTGTCCGCGCCCTGGCGACCAACCTGGAGCGCTACGAGCAGACCTTCGGGCCGATCCCAGAGGCCCCCGGCCCGGAGGGGGACGACAACGTCCACTGAGGCCTTGGCCTGCGCTCCTCCGGCAGGAACCTCGTCAAGAGGAGCCTCGGACCCGAAACGCGACGGCACCGACCGGCGGGTGGCGGCGGGTCGCCTGGCTGCGGTGCTGTTTCTGGTGCTCGCCCTCGCGGAAGGATGCGCGACCGGAGGGAGCCCTGCCGAAGCGGCTCGCTCATGGGCGGAAGGACCGGCGCGCTGGCTGCTCCTCCCTGACGAGTTCCGTGAGATCCAACGCCTTCGCGATGATCGCGAGGTGCTCGCGGCGATCGATCGCTTCTGGCTACGGCGCGACCCCGACCGAACGGCGCCGGGAAATCCTTCGCTCCGGACCTTCACGGAACGGGTGACCGCAGCCGACAGCCTGTACGCCGATGGCGACCGGCGCGGCAGCCTGACTCCGCGCGGCCGGGCGCTCATCTTGTTAGGGCCGCCACCTGCATTGCGCTACAACCAAAGGCAGGTACAAACGCTCCAACCCCGCCGGGTGGCAGGGGAGGCTGTGTCTTCGATCCGCATCGCGACGCTGGAGAGCTGGATTTACGGCCCCGACGATCTTTCTCCTGAACTCCAGGCCTTGCTGGCCGCTGCCGGCCGTCAACCGTCGATCGCCCTACTCTTCGAAGATCTCGGCAACGATCGAGCCCGCTTGGTCGAAGGCCAAGAGCTGCTTGGTCTGGCGGCGCGATCCTGGGTGCGCGGCACCGAACCTTCTTCTAGAGCGGAGACAACTGTGATTGCCGATCTCGATCAACGACTGGCGAAATACTCTCCGGTACCTCTGGTTCCGGACCTTTCCGCGCTGTCCGCGCGCGACCGCGAGGCGTTGGCCAAGCTCAACGAGGCGTCGGCTCTGATCGACGAGATCTTTCTTCGTCAGGCTTGGGCCGGGGGGCCGACCTTGCGCGAGGAGCTTTCCCGCTTCCAGGGTCCGAGGGCAGATCTCGTGCGCGATTTCTTCGCGCTCAACTTCGGCCCCTGGGACCGGCTCGACGAGCGAAAGGCGTTCCTCGGCGAAGCGCCACATCCGCAAGGTGCCGGCTTCTACCCCGAGGATCTCACCCGTGAAGAGTTCGAAGACTGGCTCGCCAAGCATCCGGAGGACCGCGAGGCCTTCACCTCCGGGGTCACGGTCATCCGCCGCGAGGCGGGGCGCCTGATCGCGATCCCCTACTCGAAAGAGTACCGAACCTGGCTCGAACCGGCCGCCCATCTGCTCCGCGAGGCTGCCGCTCTCACCGAGAACGCCTCCCTCGCGAAGTTCCTGCGCTCGCGGGCGGCGGCGTTCCTCACCGACGACTACTTTCCGAGCGATGTCGACTGGATGGACCTCGATGCACCGGTCGAGGTGACGATCGGCCCCTACGAGACCTACGAGGACGAGCTGTTCGGCTACAAGGCGGCGTTCGAGGCCTACGTGACGGTCAATCTGCCGGCCGAAGCGGCGGAGCTTGCCCGCTTCAAAGAGCAGCTCCCCTGGCTGGAGCGCAACCTGCCGATCCCGGACGAAATCAAAAATCTCGATCGCGGCACGGAGAGCCCGATCCGAGTGGTGGATGTCGCGCGCGCCGCCGGGGATGCGCGCGCCGGCGTCCCGGCGATCGCCTTCAATCTGCCGAACGATGAGCGGGTCCGCGAAGCGAAAGGCTCGAAGAAGGTATTGCTGCGCAACCTGATGCGCGCGAAGTACGAGCGCATTCTCGTCCCGATCGCAGAGCGGGTCTTGGTCCCCGGTCAGGTTCCCGAGGTGACGTTCGACGCCTACCTGAACGAGGTGCTCCACCACGAGCTCTCCCACGGCCTCGGTCCGGGCACAATCACCAAAGACGGCAAGAAAACGGAAGTGCGCTTGGAGCTCAAAGAGCTGTTCTCGACCATCGAAGAGGCAAAAGCGGACGTGATGGGGGTCTACAACATCCTGGCGCTGATCGACCAGGGGGAGATGCCCGCCGCGTTGCGCTCCGCGCTCGAACCCACCTATGTGGCCGGCCTGTTCCGCTCGGCGCGCTTCGGCGTCGACGAGGCCCACGGTCAAGGCGTGGTCGCCCAATTCAATTATCTGTTGGAGAAGGGCGCTCTCTCGGTTGATGGGGAAGGTCGCTTCCGGGCTCTTTCCGAGGCTTTTCCGGGAGCGATCCGCGAGCTGCTGCACGACTTGCTGATTTTGCAGGCGAACGGCGACTACCAGGGAACCAAAGCTTTTCTCGAGCGCTACGGCAAAGCGAGTCCGGTCCTGCGGGCCGCGATCGATCGTTTGGCGGAGGTACCGGTAGACATCCGGCTCTTACCTTGAGCCCCTTTAGGACCGGCCGCGGCGATCGCGCACTCCACTCACCAGCGCAGCAGCACGAACTCCGAGCAGAAGCCCGGCCCCATCGCGGTGAGCAGGCCCCAGGAGCCGGGCGGCGGGCGATGGCGGGCGATGGTCTCTTCGAGCACCAGCAGCACCGAGGTCGAAGAGAGATTGCCCACCTCGCGCAGGCTTCTCCAGGTGACGTCGAGCGCCCCCTTGGGGAGATCGAGCGTCGTCTCCATCGTTTCGAGCACTTTGGGGCCGCCCGGGTGGCAAACCCAGCTCGCGATGTCGGCACGGGCCAGGCCGTGATCGCCGAGGAACGAATCGACGTCTTCCTTCATGTGCTTCTCGACAACCTTCGGCACGTCGGCGGAGAGGACGATCTTGAAGCCGGTCTCCGAGATGTCCCAGCCCATCACGCGCTCGGAATCGGGATAGAAGATCGAGCGCGTCGCCACGATCTCGGGGCCTCTAGGCTGCGGCAGGTCGTCTCGATCGCTCCCTGCGACCAGCACGGCGGCCGCGCCGTCGCCGAACAGGCCGGAAGCGATCAGATTCGGAATCGACAGATCCTCACCCTGGAGGGTCAACGAGCAGAGCTCGACCGAGAGGAGTAGAGCCACCTGGTCCGGATAGGCGCGCACGTAGTCGGCGGCGCGCGCAATTCCCGCGGCCCCGGCGAGACAACCGAGCCCGAAAAGCGGTAGGCGCTTGATCTGCGGCGACATCCGGAGCCGGTTGATCAGTCGGGCGTCGATCGAAGGGGTGGCGACTCCCGTCACGGTGGTGAAGAAGAACGCCGAGACATCTGTCGGGACAAGCCCAGCTCGGTCCAGCGCCTGGCGAATCGCCGCTTCACCCACCTCTTGCGCGACGCGGATCCAGGCGTCGTTCGCCTTGCCCCAGGTCTTTAGCTCGTCGTATTCCTCGATCGGAAGCGCCAGGTGTCGGCCGCCGACCAGAACGTTCGCGTGCAGCCGCTCCAACCGCTCGCGGTTGAACAGGCGATCTTTCCACCGGCGCTCCAACGCCCCAAGGAGCGTCGCCTGGTCATAGAAATGGGGCGGCAAGGCCGTCCCAACGGAAACGATCCTCAAGAGGAGAAGCCCTCAGGGTCGAGGGGCTGCGCCGGAGCGGCGCCCGGCCGAGCGATCGCGGCGAGCACGAGACCGCAACCGGTGTAGAGCAGCCACCAGCGAAAGGTCAGACCCCAGTACGGCTTGGGGTCGAGACCTGCCGCGGCGACCGCCACCACCAGGAGCGGCCCGCGAAAGACCCAGGCGATCCAGCCCGAAAGCAGGCCGGAGAACCAGACCGAGCCCTCCTCTCGATGGATCAACAGGAAGAGCGCTGCGAGACCGAGAGCTTCGAGCGCCCATGCCCCGAGCTGTACACGAGGGGGCGGGGAAGGAGGCGTTCCCGCGGGCAGCCAGCCGAACGCGGCCAAGCCGAACTGAAACAGGGCCATGACCAGCACCAAGAACACGATCGAGAGGGCGAGGAAGCGGCTCAAAGCATCTCGATCATAGCCGACCCGGCGGCCTGTTGCCGTTCCCTGTTCGTGTACACTTCGGCTCTCGAAGCAGACTTCGCTTTTGGAGTTCCGTCATCCAGTTGCACCACCTGAACCGTACCAACTGTTCATGACCGAGAAACGGACGAGGGCGGTGACGAGGATCTTGCGCTCATGAGCGTTGCAGAACCACAGGTCCTTCCGGCCCCTCGGGTCGAGCTGGGCGCTCTCGACACCCTTTGGTTTCAAGTCGCGGGAACGGTGTGCAACCTCGCTTGCACCCACTGTTTCATCTCTTGCTCACCAACCAACCATACGCACGAGTTCATGAGTCTCGCCGAGGTCTCGCGCTTTCTCGACGAAGGGGCTCAGTTGGGCGTCAAGGAGTACTACTTCACCGGCGGCGAGCCGTTCCTGAACCCGGACATGGAGGCGATTCTCGAAACGACCCTCCGCTACGGCCCGGCGAATGTATTGACCAACGGCCTGCTGCTCGACCCCGCGCGTTCGGCGCGGTTGAAGGCGCTGGTTGACGCTTCTGAGTACTCGCTCGATCTGCGCGTCTCGCTCGATGGTTTCGATGCCGCATCGAACGACCCGATCCGCGGTCCCGGTACGTTCGAGCGCATCCTCGCGGGCGTTTCCAACCTGGTGGCGGCGGGGTTGAACCCGGTCATCACGGTGACCGAGGTCCATCGCGAGTCCGGAACCGACGAGGGGAAGGCACGGTTCTTCGAGCTGCTGCGGAGACTCGGGATCGAGAAGCCCCGGCTCAAAATTCTTCCCGTGTTCCAGATCGGCGCCGAGGCGGAGCGCGGCGGCGCCTATGAGACCTGGCAGCGGCTGCGCGAAGGAGACGCCCCCGAAGGAAGTTGGGATCACCTACAGTGCAGCGCCTGCCGAATGGTGACCGACCAAGGCGTATGGGTCTGCCCGATCCTGGTCAACGAGCCGGCGGCCAAGATGGGTGAAACGCTCGCCGATACCCTCGGGCCGTTTGCGCTCGACCATTCGGCCTGCTGGACCTGTCACGCCTTCGGCGTGAGCTGCAAGACGTAAGGCGCGCAAGATGTCGAACCGCATCCCTTCGAACGTTTCCGACCCTGCGGCCGAGCGGGATCTACGCGCGCTCCACCACGAAAAATTGGCGGCCCATCGGGGCCTCGCCACCTGGGGCGAAAAGCTCGTGTCGCTTGGCAGCTTCCGCGCCGCAGCCGGAGCGGCGGGCGTCGCCCTTTCGGCGGCGGAGCGCGAACACGAGGTGCGCGATTTTCTCGCCCCGGGGGTCGACCCGACCCCGGTGGAAGGACCGTTTCGGCGGATTCTCGTCTTTGGCGGCATCTACAACAACCACTTCGCGCTCGCCGCCCTGCTCGAAGAGGCCGCGCGGCGGCGGGTCGATGCGGTCTACTGCCTGGGCGATCTCGGCGGTTTCGGACCCAACCCGGACAAGGTCAGGCCGCTCCTCGAACAGGGAGGCGTTCGCACGATCCAAGGCAACTACGAGGAGTCGCTCGCCTCCGGCCGTGAAGATTGCAACTGCGGCTATACCGATCCGCGCGACAACCATTTCGCCGAGGTCTCATACCGGTACACCGAACAGCACTGCTCGCCCGACGTCAAAGCGTGGATGGGCGCACTGCCGAAGCGGCGGCGCGTCCGGGTCGGCGGTCGCGAGCTGCTCTTGGTCCACGGCTCACCTCGGCGGATCAACGAGTTTCTGTTCCACTCCACGAGCCCTGCGCCGTTTCTCGAGGTCCTTCTCGACCAGGAGCGGGCGGACGCATTGCTGTGTACCCACACCGGTCTCCACTGGCACCGCAGGCTCCCTTCGGGTCGCGACGCGATCAACGTCGGTGTGATCGGTCGGCCGGCCAACGATGGCGATGTCCGGGTTTGGTATTCGGTGATCGGAGGCGGCGAAGAAGGCGGCCTTGAGGTCGAGCTCTCGCCGCTCCGCTACGACCACTCCGGGCTCGCCGCCGAGATGCGCGCGGAGCGCCTGCCGGAGGAATTCGTCCTAACCGTCACCTCCGGCTGGTGGACCACCTGCTTGGAAGTCCTTCCGGCGCGCGAGCGGGCGGCCTCGCGGTTCTAACGAAGCGACTCATGCGAACCGACGATCATCCGAAAGGGTCGGAGCCTGCGTACTCCGTAGACACGCCGATGCATGGTTGTCCGACTCTTCTCGTCTTTTCCCGGGGTGCCTCCGCCGAGAGCACCCGGCGCCGCTTGCTCCCCGGGCGCCTTCGCCACCTCGAAGACGAGGCCCACGGCGCACTGCTCGCGGCGGCGCTCGAAGCGGGTCGCGACGCCGGGTGCGCGCTCGCGATCTCGAGCCCTTTGCCTCCGCTCGATCGACGGGAGGTTGAGCATCTGCCCCAGGAAAGCTCGGCCTTCGGCGTTCGTTTGGAACGCGCCATCGACCTCGCTTTTGCCCGCGAACCGTCGTTTCTTCTCGTCGCCGCGGCCGATGTGCCGGGGCTTGGCCCGGGTCACCTCAAGCAGGCGGTCACGCTGCTCAAAGAGAACCCTGATCGGGTCGTCCTCGGCCCAAGCCCCGACGGCGGGCTCTACCTGATTGCGATGGCACGACCGATTCCGGGGCTTTCCAACTCGGCCCGTTGGTGCCGTCGCGCCACCCGCCGCGATCTCGAACGCTCGCTTCGGCTCGCCGGGCGTGAGGTCGTTCGGCTCGCGCCACTCGCCGACCTCGATCGACCGGCGGATTTTCTAGGCTGGTTGAAACGTGGCGCGAGCGGTTTCGCCCACGAATGCCTCACCCGGTTGGCCGGCCTCCTCCGCCGTGCCCTGGCATCTCTTCGTCCGAGTGTTCCCTCAGCGCTCGGTCGAGTTCTCGCCGGCAACGTATTGCGCTGCTCCGGGCGCGCCCCTCCTTATCTTCTCTTCTAACTAGCCAGAAACGTCCGTTTCGCGCGCCGTCCTCCTTTGCGGAGGGCTGTTCGCTCGCTTATTCCTATACTTTTCCGTGCGCTCCAAAGAGCGCAGGAGGTTTCCATGGCAACACTCGATGTCGATGATGTCGTCAAAGATCGCTACCGCCAGGGCGCACAAGAGCGCGTGGCCGAACTCTGCTGCCCGGTGGACTATGACCCGCGCTATCTCGCCATTATTCCGGACGAAGTGATCGAGCGCGACTATGGCTGCGGCGACCCGAGCAAGCATTTGAAGCCCGGCGAGACCGTGCTCGACCTGGGCAGCGGAACCGGCAAGATCTGTTTCATCGCGGCGCAGGTCGTGGGTGCCCACGGCAAAGTGATCGGCATCGACATGACCGACGAGATGCTCGACGTTGCGCGGCGCAACGCCCCGGTGGTCGCCGAACGGCTCGGCTATGCGAATGTCGAGTTCCGGCGCGGGCGAATCCAGGACCTGGCGCTCGACATGGATCGCTTCGATGCCGAGCTCGCGAAGGATCCCGTACGCTCGACTGAAGGGCTGCTCCAGGCGACCACACGGGCGGAGCGCCTGCGCCGCGAAAAGCCGCTGGTGGCAGACAACTCGGTCGATGTCGTGGTCTCGAACTGCGTCTTGAACTTGGTCGATGGAGACGAGAAACCGCGCCTGTTCCGCGAGATCTTCCGGGTCTTGTCGGTCGGCGGCCGGGCGGTCATCTCCGACATCGTGAGCGACGAAGAGGTGCCGCTTTCGATGCAGCTCGATCATGAGCTCTGGAGCGGCTGCATCTCCGGCGCGCTCACCGAGGTCGGTTTCTTGGAAGCCTTCGTGGCGGCCGGATTCCACGGCATCCGGGTCCTTGAACGACAGCGCGAGCCTTGGAGGACCGTGCAGGGAATCGAGTTCCGCTCGCTCACCATCGAGGCGTTCAAAGGCAAACAGGGCGTCTGCCTGGAGCGCAACCAGGCGGTGGTCTACCGCGGCCCCTGGAAGGAAGTTCTCGACGACGATGGCCACCGCATGCTGCGCGGGCAACGCTACGCGGTCTGCGACAAGACCTATCGCCTCTATCAGCGCGAGCCCTACGCGGGGATGTTCGATCTCGTCGCTCCGCTGGCCGAGGTTCCGCTCGAAGAGGCCGCGCCGTTCGACTGCGCGCGCACTACGCTTCGTCACCCCAAAGAGACCAAAGGACAGGACTACCAGGTAACCACGGAGGCCACTGCATGCTGCGCGCCTGGTTCGGACTGCTGCTGATCTCTTCGCCCTGGGCGGCCTCAGCGGTGGCCGCCCAACCGCTGTGGATCAACGGCTCGACCACGGTCAATCCGATCGTCGTCGAAGCCGCCGAGATTCTGCGCACCGAGAAGAAGGCGACGATCTACGTCGATACCCAAGGCGGCAGCTCGGGCGGCATCGCCGCGCTAGGGGAAGGACGGGCGGAGATTGGCATGATCTCCCGCGAGCTGGAGCCGGATGACTCCAGGAAATTTCCGAAGGTCCGCTTCCAGGCGACCCGAATCGGCATCGACGCGCTCGCGCTGGTCGTCTCGCGCGATGTCTGGGAGGGGGGTGTCCATATCCTCTCCCGGCCGCAGGTGCAGGAGATCTACGAAGGGAAGATCACCAATTGGAAGGCGGTCGGCGGCCCTGACCGGCGAATCGTCTTCTTCAACAAGGAGCCCGGGCGCGGGACCTGGGAAGCCTTCGCCAAGTGGCTCTACGGCGATCCGAAGAAGGCACCGGACGTCTCGCACCCGGAGGTCGGCGCGAATGAGGAGGGGCGCAACAAGGTCGCTTCGACCAGAGGGGCGATCTCTCAGCTCTCCGCCGCTTGGGCCGATCAGAAAACCGTCTTCGCCGTTGCGATCCGACGGCTCGACGGCAAGGTTGTTGCCCCCTCTTTGGCGACGATCGCGGATGGCAGCTACCCGATCGCCCGACCGCTCCAGGTGGTGACCGACGGAACACCGCGCGGCCTGGCCAAGGATCTCATCGACCTGCTGCTTTCGCCCCGCGGCCAGGCGCTGGTCGAGAGGCATGGCTTTATGAAGGTCTTTGCCGGCGTAGGAGCAAACAGGAAGTGAGTCTAATCGCGCAGCGAGGCTCCGGAGCGTGGGAGCGTCCGCGGCGGCGCCCGGATTTTCTCCGGCTCGCCGCGTACGGGTTTTCCGCTTTGGCGATCGTCGCGTTCGCCGGCCTGGTCGCAGTTTTCGTGTTCGAAGCCTGGCCGTTCTTTCGGGCGCAGGGCCTGTCCGGGCTGTTCGGTGTTCGCTGGGCCTTCCGCTCGGAGCGCTTCGGGGCGCTGCCGATGATCTACGGCAGCCTCGCGGTCTGTACCGTGGCGCTCGTGGTCGCCGCCCCGATTGGGCTCGGCGCGGCGATCTTCCTCAGCGAGGTGCTGCCTCGGCGTGCGCGAATCGTTGCGAAGGTTGGCGTCGAGCTGCTCGCCGGTATCCCTTCGGTCGTGTACGGACTGCTCGGCGTCCTCCTGCTGCGGGATGTCGCGCTGCGCCTTCTCCGGCCGTTTGACCCGATCTCGGGCGACACCCTGGCGACCGGCGGTCTGCTGCTTGCTGTGATGATCCTGCCGACCGTCGTCTCTTTGGGCGACGACGCGCTCGCGGCCGTGCCGCGCGACCAGCGCTCGGCGGCCCGGGCGCTCGGGCTCGGAAGAGCCGAATCGATCGTTCGGGTGGTCGTTCCCGCCGCCCTACCCGGCCTTGCCTCCGCACTCCTCCTCGGGGTCGGCCGCGCGCTCGGTGAGACCATCGCGGTGTTCCTGGTGATCGGCCGTCAGGACAACCAGTGGCCGGAGCACCTCCTGGCGATCGAACCACTGGCCCGCGCCGGGCAGACGGTGACCTCGAAGCTCGGCGGTTCCGAAACCTTCCTCGCCTATGGCGATCCGATCCACTGGGGGGCTCTGCTCGCTCTCGGCTTGCTCCTCCTCGCGGTGGTCGCCGCGCTCTCCTTCGCCGGCTCCTGGTTGGCGCTGCGCCGGGTGCCTCGTGCGTAGTTGGCTCGCAAGAGGCTTTCTCGTGGCTACTGCGCTTTGCGCCGCCGCGGTCTTCGGCGTTCTCGCCGTCGCTTTGGCCGAGATCTTGGGACGCGGTCTGCCCGCGATCGACCTCGCCTTTCTCACCACCCCTTCCTCGGGTTCGGGCAGCGAGGGGGGAGTGTTGTTCGAGGTCGTTGGCACTCTGATCCTGATCGGCACGGCGCTCGCAGCGAGCTTGCCTTTGGCGGTCGGGTTGGCGCTCGCCGCGACGATCTACCTTCCCCGACCCGGCCTGCGCCGGAGCGCTCTCGCGGCGCTCTACGCGGCCAACGCGATCCCGTCGGTACTGATCGGAATCGGCGGTTTCGTGGTTTTCGTCCATTTCTTCGGATGGGGCAAGTCGTGGCTGGGCGGCGGCCTCCTCTTGGGCCTGATGATCTTGCCGGCCGAGGCGGTTGCGCTGATCGAGCGGATCGAGGCACTACCGCGGCGCTATCTAGATACCGCGTATGGCCTCGGCCTCACGCGCGGCCAGGTCGCCCGATCGGTGGTTCTCCGCCAGAGCCTAGGCGGGCTGTTCTCGGGTGCGCTCCTTGGACTCGCCCGCGCGGCCGGCGAGACCGCCCCGATCCTGTTCGCCGCGGCGGTGTTTTCCGGCGCCGGGATTCCTGAGGGTCTGCGGGAGAGCCCGGTCCTCGCGCTGCCGTACCACATCTTCGTGCTCGCCCAGGACGCTTTTTCGCCCGCTGGAGAGCGGCATCTCTGGGGAGCCGCCCTCGTGCTGTTGGCGCTGGTGACCTCCTTGAGTCTGATTGCCCTACCCGCCCGCTTGCGGGCTCACGAAGAGGCGAGACATGGTTGATCTTGTCCTCGCGGCGCCCATGGTTCGAGCCGCGCTCTGCTGCCCGGCTCCGGAAGCTGCGATCGGCCGCCGCGTTCCGGCAGCGCTCGAAACGCTCGACCTAGGCGTTTCATACTCCGGCCGGCCGCTCCTGCGCGGGATCAATCTGCGCGTTCCGGACGGCCGGGTGCTCGCTCTGATCGGCCCTTCGGGGGCTGGCAAGACCACCCTCCTCTCCTGCCTGAATCGAATGATCGAGCTGAAGCCGGGTCTTCGCCAGACGGGCGAAGTGATGTTGTTCGGCGAATCGATGGCTCGCCAGGATGGTGACTCGGTGCGGCGGCGGGTCGGCATGTTGTTCCAGCAGCCGGTCATCTTCCCGGGCGACATCGCCGACAACGTATTGTTCGGACTGCGCCACTCCGGGATCGCATCGCGGCGGAGTTTCCCCGAACGGCTGGAGCGGGCGCTTTGTGAGGCGGCGCTCTGGAACGAGGTGAAGGACCGCCTGCGAGAACCGGCGACCAGCCTTTCGGTCGGTCAACAGCAGAGGCTCTGCTTGGCGCGAGCATTGGCGGTCGAGCCGCGGGTCTTGCTGCTCGACGAACCGACCGGAGCGCTCGATCCGCGCTCGACCGAGGCGATCGAAGAGCGGATCCGCGAGATCGCGAAGAGTCGGGCGGTGGTGCTCGTCACACATTCGCTGGGCCAGGCGCGGAGGGTGGCCGATGAGATCGCCTGCCTCGACCGCTGCGACGGCGAGGGAGGCCCGGCCGGCGAGCTGTTCGAATGCGGCCCCTGCCGCGAGCGGCTGGAGCGACCGCAGAGCGCGGAGCTCGCGCGCTTCCTCGAGAGCGAGAGAGCCTGAATCGGGGCTCGATGCCAACGAATCGGAACGAGAGGAGAAGCTCATGTCCAAGGTCCAAATCGCAATCCTCGGCTCTGGGCCGACCGGCCTCGAGGCCGCGCTCGAAGCGGCGGAATGCGGACTGCCATTTACCGTCTACGAGGCCGGCCCGGTGGTTGCGAGCCACGTCCGCTCCTGGGGGCACGTCCATCTGTTTACCCCCTGGGCGATGAACGTCTCGCCGCGGATGCGTTCCGCTCTCGAAGCGGTGGGTGTCCCGGTTCCTGACGGCAACGACTGCCCGACCGGCGACGAACTGGTCGACCGATTGCTCGCACCGCTCGCCGCACTTGCGAGCCTGGCGCCGAATCTCCGCCTCTCCTCAAGGGTCGTCGCGGTTGGCCGCGAAGGCCTGCTCAAACACGAAGAAATCTCCTCGGCGGTGCGCGCAGCGCGTCCGTTCCGGCTGCTGATCTCTGACGGCGAAGGTCGTGAGCGTGTCGAGTCTGCGACGCTCGTCATCGACACAACGGGGACCTATTCGAACCCGAACCTGCTCGGGGACGGCGGCATACCCGCCCCCGGCGAACTCGCGCTCGGTGGCGAGATCCGCCGACAGCTACCGAATTTCGCGCAGGAGGCGGATTGGGCGGGCAAGACGATCCTGCTGGTCGGGGGCGGGCATTCGGCGCAGACCGCTGTGCGCGACCTCGCCCGGCTGGCAGAGACCGCGCCTGGAACGCGAGTGATTTGGGTGATTCGGAATGCTTTTCACTCCTGTGGCGCCGACAACTCCGACGCGCTTCCCGAGAGGGGCCGGCTGCTTCGCGAAGCCGCCGAGATCGCCAACGGCGGATCGCCTGCAATCGAAGCAAGGCCCGGCGTCGCGATCGAGGCATTGGCGCAAACCGGCGGGAAGATCGAGGTCACCCTTCGTTCGAAGGCCAAGACCGAGAGCCTCACCGTCGATCGAATCCTTTCGCTCACCGGTTTCGTTCCCGATGATCGCCTGTACCGTCAGCTCCAGGTTCACGAGTGCTATGCCTTCGCCGCACCGATGAAGCTCTCGGCGGCGCTTCTTGGCGCGGCGGGCGGGGGGGGAGACTGCCTCACCCAGACGAGCCACGGCGCCGACACCCTGGTGAATCCAGAGCCCAACTTCTACATCTTGGGAATCAAGTCCTACGGTCGCAATACGAACTTTCTGATGCGCGTGGGCTGGGAGCAGGTTGCGGAGGTTTTCGGCCGGATCGCTTAGGCGACGGGGTCGGATCGTCTTTCGCTGTGCGCTACACTCCCGCTCGCCACGATGTGTTTCCTCGGTTGCCCCGCCTTCGGTCCAATCTGGGTCGGGCGCCGCTCATGAGGACTTTGAACGCCCGGGTTCGATAGATCGCGCCCGAAAATGGAGACGACACATGAAGAGATCAGCCCTCCGAGCCCTCGTGCTCACGGGACTCGGTTTCGCGGCTGCCGCCGCAAATGCCCAGGCCCCGCAGCTATTCGTACCGCGTCCTTCGCCCGGCGCGAGCGTCACTCAGACGATTGGCCTGACCGAGGTGACTATTCGCTACAGCCGTCCGGGCGTCAAAGGTCGGAAGGTCTGGGGCGAACTCGTTCCCTACGGCGAAGTGTGGCGCACCGGTGCGAACGAGAACACGACGATCACCTTCTCGACCGCGGTCAAGGTCGAAGGTAAGGAGCTCGCCGCCGGAACGTACGGCCTTCAGACGATTCCGACCGAGAAGGAATGGACGCTGATCCTGTCGAAGGATGCCGATGCTTGGGGCGCGTTCGACTACAAGCCGGAACACGATGCGTTGCGCGCAACCATCTCTCCGATGGTGGTTGATCACGTCAAGGAGCGCTTGGAGTTTTACTTCGAAGACCTGACCGACTCCTCAGCCGTGGTGAAGCTGCGTTGGGAGAAGCTGACCGTGCCCTTCAAGATCGAGGTCGACACCATCGGTCAGGTCGCCGCCAAGCAACGCTGGCAAACCCTGTACCAAGGGGCGAACTGGTGCATCGACAACGATTGTCTCGACAAGGCCGAGAAGTGGCTCGACGCTTCGATCCTTCTGGATGCCAACTTCTACAACCAGCGCTCGGAGGCCAACCTCTACGCCAAGCAGGGGCGGACGAAGGACGCCATTCGGGTCGGCGAAAAGGCGATTGCAGCGGCGAAGACGGCGACATCGCCACCGGCGGCAGACCAGGTCACAGCTCTTGAAAAACTGGTCGCCGACTGGAAGGCGAAGAAGTAGTTCTTCGCTCTAAGGGGAGTAGGCGAAGGGGCTCAGACGAAAACGAGCCAAAAGGAATCTTTGACACCGCGCGCCGGTTATGAGACACTGCCGCTCCCCTGGAGACAGGGGCACTGACGCGGGGTGGAGCAGCCAGGTAGCTCGTTGGGCTCATAACCCAAAGGTCGCAGGTTCAAATCCTGCCCCCGCAACCAACTTCAAGTTCAAGGTCGCCGGTCTCCGGCGGCCTTTTTGGCGTTTAGCGGGCGCACTACACTAGGGGAGTGCCTTTTCCCTGGCTTCCGGGAGGACATCTGGCCACCAGCCGCCGGCCTGGTCGAGCGGCAGCGGGCAAAGATCCACGATGTTGAGGTCATGGAGCATCGGATGGTCGGAGCGCAGCGCGAGATTCAAACCCTTGCGCCCGCCACAGCGGTAGTGGGTGGCACCGAAGGTCTGGGCGACCAAGAGGAGCACGGCGAGGGGAGCCGCTAGAAGGAGCGCCTGGCGGGTTCGCGTCGCGTGGCGGGTGCGCAGGAGCGCGTTCACCCAGAGGAGCGGCGGCAGGACCGCGGCGTGCAAGATGACCAGCCCCTGCCAGTTCATGATCGTGGTGGGCGCGCCGCAGTAGATGATGACGGCGGCCAGGAAGGTCCAGACCGCGTACTCTTCGAGAAAACGGCGCCCGCTTCTGCGGTTCACTTCCGGCGGCAGGGGCCGGAGCCAACCGCGGCGGACGATCTTCTTGCCCAACCCGAGGTTCGCGATCAGCGTGGCGAGAATCGTCACCGCACCGAGTGCCACCAGTGTTTTTGCGAGCGGCGAAGCCCAAGCGTCGTGGGCACCGAAATCGGGGGTGAAGTCGAACACCGCCATCTTGCCTCCGACCGACAGGCTGGCGTGGCGCAACCAATAGAGCAGCCCGCGCAGGAGCGGGAAGAGGTAGATCAGGCCGCGGAACAGAAACCCCTGGTTCGCCGCCGAGATCTCCGGATGGCTCCCGAGCGCGAGTACCCAGGGGACGAGCGGCAGGGCGGCGATCACCGCACCGACCAGCGCGCCCGGCCAGTGCAGGCGGAACGAGTGGCGCAGCCAGAGCAGTCCGGCCGAACCGAGCAGCAGGAGCGCCGAAGGGTGGATCTGAAACGCCAGGCCGATCGAGAGCGCGAGCACCGCCGAGGCAAGGAACTCGGGCCGTAGGCGTTGGCGCCGGATCGCCCAGAGCTGGAGCGCGCCGAAGAAGAACAGGTAGTTGGGGTTCCACAGGAACGCCGAGTGGTAGAGCCGCCAGGGGTTGAGCCAATAGAGCAGGGCAAAAGGCAGCCGGGCATGCGCGCCCAGGTCGGAACGAACGATCCGGTCGAGCAGAGCGTAGGCCGCGATGTGAAGCAGCAGAATCAGGACGGTCGGCGCCCGGTGGTCGTGCCAAACCCAGAGCGGCAGGGCGACGAGCAGCGTGGTGACCCCCCCGGGCGCGTTGCCGCCGCTCGACAGCGGGTTGCCATATGGAATGAAGACCTGATCGACCGCGAGGAGCCAGCCGCGGGCGAGCAGGTTGAGCTGATCGCCTCCCACCTGGCTGCGCACCAGCATCGCGATCGAGATCCCGAGGCCGACGAGAAAGCAGGCCGCAAGAAGCGCACGCTCGCGCAACGTCGATCGGAGCGGGGGAGCCGGGGCGCGAATCATGGCGATCGAGGATAGCGCAGGCGAAGGGCTCAACCGGAGTAGGGAGGGGTGCAAGGGGGCGCAAGGTAAGATTGCGCGCGCCGTGGAGAAACTTCGCCGACTTACGACCGGAGCCCTCGGCGTCGCGACCTACGCACTGCTCGCGACGCTGTTCCTGCGCCCGATCTGGCGGGTCTTTTCCGACCATATCGCGCCCGGCCCGGGCGACCCGATCCTCAATCTCTATTTCTTGAAGTGGGGCATGCACCAGATCGGGCTCGGATTGCCGAACGTCTGGGACGCCAACTTCTTCTTCCCCGTAAAGGGCGCGCTCACCCTTTCCGATCACCTGCTCGGTCCGGCGCTCCAGCTGTTCCTCCTCCGGCCGCTCATCCCGAGCGCGATTTCCGGCTACAACTGTCTGCTCTGGAGTTCGTTCGTGCTCACCGGGGCTTCGACCGCCTGGGTGCTCCGGCAGGCGGGATGCTCGCGCCCCGCGGCGTTCTTGGGCGGCGCGCTGTTCGCGTTTTGCCCGTACCGTTGGAGTCAGCTTTCGCATCTTCAAGTGCTGCTGATGCAGTGGCTGCCGCTCACCCTCTGGAGCTTCGATCGGCTGCTCGCCGAACGGACGCCGCGGCGGGCGGGGTGGTTCCTCTTGTTCTACCTCCTGCACATCACCGGCGGCGCCTATCTCGCCTACATGATCCACGTGCCGCTCGCGGCGCTCCTGCTCGTGCGCCTCGCCCGGAGCGGCCCGGAGCGGCGCGAGCTGCTCGCTCGACCCTCGCTTCGCGTTTTGGGCACGACGGCATGCGTAGCGCTCTTCCTCCTCAGCGCGATCTTCGTTCCCTACGTGCGCTTTTCCCGCGCCCACAAGCTCGAACGGAATGTGACGGAGATCGCGACGTTCGGCGGCGCGTTTTCGAGCTATCTCTCTCCTGCGATGGGAGCCACCTATTTCGACGGTGGGGTGAAACACGCCCTTCGCGTTCGGGCGCCGGGTCTCGAAGGGGCGCTCACCCGGAGCGAGAACGCGCTCTTCCCGGGCTTCCTGGCCCTCGGGTTCGGGCTCGCCGCGCTCTTCGCGGTGCGCGGTCGAAGGGGCGCGGCGCTCCCTTGGTGGAAAGAGCGAAAGACGGCGGCTTGGTTCGCGGCGGGGTCCCTCCTCGCGGCGATCGTGAGCCTTGCGATCGGCGATCTGCTCACCCATCGCGGCCCAGGGCGCGGTCCGCTTCCCTCGGAGGGGGTCTGGTGGGGGCTCGGTCTGATCGCGGCGGCGGGGCTCGGCGGCGGGCTCTGGGTGAGAGCCCGCGCCGGCGCACATCCGTTGCTCGATCGTTCCCGGCTCGAACCCCGAACCGCCGATTGGTGGCTCGGCCTGGCGCTCGGGGGGGGGCTTTCGCTCCTCCTGTCTCTTCCCGCGTTCTACGTTCCGGCGATGCGCCTGCTGCCGGGGCTCTCCGGCATGCGGGTCTCCGCCCGGTTCGGTTTATTCGTGGTTCTTGCGTTCAGCGCCTTTGCCGCGCGCGGGGTCGATGCCGTGGCGGGGCGAATCTCCGCGGCGATCGCGAGCCCGAAGAGGCGGCGGATGGCGTTGTGGACGTTCGGCGCGGCGCTCGCGGCGGTCGCCTGCTTCGAGCTGGGGCCGCACCCGGTTCGCTGGATGCGGGTGCTCAAGGAAGCTGAGTTTCCACCGGTCTACGGATGGCTCGCGAACCGGCCCGAAGTCTTGGCGGTCGCCGAGATCCCGATGTTCGCGAGCCCGGTCGAGACCTCGTACATGTATTACTCGACAGCCCATTGGAAGCCGCTCGCGAACGGCTTTTCAGGCTACGATCCGCCGATTCACCGAGAGCTGGCCGCCCGGCTACGAAGCGTACCCGGCGCGGCGGATCTCGAAAGGCTGCGCCAGCTCGGGATCACCCACATGGTGATTCATACGGGCAACCGCAAGGTACACCTCACCGATGCGGACCTCTCCCGCTGGGCGGAGCGCCTGAACGGCGAAGTGGAACAGGTGTTCGCCGCAAAAAACGACTTCGTCTACGCGATCCGGCCGCCGAGGGACAAGAAACCGAATCTCGCCGGTTGGTGAAAGTCGGGCGGATCGGCGAGCGTCGGCGACCAAGCGGAGAATTCGGGTGCGCCGCCGGTAGGGCGCTCGATCCGATAGAAGTTCGCGCGCAGAATGTCCGGAAGCTCCGAAGCGGAGAGCGATGCCCACGGCAGAACCAGAACCGCCCACCAGTCTTCCGGTAGGCCGGTCGCGAGAAGCGTCTCCGTCGCCCCGGCACCCCAGCGAATTCCCGGACAGGTCCAAGAGGTATCGACCGAGAGGTCCGCACGCTTCGAGGTCGGGTTGGCCACCCGGGCATCGAACAGGACGCCGCGCGGGCCGATCTCGAATTCGAAATAGTGGCGCGGATCGGCCTGCCCGATGCCGAGAAACAGCTCCACAACTTCTTCCTGCCAGAGCGGATCGTCTCGTTCGGTGTGGGTTCCCCAAGCAAACCGATCCGCGCAATCGAAACGGACGGCGAGGCCGAACCGGTCGCGGCAGACCCGCACCGCGGTCTTCCAGGTCGCCGGCCCGGAGCCGTCGGAAAGCAGAAGCGGGGGCAGGCGTGGAATGCGTTCCCAGACCCAGTTGCCGACGACCGCGGCGTCATCGAGCGGTTCGGGCGCCAGAGGGACGCGCCAACGGGGTCGAGGAATGATCATTGAGGTAGCCGACTCCACACTATTTGTAATAGCTTGTCACCAACTTGTCACCGTCCCCGTTTTTGAGGTCGCCGCGCCAGGGCATCTTTCGCGCGGTCCCGTTTCTAGAAGAGGAGAGATCGGCCATGACGTTCCTTCGTTCCCTTGGGCTCGCAGCAGCGATCGCACTGCTCGGCGTGGCGGTATTGCCGGCCCAGACCACGGGCTCCATCGTCGGTCGCGTGATCGACGAAAGCGGTGCTCCGCTCGCCGGCACCACGGTTCAAGCGACCAGCCCCTCCCTTCAGGGCACCCGCACGGCGACCGCCGACGCCAATGGCGACTATCGCCTGAATCTCCTGCCGCCGGGCAGCTATACCGTGACGGCGACGCTCCAGGGTTTCGCGCCCGAGGCCCGCGAGGGTGTCGCGGTCCGCCTCGACCAGGGGACGACTCTCGATTTGGGCCTGCGGGTGACCGCGTCCGACGAGATCACGGTCACCGGCGAAGCGCCGGTCATCGACACCACCTCGACCAGCCTCGGCACCAGCCTCGACGTGCGGGCGATCCAGACCCTGCCCACGGCGCGCAATTATTCGTCGGTGGTCCAGATCACCCCCGGCGTCTCCTCCGACGCGAACCCGGAAAATCAGGGGCAAACCACGATTACGGTCTACGGCTCTTCCGGCGCCGAGAACGTCTTCTACATTGATGGCGTCAACACCACGGGGGTCGAGTACGGATTCCAGGGCAAGGAGTTGAACTTCGAGTTCATCGAGGCGGTCGACGTGAAAACCGGCGGCTACCAGGCCGAGTTCGGCCGCGCGACCGGTGGTGTGATCAACGTGGTCACCAAATCGGGCGGCAACACGTTCCACGGCGACCTGTTCGGCTACCTCGACAACGATTCACTCCAATCGAGCCCGGACCCGATCGTCTCGACCGGCGGTACCGTGGATGGCTTCACCCGGAAGGACTACGGCCTTGGCATCGGCGGCTTCTTGAAGAAAGACAAGCTCTGGTTTTTCGCCGCTTACGACCAGGTGAGCAACACGATCACCAGCGCTCTGCCGTCCGGCGGACCGCGCGCCGGGGAGCTGGTCGATTCCGATTCCGACCGCAAGCTCGGCGCGGCGAAGCTGACCTTCCGGGCCACCGAGAGCCAGTCGCTGATCGGCAGCTTCTTTCAAGACCCGCGCGAGGACACCGGCGCGATCAACGATTCGAGCCATTCGTTGAACGGCGATCCTGCCACCTACACCGGCCGGATCGAACTGGGGGGTAAGGACTACGCGCTACGCTACCAGGGCATCCTCGGCTCCGATTGGGTGCTCACCGGTCAGCTGGCGCGCCACGAGGAGAAGAACTCGGTGGGGCCGGCTTCCGCAGCGGGCGATACAGTCCAGTTCCGCGACGTCGAGAACAACTTCTTCCAGACCGGCGGTTTCGGCCTGATCCAAGACAAGAAGTTCGAACGCGACCATGCCGGCGCTACCGTGGCACGCTTTCTCGGTCGGCACGACTTGAAGCTCGGGCTCGAGTTCGAGAAGCAGAAGGCGGACGTGGTCCGCCGCCAATCGGGCGGCCAGCAGGTGGATGTCTTCTCGAATCCGCTGAACCCGAACCGGCCGATCTATCAACACCGCTACTGGACGACACCGAACGCGACGGTTGCCAACGCGCCGCTCTCGCAGCTCACCGCCGCGCCTGAACACAAGAACACGACCGTCTTCCTGCAGGACGGGTGGTCGGTGCGGTCGAACCTGACCCTGAACCTCGGGGTGCGCTGGGATCGGCAGCAGATCATCGACGCCGAAGGCACCCAGCAGATCGATCTCGCGGACGACTATGCGCCTCGTCTCGGATTCGTCTGGGACCCCACCTCCGACAACCGGAGCAAGGTGTTCGGCTCGTACGGGCGCTACTACGAGCAGCTGCCGATGGACCTGGTGATCCGCTCGTTCTCTTTCGAACGCCAGCCGCGGATCATCAACTTCTCGCCCACCGACATCCGGCCGGACGCCACGGCCGAGGGGATCTTGGGTACCGATTCGGCCATCCTTGGCGGTTTTACCGAGCCTTCCGATCCGAACATCAAGGGGCAATACCTGACCGAAGTGCTGCTCGGGGCCGAGCGCGAGGTGATGCCCGACTTGGCACTCGGCGCGAAGCTCATCTTCCGCAAATACGACCGGGTGATCGAGGACTTCCTCTGCGCCGATGACGGCACCTACTGCATCGGCAACCCAGGGGAAGGGATCTTCCGCCAGGTGTTCACCCTCGACTACTCGCGCACGCTGCCGGCGCCGAAGCCGAAGCGGGAGTACAAAGGCCTCCAGCTCGATGTGACCAAGCGCTTCTCGAAGAACTGGCAGGCGCTCGCCTCCTACCTCTACTCGAAGCTCGATGGCAACTTCGATGGCACATACGCGCCGTTCACCAATGTCGGGGCGGACCCGAACATCTCGGCGGCCTACGACTACTTCGACTTCTTCACCAACGGCAGCGACTTGACCAAGATCACCAACAACGGTCCGTTGTCGAACGACCGGCGCCATCAGCTGAAGGTCTCCGGGATCTACCTCACCCCGTGGAAGCTCCAGCTCGGCGCCTCGGCCTACTACCGCTCGGGCACTCCGGTCACCCGCTATGGCTATTCCGACGCATACGGACGTTACGAGTTCTTTCTCACCAAGCGCGGCGGCGAAGGACGCGCCCCATCGAGCTACGAGGCCGATCTCCACTTCGGCTATCCGGTCAAAGCCGGACCGACGACGATCAACTTCCTGCTCGACATCTTCAACGCCCTGAACGCCCAACGACCGATCCTGCTCGATCAGCGTTGGGGCTTCCAAGAAGCCGACAACGCCTCGCCGACACCGGCCAACCCGGGCTACAAACAACCGGTGCTGCGCACCGCGCCGACCTCGTTCCGGTTGGGGGTTAGGGTGAGTTTCTAGACGGCCTAGGCTCCTTGAGCCGCCGGGTGAGCCACCCGGCGGCCTCGGAGACCTGCATAGACTAGAATCCAGGAGATGATCGAACGTCCGAATAGCCTCGAAGCCCCCCTTCGAACGGTTTCGCGCCGCCCCCCGGGTGAAAATGCTCTGAGCGACGCGGCGATCCTTCTCCGCACGGTCAACCGTCTGCGCGGCACCGGCATCGTGCCCCGAGGCGTCTACCGGTTCGCGAGCCACGAGGAGGCCGAGACATGGATGATGAGGCAGATGGCCCGTTCTCCCGTGCGCCGGAGCTCGAAGATCTCCTGAAGCTTTGCGCTGACCTCAACCGGGAGGGTGCGCGATACCTCCTGATCGGTGGCTTCGCCGTCATCCTCCACGGCTTCGTGCGCGCTACCAAGGACATCGACTTTCTGGTCGATGACTCGGTCGAGAACCTGCAGGCGATCAAGCGGGCGATGGCATCCCTACCGGACAACGCCGCGGCCCTTCTGGCAGACGATGAGGTGAGCCGCTACAAGGTGGTTCGAGTAGCCGATGAGTTCGTCGTAGATCTGCTCGGTGCAGCCTGCGGCATCACGTACGCCGAGGCGGAGCGAGGTGGCATGGAGCAGTTCGAGATCGAGGGCATCAAGTTGCCGGTCGCAGGCAAGGGTCTCTTGATCCGCATGAAAAATACGGTCCGGGAGAGTGACGCGCTCGACGTCAGATTTCTTCGGATGAAGATCGCCGAGGAAGGTGGGCAGGAAGAGTAGCGATCCTACCTAAGGCCCTACAGCTCTCCGGAGAGAATCCGCGCCATCACCTCGCCATCGACGTTGCCCCCTGAGAGGATCACCCCGACCCGCGCTCCGCTCTGCGGTTTGACGGTTCCCGAGAGCAGCGCCGCGACCCCGAGCGCTCCCGAGGGCTCGACCACCAGCTTGGTCCGGGCGAAGAGAAAGCGCACCGCTTCGGCGATGGCGGCTTCCGAGACGGTCGCCATGTCCGCCACGTATTCGCGGACCAAGGGGAAGGTGAGCTTGCCGAGCGAGGGGGTGCGCGTGCCGTCGGCGAGGGTCGGCGGGTTTTTGACCGTGTGGAGGACACCGGTCCGGAACGAGAGGGTCGCGTCGTTGGCGACTTCGGGCTCGACCCCGATCACTCGGCAGCCGGGGGCCACGCCACGCGCTGCGATCGCCGAGCCGGAAAGGAGCCCGCCGCCGCCGCACGGGACGAGCAGCAGTTCGAGATCGGGCTGCTCGTGGAACAGCTCGAGCGCCGCGGTCGCCTGGCCGCAGACGATGCGCAGGTCGTCGTAGGGCGGAATGACCACCGACCCACGCTCCGATTGGAGTTTTGCCGCCAGCTCTTCCCGCGCCGTCTCATCCGGATCGTAGAGGATGATCTCGGCGCCGTAACCCGCCGTCGCCTCGCGCTTGCTCGCGGGAGAGTTCCTCGGCATGACCACGGTTGCCGCCACCCCCAGCTCGCGGCAGGCGAGCGCGACCCCCTGGGCATGGTTGCCGGACGAGAAGGTGAGCACGCCTCGTGCGCGTTCCTCGGCCGTCAGCTGCGACACGGCATTCCACGCGCCGCGAATCTTGAACGCGCCGACCCGCTGTAGGTTCTCGCACTTCAAGAAGACCCGGGCGCCGAGCCGTCCGTCGAGCGTGCGGGAGGTCGCAACGGGCGTTCGGTGGGCGATCGCTCGCACCCGGGCGGCAGCGGCGCGAACTTCGGCGAACAAGGAGTCGAAGGAGAGGGGCTCGAGAGGGGGCAGCGCGCTCATCGAGCGCCATCCTCCGCTGACGAGCGTCCGAGGGTCAACCCTGGTAGAGCGCGATGGAGTGCGCAGGCCGCCCTCCATCCGGAACGACCCTTAAGACGTAGACCCTCAGTAGGGCCGCGCCGAACGCGGCTCCCCGACTGGAGTTTCGATGCCACCGAGCACCCCGCCGACCGATCTGCCTTCCGACCTCCACCTCGCCCGTTTGGCCGCCGAAGTGGCGCAGATCGCGATGGACTCCGAGGCGCTCTGTGCCGGCCTCACCACCGCGCAACTCGCCTGGCGCCCCGCACCGAAGCGCTGGGGTGTGGCCGACTGCTTCATGCATCTCGCTCAGTCGGCCGAGGTCTTCCATCCCCGCTTTTCGAGCGCGATCGAGCGCACGCGCGCGGCCGGAGCGCGCAGCCGAGGGCCTTGGAAGGGAACCTGGACCGGCAGGTTCTTTCGCCTGCTCACGGGGCCGAAGGTGCGCATTCCTCTACCCGCCCCGCCGGCACTCCGCATGCCGAACTCGCCGCCGAACGCCCACCTCCTGTTCCTGGAGTGTGAGGTCGAGCTGTTGGCGATCCTCCGCCGAGCCGACGGCCTCGACCTCGGCTTCTCGACCACCGGCTCTCCGGTCTCCCGCCGGTTGCGCATCCCGCTGGGTGATGGCCTCGCAATGGTCGTCGGCCACGCCCGACGCCACCTGGAGCAGGCGCGAAGGGTCACCACGAACCGCGGCTTCCCGCGAAGCTGATTCGGGCTGGCGCGCGGCCCCGATTGGCGTCCCGTCGAGGTTCGTGCAATCCTTGACCCTCTCGGAGCGGAAAAGACAGGGAGGGCCGTATGACTCGATTCAAACTGGGCATCTGTGCGGAAATTCGAATCGGGAGCGGGCTCGCGGCTTTCGCGTTGGTCACGTCGGCGGTTCTGTTCGCACCCTCGGTCTGTGCTGCGACGCAAGGGGTCCCCACCGGAATCGACTTCGGTGATGCGCCCGATAGTTATGCCACGACGCTGGCCGGCAACGGTGCGCGCCACGTGCTCGATCCGCAGAATTCGCTGCTCCTTCTCGGCTCTTGCGCCGATTCCGAGATCGACGCCGTGGCACCGCTCGACGGCACCGGCGACGACCTCGACTCCGGCGTACCGCTCGGCTCCTGCGACACCGGCGACGACGAGGAGGGTGTGCTCTTCTCGGGTGCGCCGTTCGTCGCCTGCCAGGCCACCCAGGTCGGCGTCACGGCGAGCGCGGCCGGTCTGCTCGACGCCTGGATCGACTGGAATCGGGACGGCGACTTCACCGACACCGGCGAGGCGATCGCGACGAATCAGCCGATGGCGGCGGGGCTGAACAGCGTCGCCGTGACTGTGCCTTGCAGTACGGTTGCCGGCTCGTCGTTCGCCCGTTTTCGGATCAGCACGGCCGGAGGTCTTTCGCCGTCCGGTTCGGCGACCGATGGCGAGGTGGAGGACTACGCGATCACCTTCGCCGAGGTCGATCTCGGCGATGCGCCGGACAGTTACGGCACGAGCTTCGCCGCAAACGGTCCGATCCACACGATCAGCCCGGGCCTCTTCCTCGGGCCCTGCGTCGACTCCGAAGGCGACGCCCAAGCTCCGCTCGACGGCACCGGCGATGACCTGGCGGCCGGCACAGCGGTCGGCACCTGCAATAACAACGACGACGAAGACGGCATCGCCTTCTCGCTCGGTGCGTTCATCGCCTGCGAGCCGTCTCAAATTTTCGTCGAGGCGAGCGCGGCCGGCCGGCTTGACGCCTGGATCGATTGGAATCGAGATGGCGACTTCGCGGATGCGGGCGAGGCGGTCGTCGTCGATCAGGCGGTGGGCGCGGGGATCACCCCGCTCACCATCACGGCTTTGTGCGATGCCGTGTCGGGCGGAACATTCGCCCGCTTCCGCTTGAGTTCCGCCGGCGGCCTGGCGCCGACCGGCCCGGCGGCCGACGGCGAGGTGGAGGACTACGCGGTCAACCTTCGCGAGGTCGATCTCGGCGATGCCCCCGACAGCTACGGGACGAACCCGGCATCGAACGGGCCGACCCATGCCGCCGGCTCAGGCCTCTATCTCGGTGCCTGCGCCGATACCGAGCCGAGCGCCCGGACGCCCCTCGACGCCACCGGCGACGACGGTGCCGCAGGAGTACAGACGTTCGGTACCTGCGCCGTCGCGGGCGACGACGAGGACGGAGTGACGATTCCTCCTCTCATCGCCTGCGAACCCGCCGACCTCCGGATCGTCGCCAGTGCCACGATGCGCCTTGACGCCTGGATCGATTGGAATCGAGACGGCGATTTCAACGATTTCGTGCCGCTCGATTTCAATGAGCGGATCGCCACGAGCCTGGTCCTTACGCCGGGGCTCAACATACTGACGATCTCGGTGCCCTGTTCGGCGCCGAGCGGTCTCTCCTACGCGCGCTTCCGCGTCTCGTCGAACGGCGTCAACGACTCCGGCGGACCGGCGGGCGAAGGGGCGGGAGAGGTCGAGGACTATGCCGTCGAGATCTCGCGGCGGGTGATCGACGTGCCGGCGCTCGGCCCCTTGGGGCTCGGCCTGCTGGGGGCGCTGCTGGCGGTGGGGGGGCTGGCTGCGCTCGGCCGCCGGAAGCGGGTCCGCCTCGGCTAGTTGTCCGGGCCGCCGCCCGCCGCTTCGCAGCTCACCCGGTTCATCGGGAACTCGATCACCCGGAGCTTGCCGTTCGCGGTCCCCTCGATGCGGGCGGCGAGCCGGCTCTTTCCTTCGAGGCGGTAGACGATTCGCTGCGGGAAATCGTGTTGCAAATCTTCGAACACGGCCTCGGTGTCGCTGATGCGGAGGAGGGGAAACGATGCCGGGCTCTGCCCCGAAGGCTGGGCAAAGTACGCGAGCTTGCCGTCCGAGTCGGCACGGATCTGGAGAAACTCGAACGCGACCGTCTTGCCATCCTTGATGGTGCGGCTGACGCCGATCAGAGTGCCGCCCGCGAGCGGCATCCAGTATTCGCCCGAACCGGGCTCACCGCTTTCGCTCTTCCAGCAGCCGCCCAGCCAGGCCAGTTTTGCGAGGTCGCCGTCGTCGGCTGCCGCGGCGGCGGGCGGCAGAGCGAGCGCCAGATTCAAAACTAGGGAAGCGCAAGCGTTTCTCACGAGATCCAACCTCCGTGTGCCGTTCAAAAATACCAGATATGGACGCCGGGCTTGCGACCGTGCGCCCTACTTCAACCGCAACACCACCCGCCCCGCCGGCCCTTCGAGCTCGACTTCCGCGGCGTCGATGCGGCGCACGACGTATCCTTCGACCACTTCGCCGCGGCCAAGGGCGGCGCCGTTGATCAGGGCGATCGGCGCTTCGGTCGAGTAGGCGATGCCGGCGAGCCGGAGGCGGGGGCCGCCGCCCGGGAGGCTGACCTCGCGAACGTAGGTCTGGGGCGCGGATGGGGCGATGGCGGTTGCTGCCGGGAGGGGTGCTGGGGACCGAGGCGCCGAGGTCGGTGCAGGTGGCGCTGCGGGTGGCGGAGCCACCAGCGCCACGGGTGCGTCATCCACTCGGGGTGCAGGGTTCAGGGGGGGGGCGGCTGGTGGTGCGGCGGGAACGGTCGCGGCGGCAGCTCCTGCCGCCGGTCTCACTTCCGGAGTGGCGATCGTTTCGGCCACCGCAGGCTTTGTGGGCGGAACAGGCGCCGCAGGCGGTGCGATCGGTCGCCCCCAGAGCAGCCAGGCCACCACTCCCAAAAGCGCCACTGCGGCCCCCGTCGAGATCCCCGCCCAGAGCGGCGCGCGGGAGCTTTTCCGCTCGGCGTAGAGCCGGGGGAGCGGGCGTGGCCCGTCGTGGCGCGCGGCGTCGCGTTTGACCGCTTCTTGGCGCGAGGCTTCGTGGCGGGCGCGCTTGAGCGCCTCGTCGATCAGACTCATCTGGCTTCCCCTTCGAGCTCGCGGATCGCCCGCCCGACGTGGCGGAATCGAAGCTCGTCGGCGCCGAGCACGAAGCCGCAGAGCAGCGCCTTGTCGCACACCGCGTTGATCAGGCGGGGTACGCCTCCGGCGTAATGGTGGATGCGCCGGATCGCCCAGCGGGTGAAGGTTGGCCGGCCGTTCGCCCCCGCCACCTGGAGCCGGTGCTGGACGTACAGCTCGGTCTCGGCGAGATCCAGTGGGGCCAGGTGGTAGCGGACGGTGATCCGCTGCCGCAGTTGGCGCAGGCGGCGGTCGTTCAGTTTGTCGCGCAACTCCGGCTGGCCGATCAGGATGATCTGGAGGAGCTTCCGCTGGTCGGTCTCTAAGTTCGATAACAGGCGCACCTGTTCGAGCACCTCGGCGTCGAGATCTTGCGCCTCGTCGATCACCAGAACCACGTCGTTGCCCGCTTCGAGCTGTTCGAGCAGGAAGCGATTGAGCGTTTCGAGCGCGGTCACCCGGTCGATCCGGGAGTGGTGCGGCAGGCCGAACTCGATCAGGATGGTGCGGATCAGCTGCGCCGAGGTGAGCATCGGGTTCAACACCAGCGCCGTCTTGTAGCGCGGTCCCAACTGTTCGAGCAGCGCGCGGCAGATCGTGGTCTTGCCCGCGCCCACCTCTCCGGTCAGCTGGATGAACCCTTTGCGCTCTTGGAGGCCGAACAGGACGTGGTTGTACGCCTCCCGGTGGCGATCCGAGAAGAACAGGAACCGCGGATCGGGGGTCAGGTTGAATGGTGGCTCGGAAAAGCCGTAGAACTCGTCATACATACCGGAGGGCGACTCTGCCACAAAAGCCGGTTCTCTGAGGCGGGAGCCGGAGCGATGCGGTGACCGACGGTTTACGGATCTCGCGGCGGCTGCGCGGAGGCAGGGATGGAGGAGGGATGGGTGGCACAGTCGCCGGGGGGCGACGAATCGGCGACAATCCCCCTCCGTGGCCACCCCAAACGCCCTCGCCGGTCGGCGGTTCTCGCTTCTCCAGAAGGCCACGCGGGTGTTCCAGCCCGAAGATTACCTGCTCGCCGCCCTCCTCGGGTTCGAATCGTTCGTCGCCCCTTGGCTCGATCCCGCCGCCGCGTTCGGGCCAAACGGCCGGCCGTCTCCGGTCGGCTGGGCGGTCCTGATCGCGTTTCTGATCGTCTTCGTCAGTCGCGGTCCGGGAGACGTCGACCTCGACCAGTCGATCTTCCGCCGCATGTTCATGCTCGGGCCGCTGATCTTCGTCCTTTCGGTCTTCGCGCCGCTCACCAACTTTGTAGTCCACCAGGTCCGCGTCGCCCGGGCTCGCCGGAACAAGACGTCGGCCCCCGAACCCTGGCGCGGCTGGCCCGGCCCCCCACTGCCGAACGGGTTGCGCCGCGTGTTGGCCCTGCCGTTCACTGTGATGGGCGAACAAGTCTTCAGGCATTCGATCGGGATCGAGATCGACCTCTGGTTGGGCGGCCGAGAGCTCTCCGAGCTGCCGTCTTTCATCTTCTTCGCTCTGGGCACTCTCACAGCGAGCTACTGCTTCCTGGTCGTCGGCCCGCGGGTGATCGCGGGTGCCGAACTCGCCTGGTGGCCCTGGCTGCTTCGGTTCGCTCTGTTCGTGGCGGCCTGGGCCGCGGGTGGAGGACTCGACACGCTTTGAAACCGCGGGCGGGGTGACCGAGGTCCGCGCCGAAGGGCGTAGCAGCCCCCGGAAGAGAACCATGTTGCGAAGACTCCCTGCCGGTCTCCTACTCAGCACAATCAGTCGGCCCGCCCGCCAAGAAGACCTGGCGGGCGGGGATCCTAGGCTCTCAACTCTAGCTCTCGGCCTGAGCTTGCCTCTAGCAGGTGCAGTCGGAGGCCACGCCGGAATTGCAGTAGCAAACGGTGGGATAGCAGTCCGAATAGGCGCCGCAGGTCCACCGGCAATCGCTCTCGGCCGACGCGCAAGCCCGCTCGCAGGAGGCCTGCGTTCCACCGGCCGCATACGTGGCGCGGTGCTCGCCCAAATTGCGCAGGGTTTCGCGGTTGAGCTGAATCTTGCGTTTCTTCATGAGGCTCTCCTGTCGAAGGTCTGCTCCAGCGCAGAGTCTCAGTATCCTAACGCGACTTCCCCCAACACCCGATCCAACCCCGCGATCAGCCGGTCCGCGTCCGCATCTTCAAAGATCATTCCGGGGCGAAGCTTGATCACGTTGTGGTGTGGGCCGTCGGTGCCGGCGAGGATGCCGAGGTCGCGGAGGCGGTCGACGGCGTAGGCGGCCTCGGCCGCCGCGGGTTCGAGTGTCTCGCGGTCGCGGACCAGTTCGAGCCCTAAGAACAGGCCGACGCCGCGGGCGTCTCCGGCGATCTCGTGGCGGGAGGTGAGCGCGCGTAGGTCTGTGAGCAGGCGATCGCCCAGGCGGCGGGCGTTTTCCTGTAGCCCTTCGTCTTCCACTACGTCGAACACCGCAAGGCCGGCGGCGGAGGAGACGGGGTTGCCGCCGAAGGTGGAGAAGAACTCCATGCCGTTGTCGAATGCCGCGGCGATCTCCGGCGTGGTCACCACCGCGCCGAGCGGATGGCCGTTGCCGATCGGCTTGCCGAGCACCACGATGTCGGGCACCACCCCTAAGAGCTCGAAACCCCAGAACGCATGCCCCAGCCGACCGAAACCGGTCTGCACCTCGTCCGCGATCACCAAGCCGCCGTGGCTCCTCATCGCGCGGTAGACGGCGGCGAGATAGCCCGGGGGGGGCACGATCTGCCCGCCGACGCTCGGCAGAGACTCGGCCAGAAACGTCGCGCGCTTCCCCTCCCGCGCGAGCCGCGCCGCGATTTGGCCGACCGGCTGCGCGAAGTTCTCGCCTGCCTGTGGGTTGCCGCGTTTCCAGGCGCCGCGGTAGTCGTCTGGAATCGGCGCGGTATGCACCCAATCGGGCGGCCCCGCGCCCCCCGGTCCGTCGTGTTTGTAGGGGCTCGCGTCGATCAGGCTTGTGGTGTGGCCGTGGTAGGCCGCTTCGAGCACGATCAGATCGCGTCCTCCCGTGGCGACCCGGGCGAGCCGGAGCGCCAGCTCGTTCGCTTCGCTCGCCGAGTTGACCACGTAGACCACCGAGAGCGATGCCGGCATCTTCGCGGTCAGGCGCTCGGCATAGCGCACCAGGTTCGGATGCAGATAGCGGGTGTTCGTGTTGAGCAGTCCCACCTGGGCGCGGATCGCCGCGACCACCCGCGGGTGCTGGTGCCCCACGTGGGCGACGTTGTTGTAGACATCCAGATAGGCGCGGCCGTTCGCATCGAACAGATGCTGGCGGAACCCGCGCACGATTTCGAGCGGCCGACGGTAGGAGAGCGAAAGGTTCCGCCCGATCCGAGTGCGGCGCGCGGCGAGGATCTCGTCGAAGCTTGAGCGAGGCGCCGGAAGGCGCTCGGTGGGCACGCCGAGCAGCGCCGTCGGATCGGGCGAGAACGCCTGCCAGACCGCCCGCTCGCTCGGGCGAGCCGCGGTCGGAAAACGCGCGCCGAGGCCGAGGTCGTCCACCAGAAGTTGGAGACGGACGTGCGGAGGCCAGCCGCCGTTGCCCTCCGGCGTGGCCACCCGGCCGATCGGCGCGCCCCGTTCGAGAGCGGTGCCGACGACGGGGAGGGAGCCTGTGTCGAGGCCGAGCCAGAGGGTGTGGAAGCTCTCTCCCTCTGTGTGCGCGATCAGCGCCCGAGCCCTCCCCGCCGTCGCCAAAATCTCGGCCACCACCCCCACGAACGGCGCGTAGATCACGCTCCCCGCAGGCAGGAAAAGCTCCGCACCGAGCTGGATCGTCGCGGGCTCCTCACCCGGCTCGGGCGGAATCGGACCGAGCAGACGCGCCTCGCCGTAGATCCCGAAACCCAACTCCGCCGCGTCCCCCGCCCCGAGTTCCCGTTCGATCAGCGCACAAAGCCCGGCGGGTTCGAGATTCCCCGGGTCGGCGCCGAGCAGCAGGCTCCCGACCGAAAGATCGAGCGGGCGAACCCGCGCCAGGTGATCGAGCAGGGGCGGTGCAAGGATCGGCGCGGGTACCTCTCTCGGCCGTCCGACCGCCGGGAGCGGAGTAAACCCGCACGCGTGGCGGAGGGTCGCGCAGACCAACCGCGGCGGCAGGCGCTCGAGCGCTTCGAGTGTCGCCCACGCGGGGGCCTCACTCACCGAAACGTAAGCGTCGTCCGGAGCGAGCGCGCGGCGGATCGCAGCGTTGGTGACCGAGACCGCGAGCCGCATCGCGACGAGCGGCGCGAGAATCTCGACCTCGGATTCCGTCGGCGGTGCCACTTGCGCGTACCCCGCCGCCACCTGCGCCAGGGCCGCGAGCGGGTCTGGAGCATCGAACATCGCATAGGCCGCGCCAATCGCCAGATCGCAGATCCGCGGCGAGCGCACCATGTCGCCGAAATCGATCAGAGAGACCGCCTCCGGCGCCCGCCCCCGCCCGCCGCGCACCAGGACGTTCCAGTCGTTCGCGTCGCCATGGATCGCGACCTTCGGTAGCAGGCTAAGCACCGGAGCCGCCTCGGCATCGAAGCGAGCGATCGTCCGCTCGACCAGCGCCCGGCGCGCCAGGTCCTCGAATTCCTCCAGCCGCTCGCGAATCCATCTCGCCCGCATCAGATCCCAGCGCAGCTCTCGATCGAGACCCACGTGCTCGAAATCCGCAAGCGCCACCCCAGCCCGGCCGAGCAGGCGGCCTACGCTCATGAGCAATTCGGGAGTTCGCCCAACCTCCGCCAACGGCCGGCCCGCCACCCAACCGAGCATCCAGGCGAGCCGCGCCCCACCCGCGGCCTCGACCTGGGTCCAATTCGCGCCCGTCGAAGTAGGTACCACGCGCGGCAGGTCGAGCGCCGGGTTCGTCCGCTCGATGTGCGCCAGAGCCGCAGCTTGAAGATCGACAAACGAGGCCTCGCGCTCCGGGTGCATCACCTTGAGCACCCGTTCCGAACCGTCGGGCAGGATCAGTCGAAAATTGTCGTCATACTCGCCGGGCAGCCTATGGAGGGTGCCGGTGAGGCCCCAAACGGAGCGGGCGATTTCGGTGGCTTCGGGTTCGGAGAGGTGGGAGGCGAAGGTGTCGATGCGCATGGGGTGGGGAGGATAGCGTGAGGGCCGGCAGCTGGAAGCGCCCGGCCCTCTTTCCATCTGCGGGGATCGGCGCTACGGCCGTAGCGCCCAGATCTCCGTGCCGGTAGTCGCTTCGTACCAGGGGAAGAAGATGCGCTCGGCCACGGGGAGAAATTCCGTACCCTCGAGGGTGGTTCGCGGTTTGAGGAGGCGCACGGCGCCCGTGGGAGTGCCGTCGATCTCCCAAATGCCCTCGAAAGTAGCGTAGGCGAGTCGACCGCCGAGGAGGGCAAACGCGGACGGGACGAATATGGGCTGCCCGTTCGCTCCGAAGAGTCGCATGGTGCCGGGGGCGCTGCCGTCGGTCGTGTAGAGGTAGCTGTCCGTTCCGCGGTAGACGAGACGGTTCCCCCAAAGAACTGGCGAGAGCGGACCGATCGACTCGAACGCGAGGCCGGCGGCACCGACCGCACCGAGCGTAAAGTCGGTGCCATCGCTCGACCAGAAGCCCGCATCGAACCCGCCGCGGTAAAAAAGAATGACCCGGCCGCCGACGGAGTACAGACCCGTTTCACTCGCGCGTTCGCCGCGCGAATCGACGAGCGCAGCGATTTTTCGGGTACCGGTCGCCGTGAGGTCGGTGACCCAGAGCGCGGGCTGGGTCCCGACCTCGGACCCTTCACCCGAGACGAAAAAGTAGCGGTTGCCCAACGGCACGATCTCGCTCGAGAGCTCGAAGAACGGCGCCACCAGCGCGGGATAGACCTCGGCCAAGCGGCGGGTGCCGCCGATCGTGCCGTCTGAGACCCAAGGTTCGAAACGGCCGAAGGCATCGGCGGCGAGGAATGAGAGGCGGTTACCGAGGACACGGAACGGAGCCAGTTCGGTCGATTCATTCGGAAACGGGCTCTGGTTCGTGAAGTCGGAGAGGCGCAACGTGCCGGCGGGGGTGCCGTCGGTGGTCCAAAGCTCGAGGCCGTGCTCGGTGTCCGACGCTTCAAAGAAGAGCCTGCTACCGGCCGCACGGAAACGCCCGGTTGGGCGCAAGTCATCGGAATGGGCGCGGAATGTGCCGCCCTCGGTGCCATCGCTGATCCAGATCTCGGACAGACCAGGGAACTGTGTGTCGACCAGGGCGATGCGCGAGCCCAGGTCGGCTGAGCCGATCCGAAACGAGGAGGAGAAACGGGCGCCATCGAACCGGTGTGCGAACACGGTACCGGCTTCGGTTCCGTCTGACGACCAGAGATCGATCTCGGGGTAGCGGGAGTTGGCGAAAAAGAAACAGCGACCCGCCCCGGCCCGGAGATCCTTCGGAAACGAGCCGCCATCCTGATTCGGGTCGAGGTCGGCGAGGATCGTGGTTCCGGCGACCGTGCCGTCCGAGACCCAGGGCTCGATACCGTGGACGATGTCGTTGCGCGAAAAGAACGCCCGCGTTCCGAGGATCGCGCCGAGACCGAAGGGGAGGCCTTCCTCGGCCTGCTGCGCCAACCGCCGCGTGCCGTTGGCTGTGCCGTCGCTCACCCAAAGCTCTTCCAGCCGCGAAACCGACCGGGCCGAGAAGAAGGCCCTTCCTCCTCCTAGGAGAAACGCCCGGGGACGCGCTCCAAGAGGGCCAGGGGCGAGGTCTTTGATCAGTCTTGTGCCCGCAGGGGTGAGATCGCTCCGCCAAAGCTCCTCCCCCGCTTGATCGGTCCTGCCGGCAAACCAGATCCGTTGACCGTCGGAAACTCCGAGGTCCGAAACACCTTGGCAGATCCCCGGACAGACATCCAAACTGCGGGTCCCGCCGGGTCGGCCGTCGCTCGACCAGAGCTCCTGGCCGTGCGCTGCGTCGGAAGCGATGAAACCGACCCGCGGCCCGGCCGCAATCAGCGTCGGTAGAACGTCGCCGCCATCAAATCGCGCGAGCTTGCGGGTGCGGCCGGGCGTACCGTCGCTCGCCCAGAGCTCGAAATAGAAACTGCCGCCGGTATCGCGGAGTTGGGCGAAGAAGTAGGCCTCCGGACCGGTCGATGTGAGCGGATCAAAGAGCGGCGTTTCCTGGGCAGGAACGGCGGTCAAGAGGCGGGTTCCGGCGGCGGTTCCGTCGCTCGACCAGAAGCGGGCGACCGCCGGACTGCCCGGAGCGGTGGCGTAAAAGAGCAGCCGCGTGCCGGCCGTGCCGACCCGTCCCGGGGCGCCAACCGTGGCGATCCGGCGGGTTCCTGCGGCGCTGCCATCGCTCGTCCAGAGGGCATTTTGCGCGAAGAACCAAAGGCGGTCGCGAAACCAGACCAGAAGGCTGGGCGACGAACCCTCCGGGCCGGGCACCAGATCCTTGACCAGACGAGTGCCGGCGGGCGTTCCGTTGCTGGTCCAAAGCTCGCTTCCCGTGGCCTCTGTATAGCGGACGAAAAAGATCCGCCGCGGCCCGGCGATCGCGCTCGGCTGTTGGCTGAAGAAAGGGGCGGCGAGCGCCCGGGTGCCGGCCACCGTTCCGTCGGTCGCCTGGAGCCGGCAGCGCTGTGGGTCGCAAGCGTAGAAGAACAAGAGCTCGCTGGTCGCGGTGAGGTAGTCGATCGAGAATTGGTTGCGCAACAGCCGAACGTTTCCGGCGGCCGTCCCATCGCTCGACCAGAGGCCGAGCCCGGGGGTGCGGGCGAGGAACAGCACCCGCGACCCGACCCGCACGAACCCGCCGGGATTCGAGCCGGCGCTGCGGAAGGTCGGATCGACATCTGCGACCCGATAGGGGGTGAGCGCCCGCGCCGAGCCGCTGGTGGTGAAAGAGAAAGCCGCGGCACAGGCGGCGGCGAGGATCGAGCGACGGTTAAAGATCATGAGTTTCTCCTGTCGGTTCCGGCAAGTCTCGTGCGGGGCGGTTCACTCGGGGCGCAGCGCCCAGAGTTCCGGGCCGTGCACCAGATCGTCCCAGGAGAAGTAGAGCCGGTCCCCAGAAGCGATCGCTTCGAGAGAAAAGCGACCCGCCTGGCCGGGAAGGTCGATCGCCAAGGTCCCGGAGGGGGTGCCGTCGCTCTCGTAAAGCCGGTCGCGGGAGGCGATCGCGAGACGCTCCCCGACAGCGGCCAGCGCGATCGTCTGGACCGGGATGCCGGCGGCATCGACCGCTTGCACGGTCCCCGCGGCCGTACCGTCGGTCGACCAAAGATTGCCGAAATTCGGCTCACCAAACCAGAGCCGGCCGGCAAAGACGATCGGCGGCACGAAGCGCCCGAAAGGCGCCGGGCCGATCGTTCGCGTCCCGCTCGCCGTGCCATCGCTCGCCCAGAGGGTTGTGCCGAGCGACAGTGCCGGGCCGAAGATGAGCATCTTTCCATTCAGCGGGAAGAGCGCCCAGCCCCCCGAGTCGGTCCGGGAGAGGTCCAAAACGCTGACCGGCACGGTCCCTGCGCCGGAGAGGTCGGTCCGCCAGAGCGTTGCCGTTTCCTCTCCAGGCGCCGCCGCGACGAACCAGAATCGACCGCCGAGCGAACCGATCGGGCTTTTCGCCGCTCCGAGCGGTGCCTCCAAGAAGGGCAGAACTTGATGGAGCGGTTGGGTGCCGCCCGGGGTGCCGTCCGAGATCCACAGCTCCTCGCCGCCCAGGGGTGAGAGAGCGGCTGCGACCACGCGGTCGCCGAGAGCGAGCAGCGCGGGGAAGCCGGCGCCCTCCGGCCGGAACGGGTTGGGCGGCACCAGATCGGTCAAGCGGATCGTCCCGGCGACGGTTCCATCGGTCGCCCAAAGCTCGGCGCCATGGGCGGCATCGTTCGCCACGAAAAACAGCCGATCGCCCGCCCGCACCCGTCGGCCGTCGGCTCTCACCCCCGCGGGCAGCAGGCGCTCGCTGCCGGCCGCTGTGCCGTCGCTTCCGATCAGCTCGAACGATCGGGCACCGCTTTGAGCCAGGAACAAAACGAGCCGCCCTCCCGCCTCGTCGGACAAGAGATCCCAGGTAGGGGAGAAAAGTCCAGGGGTGAGATCGAACACCAGCTCGGTCGCCTCGGGGGTACCTCCCGAGGACCAGAACTCGCTCCCGTGCACTCCGTCATCGGCGAAGAAATAAGCGCGCCCGCCGGCCGCGGCGAACGAACCTGGATTCGAGCCGATCCGGTTGCCGAATTCGAGGTCGGCGAGCCGCTGTGTCCCCGCGACCGTGCCGTCCGAGACCCAAGGTTCGGCGCCATGCGAGGAATCTTTCCCGGTGAAAACGAGCTTGCCGTCAGCCAGCGGCGCCGCCGGAAGGGAATCCGACGTAGAGGGCTCGACACCGAGCAATATCGTCCTCGCCGGCGTCCCGTCGCTCGCATAGAGGCCAATCTGACCACCGGAGGTGATCGCTGGAAAATAGACCTTGCCGCCCCCTTCCTGCCAGAATTGAGGGGCGCTGCTGCAGCTTCCCGCGCAGAGGTCGCGAAGTTGGCGGGTGCCGCCGGGAGTGAGGTTGCTGGTCCAGGTCTCGACTCCTCGCTCGGGGGTGAAGCCCGCGAACCAGACGCGCCCGAGTGCCGAGATGCCGAGCATGCCGGCTCCGGGGCATCCCCCCGGGCAAATGTCCTTGACCAGCCGGGTGCCACCGGTCGTCCCATCGCTCGACCAGAGCTCGAATCCACGGCTGTCGCTACCGATGAAGGCGACCTTGGCACCCAGAGCTACGAGGCCGTTGCGAAAGTCTCCATCGATCGCCAGCAGGCGGCGCGTGCCGGCGGGAGTGCCGTCGGTGACCCACAGGGCACGCCCACTTCCGGAGAGATCCGAGGTGAAGAAGAAAGCGCGGCTCGCCGCGGCGACGAGCGGTCCGGCCGTTTCAGGGAGGGCGGCCAGCCGGAGGGTGCCGCCGGGCGTTCCGTCGCTCGACCAGAGCTCTCGGCCGGCGAAGTAGACGATCCGACTTCCCACGGGGGTAAGAGAGGAACCTTCGATCGAAGGACCGATCCGTTTCGTACCGCCCGCCAGCCCATTGGTCGAAAAGAGAGCGCCAGGAGAATTCGGTAGATCGGCAAAGAACCAGACCCTGCCGCCAAATCCCACCAGGCCACGCGGGTCGCGGGCCGCCAGGAGGACTTTTCGCGTACCTGCGCCGGTGCCATCGGTGCGCCAGAGCACGAAGCCATTGCCCGCATTGAAAGTGAGCAGAGTGCGTGGCAGCCCTTCCGCCCGGACCGCCTCCATCGGAGCGAATTGAACGAACGGAAAACGAACCAAGCGGATCGTCCCGGCGGCGGTGCCGTCCGTGCCGAACAGACCGCAACCCTGTTCGTCGCAACCGGTCGCGTAGGCACGGCCACCGGCCGCCGCCGGACCCGACCGCACCCGGAACGTGGCGGACCCCAACCGCACCGGGTCGCCGACCGCGCCGTCGGTTCCCCAGAGCTTCTCCCCTTGGCTCGTGACAAAGACGGCATGCCCCCCGACCGCCGCGAATCCGCGGGGGTGGGAGCCATCGCTCACGAAACGGGGGTCGATGTCGGCGACCAGATAGGGGACGGCGGCCCACGAGGCGACGGGCGAGAGAAGGGTGGCAAGCGCCAGGGTGAAACGGATTGTTCTAATGATCTCGACAGACACCTTTCCTCGGATCGGGTGTGGGCGCAAGCGCGCCCTGGATCGGCGGGCCTTAAGGATAGGCGCGAACGGTAGTGCGAGTCGATCACCCCGCGGATCAGGCAGGTGGAAATCGATTTGAGTTGAATGGGCTCGCGCCCCTTGTTCTGTATCGGACCTATAACGCCGCGCTATACTTTTGCGATGAGCCAGCTCAACATCCATTTGACCGAGGAGTTTGAGCGCCGCCTCTCGCGCCTGATGCGAGTCCGGCAGATCAAGACCAAGTCGGAAGCGGTTCGGATTGCGGTGGCGGAGACCCTCGAGCGCTCGCTCGGGAGTGGAACCCCCGCCACCGATTTCCGCTCGTGGATCGGTCTAGCGCGTCAAGCGCCACAGAACCCACCCCCGCGCTTCCGCTCGGACGACGACCTCTGGGGCGATTGATAGCGTGGTCGTCGATTCTTCGGTTCTCCTCGCGATCTTCTTTGAAGAGCCGCTCGCACTTTGGGCTGCAGATCGTTTGGCCGAACATGCCGGAGAGCTGCGCATGAGCACGGTCAACCTAAAGAAATCGCCGAAGCTGGTGAAAAGCCGCTTCGCGCCGCCGCAAACCGCTTTCCACCTCCAATAGCGACTTCCCGGCTCGTAAAGCGACTTTCGCTCTCGGATAGCCGCCATACGCCGCGGAAAGCGGCTTCCTGCGCCAGGAAGCGGCTTCCCGTCCCAGAACCGGAATATAGGTCCCGGGATCGGAACAGCCGTCCCGGGATCGGACTATCCGTCCCGGAACGGGATTTTCGGTCCCGGGAGCGGAATTGCGGTCCCAGGATCGGATCGACGGTCCCAGAACCGGAATATCCGTCCCAGGATCGGAGCTGCGGTCCCAGGATCGGAGCTGCGGGCGCCGATAGCGGGCTGCGGCCTCGGGAAAGGGCTTGCCGCGCCGTCCCGGTGAATCGAGCGGCGCGAAGCGGCTTGCCGCCGGGCAATCCGGCCGGACACGCCGGATAGCGAGCGGATCTCATTGCGAAGCCGCCGCACAATCAGCCGCCGGCCAGCCGCTGTGCCACCCGGCCGTACGCCTCGCGAAACGGAATCCCCTCTTCCAGCACCAGCCGGTAGGCGTCTAGGGTTGACTGGTACGTACGGAACCGATAGTTTTGCACGTACGGAGGGACGGGCATGGCAGCCAAGCTGACGCTGAAGCTCGATGAAGACGCAATCGAATACGCCAAGGTGTACGCACGGAGCCGAAAGGTCAGCCTTTCTCGGATGGTCGAGACTTATTTCCGGGGCCTCGCGGGGCAGGACGAGCTATCAGCTCCAGGACCGACGGGGGTGGTCGCCGAGCTCGCCGGGATCCTGGCGGGCAAAGACCTAGATCTCTCCGACGAGGGGCGGGCTCGCCACTTGGCCCGGAAGGCCTCGTGATCCGCCGGATCTTCGTCGATACCGACGTCATTCTCGATCTGTTGTTCGCGCGGGAGCCGTTCTTCGGTGCGGCCGCCCGCCTCTTCCAGTTGCTCCAGGAACGCCGCGTCGAAGGTTGGACATCGCCGGTGATCTTCGCCAACCTGTTCTACATTCTGCGGCAGGCGATGCCGGCACCGCAGGCGGTCGCGAATCTACGCAAACTGCGGTTGCTGCTTGGAGTGGCGGCTATGGACGAGGGGATCGTCGACCGTGCGCTCGCCTCAACCTTTTCGGACTTCGAGGACGCGCTCCAAAGCTGCACAGCGGCCCGCCACAATCTGCAGATCTTGGTCACCCGCAACAAAAGGGACTTCAAGGCCTCGGAGCTGCGGATTCTCGACGCCTCCGAGTGTGTTCACCTGATCGAACAAGAATGAGCATTGCGAACGGATTTGAATGTGCTCGACCGAAAAGTCCTGCCGCTTGACCGGCTGGCCGCGGAGCACCGCGTAGAGGGAGGTCAAGCGCTGCTGGCCGTCGATCACCAGGCACGAGCCAGGTCGGTAGGTTCGAGCGAGAGCCTTCGCATAGACTCTCCTCAAACATTCCGTCGTCGCGATCCCGAAGGGATACTGAGATGCCGCCGATCCTATTGCTGCACTTGTCCGACCTGCATTTTGGCCCGCACAGCCGGTTCCCTGACGAAGATCGCCAGAAGCTTGGGGAGAGTTTTCATCGGGCGATAGCCGGCGAACAGAAGAAGCTCGCCCTGCAGGCGGAGCTGCCCTGGCTCGCCGAGCAGAGGATCGACCTCGTCTTCGTCACAGGGGACGTGGCAGAAACCGGAAAGCGTTCGGAGTTCGACCAGGGACGGGATTTCCTCACCGGGCTTGCGGGCGCGATCGGGATCGGCCCGCGCCAATTCGTCTTCGTGCCGGGGAACCACGACGTGAACTGGGCCTCGTGCAAGAGGGCCGAGGCAGAGCTGGAGGAGCAAGAAAAGCTCACCGAGGAGAATCTTCGCCGTCGGCTGGACGAAGTGAAGTTCGATATCTACGAGAGCTTCCTGAAGGAGTTCTACGGCGTAGCGGATCTCGCCGAGGTCGCCGAGCCGCTCGGCCGGGGCGCCCGCCTGTACCGTTTCCCGGACTTTCGCTTGGTGGTGGCGGCGCTCGACTCGTGTGAGAAGGAATCGCATCGGCCGGGCGATCACGTGGGGCAGGTGAGCCACGACCAGACGCAAGCGGGGTTGGACGCGCTACGCCGAGGGGATGTCGCGAGCTGGCTTAAAGTGGTCGCCGTCCATCACAACCCCGAGCGCGCGACGCAGAACAATCTGGAGGGGTGGAGAAAATACCTTCTGGAAAAGGGCGCGTTCGACGAAGCTCTGCTCGCCCGCTACCAGAGCGACGCACTCGGCCTCGAAGGGTATGCCGAACTGAAAGCCCTCGCTGGCGAAGCGCGCGCCCAGCTCGTTCTCCACGGGCATCAGCACGCGACCGACAAGGCTACGTGGGATTGGAAGGCCGGGGGGCACACGCACGTGTTCTCGGCAGGGAGCTTGAGCCTCGCGGCCGACGTGCTGCCCAAAGACGAACCCGCTTCGGCGCGGTTGATCGTCCTAGACCCTGAAAATGAGCGGCTTCTGGCCTATCGGTTCGTCTACCTACCCTGGCATCGGGTAGAGGGCTCAACTCGAGTAGGTGGTTTTGCACTCGACCTTAGCTCTACGACCGATCTGCATCTCGACCTGCCCGACGGCTATGCGCCTTTGGCTTCAGCGCCCAAGGCGCCCGGAAGCGCGACCCTTTCAAAAACCGCGTTGGACTCGGCGTTCGTCGAGGAATTCCGCCGCTCGTTCCACAAGCTGTTCGATCGCTGGGATATCGGCTCGCTCGGCGCGATGCGCCCGGGCGGGGTCTACGCCGCCGAGGCCGCCCGTCTCGATGACATGTATTTGGAGCTGCGCTTCGCCGCGGGCTTCGACCCGACCCGGACCGATCGAGGGTATCCGCTCCTCGGCAAAGACCTGATCAATCGCATGCGTCCGCTCGCGCTCTGCGGCGTCGCGGGCGCAGGTAAGACGACCTGGTCCCGCTACACATTTCAACAGCTGGTGGACGAGCCGCGTGCGCTGCCGCTGATGCTAGTTCTCCGGGAAGTGGCACACCGTTGGCAGGATCCCTATTGCAAAGGGGAAGACCGGTCGATTCGCGCAGCGCTCGAAAACTGGATCGGCGGCCAGATGGGACCGGGCTGGAAGGATCGCCTGGAACCGCTCTTGCTGGCGAAGGGTGGCCAGCGTCCGATCCTAATTATCGATGGCTGGGACGAACTGGGTTCCCTGGGCGAAGAGTTCCGCGGCAAGCTGATGGGGTTCCTCGAAACTCATCCGCTTGTTCTCGCGGTGGTTACAAGCCGGCCTTACGGCGAAGGGCGGCCCACCCATGCCGATGAGTTCGAAACTCTGGAGGTGCAACCCCTGGCGGATGTCGACATCCAGAAGATGACGAGTCGATTCTTCCGCCGATTCTCGGCCACCGAAAATGCGGATCGGGAAGCGCAGCGATTCTCGGAAGCTTTGCGAAATACACCCGAGGCTCGCGACCTTGCACGGACGCCTCTCCTCTTGACAATGATGCTCCTAATCGGGGAGTCCGAGCCCTTGCCCGATCGGCGCCACCAGCTGTACGAACAGTGCGTTAAGGCCTTTCTGCATACACGGCCAGCAACCAAAGCGAAGGATGGTGCCCTCACCAGGCACCTCGTCTATTGCCCCGAAGAGGTCGAACAGCGCAAACGTTGGGTGGCTGAGCTGGCATTCAGGGTGCAAACCGAAGGTTACAAGAAAGGAAACCGTGCGCCGATCGTACGCAAGTGGCAGGAGATGCGCGACTTTCTCCCCGTCGAGTGCGCGGACATCCATCGTGACGGCTTTCTCGCCTGGCTCATCGAAATCGCCGGCCTACTAATCGATCGATCCGACGGAACCCTCAGCTTTGGTCACTTGAGCTTTCAGGAATACCTGACAGCCGTTCACCTGTCCTCGATCGCCACCGATGACGCAAAGCGCAGCGCCGCCTTTCGCGACCATGTTGATGCCTTCGAATGGTGGGAGACCCTACGTCTTCTCGCAGCCCAGATACATGGACCGAACCCACAGGTTCTCGATGTGGTTCTATTGAACCTGCTCCGCGACGGTGAACCTGCGTCCAAGGCTGTATCTTTTGTCGGTACTGTCTTTGCCGATCGGCTGGGTACCGAAGGCCTTTTTGATCGATGGATCCGCCTGTATCTCCCCCTCTTTGATTCGACATGGCCGGACGGTACCGATCTCTGTGCGCGCGCTTGGCTTGCCACTCGGCAAGAGGAAAGACGAACGGAACTTATCAATGCTCTCAAAGCACATGCTGCGGATCAGACGTGGCTTGGATGGCAGCGGTGCGAAATGTTTAGCGAAGCATTCGCTAGCTTAACAAGCGTGCCAGTTAAGGCTACAACCCGGGGAATCGTTGGGGCTCTTCGAGAGCCAGGCCAACTCTCAAGGGCCGGTTTCGCCGCAGAGCGGCTCCTCGTGGGCTCCTTTCCTCTTTGGCCGATCGATTCTCCATTAGGGGCTCTCCATCTCTGGCCCGCTCATAGACGTCGCGCCGGACTTCGCCTGCAATCGGCTGCGGCGGCAGGCAGCCCTTTCAAATCGCTGATCGCTCTCGCTCGCTATTCGTTGTTGCCCCTCATTGAAAGCGACCTTGCTCGAGACTTAGCTCGCCAATGGTCTCGAGACTGGTCTCGAGACCTCGTCCGCTACTGGAATGCACCTGTTCCTGGCCAATGGTCTCGTAACTGGGCGCGCGACTGGGCGCGTGACCTGGCGCGCTTCATGGCTCGCGACTGGGATCGCCAATGGGATCGCAAATGGGCGGGCAACGCCGTTAGCGATTGGGCTCGCAATCTACATGAACTCGATAAACACAAACGTGCGCGCGATTGGGCTCGCGAATTGGCCCGCGATTGGACTTGCAGCTTGTCTCACGACTGGATCATTCAGCTGGTGCGTGACTGGGCAACAAAGACTGATGCCGATTCGCACGCCGTCTGGCTTGAGAGATTCGTCCTTACCGAGTTCTATTCCTTCGGTCGCGCGAGTACTCGCAGCCTCCTTGGCCAAGTCGAGCACCCTGAAAATATCCTTCAGGCCCTGCTCGCCGAAGCTTGTCACTGCTCTCTCGATCCAATGCGAGAGTCGATGCTTGATTTGTCCAGAAATCCTAAGAGCCTAGATCCCCTCTTGCCTGCCCTCGCCCGCCATATCGCGAGGCGAAGCACCCCGGCCGACAAGGCGCTTCTAGAAACCGCCGCGATGACCGGCGGCGAGGGTTACCCCGAGCCGCTCTGCTGGGGGCTCCGATTCATCGTCCGCGGCGACGTACTGCTCGACGACGGTTCATTCGTGACCCTCGACGAGCTGGCGGCCGAGGCGGGGGTGGCGCCGCTTCCCTTTCTGGAAGAGATGGAGGACGAGATGGACTGGGGGGACGACGAGAGCGCATAGTTTCGGGGACGGCACCTGCGCTGCAACGGTCGCGGAATTCCATTTTCTGGCCCGCGAAATCGATTTTCCGGCTGAGAAATTCGATTTTCCCATCCGCGAAGTCGACTTTTCGGTCCGCGAAATCGTTCTACCGGGTGAGAAAGTCGGTTTGCCGGTTCGCGAAATCGTTCTACCGGCTGAAGAAATCGACTTCCCCATCCGCGAAATCGACTTCCTCATCCGCGAAATCGATTTTCCGGCCCGCGAATTCGAATTCCTCACCCGCGAAATCGTTCTACCGGCTGAGAAAATCGACTTTCTGATCCGCGAATTCGATTTTCCCACTCGCGAAATCGAATTTCTCGGCCAGAAAATCGATTTCCGCGGACGTTGTGCAGGGCCTTCTACCTGCTTGGTAGTGGCCTCGCCCGTTGACGGGCGGAAGAATAGCCAAACGTTTCATCCCCCCGCCAGCCGCTTCGCCACCCGGCCGTACGCCTCGCGGAACGGAATCCCCTCTTCCATCACCATCCGGTACGCCTCTTCCGCCGCGAACAGCTCCGGGTCGAGGTGGATCTTTTCGGGGTGGAAGCGGACGCCCGGGAGGGCGTGGGCGAGGATCGCGGTGGTTTCGAGCGCGAGGTCGATGCCGCGGAAGAGGGGGGTTTTGAGCAGCTGGAGGTCGCGGTGGTAGCCGGAGGGGAGCTTGGCGGGGATCGCGAGCGCTTCGAGGAGACCGCTGTGCCCCGCGGCGGTGCGGGCGCGGATCAGCTCGAAGACGTCCGGGTTGCGCTTCTGCGGCATGATCGAGGAGCCGGTCGTCATCTCGGGCGGCAGGCTCACGAAACCGAGCTCTTTCATCGAGAAGAGGACGAGATCGGCGGCGAGCCGGCCGCAATCTTGGAGCAGCAGGGCGACCTCGAACAGCACCTGCGCCTCGGCCTTGCCGCGCGAGAGTTGGACCGCGGTCGCCGGCTCATGGATCTCGCGGAAGCCGAGCTTCGCGCGGGTCGCTTCGCGATCGACGGCTAAAATCTTCGGTACGCCGTAGCCGGCGGCCGAGCCGAGCGGGTTTTTGTCGATCCGGCGGAGCGTTGCCTCGAACCCTTCCGCGTCGTCGGCAAGCTCGCTCGCGAAACCGCCGGCCCATAAGGTCACCGAACTCGGCATCGCCGGCTGCATGTGGGTGTAGCCGGGGAGCGGCTGGTCCGGGTGCCGAGCCGCGAGATCGTCGAGCGCCGAGGCGATCGCGCGCGCGCCTTGGGCGAGATCCGCCACCGCGTCGCGCAGGTAGAGGCGGAGGGCGGCGAGCACCTGGTCATTCCGCGAGCGTCCGAGGTGGATGCGCGCGCCCGCCTCGCCGATCCGCTCGGTCAGCCGGCGTTCGAGCGCGGTGTGGCAATCCTCGTCTGCGAGGTCGATCGTCCACGCTCCCGCGGCGTGCTCGGCTGCGAGCGCTTCGAGACCGGCGCGGATCGCGGCGAGGTCTTCGGCGGCCAGAAGGTTCTGCTCGGCCAGCATCTCCGCGTGAGCGATCGAGGCGCGGACGTCGTAGGCGACCAGCCTTTCATCGAGCGCGTGGTCCTCGCCCGCGGTGTAGCGGAGTACGCGCTGGTCGAGCGGAACGCCCTTGTCCCACAGGCGGGTCATCGGAAGCCCTCCTGGGCGCGCCAGGCTCCAGCCTGGCGTTTTTGGGTCCGACTCGCCGAAACTCTACCTTTCTGCGAAAAGCGCCAGGCTGGAGCCTGGCGTGCCCAGGGTTCCGTCTCCCGAGGGGTTCTCACGCCAGCGCCCCGATCAGATCGAAATAGAAGCGTGCCCCGAGGAGCACCTCCCCCTCTTCGACGAACTCGTCCGCCCGGTGTGAGCGCTCCGAGAGGCCGGGGCCGCATTTGATCGCGGGCGCCTCGATCAGCGCCCAATCGGAGAGCGTCGGCGACCCATACAGCCGTGCGCCCGGCCGGACGGCGCGAGCGGCGGCGAGCAGCGGCGAGTCGGCCGGTGTGGCGCGCGGGCGGAGGCGATCGGAAAGCACTCTCACTTCCGCGGCGACCGCGCCGCCGATGCAGAGCGCAATCTCCTGCGGCGACACCGCGGGGGTGGTTCGACAATCAAGCAGCGCGGTCGCCTCCGCCGGGAGGACGTTTCTCGCGGTGCCGGCGCGCAGCTGGGTCGGCTCGACCGTGGTGGGGCCCAGCTCGGCATGGAGCGGAAAGTCGAGCGCTTCGAGCGCCAGCAGGTCGCGCGCCAGCTCGCGCGCGGCGTTCTGCGCTCCGAGCGCCCTGGCGTGCGCCGCGTGGCAGGCGTCGCCGCGGGCGACCAGTTCGAGGACCAGCAGCCCTTTCTGCGCGATCGCGATATCCAGCCCGGTCGGCTCGCCGATGATCGCGCCCGCGAGGGTGCGCCCCCGCTCTCTGAGCACTTCGAGCACCCGCTCGGTCCCCAGCCCTTTGGTCTCCTCCTGCTCGACCAGCGCGAGCGCGAGCGCGAACGGGAGCGGCCGATCCTGCAACCCCACGAACGCCGAGCACATCGCGGCGACCGAGGCCTTCGCGTCGTTGGCGCCGAGTCCGTAGACCCGGCCCTCCTCGACCGTCGCCTCGAACGGGTCGCGACGCCACCCCGGTGCAGCCGGCACCGTGTCGAGGTGGGTGTCGAGCAGGATCACCGGCGCGTCGGGCTGCGCCCCTTCGAGGATAGCGAGCAGCGTGTTGCCGAACCGCTCGACGCGCACGCCGCTCCCGACGCGCGCGGCGAGCCATTCGCCCATCCGTTGGGCGAGCTCTTCCTCTTGGCCAGAGACCGAAGGGATGGAGACCGCGAGCCGATGGAGCGCGAGGATCTCGTGCGGAGCGGGGAGTGCGCTCACCTCTCGTTCAACCCGCCGCCGCGAGTTCGGCCGGGGAGAGGGCGTGGATGTCGGCCACCACCAGAGTGCCGCTCCCCTCGTTGGTGAACACTTCGCGCAACAGCGCGTCGGCGGCGGTCTGCGAAATGACGTGGACGCGGCGCACCCCCTGGGCGAGCGCCTGCTCGATCGCCGCCGCTTTCGGCCGCATGCCGGCGCCGAGCGCACCCTTGGCGGAAAGCTCGGCGAGCCCGGCGAGGTCGGTGTACGAGATCCGAGAGCCGGGGTCCTCTTCGCGCTCCAGAATGCCGGCGGCCCCCGTGAGAACGATCAGCTTTTCTGCCGAGAGGGCGACCGCGAGTCGGGCCGCGACCGTGTCCGCGTTGACGTTCAGCAGGCCGCCCGCCTCGTCGGCGGAGATCGGGCTGATCACCGGGACCAACCCCGCGTCGAGCTGCGCCAGCACGACTTTCGGATCGACGCGCACGACATCGCCCACCAGCCCGTAGTCGACGGTTTCGCCGTCCACCTCGACCGGCGGCCGGCGGCGCGCAACGATCAGCCCGGCGTCCACCCCGGAAAGTCCGACCGCCGGCACGCCCACCCGGCGGCAGAGGCCGAGGATGTGCGTGTTCACCGCACCGTTCAACACCATGGTCGCCGCTTCGAGCGAGACCGGGTCGGTGACCCGTCGGCCGGCCTTGAACTCGACCGTGGCACCCAGGGTGGCGGCGAGCTGGGAGGCCTGCGGCCCGCCGCCGTGGACCAGGACGACCCGCACGCCAAGTCGGTGGAGAATCTCCACCTGTTCGAGCAGCGCGATCGTGGTCCGCTCGTCGGCGAACGCGCCGCCGCCCGCTTTGATCACAAAGGTCTTGCCCTGGTAGAGGCGGATGTAGGGGATCGCGAGCCTGAGCCCGCTCACTTCCGCATGAGAGTCCGCGCTGTGCATGTCACCCACTCCTTCTCGTTTGAGTACCGCCCTACCCTTCAACGCGCCCTTCGACTTCGCTCAGGGCTCGGTCCGGTGGCTGAGCGAAGTCGAAGCCAACATTCGATGCAACACCGCCATCTGCGCCCACATCCGATTGTGGGCTTGGGGCACGACCGCGCTCCTCGGCCCGTCCAACACCTCGTCGGCGACCACCACGTTCCGGCGCACCGGCAGGCAGTGGAGAAACCGGGCGCCGGGTGCGGCGAGCCGGAACCACGACTCGTCGACCGTCCAGTCGGCGTAGCGGCGGCGCATCTCGGTTTCCGCGAGGGTATCCCCGTAGTGCGCTGCGGAGGCCCACGATTTGGCGTAGATCACATGCGCCCCGGCGAGGCCTACGTCGCGGTCCGCGGTCTCGGCGACCGAGCCGCCCGAGAGCGCGGCGGAGGTGCGGGCGCGCGCCATCAGCGGCTCGGGCAGCGCGTACTCCTCGGGGCGAAGGACGGTCACGTCCATGCCGCGCGCGGCGGCCATCTGCACCACGGTCGCGGGCACCGCGAGCGGCAGCGCCTTGGGGTGGCGCGCCCAGGTGAGCACGAGTTTGCCCCCGGCGGCCGGAACGCCTAGATCGTCGAGCGTCTTCCAATCGCCGAGCGCCTGGCACGGATGGTCGATCGCGGATTCGAGGTTGATCAGCGGCACCGGGCACGCCTCATCGAGCGTTCTTGCCATCGCGGCAAACGTCGCATCGACAAGATCGGCTTTAAGATCCGTGCCGCCGGCGAACGAGCGGATGCCGAGCGCATGGGCGTAGCCGCCAAGCACCGGGATCGCCTCGCGCACATGCTCGGCTGCGGCGCCGTCCATCACGACACCGGTGCGGGTTTCCAGCTGCCAGCTCCCCTGGCCGGGTGAGATCACGAAGCACGAGCCGCCGAGCCGCGCCATGCCGGACTGGAAGCTCGAAAGCGTCCGGAGCGACGGGTTGAAGAACAGCAGCCCGAGAACCTTCCCCGGCAGCGTGCGCACGAGCGCCGCCGGATCCGGATGCCGTTCGAGCTGACGGCTGAGCGCCAGCAGCTCGCCAATCTCTTCTTGCGAGTGCTCGCTGAGCGAGACGAAGCGTTTCACGAGGAAGCTCCGGGCAACTCCCCGAGGGCCGCCACCAGCGCGTCTACATGGGTATCCTCGAGCACCAGCGGCGGCAGCAGTCGCAAGACGTAGGGGTCGGCGCTCGTGCCGGTCAAGAAGCCGCGGTCGAGCAGTTCGGCCTGAATCTCTTTGGCCGGCCGGGCGCAGCGCAGGCCAAGCAGGAAGCCGGCGCCCTGGATCGAGGTGACGACGCCCCCTAAGCACTCGGTGGAGAGGCGCGCCGAAAGGCGGCGCACCCGGGCGAGCAGATTCTCCTCTTCAATCGCGGCGATCGTCGCTTCGATCAGCGCGCAGGCGAGCGGCCCGCCGCCGAACGTGGTGCCGAGATCCCCCTTCTTCAACCCCGCTGCCGCCGCGTCCGAGACCAACACCGCGGCGGCCGGGAATCCTCCCGCCAAACCCTTGGCCGTGGTTAAGAGATCAGGGGTCACACCGTGCAGCTGCGCCGCGAACGGCGCGCCGGTCCGCCCCATACCGCATTGGACCTCGTCGAAGATCAGCAGCGCGCCCGTGAGTTTCGTCAGCTCGCGCGCCGCGGCCAGATAAATGGCCCCCAGATCGACCGCACCGGCCATCCCCTGCACCGGTTCGAGAATCAACGCCGCAACGCCCGAGTCGGAATCGCTGCGGGGGGTGAGCGCGCGTTCCAACGCATCGAGATCGCCCACCGGCACGAACTCGACCTCGAACGGGTTCGAGGGAAAGGCCGCCCACTTCTCAGATCCCCAGGTCACCGCCGCCGCCGCCGCGGTGCGGCCGTGGAAGCTCCCTTCGAGCGCCACGACGCGCTTGCCGCCGGTCTGTCGGAACGCCAGGCGGAGCGCGTTCTCGTTCGCTTCGGCGCCGCTGTTGACCAGGAACGCACGGGTGAGCCCCGGAGGGGCGAACGAGACGAGCGCCTCCGCGGCGCGGGCACGGACTTCGAGCGGCACCAGGTTGCTCTGGAAGAACATGCTCTCGGCCTGGGCGGAAAGCGCCGCGAGCAGCCGCGGATGGCCGTATCCGAGGAGCGCCACCGCGTGGCCGCCGTAGAAATCGAGCAGCTCGCGGCCGTCGCGCGTCCAGAGCTTGACCCCTTCCCCGCGCACCGGCTCGACCGGCAGCTGGGCGTAGACCGGCAGCAGCCAGCGGGCTTCATCCGCCGCCGCGTTCACAGGTGCCGCTTCGAGATCGACCATCCCATTCCCCTTCATGATTCTTGGTTCGTCCCAGGAGATTCGTGCGGTCAGATCCAGCCCAGCCCCGGCTGTGCCAATCCCGCGACTTCGGGCAGATCGAGCAGCCGGTTCATCCACTGGACGGCGCCGCCGGCCGCCCCTTTGACCAGGTTGTCGAGAGTCGAAAACGCGACCAGGTCGTCGCCGCGTAGAGCGAACGAAAGGATCGCCCGATTGGTACCGACGACGTCTTGCAGCCGCGGCGGCTTGCTTCCGGCCGCAGCCACTTTGACGAACGGCGAGCCGGCATAGAAGTCCGCGACCACAGCCACCACTTCCGAGAGCTCGGCCGGCCGCGCCAAGCGGGTGTGGATCGTGGCGTAGATGCCGCGCGCGTACGGCCCCGATTGGGGGATGAACGCGATCTCTACGGGCTGCCCCGCCGCGGAACCCGCATGGAGGCGCATCTCGGGCTCGTGGCGATGACCGAGCGGGTTGTAGGCGAACAGATTGCTCCGCCGCTCCGGGTGGTGGGTGGTCGCGGTGGGTGTTCGCCCGGCGCCGGTGCTACCGGTGACCGCCACCACGGTGAGGCGCGGTTCGATCAGCCCCGCACGGAGCAGCGGCACCGCGGCGAGCAAAACCGATGTGGTGAAGCATCCCGGGTGCGCGACCCGACCGAGCGGGGCGCTCGCCAAATGCTCCGGCACGGCCGACACGAACTCGGGCAACCGGCCCGGCGCGCCGTGCGGGTGGCCGTAGACCTGCTCGTACTGCGCGCCCAGAGGGAAACGGAAGTCGGCCGACAGATCGACCAGCCGGACCCGGGCGCCGGCGTGATCGGCGTTTTCGAGCAACGAATCGACCAGCCGGGCCGAGGCGCCGTGCGGAGCCGCGGAAAACACCGCAACCGTCTCGTTTTCGGCGAACAGGCGGGGGAGTGAGTCGACCCCGAGAAAGGTGAGCCCGGGAAACGCCCCTTCGAGGTGCGGGAACGCCTCTTCGACCCGGGTGCCCGGCTTGCTCTCCGAGATCACGGCCAGATCGCGCAGGAACGGATGGACCGCGAGCAGCCGGAGCAGCTCGCCCGCGATGTAGCCCGAGCCGCCGATCACCACGGTGCGTGCCGCGGAGGCCGTTGTGATCACCGCGCTCATGACGCGAGCTCTCCCCCCGCGACGCGCGCGGGATCGAACGGCACCAGGCGCGAGCGCACCAGCTTGGCCAGGCGCTCCCCTTCGGTGCGGGCGTTGATCGCCGGTACGCCGACCGTCTCTTCGATGATCCGGGTGCCCACCATGTTGTCGGTCGCCGGTCCGGTGACGGCCAACGGCTCGACGCCGAAGCGCTCGCGCAGCAGGCGCACGCCACCCCAGGCCGCCACGGGGTCGTTCGCTGCGAGGATCACTGCGGTGAATGCCTTTTTGATCTCTTCGTCGTCGAGGATCGCGTCGACGCCGTAGGCGCCGAGCAGGCCGTCGCCGAGCTCGACCATGATCGCCTCGGGCTTGCCCGCCGCGAGCTGGGTGAGCAGCGTCCGGGTGACCGCGGCCGCATTCACCGGTGAGGTCGAGACGACCCCTAAGTCGGTGAAGATGCCGGTGTTGCGCGCCCCCGCATCCTCCATCGCCAGAATGTCGCGGCGGAGCGAAACACCGGTCGCCTTGAAGCCATCGACCGTATAGCCCGCGTGCGACAGGTGCCGGATCAGCGTGCAGGCCGCCGCGGTTTTGCCGCTGTTCATGCACGAGCCGACCATCGCGATTACCGGTACGTCGCGCGCATCGAGCGGCGGATTCAGGTCGAGCGGCCGTTCGCCGATCCGCGCCGGTACCCCCACCCGCTCGCCCAGAAACGGGAACGAGAGGACGGCGCCGATCACCTCGGCTTCGAACGGGGGGCCCAGATCCGGATTGATCGAATCGCAATGCCCAAGCACACCGCCGATGTTGAGCAGCTGGATCCGGTCGCCCGGCACCAGATGATCTGGAAGGTGCCCGGAATAGCCGAACAGCGCCTGGCGATGGCCGAGCGCGCCGGCCACCACGTCGCCCTTCTTCACCAGGGCCATCCGCCCGCTCGGCAGCTCCATCTGGTTGTAGGTCGTCTTGTCGGTGAGCACGCGCACGGCGACCACGATCCCCTCGCGGCAGGGGATCTCGGCGCTGGTGAGCACCTCGCGCTTCAGGCGACAGGTACGGGTCACCGAGGCGATCTTGTCGAGAATCACTGCTTTCATGAGCCTTCCTCCGAACTCGAATCCGAACCGGCCCGTCGATGGAGCATGCCGGGCAACGCCGCCAAACGCGACATCCCCCGCGCATCCTCCGAGGTCCATTCCCCCGCCGCCTCGCCGTACACGCCCCGGCTGGCGGCGAGCAGCGAATAGGGTGACGAAACACCCTCGATAAACAGATTCCCCGGCCGGAAGCGGAGGAGAACCTCGCCCGTCACCCGCTCCTGGCTCGACAGCAACAGAGCTTCGATATCGCGGCAGACCGGATCGAGATGCTGCCCCTCGTGGACCAGGTCGCCATAGGTTGCGGCGACGCTCTCTTTGACCCGCTGCTGCCGGCCGGTAAGGGTGAGCTTTTCGAGTTCCCGATGAGCGGTTAACAGCACTTCGGCGGCCGGCGCCTCGAACGCCACCCGCCCCTTGGTGCCGAGGATCGTGTCGCCGAGATGGATACCGCGGCCGATGCCGTAGGGCGCCGCCTCGCGCTCGATCCGCTCGATCAACTCGACGGGAGCGAGCGTCTCGTCGTCCCAGCGGGAAGGGATACCGCGGACGAAGCCTAGCCGGTGGCTGGATGACGGGCGCGGCGCCTCGAAGGCACCCGCCGACAACACCCAGGCCGCCTCCGGGATGGTGCCTTCGCTCCCGAGCGTCTCCCGGCCGCCGATCGTCGTCCCCCAGAGCCCTCGATTGATCGAGTAGGCGGCGCCGAACGGTGGGACGGGCAGGTTCTTCGCCTGAAGGTAGGCGACCTGCGCGGCGCGCGGCCGCGGATGGTCGCGCACGGGGGCGAGGATTTCGAGATCGGGCGCGAGGGTCCGCAGCGCCACTTCGAACCGGACCTGATCGTTGCCGGCCGCGGTGCAACCATGGGCCACCGTGCGCGAGCCGCGCTCTGCCGCGGCGCGGGCGACCGCCTGCGCCTGAATCGACCGCTCGGCCCCAACGCAGAGCGGATAGAGCTGGCCGCGGCGGACGTTGCCGAGGATCAAAAACCGGATCACCTGGTTGAAGAACAGCTCGCGCGCCTCGATTCGGTGATGCGCCACGGCGCCGAGTTCGCGCGAACGCGCGGCGAGTTCGTCAATCCCGGAAGCGTCGAGCCCGCCGGTATCGACCGTCACGGTGACCACCGGCCGCCGGTAGGTTTCGGCGAGCCACGCAATGCAATACGACGTATCGAGCCCGCCGGAGAACGCGAGGACGATCGGCTCGGGAGGAACTCCAGCGGCGACGACATTGAGGTCAGCCATGCACTTCCCCTCCCCGCAAAAGGTCCAAGTGACGAAGGAACCGTTGTTGGTCCCGCGCGTTCGCGGTGGCGACGAAGATCGTGTCGTCGCCCGCGAGCGTTCCCACCACTTCCGGCCAACCGGCCCGATCGATCGAGATCGCGACCGTCTGCGCCGTGCCGACCGAGGTTTTGAGGACGATCAGGTGCGCCCCCGCGCTGCGCGCACCGAGCACGAAGCGGCCGATCGGCCCGAAATCCGCGCCCGCCGGCACCTCGCCGCTCGGTGCGACGTAGTGCCCCGCGACCTTCGCGACCCCGAGGAACCGCAGATCGCGGCTCACGCTCGACTGCGTCGCCTCAATCCCCTGCTCGCCCAAGAGGTCGATCAGCTCCAGCTGGTTCGCCACCCGACGCGCCCGAAGCACATCCAGGATCACGCGGCGTCGCTCTCGGTGCAGGTCGTCTTCGGCGTTCATGGGTCGGCGCTCCGCGCAAGCGATCTCGCGCAAAAGTATGCGGCGCATAGTGCATGAACGCGCATGAACAGTCAATGGGTAAGGGGTGACAAAGAGGAAACCGCCCAAAAACAGCTTGGGCCTCCCCGCAGTGCGCGGAGAGGCCCAAGGAAAGGCCTACGGGTTCTTCGGTTGCCGGCTTTAAGCGTTGCGCCGCTTGCGGAGTGCCAGGAGCGAGAGGCCCGCGAGCAGCGAGACCATGGCGATCCAGCCGACTGAAGTGAGCGTCGGGATATCGGTGACCGGTTGACCGGTGATCAACACCCCGGCCGTCGAGCTGTTGCTCCCCGGAATCGCGGTATCGAACTGATCCGCCGTCACCGAGGCCGTGTTGGTGAGGGTGAGGGTTTCGGTGCCCCCGGCCACCGCCACCGTGAGGGTGATCGGGTTGGCCGGCCCGACAGCCAAATTGGCGGCCGTGCAGGTCACCGTTCCTGCGACATGATTGCAGGTCCAGCCCGTGCCGGAAGCGCTCACGAACGTGGTCCCGGCGGGCAGGACGTCGGTGACCACCGCGTTGGTCGCCGCATCCGGACCGTTGTTGGTGACGGCGAGGTTGTAGACCACGTTGGTGCCGGCCTGCATTTGGGCCGGACCGGTCTTCACGATCGACAGGTCCGCGTTCGGGCAGGACGCAGCGGTGTACTCCTGCAACTTGAGCACGATGTTGTCGACCGCGACACCGCAGGGTGCGGTGTGGCCGGCGAGCGTGCAATCGCCGCCGCCATCCTCCGTGTACTCCCAGCGGAGCTGGATGCTTCGCCCGGTCATCCCGGTGGCGCGGAAGACCATCGAAACGTGCTGCACGCCGGCCGAATCGCCCGCCCAGACCGACATGTCCTGGAAGTAGGGCGCCGAGTTGTCGCGCGGCAGATGCTTCGGGAAGTGGTTGATCGAGCCGGTCTTGATCGACTTGGCGAACGCTTCGGCGAGCACCGAGCGAAGCGTTGCGCCGACGGTCTGATCGGTGATCCGGAGGGTCATGCCGTCATAGGCGGTGACCGCTTGGGTCGGCTCGTCTTCGGTGTTGTACCGGATGTCGAAGTCGAGCAGAACGTAGGCTTCACCGGCCGCCGCAGGCACCACGACGATCGGCGAAAACGCGCGGCGGAACTCTTCGAGAGCGCCGTCGTTGTCGTGGAACAGCCAATTGCCAGCGGTGCCGGCCAGTGGCGCCGCCGCGGTCAGCCACGGATCGTCCGGAGCGGCCGGGCCACCGTTGGCGAGCGTCCAGCCGGCGGGCAGGGCCGGCGGCACGATGCTCTCGAAATTCTCAGAGAGGATCGAGGTCATCGTACCCGGAGTGCCGGTATCGACCGTGAGCGGGATCTGTGTCGTCCCCTGCGCCGAGGTGATCGAGAGGAGGAAGTCGATCTCGGTGCCGGGCACGAAGGCCGGCCCGAGCGTGAATTTGAACGGCGTCGTGGTGGCACCCGTGGCACCCGCCGCGATGTTGGCGAAACCGACGGTCGGGGTGTCGATGGTGACGTTGGCGGCGGCGGTCGAGATCGTGCCGCTGATTGCGGTGATCGTCGCCGGGCTCGTTACCGGGTTGGTGACGTAGTTCTCGAGCGTGACGGCCAGGTTCACCGACTCGCGCGGATCGAGGAAGCTGTTGCCGAGCGCGTTGCAGCTCGCCTCGGTCGTGGTCTGCGCTTTGAAGCGGAGCGGCACGATCTGGGCGTTCTGCGCCCGCTTGTCGAAATAGGTATCCGGCGACACGGTGGAGGCCGAGGTCGGCTGGCCTTCGTCGTAGCGGATCCGTTGCGCGGTCGCGGCGATCGTCGCGTAGTGGAAGCCCCCGAGGGCGATGTTCTGGTTGTAGTCGCCCATGTTCGGCTGGCTGCCGTCGTTGCCGAAGCCGGCGCGGAACGGGGCGTCGAGCAGCGGGGTGGGTGCCGCCCAGGTGACCCCGCCATCGGTCGACTGGGTGTACATCGCCTCGGTCAGATCGCCCGAATCCTCCGGGTCCTGGTCGAGCCAGAAGGCGTGAACCGAGCCGTTCGAATCGTCGACCGTGACGCTCGGATACCACTGATAGCGATCGGTGCCGGGCGCGCTGTCGATCAGGATCGGGGCACCGGTTGCACAGGCGCCGGTGAACGTGCGCAGCGCGATGTCTCCCGTGCCGACCGAATTGTTCCGCTGGTAGACGACGTAGACCCGGCCCGACACCGGGTCGAGATCGATCGACGGCGAGGTGTTGATCCGGTCGTTGCCAGGGTTGAAATCCTCGGGCGCGAAGTCGGCACTGTCGAGCCGGATCTGCGGGCTCCAGGTGGCGCCGCCGTCGGTCGAGCGGCTGCAACCTATGTTGCGCGTACCGGTGCCGTCGATCGTCCGCCAGACAACATAGGCCGAGGAGGTCGCGTTCGAAGCACCGGGTAGGAACTCGGGCATCGAGGACTGGACGAAGCCGGTGTCGGTGCCGATGATCACGCTCGGCGACCAGGTGGCGCCGAAGTCGTCGGAGAAGGTGGTGCGGATCTCAATCCCGGCGCCGAAGTTCGTCCAGCTGATCAGGATGCGGCCGGTGTTCGGATTGACGTCCATGAACTCCTTGTCCGCCGCGGCCCCGGCGATGAACGCCGAGGTCACCTGGATCGGTCCGGTCCAGACGGTGCCGGTTGCGTTCGAGGTGTGGATGCAGAGACCCTGGCCGCCGCCCATCCCCGCGGGTCGGACGAAAATCGAGGCGTAGACGAAACCGCCCGCGCCGCCGTTCAGCTGCGGGTTCCACTCGATCTCCGGGTCGCCCGCGATCGTGCCGCCGGCCACGCCGGGCATCACCCCGGGCGTAGGCCCGACCTCGGCCCAGGTCGCGCCGCCGTCCGAGGACAAAGCGATACCGGACAACGAAGGATTCGCCAGAGCGAAACCGCGGAATTCGTTGTAACCCGCTGCGAGCAGGGTGCCCGAAGGGTTCGAAGCGATCGACGTCTCGGACTGGACCGCCACGTCTCCAGGGCCATGCACGATGATGTCGGTGCCGCCGATCACCCGGTTCTGTACGTTGGGCAACTGTAGCGGCACGATCGAGCCGATATCGGGCCGCGGGATCAGCCCCGCCGCGATCGCACCCATCGTGGACATCTGCTGGTACCGCTTTTCCGCAACGGTCTTCGGCCCTTTGGTCGCCAACCGCTTGAGGTTCGCAGCCGACAACTTCGGCGCCGGTGCGAGGCCGTCGTCGATCTTCTGGAGGCCGGCGTACAGGCCGCCGCTCACCAACCCGATCGCGAGCAGCAGAACGCCCGTTCGCAGGCCCGGTGTCTGATTCGACCGATGTGTCATGGTTCTCATTCCTCCTCTGACGGTCCTTCCGCGTGGAAGGTGTTCCAATTTGCCAGACGATGGCAGCGCTCGACCGCGGTGCGCCCAAGCAGGTGTGCAAAATATAGAGAGAGCAAAGCTACCACCCCAAAAAGAGGGCGTCAAGGCGGGCTTTCGAGTCGTGTGTTGCCCCCTACTCGACTTCCAAACTCCCCACGTTCTGGAATCCCCGCGGCAGCTTCGCCCCCCGCTGGGCGCGCTTGCCGGCGAACGGTTCGAGCTCGGAGGGTTTGAACGCGAGGTAGCGCTTGCCGGCGTGGACCTTCAAGTGTGCCGTCGGCGGCAGGACCGCGAGCGCCACGATCGACTCTTTCTCTTTGGCGGAGAGGTTCAAGATCTTCACCCCTTTGCCGCGGGCCAGCTCAGGCATTTCGGCCAGCGGGAAGATCAGCAGCCGGCCGCCGTCGGTCGCGGCGGCGAGCCGGCTCCCTTCGGGGCCGTTCACCTTGACCGGCGGCAGCACCCGCGCGCCGGGCGTCACGTTCAAGACCGCCTTGCCCGCCCGATTGCGGCTTGAGAGTTCGCCGAGGCGGACCAGGAAGCCATAGCCGGCCGAGGTCGCGACGAGATAGAGGTCGTCGTCCGCGCCCATCAGCAGGGCGACGAAGTTCGCGCCGTCGGGCGGCTGGAGCTGCGAAGAGAGCGGCTCGCCATGGCCGCGCGCCGAGGGGAGGAGGTGGGCGGGGAGCGCGTAGGAGCGGCCGGTCGAATCGAGGAACAGCGCCGACTGGTTGCTCCGGCCGGTCGCCGACTGGAGAAACGCGTCGCCCGACTTGTAGGGGAGCGCCGCCGCATCCACCTCGTGCCCCTTGGCCGCCCGGACCCATCCCTTCTCGGACAGGATGACGGTGACCGCCTCGGAAGGGACCAGCTCGGTCTCTGCCATCGCCTTCGCCGCTTCGCGCTCGACCATCGGCGAACGGCGCGCGTCGCCGAAAAATGCGATGTCGCGCTCCAGCTCGTCGCGCACCTTTTTGCGCAGCCGCCCTTCGGACGACAGAGTCTTTTCGAGATCGGCCCGCTCTTTTTCGAGATCCGCCTTCTCGCCGCGGATCTTCATCTCCTCGAGCTTCGCGAGATGGCGCAGCTTGGTGTCGAGGATCGCCTCGGCTTGGGCGTCGGAGAGGGCGAAGCGCTCAATCAATCGCGGCTTCGGCTCGTCCTCGGTGCGGATGATCCGGATCACCTCGTCGAGATTCAAGTAGGCGATCAGGAACCCTTCGAGCAGGTGGAGCCGGGTGAGCACCTGGTCGTAGCGGTGGCGCAGGCGGCGGCGAACGGTTTCGATCCGGAACTCCAGCCACTCGGAAAGAATCGAGCGCAGGTCGTACTGGCGCGGTCGGCCGTCGAGCCCGATCATGGTCAGGTTCACCCGATAGGTCCGTTCGAGCTCGGTGGTCGCGAACAGATGCGCCATCAGCCCTTCCACATCCACCCGGTTCGAGCGCGGCGTGATCACCAGCCGGGTCGGGTTCTCGTGGTCCGATTCGTCGCGCAGGTCTTCGACCATCGGCAATTTCTTGGCCTGCATCTGCGCCGCGATCTGGGTGAGAATCTTGCTACCCGAGACCTGGTAGGGGAGCGCGGTGACGATCACGTCGCTCCCTTCCATCTCCCACGCCGCGCGCAGGCGCACGGAGCCCGCGCCGGTCTCGTAGATCTTTTGCAGCTCATGCCGCGGCGAGATGATCTCTGCCTCGGTTGGGAAGTCGGGACCCGCGATGTGCCGGCAGAGATCTTCAACCGTCGCCAACGGGCTATCGAGCAGGTGGATCGCCGCGGCCACCACTTCGCGCGCGTTGTGCGGCGGAATGTCGGTCGCCATGCCGACCGCGATGCCGGACGCTCCGTTCAGCAGCACGTGCGGCAGGCGCGCGGGGAGCTGCTTCGGTTCATCCAGCGTGCCGTCGAAGTTCGCCCCCCACTCGACGGTCCCCTCGCCCAGCTCGGAAAGGAGCACCTGTGCGAAGCGGGTGAGCCGCGCCTCCGTGTAGCGCATGGCGGCGAACGATTTCGGATCGTCTTGCGAGCCCCAGTTCCCCTGCCCGTCCACCAACGGATAGCGGAGCGAAAACGGCTGCGCCATCAATACCATCGCCTCGTAGCAGGCCGAATCGCCGTGCGGGTGATACTTGCCGAGCACGTCGCCCACGGTGCGCGCCGATTTCTTGTGCTTCGAGACGGCGGAGAGGCCCAGCTCGGACATCGCGTAGATGATCCGTCGCTGCACCGGCTTCAACCCATCCGTCAAAGAGGGGAGCGCGCGATCCAAGATCACGTACATCGAATAATCGAGGTACGCCTTCTCGGTGAACTCCCCGAGCCGCATCTTCTCGATATCGACGAACGACAGCAGCGGCGGGGGCGGAGAGGAGGAGCGGGTGGATTTGGCCATGGGGTTAGACCTCCACCTGCGCCAAGTTTCCCTTCCGCGTCAGCCACTCGCGGCGGTCGGCGCTGCGGCCTTTGGCGAGGAGGAGGTCGAGGAGCTTTTCGACGTCGTCGTCGGCGGGGATGTTGAGCTGAACCAGGCGCCTCGTGTCGGGGGCCATGGTCGTCTCGCGCAGCTGGAGCGGGTTCATTTCGCCGAGACCTTTGAAGCGTTGGACGTTCGGTTTGCCGCGTTTGCCTTCGGCGGCGAGGCGGTCGAGGATGCCTTTTTTCTCGTGCTCGTCGAGCGCGTAGTGGACTTCTTTTCCCACGTCGATGCGGAACAGCGGCGGCATGGCGACGTAGATCCGGCCGTCTTCGATCAGAGCGCGGAAATGCTTGACGAACAGGGCGCAGAGGAGGGTTGCGATGTGCGCTCCGTCCGAATCCGCGTCGGCGAGGATGCAGATCTTGCCGTAGCGCAGCCCATCGATCTTGCCGCTGCCCGGATCGACCCCTAAGGCGACTGCGATGTCGTGGACCTCTTGGCTCCCCAGCACCTCGCCCGAATCGACTTCCCAGGTGTTCAGGATCTTCCCGCGCAGCGGCAGAATCGCCTGGAACTCGCGGCTGCGCGCCTGCTTGGCCGAGCCTCCGGCCGAATCGCCCTCGACCAGAAACAGCTCGGTACGGCTCAGATCCTGGCTCGAACAGTCGGCGAGCTTGCCCGGCAGCGCCGGTCCGCTGGTCACGGTTTTTCGCAGGATCTTCTTGCCCGCCCGCAGCCGCGCCTGTGCGCTGTCGATCGCCAGGCGGGCGATCCGTTCGGCGTCCGTGGTGTGCTGGTTCAGCCAGAGGCCGAACGCATCTTGCGTCACACCCGAGACGAACGCCGCCGTCTCACGCGACGATAGCCGCTCCTTGGTCTGGCCGGTGAACTGCGGCTCCTTCAAACGCACCGAGAGGAGATAGGCGCAGCGCGCCCAGATGTCCTCGGGAGCGAGCTTGATGCCGCGCGGCAGCAGATCTCGGAATTCGCAGAACTCGCGGATCGCCTCGGTTAAGCCCGCGCGGAAGCCGTTGACGTGGGTACCCCCCTGGACCGTCGGGATCAGGTTCACGTAGCTCTCGCCCGGCGTGTCGCCCGGCGTCTCGGCCTCGGGCGGCAGCCAGACCACGGCCCAATCGACTTCCTCGTCGTTCCCCTTGAAATGGCCCACGAACGGCGGATCGGGAATCCGTTCGGCCCCGCCCAGCGCATCGGTCAGGTAGTCGGTCAGGCCGTCCTGGTAAAACCACTCTTCGGCGTCGTCCGGCACCCCTTCGTGACGGAAACGGATGCGCAGGCCGGGGCAGAGGACGGCTTTGGCCCGCAGTGAGTGTTTGATCTTGCCCACCGTCATCTTCGGGGAGTCGAAGAACTTCGGATCGGGCCAGAAGCGGACGGTGGTTCCGGTGTTGCGCTGGCCGACCGTGCCGACCACCGAGAGATTCTCGATCTTCGCCCCGTCCGCAAACGCCATGTGGTGTTCCTTGCCGCCGCGGCGGACCCACACATCGAGCCGCTTCGACAGGGCGTTGACCACCGAGACGCCGACCCCGTGCAAACCACCCGAGAAGCGGTAGCTCTTGTCCGAGAACTTCGCCCCGGAATGGAGCCGGGTGAGGATCACCTCGACGCCCGAGACCCTCTCGCCCGGATGAAGATCGACCGGCATGCCACGCCCGTCGTCCGCGACGCTAAGCGAACCGTCCGCATAGAGCTCGACTTCGATCAGCTCGCAGTGCCCGGCAATCGCCTCGTCGGCGGCGTTGTCGATCACCTCTTGCGCCAGGTGGTCCGGCCGGTCGGTATGGGTGTACATTCCGGGGCGCTTGCGCACCGGTTCCAAGCCGGTCAGAACTTCGATGGCGGAAGCGTCGTAGATCGGTTGGGACATATCGGTTCGTGAAGCTCGTTGCGGCGGTTAAGTGCCCATGGTGGGCCGCGGGCGCGGATGATACCCGACGGAAACCCGGATGCGCCCCGGCCTTCCGCGGTTTCAGGTGCTTCCCAGCAGTCTCTTGACGAGCGGCGAGACTCGCTGGTAGCGTAAGCGTAAACCGAGCGTAAGCACAAGCCCGGCCGGTGCCGTCGTCTCGCGGCCGGCCCTCGATCCACAAAAAACGCCTCAGAAGGAGAACCCGCCATGAAACGACTTCCGCTTCTCGCCCTCGCCGCCCTGCTCGCGATGCCGGCCGCCACAGCGTTCGCCGCCGATCCGCCGCCCGCCGCCCCCAACATGGACGCCATGATGGAAGCGATGATGAAAGCCGGCAAGCCCGGAGCACAGCACAAGCAGCTGGAAAAGTACGTCGGCGATTGGACCTACGGCATCAAGATGTGGATGGACCCGAGCGCCCCGCCGATGGAACTGACCGGCACCATGCATGCGGAATCGATGCTTGGCGGCCGCCACGTCACCTCGGTTTGGAAGGGCGATTTTATGGGCGCCCCGTTTGAAGGGCACGGCCTGGACGCCTACGACAACGTCACCGGCCAGTTCATGAACACCTGGATCGACAACCAGAGCACCGGCATCATCTACTCCACCGGCAAGCCCTCGGAAGACGGCAAGAGCATCACCTACGGCGGCGAAATGGTCGACCCGATGTCGAAGCAGAAGAGCGTCACCAAGTCGGTCATCACTTGGCTCTCCGACGACTCGTTCAAGAATGAGTCGTTCTGGACCGACCCCACCGGCAAGCTCGTGCCGTCGATGGTGATCGTGGCGAACCGCAAGAAGTAGGCGGACGAAGAATTCCCCGGGCGACCCCAAGCGTCGCCCGGGGGCGCTCGCTATACTGCCCGCTGCTCATGAGCAACCCTTATTTCGATCTGACCGAAGATTTCAACCGCGGCAGGCTGCGGGTCCTTTTGAGCTCGGGACAAGCCGTGGTCGCGCACCGCTTGGCGGTCATGAGCAAAGACGGCGACTGGCTTCTCCGCGAAGAAAGCGAAGCTGTCGAACATGTACTGGGCGTTCTTGCTGAGCAGCAAGCGTGGTATCGCTTCGGAGCCCCCCTGGACCTGCGTTGGCTAAGCGGGGGGTGGAGCGCCCATTTGGAGCATCGCAGCGACCGCATCCGCTTGCGGACCGATTTCGTCACCCGGCCGCCGCGAATCGACCCCGGCCTCCTGGCTGCGATGTGGCGAGATGCCGAGGCGACGGGAGACGCGGTGGTCGGCCTGGAGCCGCTGGCCGCGCTCAAGCTTACCAACCGGGACAAAGACTACGCGGTGGTCGGCGAGCTGGCCCGCCTGATGGCCGACCCTCGTTCGCAGCTCCTGTATTCGCGGAGCGCCCGCGACCTGATCCGCCTATCGCAAGAGCATCCGGAGGCGTGGGCCGAGGTGCTGGACCGGCGGCCCGTGCTGGGCCGGATCAGCCAGGGAAGAGAGATTCTCGAAGAAGAGCTCGACCGGGAGCGCCGGTCGCTCATCCGAATCAACGAGGAACGCCTCGCTCGATACCGGAAAGCCGCGGAGGCGTGGGAGTCGATCTGGCCCGAGGTTCAGAGGAAGATCGAAGGACTGCCGTTGCTCGAAGCCCACTCCATACTGGTCTCGAGAGCCGAGGGTATATTGCCCTTCCAGCCCGACGGAAGGAGCGAGGAATGAGCGAGATCCGGGACGAGTTCTTGAGCGAGGAGGATCTCGACCTGCGCAACCTGACCTGGGAAGAAGTTATGGACTATTCGGTCCTTTGGCTCGAGCAAGCCCAGGCGACGAACGACCTCGACGCGCACCTCTACTCGCACGGCGTCTTCGAGCGCGAACCGCCCTGGAACGACCACGATTCGCCCCCCGAAGAGGCCATGGCGTGACCGTCGATCGAGACCAGGAGTACTTGGCGGGATTGGTGCGCGAGCTGTGCAAGCTGCCTCGCGAAACCGAGTGGGTCGAATTCAAGGTCAACAACAGCGATCCCCAGACCATCGGCGAGTACATCTCGGCCCTGGCCAACTCCGCCGCCCTGTACGGCAAGGCCTTCGCCTACCTGCTCTGGGGAGTGGAGAATTCGACCCACGAGATCATCGGCACCGACTTTTCGCCTGCCACAACCAAGCAAGGCAACGAGCCCCTGGAGGCAGGCCCTGCGCGAATCCGTGCCGATGTTCCCTGAGCTGGCGGTGCGCGAGTTGGTGGCGAACGCGCTCATTCACCAGGACTTCTTCGTGACCGGCGCCGGACCGATGGTCGAGATCTTCAAAGACCGGATCGAGATCACCAATCCGGGCGAGCCGCTCGTGGACACTCAACGGTTCGTGGACACTCCACCGAAATCGCGGAACGAAGTGTTGGCCTCCCTGATGCGCCGCTTTGGCGTGTGCGAGGAGCGCGGCAGCGGGATCGACAAGGTGGTGTTCCAGGTCGAGCTATACCAGCTTCCGGCGCCGCTTTTCGAGAGGCCGGACGGGTTCACCAGGGCCGTCCTGTTTGCCCACAAGCCTCTGGTCGCGATGGACAAGGTCGAGAGGGTTCGGGCCTGCTATCTGCATGCATGCTTACGCTTCGTGACGCGCCAACCTATGACGAATACTTCCCTTCGAGAGCGGTTTGGGATCACCGAAAAGAACGCGGCGGCGGCGTCCCGCTTGCTTGCCGAAGCATTGGAGGCCGGCGTGATCTTGGTGCGAGACCCCGAAGCGGGAAACAGAAGTCGGGCCTACTTGCCCTACTGGGCCGGTCCGACCGTGCCCAGGAAGGAGATTGTTTGATGGCTCACCCTCTTGCGGCGCCTCTACGGCTCGATATGGCTTGCAAACCACTGAAAGGAAGTGTATTACAGCCACGCCTGTTGTTTGATGGGAACGGCGAGCGGGGCCTATTCCCCCACCTCGAAATCCCGAGCCAAACCATCGGCCACGGCAAGACCCGCGAGCGTAGGCTTTAGCCTCTCCCCCTCGCGGACCAGCAGGCCGCCCTCGATCGCCCTCTCCACCAGCTCGGCGTTCTTCGCTTCGAGGTCCACGCCGTAACGCTCCCGGAAAGCCCCAAGGTCGAGGCCCTCTTTCGTGCGGAGCGTAAGCATCAACGCTTCGAGCGCAAGGTCGGCGGGGGTGAGGGTTTCGGAATCGGCGATCGGCCGGGTGGCTTGGTCGATCTTCGCGGCCCAAGGCCCGATCTTTCGCTCATTCCACCAACGGCGCGCGCCGTCGAAGGAGTGGGCGGAAGGGCCGAGGCCGAGGTAGGGGATGTGGTGCCAGTACTTCTGGTTGTGGCGCGAGCGGTGTTCCGAAGTGCGAGCGAAGTTCGAGACTTCGTACCCCTCGTAGCCGGCATCGCCCAGCAACTGGTGGGTGAGGTGGAAAATCTCCGCCTGCGCCGGCTCGGGCATTTCGGCGAGGTGGCCGCGGTCGCGGCGGGAGCCGAAGGGCGTCCCCTCGTGGATGGTCAGTTGGTAGCAGGAGATGTGGTCGGCGCTCAACCGCACGGCCGCTTCGAGCGAACGGCGCCAGGCTTCCGGCGTCTGGTCGGGAAGGCCGAAGATCAGATCGAACGATACGGTGCCGAAACCCGCTTCCCGCGCGAGGTGGAACGCCCGCTCCCCTTGGCTCGGGGTGTGCCGCCGACCGAGGAAGGCGAGCTCTGAAGGGTCAAACGACTGAACACCCAGCGAGAGAGTGGCCACCCCGAGGGCCCGGAGCGCGGCGAAATTCTCGGGTGATGCGTCCTCCGGGTTCGCTTCGAAGAAGATCCGCGCGGCGGCGCTCTCCGGAAACGTCGCGCAGATCGCCGCCAGGATCTCGCCGATCTGCTCCGGTAGAAGGGCGGAGGGGGTGCCGCCGCCGAAGTAGATCGTGTCGAATCCGCGCCAGCCGGAATCCGCCCAGAGGGCAATTTCGGCAAGCAGCGATGCCACGAAACGCCGACGGGCCAGAAGCCCCCCGGTGAGCACCGAGAAATCGCAGTAGGGGCAGATCGCAGAGCAGAACGGGACGTGGAGGTAGAGGCCCGGGGGGGAGGGGTCGACCACGCGCCACTCAGTTCAAGATTGGTGGAACGTAGCGATCTTCCGGGTCGACGAGGTCGAGCCCCATGCCGAGCAGGGTGAGCAGCATCTCCTCGCGCTCGGCCGGGGTTTCGGCTTCGAGCAGCGCCTGTTTCTCACCCGAGCGGAACGGCAGGGCGACCGACAAGCCGTTGAGCAGGGCGATGCCGGGGAGTGCATCGAGCACCTCGTCGTCGAATTCGAGCCCTTGGCGGCCGGCGAACGCGCGCACCGCGGAGAGCAGTCGCCGCGGATCGAGCAGCACCGAACCCTCCGCCTCGTCGCGTGCGAAGCCGGAAAAGTCGGGCACCACCCGGCGGTAGCCGCGGTGGAGCGGCAGCTCGCTCTCCACCCGGAAGCGCGAGACGCCGCGCAGCAAAATCATGAACCGGCCATCCGGCTGAGGCTCGTAGCGCTCGATCCGCCCGGCGCAGCCGACCCGATAGAGCCGAGGGTGATCCTCGATCTCCTCGAGCAGCACCTCATAGGGGGGCGCGTTGTCCTGGCGCGGCTCTAACGGTTGGATCATGCCGATCGTCTTGCCCCCGGCCATCGCGTCCTCGACCATCGCCAAATAGCGCGGCTCGAAGATGTTGAGTGGCAGCCAGTTGGCCGGCAGCAGGAGCGTCCCGGTGAGCGGGAAGATCGGAAGCGGTTCGGGGAGGTGGCGCGAGGCGGTCATGACGTGCGCCACATGATACGGCACCCTCCCCGTCCGCGGAACCGACCTTCTCGTCTAGTGCCCGAGGATGCAGTACGAGAGCACTCCCATCGCGCTCGACATCTTGTGGAATGCCTGGCGGAACGCGATGCTCTGCGGTCCGTCGAGCACTGCGTTCACCACTTCGTAACCACGCATCGCGGGGAGGTCGTGCATGAAGACCGTGTCGTTCTTGGAGACCCTGGCCATCACGGCGGGGTCGATGGTGTAAGGACGGAAACGCTCCAGCCAATCGGAGTCCTTCTTGCCCACCCCCATCGTCATCCAGCGGGTGGAATAGACCGCATCCACTCCGCCAGGCAGGTCGTCCATGCGATGATGCTGCTCGATCGCCGAGCCGGTCGAAGCGGCGTAGCCTTGCGCTTCCGCCACCACCTCATCCGCAATGCCGTACCCCTCGGGGGTGACGATCGTGAGCCGCATGTTCGGCAGTTTGCCGAACGCGCGGGCGAGAGCGGTGGTCGTGTTGTTTCCCTCGCCGATGTAGAGCACATGGAGCCCTTCGAGCCGGCCAAAGTGCTCTTGGAGTGCCGCGAGATCGCAGAGCGCTTGGGTCGGGTGTTCGCTGTCGCTCATCGCGTTCACGATCGGTAGGTTGCCCGCATCGGCGAGCGCGCGCATCTCTTCAATGGGCTCATTGGTGCGGATGACCAACGCGTCGAGGTAGTTTTCCAGCACGCGAGCCGTGTCTTCGAGCGTCTCGCCCGTGTTGATCTGAAGATCGTTCGGCCCGTACGAGATCACCGAGGCGCCGAGTTTCATCGCGCCGATCGTGAACGCGGTGCGCGTCCGGGTCGAAGTCTTCTTGAAATAGACGCCAACCACCTTGTCGGCGAGCGGTTTGCCGTACGGTTTGCCGGCGCCGATCGCGACCGCCATATCGACGATCCGCCGGATCGTCGTGGCCTCGAGATCCGCCAGCGAAAGCACGTGTCGTGTGCTCATCCATCGTCCTTCCCGTAATCCCCCCTTCGGTACGAAGGCGAGGCCCCCCGAGCCAAGAGTGCGCCGCCAGCCCAAGATGGGGACGGAGACGTTGAGAAACCGACGCCTCAGCTGTCGAGGTCGGTCTTGAGCACGGCGAGGAACGCTTCTTGGGGGATCTCGACCGAGCCGACGATCTTCATCCTCTTCTTGCCCTCCTTCTGCTTTTCGAGCAGCTTCCTCTTGCGCGAGATGTCGCCGCCGTAACACTTCGCGATCACGTCCTTCCGGTAGGCGTTGATCGTCGAGCGGGCGATGATGTTGCCGCCGATCGCCCCTTGGATCGCGATCTTGAACTGTTGGCGCGGGATGGTCGCCTCCAGCCGCTCGCAGTAGTGGAGAGCGCGCAAGCGAGCCTTCTCGCGGTGGACCAGTTGGGAGAGGGCATCCACTTTCTCGCCGTTCACCAGGATGTCCACTTTCACCAGATCGGTGTCGCGGTAGTCGAGCAGGTCGTAGTCGAACGAGCCGTACCCTTGAGTGATCGTCTTCAACCGGTCGTTGAAATCGAACAGCACTTCGGCTAGTGGCAGCTCGGCGACGATCTCGACCCGGCCGACCGCGAGATAGTTGAACGTCGTGTTTTGGCCGCGCCGATCGCGGCAGAGCTCCATCACCGCGCCGACATAGCGCTCCGGCATGCGGACCGACGCCTTGATGAACGGCTCCTCGGCGCGTGCGATGGCGGCCGGGTCGGGGAAGAACGACGGGTTGTCGATCTCGATCGTCTCCCCGGCGCTTAAGTGAAGGATGTAGCGAACCGACGGCGCCGAAAGAAGCAGAGCCAGGTCGTACTCGCGCTCCAACCGTTCCTGAACCACTTCGAGGTGGAGGAGCCCCAAGAAGCCGCAGCGGAAGCCGAAGCCGAGCGCGGTCGAACTGTCTTTCTGGAAGGTGAGCGCGGCGTCGTTCAGCTTAAGCTTGTCGAGCGCCTTGGCGAGGTCTTCATACTCGTCGGTGGCGATCGGGTAGATCGACGAGAACACCACCGGCTTTGCCTCTTTGTAGCCGGGCAAGGGGGCGGCGGCCGGGCGGGCGACCTCGGTGATCGTGTCGCCGACGGCGATGTCCGAGACCGACTTCACCCCCGCGATAACGTAGCCGACCGCACCGGCGAGGAGCTCGGCGGTCTTCACGCGCTTCAGCTGGAGCAGGCCGACCTCTTCGACGTCGTACTCGCGGCGCGAGTGCATCAGCACCACTTTCTGGCCCGGGCGGATCGACCCCTCTTTCACTCGGATCAGCAGTACGACGCCGCGGTAGGCGTCGTACTGGGCGTCGAGGATCAGAGCGCGCAGGGGGTCTTCGACTCTTCCCATGGGCGGCGGCAGGCGGGTGACCACCGCTTCGAGCACGTCGTCGATACCGATGGCAAGCTTCGCCGAACAGAGCACCGCTTCGAACGGATCGAGCCCGAGGTCGGCGTCGATCTCCTCGCGCACCCGGTCGATGTCGGCCGAAGGGAGGTCGATCTTGTTGATCACCGGCACGATTGTGAGGTCGTATTCCATCGCGACGTAGAGGTTCGCGAGCGTTTGCGCCTCGACCCCTTGGGAGGCGTCCACCAAGAGCAGCGCCCCCTCGCACGACATCAGCGAGCGTCGAACCTCGTGGGAGAAATCGACGTGACCGGGGGTGTCGATCAAATTCAGGCGATAGGTGATGCCGTCCTTGGCGGTATAGGACAAGCTCACGGAGTTGCTCTTGATCGTGATCCCACGCTCGCGCTCGATGTCCATCGAGTCGAGCAGTTGGTCGCGAAACTCCCTCTTCTCGACCCCGCCGCAGCGTTGGATCAAGCGATCGGCGAGCGTCGATTTGCCGTGGTCGATGTGGGCAATGATGCAGAAGTTGCGGATGTCTTCCAAGGGAGGCCTCAATGCCCGGCAAGAGCGCCCCGAAGCGAGCGCTCCTGCCGGAACCGCGCATTCTACAACGAGGTCAATCCCAGATCCGTTTCCACCAGGGCTCCTCCTCGGGCGTCGGGTTCGAAACACTCGAGAGGTTCATCCTGCCGCGGATTTTGTTGATCTCCCATCCGGTTAGGTTGGCGAGCGTCTGCGCCTCGCGATCGAGCCGCCGGGGCAGCTCGCGCCGGTACTCGCGCGCCTCTTCGCAACGGTCGTTGCCCGACCACGGGTGACGCAGGACGTAGCGTCCCTGGAAATTCTCCCGATCGGCGGTCGCCTGGAACACCAGATCCTCAGGGAAGTGCGCCCGGTCGTAGCGCAGATGGAGGCGGGTGACGAACACGTCCTGGGCGCCCGAGGGGATGAAGCCGCCACGCCCCCCGGAAACTGCGGGACCGTCGAGCCAAAAGACCCCGAGCTCGCGCAGCTCGGCTTGCGATAGCGGATCGGCGGCGCACGGATCGCACCAGCTCATGTCCCAGGCGTACTCGAGAAACACCGCCTGGGAATCCTCTTTTTTCACCTGGCGCGTAAACATCGCCTTGTAGAAGTCCCCGAACTCGTTCTTCACGTAGGGCGGGATCTCGTCGCCCGTGGGAAGCTTGACCGTGCGGTAGTTGGTCGTCTCGACCCGACCCTTGCGGGAAAGGGTGTAGACGAACATCTCCTGCGCGCCCTTGGAGTTGACCATCCCGAGGCGGATCGGCAACATGAACTTCGCCGCCTCGTAGGCGACCTGGAGGGGGCGCAGAGAGCTGAACCCGAGCTTCGACTGCTCTTTCAAGTTGACCTTGGCGACAAAGAATTTCATCCCCTGTTTGATGTAGGCGCCGAGCACTCCGCTCGCTCCTTCGGGGATGCGATAGCCGCTCTCTCGCAGCCAGGTTTCGAGCCCGGAGCTCTGGGTGGCCGACAGGATGAGAATGTCGTACTCCCCGACGGTGTATTTCGCTTCGATCCGCACGCCGAGCTTTTCCGCTCGATCGCTGGCCATCCCGCCCTCGACGCCGGCAGCCGAACTTTGCGGGGCCGCCATCCGCTCATACAACACGCGCCGGCAGGGATTTTCGTCGAAGTACTCAACGAGCCGCGGCGCGGTGTAGGCGTCCAGATGATCGATCAGCCCCTTGTCCGCGACGTGGATCTGCTCCCGCTTCAAGACCACGGGGACCGGAACGACCATGGCGAACTCCTTCGGATCGCCCTGGAAGTCATTCGCCATCGTGAGCACCGTGCGATCGCCATCGCGCACCATGACGATCTGGGAGGCCTGATTGAACAGCTTGGTGTCCGCCTTCGCGACGTAGAAGCCGCAGAACGCGAAGATCGTGGGCGCGAGCGGCCCTGCGGCCAGAACCACCGCGATCGCGATCGCGAGCCTTGTATGCCCTGTTTTCGTTCGACGAGTCATGGTGATCCGTCCTTTCTCTCGGTTGAAACTAGACCGGCACGGAGGCCGCGAGGCCGGGTGCGGGAGTTGTCATCGTTGCTTGAGGTGCAGTCCTGGTCGGGCTCGCGCCGGCCTGCCGCCAGTCGAACCGCTTGCCGGGCAGCAGCCGGTCCCAGATCGGCACGGTGAGGCACATCGCGACCAGCGATAGCAGCAGGCCGTTCGGCCGGTAGAGTACGAAGGTCACAAAGCCCGCGCCGAGCGCCACCCCGGCGGCGAAAACGATCCTCCCGATTCGCGAGTCGGGGGTGGTTTTGGGATCGGAGATCATGAAGAACGCGAAGATCAGGAACGCACCGTTGCTCATCTGATGGAGCGGTGTCGCGACCGGTTGGCCGAGCCAGGCGGCGCGCCCGAACAGGATCGCGAGGTAGAACGCGAGGAAGGCATAGGTGACGTCGGAGCGGAGCGCACGGTGGATCACCATGCCGCCTAGAGCTGCGATCAGGAAGCCGAACAGGGCGGCATTGCCCCACTGGGCGGGGGAGACCCAACCGCCGCCGGAGAGGATCGCCGCGACGATCGCGAAGTTGGTCGGGTTGAACAGGTGCTTGCCGCGAAAGCGGAGGATGAACTTGCTGCCCACCGCAAGGGCGGCCGCGCCGAGCGCCAGGGCCATGGAGTTGGTGCGCAAGAGCAGGCAGAGCGAAAGCCCGGAGATCAACGCGCTCCTCGGCTCGAAGGCCGACAGGCCGGCCAGGCGGCCGGCGAACCACTGGACGGCCAGGCAGGTAGCGAGGATCGCTGCGATGCGCAGTGGCGCGACCTCGAAGTCGAGTGCGGTCACCCCATACAGCAAGAGAGAGGAAAGCACGGCGATCTGATAGTGCCGCGGGTCGCCGAGCCGGCGGGCTTTCTGCGCGTCCATCGAAATTCCTCCGGGGCCTATAAGAGTCGGCGCCGCTTCTAGTCCCTTGGACACGCCAGGGGGCGGGAACGAAACCGGCGGCGGACGTCACCTCAACGTCTCCCGAGCCTCGCACGTATACCCTTGGATGTATAAGATCGCGCCTGATCCAGGCGGTCCGAGCCTTCGGCACGTCCCCAACCACCGGTTCGACGCACCCCTACTTCGAAGCCAGACTCACCCGGCCAGACTCACCCGGACAGACTTAACCGAGGAGATTTTCCCCATGTTCAAGCTCTCGATCCTCGTCGCCTCAACCCTTCTCTTCGCCGCGCTTCAGCCCGCGGGCGCCGCGGGGCCTGCACCGATCGCCGCCAAAGCTCGCGCCAGCTCGTGCACGACCTGCTCGCAGACCACGGCGTCGGTTGCCGGGCTCGCCACCAGCGAGTTTCTGATCGCCTGGGAGGGGGAGAGCGCGCTCGATCCCAAGGGGGTGATCGGTCGGCTGTTCAAGAACACCGGTGCGCCCCGCGCGGCCGACTTCCAGATCAACAAAGGCGTTCTGCCGCCCGAACAGTACGATGTCAATGTGGCCGGAGATACCACCGGCTATACCGCAGCCTGGTCGTCGGTCGCCTCCGGCAATAGCGAAATCCTCGCGCAGCGCTACTCGCTCGCCGGAGTTTTGCAAGGAACGCCGATCCTGGTCAGCCTCGACGATCCTCTCTTGCCGCATTACGCCGATTTCAACCCGACGGTGGGCCGCACTCCAGGCGGTGGATTTGTGATCGCCTGGATCCGCTTCCTGCCCCCGGGTGCCACGACCAACGGGACCGATCCGGAGATCTTGTTCCGCCGCTTCGACAAGAATGGTGTGGCGCTTGGGATTCCGGTCAAGCTCAACACCCGGCTGGTCAACGGCGATCGCCCCGATCTCTGTGTCGATTCAACCGGGCAGATCGATGTTGCCTGGACCACCGCCGATGGATTTCCCCTGTTCCAGCCGAACCACAAAGGGGTGTCGCTGCGTCGGATCTCTCCGGCCGGCGCGCTCTTAGGCGCCGAAACGGTGGTCGCAGCACCGCTCGCGAGCACCGCTCCGGTGAGCATTTCGTGCGGCACCCTGGGGAACTTCGTCATCGTTTGGGAGAGCGATCAGGCGCCGTCGACCGATCGCGCGGACATATTGGGCGCTCGCTACAACAAACTTGGGCGACGCTTAGGGAACATCTTCCGGGTCAATTCGGTGACCACCGACAACCAGAAGAACCCCGCGATCTCGCACGATTCGAAGGGCAATTTCGTGGTCGTTTGGGAGCACAACCTTCTGTCCGGCGGTGCGGTCAACGGCCGGCGCTTCACCCTGAACGGCGTTGCTACCGGAACCGATTTCCCGATTGACACTTATCCGCCCGGAGATCTGCGCTCGAGGGACCCGAAGATTGCCCATCTCGGCACCGCGGGCAACTTCGTCGTGGTGTTCCAAGATGGCCTGCAGGGGATCTGGTCGCGCCGCTTCACGCCCGGCACGCCGTTTTAAGGCGCTCCCAACGCCAACTCGCGCCGAACCGTAAGAAGGACAGGTCTAGACAAACCCATTCGGTGCGGCCGCGCTGATCGACCTTTTGGCAGAAGGAGCTTCCCATGTTCGATTCCAAAACCACTTTCGGCGCCGCAGCACTCCTCCTCGGCATCGCGTCCGGCCTGGCAGGCTCGGCGGCCCATGCCGCAGCACCGGTCAAGGCCGGCCCCCCGTTCTCATTGAGCGCCTGCACCGACTGCCGCCAGGCCGACCCGAGCCTCGCGGTTGCTCCGGCGGGCGGATTCCTCGCCGCCTGGCAAGGTGAAGGGGACGCCGGTCCGGGCGTGCTCGACGGCGTTCCGGCACGCAGCTTTGGTGCGGACGGCACTCCCTCCGGCGCCGACTTCGCGTTCGTCGGAGCGAACGATTCCACCGCGAAGGATGTCGATCTCGCCGCCGGAAAAACCGACGCCGTCGCAGCTTGGGCCGAGGGGAACCGGATCTACGCGCAGCGACTCGGGTTCACCGGTGAGCGCATCGGCGAGCGAATCCAGGTCTCGGAGGGCGATCTCGGCATCGCGATCTCCCGCCATTTGAAGCCTGCCGTCGCCCGCGCGGCGGACGGCGCTTTCGTCGTCGTTTGGGTGCGCTACGTCGTCGGCAGCGGTTCGGACAGCCCGGAGATCCTCGCCCGTCGTTTCGATTCCCAGGGCGTGCCGACCACCGGCCAGGTGAAGATCAATTCGAGGTTGGCCAACGACAATCGCCCCGACGTCTGCATCGACAGCTCGAACCGTACGATCGCGATTTGGAGCAACGTCGATACCTTCGAGCCGTTCCTCTCGACCAAGAAAGGCGTTTCCGCCCGGCGGCTCGGGCCCAATCTCTCTCCATTGAGTGGTGAGCAGGTGATCGCCCCGCCGCGCGCGCAGGAATCGGCCGCAGCCATCTCCTGCGGCAAGGGGGGCACCTACGTCATCGTCTGGCAGACCGACCAGGCTCCGGCCATCGATCGCGGCGATATCTTGGCCCGACGCTTCAGCCGGACCGGCCGGCCGCTCGGCACCTTCGTGGTCAACCAGAGGCGGGACGGCATCCAGCGCCATCCCGCGATCTCGCACGAGCCGTCGGGTGCCTTCGCCGTGGCCTGGGCGAGCGATGGCGATGGCAATGCGGACGCCGATGCCGGTATCGTGGCCCGGCGATTCTCTGCGGCCGGCGCGGGGCTTTCGGTCGACTTCCCCGTCGCGTCGGGCGTCGATCGCAACCTGGGCGAGCCGGCGCTCGGTCATGCCGCAAACGGCGGCATGGTGATCGTCTGGCAGAACAGCCTGACCGGAGTGTTCGGCCAGCGCTTCTCTCCGGCTCCGTAATGGGTGAGTTTGGTTGGTGAGGCGGGGGAGTCTGTCCTCCCGATGGGAGCTGGTAGACTCCCCGCCTGATGTCTCCTCGCCGCTGGTTCCTCGCCGGTCTGATTGGGCTTTTGGCGCTCCCCGCAGGAGCGCTCGCAGAACCGTCTCTTCGGCTGATCTCACCCACTGAGGGCCAGCGCCTGGCCCCCGGTGCGTTCGCGCGGATCGAGTGGGAAGATCACGGCCTGCTCGATGGCTACGAAACCGAATGGGAGGCGTTCCTCTCGCTCGACGGGGGCCAGACGTATCCGATTCGCTTGACCCCTCATCTCGATCTCGCCCTCTCCGGATTCTCGTTCGAGGTGCCGAACCTGCCGAGCCGCGACGCGCGCCTGCTGCTCCGTTTTGGCGACGAGCGGGTTGAACGGTCAATCGAAACGCCGGTGCGATTCGAGATTGGCGCGGGCGGCAACTCTACCTGGGTAGCCGATCTGCTCACCGGGCCGTTCGCCCAGACCTTCGAATCGGGCGAATCCGCCCGTCGTGGCGATCGCGGTGTCGTGCTCTGGCTGGAGGGCGACCGCGAGGGGCGCGGGCTTCGTTCTCGCGCCCGGATCCCGTCGCGCAAAGCGCTGACCGAGGCTCGTTTGGGCGCCGGGCGCCTCCTTTTCGCTTCAGGGCCGGAGAGCGCGCGCGTTCGGCTGGTTCCGCCCTCGGCCACGGCGATCGATCGGCCCATCGCGGTTCCGGCGGCCCCCCTTGCCGATGACCTCTGGGTTCCGGTCTCGCTTCGCCTGCGCATCCATCGCTTCAACGAATGATCGGCTGATCCCCCTCTCGGATCTCCCTGGCGTCCGCGCGGAATCGTTCCGCCCGGCGCAATAGAGAACGACTGCGTTTCGCCGTCTCGATCGACGCCGGAGTGCTGATCAGGTTGAGGATTTCGCCGTGAACCGAATTGTCCGTGGCCTGGGCCGCGTGCTCGCTCTTTCGTCATTCCTGTTATCTGTCCCAGCCGCCTTTGCGTTCGAAGGACGGCTCCTTTTGCCCGATGGCACCGCCGCCGCGGGCTTCGAGGTCTCGGTGGTCGGCCGCGCCAGCTCGGCGCTCACCGACTCCGGCGGCGCGTTTTCAATCGAACCGAGCCCTACCGTGCCGTTCGAGCTGATCGCGATCGGTCCCGGCGGCCAAGTTTCGCCACCGGTCCGAATCGACGGCTTGCCGGCTTCCGGCGCGCTCGAAGTGACGCTCGCTACCACCTTCCGCGAAACGATCACCGTCGCGACCGGCGTCGCCGCCGAGCTCGAAGCGCCGCCTGCCGCGGCTCTGCTCACGATCGCCCAAGAGAACTTGGAGCAACGGCGACCGGAGCGGTTGGTCGACGCGCTCGACGGAGTGGCCGGCGTAGTCAAGTCCGACGAGAGTTTAGCGGGCGTCCCGTCGCTGCGCGGCCTCGCGCGGGGGCGGACGCTGATCCTCTTGGACGGCGCGCGGATCACCGCGGAGCGGCGGGCGGGCGCCTCGGCGACCTTTCTCGATCCGTTCACCCTCGGTTCGATCGAGGTCGCGCGCGGAGCCGGCTCGGTCGCCTACGGCTCGGACGCCTTCGGGGGTGTGATCCATGCCCGCCCGCGCGATCCGCAGCCGGGGCCGTTCGCGCTGCGCTTCGACCTGTCGCACGGGCTGTTGGCGTCGGAAGAGTCGGCGGGCGGCCTGGAGATCTCGAGGAGCCTGGGTGCCGGCGCGTTCCTCGCCTCGATCCAAGCCCGCCGCGGTAAGAACGGTGAGGACGGAGACGGGCGCACGATCCCGCTCTGGCAGTACGAAGGGCAGGGAACCGCGCTGCGCTACGCAGGACCAACCGGGCTCGGTCGGCTGCGGATTGGCTTCGCCTACGACGAGGCGACCGATGTGGGCAAGCCCGCTTCGGACTCGAACCGGAACGCCACCAACTACCCGCAAGAGACCTCCCGCCGTTTCAACCTCGGCCTCGATACGGGAGCCCGCGGAGGATGGGAGAACTTCGACCTGTCGATGGCGGTTTCCGACTATCGCCTGGTGCTCGATCGCGATCGGCTCGCGACTTCAACCACAACGCGGATCTTCGAGACCTCCGATGTCTCGTCCTACGACGCGGCGCTTCGAGGCGTCGCTTCGCGGGCGGCGCTCGGCGGCCGGGTCCAGCTCGGCCTCGACCTCTCCTCCCGCTTGGGGCTCGAAGCGCTCGCCCGGCAACAGCTCTACAACAGCGCGGGCAACCAGACGACCGTGGTCCGGGCACGCGCGATCGAAGACGCCGACCGGACCGACCTCGGCGCCTTCGGCACTTGGGACCGTGGCCTCGGCCCCAAGGTCTCGCTCTCGGTGGGCGTCCGCGGCGACTCGGTCCGGAGCACCAACCGGGGTGGCTTTTTCGGCGACCGGAACGAGACCGACGGCACGTTCTCCGGCCAGGCGGCGCTCACCTTCGTGCCGTTTCCCGACACGACGCTGTCGCTCCAGGCGGCCCGTGGTTTCCGGGTGCCGACCCTCTCCGACCGGTTCTTCAAGGGGCCGTCCGGCCGCGGCACGGTGACCGGCAATCCGGACTTGGAGCCCGAGACCAGCCTGCAATACGACTCCGCGTTTCGCTGGGCGAGGGGCGGCCGGTCGGTCGGGCTCTACGCCTATCGCTACAACATCGACCAGTTGATCGAGCGCTTCCAGGTCGGTCGCGACTTCTTCTTCCGTAACAGCGGCGAGGCGCGCATCGAAGGAGCCGAATTCGAGGCCCAACTGCCGCTCAGGAGTGGCTTCGGTCTCGAGCTGCTCGCCTCCTGGAGTCGCGGGACGAACCTGGACAACGATCAACCTGTCGACGACATCGGCGCTCCGAACGCCGGGGCGACCCTGCGCTGGGCGGGAGCGAAAGCCTGGGCCTACCTGCGTGTGGCGGCCTACGCGAAAGACGATTCCCCGGGGCCGTCGGAGCAGGAGGTGGGCGCCTACGAGCGCTACGACATCGGGCTCGGCTGGCGTTTCAACGAGCGCTTCGAGGTGCGCGTGCAGGGTCGCAATCTGACCGACGAGCTCTACCTCGAATCGGCCGACGAAGTCTCGGCCTTCGCGCGCGGAAGGACGATGTCGGTGGGACTGGTCGGGCGGCTCTAGCAGGCGGACGCTTGAGAAATCGCCGCCACAGCCAGAAGGCGAACCTTCCTGCGATCAGCGAAGGGGTGAGCCCGGGGCTTTGGCACCCGGGGAAGGTGCCGGCCGTGCTTTCGAAACCGCAGGGCCGGCGCCACCTTTAGGGAGGGAGAAGAGCAGCGACGGGGCTCAAACCGTCGCCTGTTCTTGACTACGGTGGCGGCCTGGGGAAGTTGCATCGCTGCTTTGGGCCACCGGACTGGATTTCACGCCTGCCGATCTTGTAGGGTCAGCCGTGCGATGGACGCCACCGCTTACCATCGACCGAACGAAGTCGGCGACTTTCACCCCGGCCAGCCCTTCGAAAGGGGTGGCCACTTGGCTCCCGAATTCCATTTTCCGGGCCCCGAATTCCATTTCGGGACTCGCGAATTCCATTTTCTTGGTCCCGATTTCCATTTCGGGAGTCCGGAATTCGAATTCGGCGCTCGCGAATTCCATTTCGTAAGTCCCGAATTCCATTTCGTAAGTCCCGAATTCCATCTCGGGAGTCTCGAATTCCATCTCGGGAGTCTCGAATTCGAATTCGGGAGCTAGAAAATGGAATTCGGGGTTCATAACGGCCCCGCCACCGTCCAAGAGAAACCGGCGACCACGCCCACAGGAGCGCCTCAATGAGCCCCGACCGAGCGAACGCCTCATGCGCGCCCTTGCCTTTGTGCGACCGGGGGCGATGAGGGCGGTAGACTTCTAAGCGCGATGCGGCCCCGACTTGAAGCCCTCCCCGAAGCGCAGCAGCGGCTCTGGCCCGAGCTGGTGGCGGTTCCGCCGCGGTTTGTACTCTACGGCGGTACGGCTCTCGCGCTGCGCCTCGCGCACCGGATCTCGGAAGATTTCGACTTTTTCTCGAGCCTGCCGTTCGTCCCGGAAGAGCTGGAACGCGAGATCGGAGGGCTCGGTCTTGGCGACCGGATCCAGTCCTCGGCCAATACCCTGGTCTTGCTTCTCGATCGCGGTGGACCGGTCAAGCTCTCGTTCTTTGGCGGCCTTGGGCTTCGCCGAGTCGCAGAGCCCGACGCGCTGGACCTCTTCGATTGGCGCATCGCCTCTCTTCTGGACCTGGCGGCGACCAAAATGGGCGCCGTGCAGGGTCGCGCCGAAGCGAAGGACTACTTGGACATCGCGCGCCTGCTCGACGAGGGCCTCGGCCTCGACCAGGCGCTCGGCGCGGCGAAAGGCGTCTACGGTCCGGGCTTCAATCCCATTCTCTCCCTCAAAGCGCTCTCGTTCTTCGAGGATGGCGATCTGCCCTCGCTTCCCGTGCGGGTTCGCGATCGGCTGGCTGCGGCAACTGACGTCATCGACCTCGCTCGTCTGCCGGTGCTACCCGCTTTGCCCGGAGGTCTCGCGGGGTGAGAACTCTCGAAGAGGTCGCCAAACGTTTGTTCTGGTGGAAGAGTCCGGAGGAGGCTCTCGCCGATTCGCATCGGTTTCTCGCCCAGGTGATGGTCTACGGCAACGTGGAAGACATCCTCGCGGCGCGGGAACATTTTCCGGAACCGGCGTGGCGTGCGGTGCTCGCCGATCCGCCCACCGGCCTGTTCGATCCTCGCTCGTGGGCCTATTGGCACCTCGTGTTCCACATGGAAAAACCCGCCGAGCCGCCGAGCCGAGCCGCGATGCTGGAGCGGCTGCCCAGCCGGCCCTCCTGGAAGCAGGCCGGTTGACCTAAAGTTCCCGCCATGCCCACGAGAAAATTCATCGCCTTCCTCCGAGCGATCAACGTCGGCGGTCATGTGGTCAAGATGGACCGGCTGCGCCGGCTGTTCGAGGAGTTGGGCTTCGGCAACGTCGAGACGTTCATCGCGAGCGGCAATGTGATCTTCGATTCGCCGGCCGACGATGCGCGGGCGCATGAACTCCGGATCGAGAACCACCTCGAAGCATCGCTCGGCTACGCGGTCCCGACGTTCTTGCGTACCCCCGAAGAGATCGGTCGTATCGCGGCGAATCCGCCGTTCACCGCGGAAGCGCAAGAGGACTCGACGCTCTACATCGGTTTTCTCGCCGCCACTCCAAGCCCCGAGGTGCAGGCAAAAGTGGCGGGCTGCCGCACGCCGACCGATGAGTTTTGCATCCACGGGCGTGAGGTCTACTGGCTCTGCCACAAGAAGTTCAGCGAATCGCTCTTCTCCGGCGCAAAGCTCGAAAAGGCGCTCGGCAAGCCCACCACGCTGCGGAACGTTTCGACGGTGAGGAAGCTGGCGGCGAGATATATCTCGGCGTCCTAGGCTGCTGCGAGCGGTGGTAGATTTGGCCTGACCGCCGAGCGGCACTCTCTTTGCGTGCGGCGATGACGCAGAAAGGTCACAGCCATGCATCGTCCGGAATTCGTCGCACCGCCAGGTTTCGCCGACTTCTCGAAGACTGAGCAGATCGAGTATCTCCAGACTCTCTGGGATCAGATCACCGAGAGCCCCGAGGAACTTCCTGTGCCGGAGAGTCACATCGCGTTGGCCGAACAGCGGCTCGCGGACTTTCGGCGTGATCCAACACTCGCCATTTCGGCATTCGAAGACCTGGACCGGCTGGTGAAGAAATACGGTGGCTGATTTTCAGCTCCACTTGGAGCCACAGGCCAGTCTCGACATCGAGGCTGCAATCGAATGGTACGAAGGGGAGCGGCTAGGACTCGGCCTGGAGTTTGCCGGAGAGCTTGACTCGACGTATTACCGCATCCTTGAGGGTCCGCAGAGGTATCAGGTTCTTCGCTCCGAAATTCGCTGTGCCTGGCTCAAACGATTTCCCTACGCTGTTTTCTTCGCTTGCGAGGAAGACCTCGTGGTCGTGGTGGCCGTGCTCCACGCAAGTCGGGCACCAGAGGCGTGGCAGAGCCGACGCAACTAGGACTACAAGGTCCGAGAACCGCTCGAGCTCCCTGCCGGCCGTCAGCGGATCAACAGGGTCACCACATCAGACTGTTTGCCTGGCCGAAGGCGCGAATCTTCGCTCGTCGCCACCCACACGGGGCGGAAGACCTTTCTGCCGGCCACCAGGCCCTGGTAGTCGCCGAGGAAAAAGCCGAGGGCGAGCGCGGCCTCGCGGACGTCGAAGGAGCGGGTGCTGATGCGGTTGGCGCCGGTCAACCGGCCTCGCGAATTGGTCGTCACCAGGTATTGGTCGACCAGGAACTTTCGGGCGGGATCGAGCCGCAAGGTCGAGTAGGCGACTCCGAAGCGGCCTTGCCCATTGACCGCTACGGCCGGGGTGAAGCAGGGCGCATCATCCGGCCCGTCGGAAACGCGCAACGGCGCGCTCCAATTCACGCCGTCGTTCGAAGAAATCAGCACGATCTGGTCCACGCCAGGCGTGAAGCGCTCATCCGCCCAGACGACATAGAGCCGACCATTGCGCGCATCGATCGCGGCGGCGATCACCTCTCCGGTCCGCAAGCCCGCGACGCCATGCGTTCGGGGTTGGGCGACGAGGACCGGCTCGCTCCAGTGAAGCCCGCCATCGACCGAGCGCGCGGCCCGAACCTCGACCGACCCGGGCACGTGGCTCATCCAGAGAAGGGTTACGATGCCGCCCGGGCCTACGAGCGGCAGAGCGCCGATGTTCTGGCCGTGGGTGCCGACATCGATCGGGGCGCTGAAAGAAGCCCCACCGTCGTCGGAATAGGCGATCCGCAGCAATTGGAGGTCGCGGCTGACGACGGTGTCCCAGGCGACATAGACGCGGCCGCGAAACGGACTGTCCGCGATCGTGTCGACCACCACGGCCTCCTTGTCGTCGAAGTCGACAGATCGGTTCCGGTGGACGATCACAGGATGACCCCAAGTGTTGCCGCCGTCCACCGAGGTCGAAAGGGTGATCGCGTTGTCGACCGAGGTCTCGTTGAACGCGAGGGCGGCGAAATAGACGCGGCCCTCGGGACCGAACGCGAGCCAGGGGTCGGATGCGCGTTCGAACGCGCCGCCGTCGGCGGTGGTCAACCCGGGGAGGATTCCTTCGGACCAGCGCTCGCCACCGTTGGTGCTCACCGCATAGGCGAGCGCGCGGGCACCCCCGTTCGCAAAGCGATCCACTTGGTACCCTGCCACGAGGTGCTCCTCGTTTTCGGGACTGGCGGCGACCGAAGGCTCGGCTTCGCTCTCCGCTTGCGCTCCTCTCCGCGGATCGGGCTCCAGGATGTCGGCGCTGATCCGCACGTTCGGCGGCCCGGCGGGCTCAGGACGAGGCCGCCGCCGCGTCGGGCTCGGTTCCGCGCTCCAGGCGAGTAGTGCGCTGGTCGCGCCCTCGGATGCGGGGAGCAGGCCCCCATCGAAACGGGCGGTCGTCTGCTCGCGAATCCACCGACTGCGGGAGAAGGGCTGTGGTTCGTCGGCGCCCGCCGCTTGGGCCACTGTGCCGATGGAAAGGAGGGTCAACAGGAGGGCCTGGCCTGCGTAGGTTTTCATGGTCCGAGATTAACCCAAACCTCAGGTAGCCGCCACGCCGACGGGACGGCCGCCGACAGAAGTGGGATGGTCGGTGGAAAAGAGCGGTGCGGACGGTCGGAAGTCCGGCGCCTACAAAAAGGGCGACCCGTGAGGGCCGCCCCGAACCGGTCGCACCTGTCCGTCTGCCTCAGCTCGACTTGCGCGCCAGGATCGTCTCCCGGCCGGCGAGGTAGAGCAAGACGACGATCGCCACGAAGGGGATCAACGCGAGCAGGTCGGCGTTGGGACCTTCGAAGAACGGATTGCTCTTGGTCATGATGTCGGTGATCGACTGGGTGAAGTCGCCCAGAACACCGGCCATGAATGCGATCACGATGCCGGCGATCGCGCCGCCCGCGATGTAGCCGGAGGCCATCAGGACGCCGGGGCTCTTGTCGCCTTCAGCGGTGAGCTCGGCCTCGGTGAGGTTCTTGCCCGCGAATTTCTTCTTGGTGTAGAGATCGACCAGCCAGCGGACCAGGCCGCCGATGAAGATCGGGCTCGACGAGGAGAGCGGCAGGTAGACGCCGACCGCGAACGCGAGCGACGGGATGCCCGACATCTCGAGCACCAGGGCGATCATCACGCCGAGCAGCACCAGGCCCCAGGGGAGCTGCCGGTTGAGAATGCCTTTGATGATGTAGGACATGAGCGTCGCTTTCGGGGCGTCGAACTTGTCCACCCGAGAGCCGTCCGGCCGGTTGCGGAAGGTGCCGTTGATCCCCGGATCGACCAGGTAGACCGGCGCGCCCGCGGCGTCGACCAGGAAGTGCGTAGCCGCGCCCCCTTCCGGGTCCTGGCGGAACCAGGCGCCGTAGGAAGCGGCATCGCTCTTGGCCTGCACGCCGTGGAGCGTCTCTTTCTCCTTCGAGATCTCGGTGGACGGCGCCACCAGGCCGGCGGGGAAGTTTTCCGAGCGCTTGTAGGAGACTCTGCCCGTGCCATCGACCAGGTAAGTGCCCGGATTGACTCCGGCCAGCGGTTCGGCAGCCGTCACCGCGAACGTTCGATAGGTGCCCGGTGTCGGGGGCGCGATCGGATCGGCGTACTCCGGCAGAGTCGAGAGCCGATCGGCGGGGAGCGCTACGTTTCCGGCCACCGCTTCGTAGGACACCCGCGGAACGTAGACCGTGCCGACTTCGTTCAGCTTGAGGAGGATCGGTCCAAGCACGACCGCCGAGGCGAGCGCGCCGACCAGGATCGCGATCTGTTGCAGCTTCGGCGTGCCGCCGACCAGGAAGCCGGTTTTCAGATCTTGAGAGGTGGTGCCGCCGTTCGACGACGCGATACAGACGATGGCGCCGATCGAGAGCGCGGTCACGTAGTAGGCCTGGCCGGTCTTGTCGAGGGCCAAGAAGATCAGGCAGGTGAGCAACAACGTCGCCACCGTCATGCCCGAGATCGGGTTCGACGACGAGCCGATCTCGCCGGTCAGGCGGGACGACACGGTGACGAACAGGAAACCGAAGATGACGATCATCAGGGCGCCGAGCAGCCGCGTACCGAAGCCGGCGTCGACGAAGAGATCGTTGGACAGGACGATCAGGGTCACCAGGACCAGGATGCCGATCAACACGTATTTGAACGGCAGATCCAGGTCGGTGCGCTTGACCTTCGCGGTGCTCGCTTCGCGGCGGTTGGCGCCCATGTCTTTGAGCCCCTCGCGCAGTCCGTTCCAGATCGTCGGCAGCGAGCGGAAGAGCGAGATGATGCCGCCCGCCGCGACCGCGCCGGCTCCGATGTAGAGCACATAGGCGCCGCGGATCTGGTTCGGCCCCATCTCGGCGATCGGAATCGTGCCGGGCGCGAGCGGTCCGGTCATCCCCTCGCCGAAGTACTTGATCGCCGGGATCAACACCAGGTAGGCGAGCACGCCGCCCGCGCACATGATCGAGGCGATGCGCGGACCGATGATGTAGCCGACGCCGAGCAGCTCGGGGGAGATCTCGGCCGAGACCGAGCCGGCTTTAAACGGCGCGCCGAAGACCTTCTCCGGGACGTCTTTCCAGAGCTTGAACGCGGCCATGCCGGTCTTGTAGAGCAGGCCGAGGCCGAAGCCGACAAAGATCGCTTTGGCGCCCGAGGCGGCCTCTTCGCTGGTCGCCTGGGCGTTGCCGCCCGCGGCCGCGATCTTCCGCTCTTCATCCGTCGCCGCGGCCTTGAGCACCTCGGCGCACGCGGTCCCTTCCGGATACTTGAGCAGCCCGTGCTGTTTGACGATCAGCGCGCGGCGGAGCGGAATCATCATCAGGATGCCGAGCAATCCGCCGAGCACCGCGACCAGCATCACGCGCGTGTATTCGAGCCCGAATCCGAGAATCAGGATCGCCGGCATGGTGACGCCGACCCCGAACGCGATCGACTCCCCGGCCGACCCTGCCGTCTGCATGATGTTGTTCTCGAGGATCGACGAGCCGCGCAAGCCCAATTTGCCCAGCAGCTTGAACAGCGTGATCGCGATCACCGCCACCGGGATCGACGCGCTCACCGTCAGACCGACCTTCAGCACCAGATAGAGGGAGGAGGCACCGAAGATGATGCCGAGCAGGGTACCGACGATCAACGGCAGCGCGTTCAGCTCGGGCAGGTTCGCTTCGGCCGGGATGAAAGGCCGGAATTCCGTGGTCGCGCCGGAACCCGGGGACGGAGAGGTCTTCGCCATACGTTTCCTCCGGAAAGAAGGGCAGTCTAAACGGTGCCAGCAGTAAGCTTTGGGCCAGTTTAGCACGCGATTTTTGGGCCGCCCCGTTGAGGCGTAGACTTCCGGGGATGAGCCAGATCGATCTCGGGACCGCGTTCCGGCAGCTGGGCATCGCGCTCGCGCTCGGTCTGCTGATTGGCCTTCAGCGCGAGCGGGTCGCCGCCCGGTTGGCCGGGTTCCGGACGTTCGCGCTCGCGGCGGTGTTCGGCACCCTCACCGCGCAGCTCGTCGGCGCGCTCGGTGCCTGGATCGTCGCTGCGGGATTGTTCGGGCTGGTCGGGATTGTCATCGTCGGCAATCTCCTCAAGCTGCGCAATCCGGACACCGACGCCGGGCAGACCACCGAGGTCGCCCTGCTGCTGACCTTCGTGGTGGGCGCCTACCTGGTGGTCGGCCCGCCCGCGGTCGCGATAGCGGTCGGTGCCGGAGCCGCCGTCCTGCTCTGGGCCAAGCCGCAGCTCCACGATTTCGCCGGCCGCTTGGGCGAACAGGACTTCCGAGCGATCATGCAGTTCGTCCTGATCTCCGGGGTGATCCTGCCGGTGCTGCCGGACCGCACCTATGGACCGTTCGCGGTGCTCAATCCAAGGCACATCTGGTGGATGGTCGTGCTGGTGGTGGGGGTCGGCCTCGCGGCCTATGTGGGTAACAAACTCTTGGGGAGTCGCCGAGGTACCCTCGTTGCGGGTCTGCTCGGCGGAGCGATTTCGAGCACCGCAACGACGGTCGCAGCCGCCAAGAGAACCCGGGCGGCGCCGGAGGCCTCCGGCACCGCAGCCATCGTCGTCTGCCTTTCGGCCGGCGTGGTGTTTCTTCGCGTGTTGATCGAAATCGCGGTCGCAGCGCCCGAATTCCTCGCGGTGGCGGCGCTGCCGATCGGTTCGCTGGGTGGCCTCTTTCTGCTCCTTGCCGCCCTCCTCTGGACCCGAAGGGGTCGAGAAGAGGAGCCGCTGCCACCGCAGGAGAACCCCTCGGAACTCAAACCGGCGCTGCTGTTCGGCCTGCTCTACGGCGTCGTTCTGTTCTCGACCGCCGCCGCGCGCGAGCTGCTCGGCGTGCGCGGTCTCTACGCGGTGTCCGCCCTTTCAGGGTTGACCGATGTCGATGCGATCACCCTGTCGACCGCGCAGATGGTGCGCATCGGGCGGCTCGACGGGGAGGTCGGGTGGCATTTGGTCCTCGTCGCCTTACTCTCGAACCTCCTGTTCAAGGGCGCCGCAATCGCCGTTCTCGGGAGCCCCCGGCTCCTTGCGCGGATCGCCGGTCCGTTCCTTTTGGCGTTGGCGGTCGGCGCCGTTCTTCTCGTCTTGAGTGCCGGCTGGACCTGAACGGCTCGAAGCCGCTCAACGCTTCGGGGACACCGCCTCGCTAAAGAAGCGGACCAGATCCTCGTGCAGCTTCCGGTGCTCGGTGCGCTTGACGTACATCATGTGCCCGGCTTCGTACGTCTCGACTCTTACCCGATCGCGCAGCTCCGGCGGTAGCCCCAGGTGCGCCGCGGTGTAGAAGGCGTCGAAATAGGGGGTGGCGAAATCGTAGATGCCGCTCGCGATCAGCACCCGGAGGTTCGGGTTCTTGTTGATCGCCTGGCGGAGCGGCTCGGCCACGTTCAGATACTCGTTGCCGCCACCCCAATTCCACGGTCGGACTTTACGAGTCAACCGCTCGTAGATCGCGTCTTCTTGGTAGCCCAGGTCGCGGCGCAAATAGTCGTTGATCGCCGCCGAGTACGGAGCGTCGAGGCCGACGATCGAGGGGTCGAATTCGGGCTCTTCACCCGCCGAATCGAGGTCGTGGCCGGTGAAGCGCGCGTCGATCCGGCCGACGGTCAGCCCGTCGCCTCGGAGCAGTTCCTTCAAGAACCGCTGGAGTTCGATCCGCAGGTTCGCCCGCTCGACGAACTCGAGGGACAAGCCGGTGAGCCGGGAAAGCTCCACTGCGATCTCTCGCCGCCGCGCCGCGGTCAGGCGGTCGCCCTCTAGGAGAGCGCTCGCATAGTCGCCGAGCGCGAAGGCCTCGGCTTGGGCGAGCGCCGCACGAAGGTCCTTTTGTAGATCGGGCGCCAGACGACCGTGATACCAGGCGGCGGCGGTATAACTCGGTACGTGGATCAAGTAAGGGATGTCGTTGCCGACCGCAAACTCCTGGTTCTGCCAGTTCAGGATCGCCGACAGAAGCACCACGCCATTCAGCTGAATGCCGAAGCGGTCGAGGAGGTGGAGTGCAAGGCCGGCCGCACGGGTGGTGCCGTAGCTCTCTCCGGCGACCACCTTGGGTGAAGCCCAGCGCTGGTTGCGGGCGAGCCAGAGCCGGATGAACTCACCGACCGATTCGATGTCCCCCTCGACGCCGTGAAACTGCTTGGCGTCTTCGCCCGGGGCCGCACGGCTCCAGCCGGTGGTCACGGGGTCGATGAACACGAGGTCGGTCACATCGAGGATCGAAAACTCGTTGTCGACCAGGCGGGCGGGCGTCGCGTAGAGCATCCCTTCGGGATCGGTCTCCACCCGTCGCGGCCCGAACGCTCCGAGGTGGACCCAGAGCGAAGCTGCGCCCGGACCGCCATTGAAGCAGAACGTGACCGGGCGGGTGGCGGGATCGCTCACGCCGTCCTTGACGTAAGAGACCGAGAAGATCGACGCCTTCGCTTTGCCGTCGTCGTCGCGCAGGACGACCGTTCCGGCGGTCGCGGTATAGGCGAGCCGCTGGCCTCCGAGGGTGATCGAGTGGCTGGTCACCGATCGCTTCTCGACCGGGGCAGAGGCCTCGGGCGCGGCCGGTTTGGCTTTCTCCTCCATCGGCGCCGATTGCGCAGGGGCTTCGAGGACCGTGAACGAGAGGAGCAGGGCGATCATGGGCAGAGAGCGGGAGCGATTCATGTCAAGTCTCCTCGGGCGGCGGCGGACGGGCCGGTTGCTGATGGAGGCGCTTCGAGGTGAGGCGAAGCGGGGAAAGACGGGACGGGTGCCGGAGAACTCTACGCCGTTTCTAGTCTCGGGTTGCGCCAGATTGCATCTTGACAATCGATCGCCGTGGGTTCATCTTGGTGCTCGGCGATTTGCGTCCGTCAATGTATGAGCGGTGACAACTAAGATCTGCGCCGGAGGGGAATAGGGCTGGAGTTCCGGCGGTTCCAAGCTCCATACGGCGCACAGTAGGTTGCGCGCCACCTTGGCAGACCTCGAGTTCGAGGTCAGGGAGTAACCCGAGATGTCCGAACGCCTGAATCTTCCGGTCCTGCCGATGCGGGACTTCGTTCTCTTCCCCGGTGTCACCGCGCCGATCAATGCCGGCAAACCTGCCACCCTGCGTGCCATCGAAGCCGCCATGGCGACCAAGGAACGGCTCGTCTTCGCGGTTGCCCAGCGGGAGGATGCGGCGGAGGCCTCTGCCGAGAACCTTTACACGATCGGCTGTGTCGCCCGGATCGGCCAGATCCAGCGCGGGCTGGCCGGGATGCAACTGCTCGTTCACGGCGACCACCGCGGCATCGCGATGCGCATCTACGAGCGCGACGGCCATCTCCAGGCGGTCGTGCGCGAAGCGGACGAAATGGCTCCGATCGATTCGAACGACCCGGCCTTCGTAGCTCTGTTCCGCGAAGCGCGCGAAAGGGCCGCCGAGCTGGGGATGAAGTCCGGTCTGCCCGAAGAGGTCGTGCAACAGGTCCTGGCCGGAGCGAACGATCCGAGCCGGCTCTCCGATCTGGTCGCCGCCTATACCGAACTCTCCCCGCAGCAGCGCCAGAGCCTCTTGGAGACCCTTTCGGTCGAAGAGCGCCTGCGCCGCGTGTTGGTTCACGTCCAGCGCCAGCTCTCTGTGCTCGAGATGCAGGAAGACATCAAGTCGAAAGTCCAAGAGGAGCTCGGCGACCGCCAGCGCGAGATCATCCTGCGCGAGCAGCTCAAAGCGATCCAGAAGGAGCTGGGCGAGGGGGAGACCGGTGCTGAAGCCGATGAGCTGCGCGACAAGCTCCGGGCGCTCGACCTTCCCGAGACCGTGCGCAAAGAAGTTGACCGCGAGCTCGGTCGCCTCGGCCGGATGGGGCGCGAAGGGATGGAATCGCAGGTGATCCGCACCTATCTCGAAACGATCGCCGAGCTCCCCTGGAACGTCCGGAGCGACGAGCATCTGGATATCCAACACGCGGCCGACCTGCTTGAGGAGGACCACTACGCCCTCGGCGACGTCAAGGACCGGGTGCTCGAATTCCTCGCGGTCCGCCAGCTGCGCGAAACCGCGCGCCTCGCAAGGGAGCAGGCGGCAGGGGAGGCCGGTGACGACGAGTCGACGGCACCCGAGGCGACGATGGAAGCCGGTACCACCGAGGCTCCGGCGGCCGCTACCCCTGCCACCGAGGACAAGGAGGCGAAGCGCAAGGCGAAGGGGCCGATCTTGCTCTTCGTCGGCCCGCCGGGGGTCGGCAAGACGTCGGTTGCCAAATCGATCGCCCGCGCCATGGGGAGAAAGTACGTGCGCATCGCACTCGGTGGCGTGCGCGACGAGGCCGACATCCGCGGGCACCGACGGACCTACGTCGGAGCCATGCCCGGCCGGATCATCCAGGGGATGAAGCAGGTCGGCAGCTCGAACCCGGTGTTCCTACTCGATGAGGTCGACAAGCTGGGAGCCTCGTTCCAGGGCGATCCCTCCTCGGCGCTGCTCGAAGTGCTCGACCCGGCACAGAACGACTCGTTCACCGATCACTACCTGGGCGTACCGTTCGATCTCTCCGAAGTGTTGTTCATCGCGACGGCGAACTTCCTTCAGAACATCCCCGGTCCGTTGCTCGACCGCATGGAAGTGGTCGACTTCTCGGGCTACACCGAAGCGGAAAAGAAAACGATCGCGGAGCGCTTCCTGCTCCCGCGTCAGCTCGAAGCGAACGGCCTGCGAACCGATCAGTTCGAGCTTTCACCCGAAGCGCTCGCCACCCTGATCAGCGGCTACACCCGCGAGGCCGGCGTGCGTCAGCTCGAGCGGGAGATCGGCCGTCTGGCGCGGAAAGTGGCGCGCAAGATCGCGAGCGGTGAGGTCGCGCGCACAATGGTCGGCGAGACCGAGGTCCGTGCGCTGCTCGGCCGGCCGAAGGTCCACCCCGAACGCGCCTTCCGCGTCGACCAGGTAGGGGTCGCAACGGGCATGTATTACACCCCGATGGGCGGCGACATCATGTTCGTCGAAGCGTCCACCATGAAGGGCAAGGGCGAGTTGGTGCTCACCGGCCAACTCGGCGACGTGATGAAGGAGTCGGCGCGCGCCGCTTGGACCTATGCCCGATCGCACGCCGCGAGCCTGGGAATCGACGAGGAAGCGTTCGCCACCCGCGACGTCCACATTCATGTCCCGGCGGGCGCGATCCCAAAGGACGGCCCGTCGGCCGGCGTCACCATGGCGACCGCCCTGGTTTCGGCGCTGTCCAATCGGCCGGCGCGTTTCGACCTCGCGATGACCGGCGAGATCACGCTCGCCGGCCGCGTGCTGCCGATCGGCGGAGTGAAGGAGAAAGTGCTCGGCGCGGTCCGCTCCGGAATCCGCACCATTCTCTTGCCGAAGGACAATGAAGCCGATCTGGACGATCTGCCGAAAGAAGTCCGCGACCTGTTGGAGATCCACCCGGTGGCCGAACTCGGCGACGTGTTGGCGCTCACGCTTCGCGGGGCTTCGTTCCGCGAAGGGCGACTGCTGTTTGCGCCGACCGGAATCGGCGAAGCTGAAGCGATGGCACCCGTGGACAGTCTCCACTGAAGCGACGGCCCGCTCCCCGCGGTTTCCCTGCGTTTGACGGTCGAGACCGATAGGTCTAGACTAGGCATACGTAGAGGTAGACGAAATGAACGCGCAGAAGAGCTTTCCGGCGATGGTAGCTGCCCTCCTTTTGACGGCGGCCTCTGGTGTGGCTCAGGGACAAGCCCTCGCCGCGAGGGATGTTCACGGCGCTGTGGCCGGGCGGGTGATGGGTGCCAGCAACCCGCTGGGGGCGGCGGCGGTCTACGCCTATCAAGTGGTCGATCGCACCTTGGAAAAGGTCGCGACGGACCTGCAAGGCAACTTTCGGTTCGACCAACTTCCAGCCGGGGTCTACAACATCATCGCCCACCGGATCGGGTTCGTCCCTGCCGTCGTGCGTCTGACCCGTTCGACGGCCGAGGCATACCAGTTCGTGGAGATTCAGCTCGCGCGCCAGACCGCGGGACCTGGCGGCCCATCGGGAGGTCCACCGGCCGACTTTTGGAGCCTGCGGTCGAAGATTCCGGCTGATGTTCTGCGTGACATCACGACTGAGAGTGCCCGGCAGGCCGCGACCGTCGGCTTGGTCGCGCCCTTTTCGGCAACGCGCTTGGCCAGTTTTCAGACCGAGTTCCGGGCGCTCTCCGGCACCAACTCGAGCCCAGCGGGCGCTCAGTCCCAGATGACGGGGGGCCAAGTCGACCTGGAAGGGCGCCTTGGCAAGCTGGAGGTCGGTCTCACCGGTAAGCTGATTCAGCTTGCGAGCGATTCGGCGAGTTCCCAGTCCTTCACCGATGGCGAAGTGCGCTCCCTTTCGCTGGCGGTCGGGAACGGCTCGGCGAACCGGTTGTCCGTGACTTCGCTGACCAATCGGCTGGGCGGCGTGGCTGTCGTCCCCGGTCGAGACGATTCGATCTCGCCCGTCGACTTCGAGAACTATCGAGTCAGCTGGTCGCAGGAGCACGGCAAGCGCGGGCGGTCTGACTTCGCGGCGCAATACACAAACGAGAGCAACTACCATCGGGTCGGCCTGTTCGATCCCCCCGATATCCCGGAGGCGTCGCGCGCCTGGCTGTTCGAAGGGAGCTACACCGCAGCGCTCGGTGATCGCGGTACGATCCAAGCGGGTGTGCGGTATCGAGAACGCCAGTCGGAGCTTCCCGGCTTTGGTCGCAGTGCCGAACTCGACCAGGCGAACCGGGCCAACGTCGATGTCTTCGGCCAGGGTGGCGTTCGAATCAGTCCGGCGGTGCTGGTCGAATACGGCATGTTCTCGACCTTGCGCGATGGATCGGTGGCCTTGACGCCAAAAGGTGGTGTGGTTGTTCAACTCGGCTCGGCCTGGCAGGCCGAGACCTCGTTCAGTCGCCGTGTGTTCCAGAACACGCAAGACCTGCGGACCGATTTTTTGCCCGCTCTCCTCCGTTCGGCCGACTTTTGCGAGCAGGGGGGGGAGTCGTGCTACGCCCTGACTTTCTCGCGGCGCGAAGGCGATGACAATCGAATCTCCTTCGGGGCTGCGCAGCGGACGATCATCGAGACGTCGCGTCTCTACTTCAGCGAGGATCTTCTCGACCGCAACGAGAGCCTCTACCTCGTGCGTGGAGATCGCCTCCCGGAGATTCAGTTCGAGGTCCAGCGCAGGATCGCGCAGAGCGTCGTCTCGAAGCTTTCGTCGAGCGTCGCCACCGGCGGAGGCGGTATCTTCTACGCCACAGACCGCAAGCACTATGAGAATCACCTCAGCTACTCGGTGACTTCTCTCGATACCCAGTTCAAGGCTACCGAGACGGGGGTGTTCGTCGCGTTCCACAAGCTCTCGCAGGAACTCGACCCGGTGCGGCGAAATGCCAAGAGTGGCGGTTCCGAGGCCGAGCTCGAAAAACTGCGCTTGGTGGTCTCTCAGAATCTGAACTTTCTGATCGATCTCGGGACCGACTGGATCGTTCGCCTGGACCTCGAAGTAAGCCGGGGGTCCGAAGTGGCGCGCCCGGCCGGTGGTCAGGTCGCGCGGGGCGAAGACGAGCTTCGCAGGCGCTTTGTCGGTGGCTTCTCGGTTCGCTTCTAGTTTCCTCCTTTCGCCAGCTTGTGAGCGGTCAGGGTAGCGGGTGGGTTCCGCGACCGGAAGGCCCGGACGACGCGTCGGACCTCTTGAATCCACATTTCTGGATTTCTTCCGCTTGTTTGGAGCGGGCGACAGGGAAACGCCTGCGTTGTCCGCGGCTTAGGGGCGATTCAAATTTTCGTTCCGATGGCACGAAACCTGCTGTGAGACCAACGGAAGTTCGTAAAGCTGTGGTTTCCCGAGCATGACACGCCCAGGCGCAAGCCGACTCGCCCTCGCCCTCCTGCTCGCCGCGTTCGTCGCGGTGATCGGAGGCACGAGCTTTCATCGTCGGGCAGAGACCTTTCAGCCCCTCGGTTTCGCCCTCGCCTTCCTCGAAGGCACGCAACGGGTGGCCGAGGTTTCCGACTCCGCCACCGGGCTGGAGGTCGGTGATCGGCTGGTCCTCGCAAACGGCGAATCGGTGCAGAGCCGCGACGGCCTCCGGCGCGCACTGATCGGCCGGCCCGCGAGCGCTCTCGTTGTCGAGCGCGACGGGCAGATCGTCGACATCTCCTACCGGCGCCCCGCGTTCGATCTGGATGCCCCTTACCTGATCCTGGCGCTCACTGGCGCGGCGTACCTGCTGATCGGTCTCTACACCCTTATCCGGCAACGTGAGAAGCACAGTTTTCTGTTCTACCTCTGGTGCCTGATCTCGGCGACGTTCTACCTGCTGTCTCCGTTGATGCCGCCCGGGGACCTGCTCGACCGCGCGATCTACGTCTTCGACGAACTCGCCCGTCTGTTTCTCGCTCCGGTCACCTTGCACCTGTTCCTGACCTTTCCGAGTCCGCTCCGTCCCGCGCGATGGCAGGGGGGGAGGCTATTGCCTTTCCTTTACCTACCCGCAGCGACGCTCGCGACACTCCAGTTCGATGTGATGTTCTTGCGTCCCAATGCGGGCGCCATCTGGGCGCTCGATCGCCTCGACCTCGCCCACTTGGTCGGCGCCGCGATCGCCGCGATCGGGCTGCTCGCTTGGCGCATCGCGCGCGGACGGGGCCTCGAAGGTCAGCGCCAAGTGCGTTGGATCGCGTTCGGGTTGGCCGGCGGTTACCTGCCCTTCGTCGCGCTCTACGTCGTGCCGTTCTTGTTCGGCTTGCGCGCCAATGAGACCTGGAACGCTCTGGCCGTCCTGCCGCTCGCGCTCGTGCCGCTCACCTTCGCCTACGCGATCCTGCGTTACAAGCTGTGGGATCTCGAAGCCATCGTACGCGACGCACTCTCCGCGACACTCACTCTGCTGCTCGGCGCGATCGGGTTCTCGCTGATCAACCTCGGGATCAACCGGGGCCTGGCGCCAGAGCTTTCCGCAGCCCGCAACCTGCTGTCGTTTGTCGCGGGCGTAGGGATAGCGGCCCTCCTCGTGCCGACCAAGAAGAGCGTCTCGACGCTCCTCGAGCGGGTGCAATACGGCGGCTCGTTCCGGCAGCGCAGGGCGCTCGCGAGTTTCGGCCGAGAGTTGCTCCACGAGCGCGACCTCGGGCGGCTCTGCTCGAAGCTCCTGTCCGAGTTGCAGCAGAGCTTGGAACTCGCACGGGTGAATCTCTATTTGGCGCAAGGGGCTGTCCTGGAGCTGTTCGGCCTCGATCCGGAGCTCCCCTCTCGCTTGCCTGTCGACGCGCTCGGCGAGGAGTTCTGGCCCAACGGCTACCGCCGCCTGTCACCGGTGGCGCTGCCGGCCGAAGTACCGCCGAGCGAGCAGCTGCTGTTCATCGGGGGGTACCGCTACGCATTGCCGCTGTCCGTGCGTGGAAGCCGAGTCGGGATTGTCCTCGCGGGCTACAAACTCGATGGCAGCCCGCTTTCGTCCGAGGATCTTGATCTCGTTCGCCACCTCCTGGACCAGGCATCGCTCGCGATCGAGAACGCTCAGCTGGTCGATCAACTGAGCGACCGACTTGGCGAGGTGGAGCGCCTCGAGCGCTACAGCGCCGGGATCTTCGAGTCCTCGCCCGCTGGAATTGTCGTTCTCGACCCCGAATTCAAGATCGTGTCGGCGAACCTCGCGTTCGCACTGCTGGTCGAAAGCGCGCCGGCCGCGCTGCCTGGGTGCGCGCTCGCCGAATTCCTGGCCGTTCGGCCTCCCGTACCCGGCCAGGGGCTTGTCGAGGTCGATTGGTGCGATCCGAACGGAACCGAGCGTCACCTCCAGCTCTCGCTCGCCGAGTTCCTGGGCGATCCGTCTCGCCGCCTGCAGGTGCTCGTGATCCACGACGTCACCGAACGGATTGCGATGGAGGGAGCGTTGCGCGAACAAGACCGCTTGGCCGCCCTCGGTCTTTTGGCTGCAGGGGTCGCGCACGAGGTGAACACGCCGATCGCCGGTATCTCGAGTTATGCCCAGATGCTTCTCGAAGACACGCCGGAGGGCGATCCCCGACGCGAGATCCTCCAGAAGATGGAGCGCCAGACGTTTCGAGCCGCCCGGATCGTCAACAATCTTCTCGAGTTCGCGCGCAAGCGGCCGAGCGAACGCGGGCCGGTCGATGTGGCGGCGCTGATCACCGAGACGCTCGACCTGCTCGCCGACCGGTTTGCCAAGCGCCATATCGAAATCGCCTGGAATCCCGCGACCTCGGCAACCGAGGAACGGCCCGTGATCGACGGTTGTGATGGCGAGCTGCAACAGATTTTTACGAACCTTTTCCTGAACGCGCTCGACGCCATGTCGCCCAGCGGACGAGGCCGGCTTGTGGTTCGGATCGAGACCACCGTCACACAACTGGTGGTGGAGGTCGAAGACGACGGGCCGGGAATCGCGCCCGAGCACATCGGCCGGATTTTCGAGCCCCTGTTCTCGACCAAGCTGGGTGCCGGCGGTACCGGCCTGGGCCTCTCGATCAGCTCCGATATCGCCGCCCGCCACGGCGGTCGGATCATGGTCGAGAGCGACTCTTCACGGCACACGGGAGCCACCTTCCGCGTCGAGCTTCCTCGTCTGACGGCTCGGGCCTTGGCCTCCGTCGGCGACGCATGACAAGCCGAGCCCGGCCGATCCTATGAGCATCCTGATCGTCGACGACGAGGAGGTCCTTCAGGATGTCCTCACCACACTGTTGCGTCGAGAGGGGTACTCGACGATCTCGGCGGGCTCCGGAGAAGAGGCGCTGGAGCTGATCGAGCGCGAAGAGGTCGAGTTGGTCCTACTCGATCTGATGCTTCCTGGGCTCTCGGGACGCGAGGTCCTGCGCGAGATCCGCCAGCGCGATTCCGAGCAGGTCGTGGTGGTGATCACCGCGTATTCTTCAATCGAGAGCGCGATCGGCGCTATGCGCGACGGGGCGTTCCACTACATCCCGAAGCCGTTCAAGAACGAAGAGGTCTTGCTCACCATCCGCAAGGGCCTGGAACAGCGCCGGCTTCGAAACGAGAATCGTTCGCTGCGTCAGCAGCTCGCGCGGCGCTACAGTTTCGACAAGATTCTCGGCAAGAGCCAGCCGATGCAGCAGGTCTACGAGCTGATTCAGCTCGCCTCGCCGGCAAAGTCGAACATTCTCGTGTTGGGCGAGAGCGGCACCGGCAAGGAACTCGTAGCAAAGGCCATTCACCATCATTCTCGGCGTGCCGACGGGCCTTTCGTGACCGTCAACTCGGGCTCGATGCCTGGCGATTTGCTCGAAAGCAACCTGTTCGGTCACGTGAAGGGTGCCTTCACCGGCGCGATTGCCGCTAAAAAGGGGCTGTTCGAGGTGGCGGATGGCGGCTCGATCTTTTTCGACGAGATCGGCAACATCCCAATGGACATTCAGGCGAAGCTGCTGCGCGTGATCCAAGAGAAGGAATTCATGCGCGTCGGCTCGATCGAAAACCTGCGCGTCGACGTACGGATCATCGCTGCCACCAACGCGGCGCTCGTAGCAATGGTCCAACAGGAGAGGTTCCGCGAGGACCTTTACTACCGCCTGAACGTGATCACCATCCAGCTGCCGCCATTGCGGAAGAGGACGGAGGATATCCCTCTGCTCGCCCAGCATTTCCTCGCCCGCTTTGCGGAGGAGAACGAGAAAGCGATCCGTGAGATCACCCCCCAGGCGATGGAGCTCCTGCTCGACTACCCCTGGCCAGGCAATGTGCGGGAGCTGGAGAACGTGATCGAGCGAGCAACGGTTCTATCCTCCGGCGAACGGCTCGGCGTCGAATTGCTGCCGGCCAACGTTCGCCAGCGCGACCCCGGCGGGCTCTCTCCGGTCGTTGTACCGCCGACCGGCCTCCCCTACAAAGAGGCGGTTTCGGACTTCGAGCGTCAGTTGATCGTCAAGGCGTTGCAGTCCGCCGGCGGAGTCCAGAAGAGGGCGGCTGAATTGCTTCAGGTCAAACCGACGACCCTCCACGAGATGATGAAACGTCTGAACATTTCAGCCGAAACGCAGTTCTCTTGATCAGAGACCTCCAGGATCCTATGCCCTTCTTACGGTTCGCTTGTTTCGCCCTCTTGTCGATGGTCTGGTGCAGCGCTTCTGGGGCGGCAGCCGGCAGCAACGATCGCAATGACAGCAAAGACGATGGCGACGGCGGTGCGGTACCGGCGCTCCTCGCACCCCTCGCGGAGGGGGAGCGGCTCGACCTGCCTTCGCTCGACCCTCGGCTGCCGCGGCCGGAAGAGTTTCTCGGCGCCCCGTTGGGCGCCAAGTTCACACACTGGGAGCGAATCCTCGACTACCTCTCCGCCTTGGATGGAGCGTCCGACCGCGTCGTAATGAACGACTACGGTCGGACCGCCGAGGGGCGCCGTCTGGTGCTGCTCGCGATCTCGACCCCCGGAAACCTGGCACGACTCGACGAAATTCGTCGCGACCGCCAGCGCCTCGCCGAACCCGGCCGCTCGACTGCGGCCGAGCGCGAGCGTCTCCTCGCGCGCCTGCCGATTGTGGTTTGGCTCGGCTATGGAGTTCATGGCAACGAGTCGTCATCCGCCGAAGCGGCAATGGGCGCGGCGTACGTCTTCGCCGCCGGGCAGGGCGATTTCGCGCGCCTGTTCGAGCACACGATCGTGGTGCTCGATCCGCTGATGAATCCCGACGGGCGAGAACGGTATCTCGCGAGCTACGAACAGCAGAGGGGAGCCGAGCCGAACCCGCGACGTGAAGCGGCGGAACACGTCGAGCCGTGGCCGAGTGGCCGGGTGAACCACTACCTCATCGATCTGAACCGCGATTGGGCGTGGGCGACGCAGGCCGAGACGCGTGCCCGGCTCGCCGCCTATCGCGTCTGGGAGCCCCAGGTCTTTGTCGATTTCCACGAGATGAGCGCCGAGTCGACCTACTTTTTTCCGCCCGCCGCCGAGCCGGTCCATACCCGGATCTCCCGGCGCACCCTCGGCTGGCTGGAAACTTTTGGGCGGGCGAATGCCGCGGCGTTCGATCGCCTCGGTTGGATCTATTTCAAGCAGGAGAATTACGACCTCCTCTATCCCGGGTACGGCGATTCCTACCCGAGCCTCCGAGGAGCCGTCGGCATGACCTACGAGATGGCCGGCGGCGGTCGCGCAGGCGAGTTGCTGACTCGATTGGATGGAACGCGCCTCGCGCTGGTCGATCGGGTCGCTCATCACCTGGCGACCTCGATCGCGACGTTGCGCACTGCGGCGGCGAGTTCACGGCGCCTGCTCGCGGACTTCGTGGCCAACCGGTTGGAGGCGGCGGCCGGACCGGGCCGCGTTTACGCGTGGACGCCTGACGGGCCGGAGGCCCGTTCGCTCGCCGACCTGCTGGCTTTGCATGGAGTGCGGGTCGAGCAGCTGGAGGCGGCGACCGAGTTGAGGGTTCGACCGAGCGCGGGAGGGGAAGAGGTATCGCACCGCTTCCCCGCGGGCACCTTCTTCGTTTCCTCCGGCCAGCCGCTCGGGCCGCTGGTCGAGGCGCTGCTGGAACGTCGCGCCCAGATTGGGGAGCGATTCGCAGAGCGCCAGAAGGAGCGGCAGGCCCGCAACCTGGAAAGCGAGTTCTACGACATCACCGCCTGGTCGCTGCCACTCGCTTTCAACGTAGAGGTCTGGCTCACCACGCCGGGTGCGCCGGCCCTGTCGACTGCAAAACCGCTCGCGCCGGAACCGAGTGGCCTGTCGGGCACCGGCAACCTCGGTGTTTTGGTGAAACCACAGGGGCTGATGTCCTATCGGCTCGCCGTGCGCCTACGCGCCGAGGGCACCGCTCTTCGGGTGGCACTTCGCAATTTCCGAGTCGATGGCCTCGACTTTCCGTCAGGAACACTGTTTATTCCGCGCTATGGCAATCCGCCCGATCTCGAAGCTCGCCTGAGCGCCGCCCTGGAATCTTTCGGGCTGGTCGGGCGGCGAATCCAATCGTCGTTCGATATCGAGGGTCTGTCGCTCGGCTCGCGGGATATGCCGTCAGTTCGGTCGGTGCGCGTCGGTTTGATCGGCGGTGCGGGCGTCGATTCCACCTCGTTCGGCGCGCTCTGGTTCCTGTTCGATCGGTGGATCGAAGCGCCGGTCGATCGGCTCGATCTCGAGCGCTTGGCGGATCTCGACCTTGCAGCCTATGACACGCTGATCCTTCCCGATGGCGATTTTAGCGATCGGATTTCGAGTAAGAAGAAAGAGCGTCTCGACGCCTGGGTTAAAGGCGGGGGCGTTCTGGTCGGAATTGCCGGGGCGATCTCTTGGCTCCAGGCCGAGGGGTTCACCGAGGTCCAAAGCTGGAAGGCGACCGGCGGCGATCCCGAATCCCCTGGCGATCCGGCAACCCCGGCGATCGCCGCAGACGCAGAGGCCAAGAGCAGCGAGGACAGCTCGTCCCAGAGCGTGGCCGGCGGCGCCGAGAAACCCGCGCCGCCGAGTCCTCCGGACCGAGCGATCTCGACCCCGGGCGCAGCCTTCGCAACCCTGATCGCGGTCGGCCATCCGCTGGCCATCGGGATCCCGACCGCGCCTCCGGTGTTGATCGACGGCGAACTCGTACTGCAGACGACCGGAGATCCTCAGCAGGATGTGCTCACGGTCGCGACCGAAAGCCCGCTACTCTCTGGGTTCGCTTTCCCCGAGGCAGAGCAGCGCCTTTCCGGAAGCCTACTCGCGAGTGTGGAAAAACATGGACGCGGCTCGGTGGTGTTGTTCGCCCAGGAGCCATCCTACCGGCTCTTCTGGCGCGGCACGATGCCCCTGCTGCTCAACGCTACACTCTATGGACAGAGCCTTGGATTCGGCGGTCGCTAGTAGAACTCTCGCGAGAAGGGAGCCTGGGAGCGCAAGTCTGGCAGCCCGTTTTACTTGCTCACCAACTCCACCGGATCACCCAATCGAACCACGCCTGGTCGGGAGACGTCGGCGTCGAGCGCCAGGCGCCCGCCGAATCGCCGTCCAATATCGCGCAAGACCTCCGGGTCGCGTTCCAGGGTGTCCGGGTCGACCGTGGTCATCGGGCATCGGCCGCGCAGCGAATCGAGCCGAACGATCGCGTCGCCGATGTGCAGCTCGCTCCCGGCCCAATCGACCTCACCCATACCCTCCACTCCGCCGATCAGTAGATTGGGTCGCAGGCGGCGAATGTCGCGGCCGAATTCGGCCACCGCGCCGTCGGTCGCAACGAGCAGGGGAAGAATGTCGAAACGCTCGAGCCCGTCGTAGGCTTCGAGCCAGGCGTCGGCACCCGCCGCCTCCCGGACCAAGCCAAGGACCTCGGCGCTGTCCCACGGCAATCCGTTCACCAACGGTTGCCCGAGAGTGCCGTCGAGGCCGAGCAGGCGGTACTGCTTTCGGGAGGTACGCACCCCTTCCGGGCCGCGCACGTGAACGATCCGATCGCCAGGAATTCCGTTCGGCGTGAGCGCGGCAGAGGTCAACGCCTCTCCCGCAAGCGTTTTTACGGGATAGCGCCAGATTCCCGCGACGTGAAGCGCCACCCTCAGGTCGTCCCGCCGTTCGCAGCGGCGTCTTCGGCGGCCTGCACTTATGCCAGGCCGGTTTCGAGGGTGAACGGAGGGGCGATCGGTGGGGCCATGGTCTCGGCAGGTCTCCTCGGCAGGATCGGACCCCGGCGATAGCTGCTTACCGAACCCTTAGGGCGTACTTCGAAGTCAGCAACGCCTCGGCGTAAATCCTCTGCGCCTTCCGGTTTGGGTGGGCGTCGCCGGGGGTCACCCAGAGGTCTGGCCCGGCGTCTTTGGGAAAGCGCGCGGAGGGGTCGATCACTTCCCAGCCGCTCGCGCGGCCGACCGCGGCGACCTTGGCGTAGATGTCAACGAAACTGCCGAAGTTGTGCGGCTCGTGGAGCTCCGGGCAGAGCAGCAAGGTGGCGGCAACGCCATCCTGGCGGAGGAGCCGTCCAAGCTCGGAGAGCGCCTGCTGCTGCCGCCGCCAGCCCGGTTGGTCGTCGCGGTAGAGCGAGTGGTAGTAGGCGTTGTAGTCGCGCAGTTTGACTTCCGAACTCTGTCGCAGCCGGGTCGAAAACAGACCGGCCAGAGCGGAGTTCCAAACCAGCGGGTTGGTGGACGGTTTCGGGTCGGGTTCCGCATCGTTGATGAAGAAGGCGAGGATCACCCAGGCCGGCTTGGGCGCTCGGGCGAGCGACCGATAGCGGGCGAGCTGCATCGAGGTGTTCGAATTGCCGATGCCGAAATTCATCACCCGCGACGGCCCGCCGTGCTCGCGCAGCAGCTCTTCCAGCTGGTTCGGCCAAGTGTCCGCTTCGCCGGCCCCCCAACCGAAGGTCAGCGAGTCGCCCACCGCCATGACCAGTCGGTCGCCCGGCTTCCGGGCGGACTCCACGTCCGGTGCGTTGCGGCGAAAACCCAGTTCGTCTGTGCGTACCCGAGTTCCCATCAGCCACGCGTCCTGGTTCGGTCGATGCTCCTCGATCGCGCCGGGAATCTCGGACGGCATCTTGACGAAGCGCGCGTAGCGCCACATCTCGACGTCCAACACGTGCAGCCAACGCGCCGAAACGAAACGCAGCAAGCCCTCGGCGACGACCAGCGCGAGGACGCAGGAGAAAATGAGTACGCCGCAGCCGGTGAGGAGCTTTTTCATGAAGGGTGATCCAATTGAGCGTCCGAGCTAGCCGGTGACGAGCTCGCCGAGGATCTTTAGGAACTGGTCGATCTCGTCCTCGGAGTTGTAAAAGTGGGGTGCCGCACGCAGCCGGCCGGCGCGCGACGAGACCACGACGCCCCGCAGGGCGAGGGCTTCCGCCAGCTCGTCCGGTCCGCGCCGGGGGTGGGTTCCGGAAACGATGCCCGAGGTCTCGCCGCCGAACGCGTCGCCCCGGGGGGCCGCGAGCGTGAGGCCGGCCGCGACGAATCCCGCTGCGATGCGCTCCCCGAGCTCAAGGACGCGCCGCTCGATCTGCTGTGCCCCGGCCTCGTGCAGAATCTCCAGGCTGCCACCCAGTGCGGCGATGCCGAAGCCGTTGATCGTGCCGCTCTCGAAGCGCTTGGCGCCCTCGGCAAACGTGAGATCGAGGTGGGTCCAATCGTACGGAGTGCGGGTCGAGCGCCAGCCGGCCCGGGTGGGGCGCAGGCGGTCGATCACCCGATCGGAAACATAGAGCAAGCCGATTCCCTCCGGTCCGAGCAGCCACTTGTGGGCCGATGCGGCGAGCACGTCGATGCCGCTCGCCTCGACGTCGAGCGCGAGCGCGCCGAGGCCCTGAATCGCGTCGACCACGAACAGCGCGCCGCGCTCCCGGCAGGCCGCCCCCAAGCGCGCGAGGTCGGAGCGGAAACCGGTGGCGTATTGCACCCACGAGAGCGCGAGGATGCGCGTGCGGCCGTCGATCCGGCCGAGCAGGTCGTCGGCGTCGATCCGGCCGTCTCGTTCGGGGGCCAGGCGGTACTCGACCTCGCCGTTCTGCCGGGCCACGATATTCATCCACGGGTAGGCGTTTGAAGGAAACTCCCCTTCGGCTCCGACGATGTTGTCGCCCGGCCGCCAATCGAGCCCTTCGGCCACCGCGGAAAGCGCGGTCGAGGTGTTCTCGACAAAGGCCACCTCGTGAGGGGCATGGGCTCCGATCAACCCAGCGGCCAGACCCCGAACCCGCTCGATCTCGGCGTTGCGCTCCGGCCAACGTCGGTCACCGGTCTCGGAGATCACCTGCGCCAGAGTTGCCACCCGCCGCGCCGACCGGCGCGGCAGTGGCCCGATCGAAGCATGATTGAGGTAGATGTAGCGGCCGGTGACCGGGAACTCGGGTCGAAACCGGAGCAGAGGGTCCAACCCGTCCCCGCTCAAGCGGCAACCTCGACACTCTCCACGGCCTGTTTCGGTTCGGTGGCAGGGTCGGTCGATCCGCGCCGTGGCCGGGAGCGCAGTTCCAGCACCACCAGAGCCGGCACGCCGAGGGCCAACACGCTCGCATAGTGCAGGCCGCGGAACAACAGGGTCGCCGCGGCGGCTTCGCCCGGGCCGACGCCGAGCGCTCCGAACAGCGCGACCATCGCAGCCTCGGTGGTGCCGACCCCTCCGGGTGTGCCGGTCAGCATGCCGGCCGACGCGCCGAGCGCTACCACCGCCATGACGACCAAGGGGTTCTCCGCCTTGCCGAGCGCAGCGAAGATCAGCCACTGCGCGAGGGCCGAGAGCAGAAAGAACCCGACGCCGAGCGCAACGACCGGAAAGCGGAGGCGCGGCTCTCCGACCAGTTTCTCGAGGGTCTGTGCAGCCTCACGCCCGTGGCCGTAGAGCCGCTCGCCGCGGCCGCTGGACCGCTCGGCACGGCGGGCGAAAAAGTCGGCGAGCGAGCCCCGCCCGGCCCAAGAGACCGCAGCGACTGCGGCGAGCGCGAGCAGAGCGAATGCGGCGACCGCCCCGGCGCCCAGCCATGGCTTGCCGAGGACCCACGCCACCGCGACCAGGGCGAGCCCGGTCCAAGAGGTCATCACCACGTAGTGTGCCAGCTGGTCGTAGAGGATCACGCCGTAGAGCGGGGCGAACGGCCGCCCAACCGAACGCGCGAGGTAGCGGGCGCGCAGTGCGCCGCCCACCAAGCGGGCCGAGGGGGTGATCAGGTTGAGTGCCGCCGATGCAAAAAGGATGAAGAATCCGACCCCAAGCCTCGGTCGGGCCGCCACCGCCCGCTCGGTTGCGAGCGCCATGCGACGATCCCAGAGCAGATAGCGCACGACCAGGCAGGCGAGCGCCAGCGCGAGCAGAGAGCCATCGGCGGCAGCGATCCGCCGTCCCAGATCGTGCCAGGAGAGGCTCGCGACCATCCGCCAAGTCAACCAGAGCGCCACCGCGAAAAGCACGACGATCCCCGGCCGCCGTAAGCGCGCGAGGTACTTTGGACGGAGCAGGGTCGTAGGATTCATGGCGAAAGCTCCCGCGGAAGCCAAGCCGCGGGGCGCGGGGGGCGCCGATCATACTGCACGCTTGACGTCACCCGCTGCCCACGGCAAGCTGTGCGACCTATTCAGGATTCCGGAGGTTTCGATGAGCGATGTCCCGAACAGCTCCAGCCAGACCAGTTCGACCAAGGTGACGGTGCAAAAGAACGGCCCGTTTCGCGTGACCGGCGACGATATTCAGCTGCTCGATGCCGCCGGCAATGCCTATGGCCTCGGCGGCAGGACCACGATCTCGCTCTGCCGCTGCGGCGCGTCGAAGAACAAACCGTTCTGCGACGGCTCCCACAACCATCACGGTTTCGAGGACGAGCCCCAGGCCCGCGACCTGCCGCCCAAGCCGTGAAACCCCGCCGCGTACCCATCGCCACCGCGATCCTGTTGGCGCTGGCCCTTCCGGTCGCGGGCCAAGGTCCCGCGGCCGATTGGCGCACCGCCTCGACCGAACACTTCCGCATTCACTACCCGGTGGAATCCGAGGCCTGGGCGCTGCGGGCGGCGACTCGCCTCGAGTCGATCCGCGCTCTGGTGATCGCCGAAGTCGGTTACGAGCCGCCCCAGATCGTCGATGTCTTCATCTCCGATCCGGTCGCCGAGCCGAACGGTATGGCGTTGCCGCTGCTCGGCCGGCCGCGCATGGTGCTCTGGACCAGCCCGCCGGAAGCCGGATCGATCATCGGCCACTATGCCGACTGGATCGAGCTTCTCGCGGTCCACGAGGAGACCCACCTGGTTCATCTGCTCCGGCCGTCGCGCAACCCGGTGCGGCGCCTGCTGCCGATCGGGCCGCTCGCCGTCAGCTCACCGCGCTGGGTGAGCGAAGGGTACGCGACGGTCATCGAAGGGCGGCTCACCGGTTCCGGCCGGCCGAACGGCGACCTGCGCGCCGCCGTGCTCCGCCGTTTTGCGACGGCGGGAAAGTTGCCGAGCTACGAGCGATTGGCGAGCGACCGCGAGGGCTATCTCGGGATGTCGATGGCCTACCTCGCCGGCTCGGCGTATCTCGAATGGCTGGAGCGGCGCGCCGGCCCGGGTAGCCTGAAGAAGCTCTGGGCTCGGATGTCGGCGCGCACGCCGCGCTCGTTCGACGACAGCTTCTCGGGTGTGTTCGCCAGCCCGGAGGGGCGCTCGCCGCGCGATCTTTGGGATCGGTTCCGCGCCGAGCTGTCGGCCCAGGCGATCGAGATCGAACGGCGCCTCACCCCGTTGCGCGAAGGCGAGCTTTGGCAAGACCTGCCGCGCGGTGCGGGAGCGCCCGCGTTGTCGCCCTCGGGGGAGCTCTTGGCGCTGGTTCGGGAGGGGCGGCCGGGGGCGGCCGGGGAGTTGGTGGTCTTTGGGACGGGGGAGGAAAAAGACTTAAAGGACCGCAAGGACATAGAAGACAAAGATCTAGGGGAGGCTCGAAGTGCTCGCGATCCGGAGGATGTTGCGGCGGTTCGATACGGACCTCCGGCTCGCAAGGTGAGGTTTCGCCTGGGTGCCCGGGGAGGGCGGGCTCCTTCGATGCCGCGGTTTCTTGGGGAAGACGCGATCCTGTTCGTTCGCTTCGAGCCCGACCTGGACGGCTTTCTTCATCCAGACCTGTTCCGTTGGTCGCTCCCGACCGGTGAGGTGCGGCGGATCACGCACGGCGCCGACTTGCGAGATGCCGATCCCAGCCCGAGCGGCACCTGGGCTGTCGCCCTGCGCCAGCGCCATGGCTTCTCGCAGATCGTGCGGGTCGACCTCGCGACAGGCGAGCTCACCCCTCTCACCCCGCCTTCGATCGAAGTGATCTACGACGCGCCGCGGCTCTCTTCCGACGGGGCGCGCCTCGCCTTTCTGCGCCACGCGGGCGGCCGGTGGGATCTGGTCGTTCGCAACCTCGAAGAGGGCGCCGAGCGCGTCCTCTCACTTCCTGCCAAGGGAGGGCCGGCCACGCCCTCCTCACCGGCCTGGAGCGCCGACGGTTCGATCCTATTCGCCAGCCTCGGCCGCGCCGGCCGGATCGACCTCTTCGCGTTCGCCGTCGACAACGAGGAAAAGGCGCCGGTCGCGATCACGCGCACGGCCGGCGCCGCGTTCGCGCCCGCTCCAACGCCGGACGGACAAGCGGTCTTCTATCTTTCGCTCGAACCGCAAGGGCTCGATTTGCGCCGCCTCGATCTGGAGAACAGGGTTGGCGAATCGCTCGACGCGGCGAGCCTTCCGGCCGTCGATTTTGCCCCCGCGGTGCGTCCGACCCCACTCCCGCCGCCGGTCGAAATCACCTCGGCCCAGGTGGCGGCTGGCCGACCGTATGGCCTCGGTCGCCTGGAGTGGATGCCGCTCCTCGGTGGCTCGATAACGAATGCCGCGGGGAATCGGAGCGAGGTCGGCGTCCGCGTCGGCGATCCGCTCGGTCGTTTCGAGGCCATCGCCCTCGCCGGGCTCGCCGGAGCGGACGGGGCGGGTCCCCGGGGCGCGAGCTTGGAGATCGGCTTCTACGGCTCGCCCGTGGGGATCAAGGCGCGCCTTTTCGATCTGGCGGAAAGGCCATCGGACGCACGTTCGACACCCCGGTCGGGGCTCGACATCGACCGACGCGGGATCGAGCTGGGAGCGGAACTCGATCGGCGCTTCGGCCCGATCCGGACCCGCTCTGTTGCGAGCGCCTCGCTCGAACGGATCGATCTGGCGGGTGCTTCGCGGTCGGCAGATCGTTCGAGAGTGGGTTTCGAGCTCGGTGCGGCCGTCGATCTCTCGCGCGGCGATCTGCGCGTCGAGCCGCGAATCGTGGTTCGCGGCGCCACCGGGTCCCGAACTCGCAACGCCGGCGGTGCGCTCGGCCTGGCGCTTCGGTCGAGAGGGTGGGGGCTCGATCTCGGCGTGCGGAGCGATCAGGTGCGGGGCGCCCGCTCGGATGTCGATCGGCTACAGATCGGCGCGTCTCCGAGCAGCCTCTTCCCCTGGTCTCCCGAGCGGATCGAGGTTCCTGCACTGCCCCCCGGTGCCCTGGTCGGCACCCGTCACGAAGGGCAACGGGCCGATCTCACGCTGCCCGAACTGCCGTTCCATCTGTTCTACGAGCGCCACCGAGTGGTCTCCGGAGTGGATGGCGACGCCGGAGATTTCGAACCCTGGCTGGCGTTTGCCGGCATCGAGCGCCGGTTCGACTTCGGCCCGTATCCGCTCGCCGGCCTGCCGGCGTTCGAATCCCGGGTTGGGGCGGCGCAGATTCTGGACGATCCGGCGGGCGACACGAAAGGCGAGCGCCGGGGTTGGCTGGTTCTGGTCTGGCGGCGCTGATCGTCGGGCGCGAGAATTGCTTACAGATATTATTCGTTTCCTATACTTTCGCTCTAACATAGTGCTCCTTCGAGTCAATTTTCGCGATGACCTTCTCGAACCCGAGTGTCGACGGCAAGGCGCCGGTCGGTGCGACCGACAGCTGGTTCCGTTCGCTGGCCGAGACCACGGAGATCGCCATCCTGGTCTATCGGGAGGGCTACATCTACGCCAATCCGTCAGCTGAGCGGCTGACCGGCTACTCCGCGACCGAGCTGATCGGCTCACCGATCACCCTCCTGGTCCACCCCGACTACCAGGCGGGTGTGATCGAGCGCGCCAATCGAAGGTTGGCGGGCGAAGATCTCGACACCTCCGTCGAGATGAAGGTCATCCGCAAGGACGGAACCGAGCGGTGGGCGCAAGTCACCACGACCCGGGTCCAGATGGAAGACGGCTCGGCGGGTCTGCTGTCCGCGCTCGACATCACCGAGCGCAAAGAAGCGGAGCTCGCCCTGCGAGAGAACCAGGCCCGTCTGGAGCTTGAGCGGGAGCGCGCCCAAGTCACGCTCGCCTCGATCGGCGACGGGGTGATCCGTACCGACCCGGAAGGGCGGATCGACTATCTGAACCCGGTCGCCGAACACCTCACCGGCTGGACGGCGGCCGAGGCTCAGGGGCAGCCGGCTCTCCGCGTCCTGCAACTCGTCGATGAGCGGGGGCGGCCGCTCGGCTTCGACCCGATCGCCACCTGCCTCTCCGAAGGGCGGATGGTCGAGCTTCCGGGCAGTGCCACCCTGGTGCGACGGGATGGCGTCGAGTTCGCCGTCCAGGATTCTGTGGCGCCGATCCGCGCGGCTTCCGGCGACATCGTCGGGACCGTGCTGGTGTTTAAAGACGTCACTCGAATTCGGCGGATGGAGCGCGAAATGAGCTACCTCGCGCGCCACGATGGGCTCACCGGCCTGATCAACCGGCGCGAATTCGAAGAGCAGATGAATACTTGCCTCGCGAGCGCGCGCGGTGAGGGTCGGCGCCACGCGCTGCTCTACCTCGATCTCGACGAGTTCAAGTTGGTCAACGATACGGCCGGTCATCTCGCGGGCGACGAGCTGCTCAAACAATTGACGACGCTGCTGCGCGCCCGGGTTCGGCCGAACGACGTATTGGCTCGGCTCGGTGGCGACGAGTTCGGAATCCTGCTCGAGGATGCGGACCTTGACCGCGCGCGCCGGATCGCCGGGGAACTCTGTGCCGCGGTGCGCTCGTTCCGTTTCGTCTGGCAGGAGCGCAGTTTCGAAGTCGGAGTCTCGATCGGTTTGGTGCCGATCACGTCGGATGGGGGGGATCGGGTGCAGTTGCTCGCCGCCGCCGATGCCGCCTGCTATGTCGCCAAGGAGGGTGGGCGGAGCCGGGTCCACGAGTACCAGGTCGACGATGCCGCCCTGGTCGAGCGGTACAGCGCGATGCAATGGGTCCATCGCATCCAGAGCGCTCTGGACGAAGACCGGTTTTTCCTGATGCGGCAGGAGATCCGGCCCCTCTGCCGCCGCGATGGCGAGCCCGAGATGTCGGAGATCTTCATCCGAATGCGCGACGAACAGGGCCTGGTCGCCTTGCCGGGCTCTTTCATCCCCGCGGCCGAGCGCTACCGATTGATCTCGAGAATCGACCGCTGGGTGGTCAAGAACGCCTTGCGCAAGCTGGTCCTCCGGCAGCGGGAGAGCGCGGTCGAACTCCACTGGGCGATCAATCTCTCCGGGCGCTCGATCGACGAAGAGAGTTTCCTCGAAGATGTGATCGAGCAGCTCGAGGAGAGTGGAGTCGCTCCCGGATCCGTCTTGTTCGAGATCACGGAGACCGCGGCGGTCGCCCACCTGGCGCGCGCCCAACATTTCATTCGTACTTTGAAGGCGCGCGGTTGCCGCTTCGTGCTCGACGATTTCGGTACCGGGCTGTCGTCCTTCGCCTACTTGAAGAACCTGGATGTCGATTTTCTGAAGATCGACGGCGGCTTCGTGCGCGACGTCAACGAGAACTCGATCCAGCGCGCCCTCGTCGAATCGATTCATCAGATCGGCCAACTGCTCGGCATCGCGACGATCGCGGAGTCGATGGAAACGGAAGAGATCCTCGCGACCCTCGAACAGATCGGCGTAGACTATGTGCAAGGGTACGGAGTTGCTCGCCCTGAGCCTCTGGATTGAAGACCTCCAAATCGAAACGACACCTCCAACCAACCAACCAACCGCCGTAGACTTCCACGCATCTCGAGGAAACCATGCCTACTTCCGTCGCCAAGATCATCGAAATCAGCGCCGAGCACCCCGACAGCTTCGAGGCCGCCGTCCAAGAGGGCATCAAGCGTGCCGGCAAGACGCTCAAGAACATGAAGAGCGCCTGGGTCTCCGAGCAGCACGTCCACATCGAAAAGGGCAAAGTCGTGGGCTATCGGGTCACCATGCGAGTGACCTTCGTGCTCGCCGAATGAGGGACTTCGCCGTGGCTGCCCGGGGTTACTCCCCCGGGCGCGCTTCGGCCCCTGGCGTTCGGCGGTCGCTGACGATCCGGCCGTCCACCAGCTCGATCACCCGATCGCAGAGGGCGGCGATCCGGGGATCGTGGGTGACGACCATAAACGCCGTCCCCTCCTCGCGGTTGAAACGCCGCATCAAAGCGAAGACCTGATCTCCGGTCTCGGTGTCGAGATTGCCCGTCGGCTCGTCTGCGAGTACCAGGAGCGGCTCCATCGCGAGCGCGCGGGCGATGGCGACCCGTTGCTGCTGTCCCCCCGAAAGCTGAGTCACCCGCGAACCGAGCCGGTCGCCGAGGCCGATCGAGGCGAGCAGCCGGCCGGCGCGATCGCGCATCCCCGGTTGTTCGCGACCGGCGTTGGCGAGCATCGGCATCATCGTATTCTCCAGGGCGGAAAACTCAGGCAGCAGGTGGTGGAATTGGAACACGAAGCCGAGCTCCCGGCCGCGCCGCTCGGTGCGCTCTTGCTCGGAAAGTGTCGAGACCTCCCGGCCGGCGAGTTCGATCCGGCCCGAGGTGGGGCGATCGAGCAGCCCGAGCAGATAGAGCAGCGTGCTCTTGCCCGAACCCGAGGGGCCGATCAGGGCCGCGAACTCGCCCGGTTCGAGCGTCAGGTCGATGCCGTGGAGGATCTCGGTGACCACCGCCTGGCCGTAGGATTTCCGCACCCCCGACAGACGAAGAATCGGCCCGGTTTCTGGGGCTTCCAGGTGAGCCTCAGCCATATCGGATCACCTCGGCCGGATCGAGTCTTGCCGCCCGCCGGGCCGGGAGCACGGCCGAAAGGAGCCCCACCGCCGTGGCGATCGCCGCCGAGCGAAGGAACAGCCCGGCACCGAGCGCCACCGGGAAGGTCGCGCTGCCGTCTGCGTTCTTGGCCAACGAGGCGAAGAAGAGCGCGAGGCCGCTGCCGAAGGCGATCCCGACCAGCGAGCCGCCGAGCCCCAAGATCGCCCCTTCGATCAGAAAGATCCGCACCACGCGCCGGGTCGAGGTACCCATCGCGCGGAGGATGCCGATTTCGCGCGATTTTTGGACCACCGAGACGATCAGGACGCTCGCGATCCCGAGGGCGACCGCGACGATGACGAAAACCTGGATCAACGCGCTCGAACTCGATTGAGAACGGAGCCCGGTCAGCAGCTGGGCGTTGGTCTTCATCCAGCTGTCGGCGATCAGGCCGGTTCGGGCGGTGATCGTCTGCGCGACCTCCTCGGCGGCGAAGATCTCGTCGACCTTGATCTCCAGAGTCGAGATGCCTCCCCGGAGGTCGAGTAGGGTCTGTGCCGAGCGGAGCGATACGAACACCCAGCGGCGGTTGAGGTCGCGATTGCCGACGTCGAAGACGCCGGTGATCGAGAACACCTGGCGGCGGCCATCGGGGACCGCGATGCGCAGCTTGTCGCCGACCCCGACTCCGAGATCATTCGCCAGCTCGACCCCGATCAGCGCATCGGTCCCGAGCAGCCGGGCCTCGCCGGCGGTGAGGCGAGGGGCGAGATCGAGGATCCGCGAGTAGCTGGTCAACTCGACCCCGCGCAGGGCGATCGAAGAGTTGGCCGCGCCACGCAGGGCGAACGCCGGTCCGGCAACCGTCGGGGCGACCGCGGTGACCCGTGGCAGTCGCGCGATCGCGGCCATGGCCTGCGCGCCGTTCAAGATCGAGCGCAGGCGCTGCGGCGGACGCTCGATTCGGGGCGCGGGCGCCACCCCTCCGGGGCCGGCGACCGAGCGGACCAGCGGCCGGACCTCGTCCTCGGGCGGCCGGACCACGATCTGCGCCTGGGTCCCGGTGGTCCGATCGATCAGCGAGGTCTGGAGCGCCGTGATCAGCGCCGAAAGGAAAATGATCACACCGACGCCGACGCCGATCCCGCCGAGGATGAGTGCGGTCTGCGCGCGCCCTTCGCGCAGGAAGCGGAGGGCCACCATCCATTCAAACGGCACTTTTCAGCGCCCCTTTCCGGCGTGGACCCGGGCGCCGGGCGCAACCGAGAGGTCGGCGATTACAACCTCGCCGAGTGCCAAGCCGGAAAGAACCTCGGCATTCTCGCCGCCGACCAAGCCGAGCTTGAGGTCCCTGCGCACCGCCCGGCCGCGCTCGATCACCAAGACCCAAGGGGGGCGGGCGCCCGAGCCGGTCGTTCTTCCGGCTGCGGCCGCATCGCGAACCGCGTCGAGCGGCACCACCAGAGCGCCCGCCTTCCGGGCGGTTTCGATGTCGATCGAGAGCGTCATGTCGGTGCGCAGATCCGCGGGTGGGTCGGGGACCCGCAGCTTGATATCCACCGTGCCCCGTTCGAGATCGACGTTCGGTGCGATGTAGGTCAACTCGGCGCTGAAGATCCGGTCCGGAAAGGCGTCCGCCGAGGCGAGGGCCGGTTGACCGAGCCGAAGGTCGTGCAGATTGCGCTCGTCCGGTTGGGCAAGCAGCATGGTTGCGCTCGCGAGTTGCACGTCGAGCAGGGCGCGACCGGGAAGGACCGCGTCGCCCGGAGCGACATGGCGAACCAGGACCAAGCCGTCGGCAGGGGCGCGAATGACTGTCTGTTCGCGCCTCGCTTCGGCGGCCCGCAAGGTCGCCCGAGCTTCGGCGAGGTCGGCCTCGGCCCGGCGCGCCGCACCACCGCCCGGCGCTTGGCTCTGTTGCTCCACCCCGGCCGAACGCAAGCGGCTCGCCGCAAGGTCGCGCGCCCGTCGCGCGGATTCGAGATCGGTGGCAGGAATCAAACCGTCCCGGTGGAGCGCCTCGCTCCGCGCCAGCTGCCGCGCGGCCTGATCGACTTCCAGCCGCGCCTGAGCGAGCGCCTCGTCGGCGACCTTCGCGGTGGTGCCGCGCAAGCTTTGAAGTTGAGCGTCCTGCCGGACCACCCGAGCCCGGGCCTCCCCCACCGCCGCGGATTCTTCGCCATCCTCGAGCAGCACGAGGATCTGGTCGGCGCGGATGGGATCCCCCTCATCGACCAGGACGCGGGCCACCCGTCCGCCCCGCGGGCTGCCCAAGCTCGAACGGGCGAGCGCGAGAACGCGGCCATTGAGCACCAAGCTTGCGACCACCTCGCGCCGCTCGACCGTAGCGGTTGAGACCTCTCGGCTGCGCAGCGAGCGAAACGCCCAAAAGGCTCCGAGCAGAAGGACGATCAGCAGCGCCAAGAGGCGCGGCCGGCGGGCGAGACGCAAACGGTGCGGGGAATCACGCATGGACCGATACTGCCATGCGGGGAGGAGAAGTGCTCGCTTCCGGGGAGAAGGCTCAGCTCAGTGGTGATCTGGCCCAGCTCAGTGGTGATCTGGCTCAGCTCAGTGGTGATCTGGCCCAGCCCAGTGGTGATCTGGCCCAGCTCAGTGGTGATCTGGCCCAGCCCAGTGGTGATCTGGCCCAGCCCAGTGGTGATCTGGCCCAGCCCAGTGGTGATCTGGCCCAGCCCAGTGGTGATCTGGCCCAGCCCAGTGGTGATCTGGCCCAGCCCAGTGGT
>JANNIH010000053.1:0-29318 GCA_031404815.1 Holophagales bacterium | reverse complement strand
GGATCTTCCGGGCCATTTCGGCAGCCGGGCATCTCAAGAAGCCTGCCAGGCGAGGCGCGTCGGGCTAACCCACAGAACCCGCGCGGCTTGCACCGACCGCTGAAGATCTCGGCAGCGGCTCGACCCCGCAAAAGATTTTGCTGGGTGACCAGGTAATTTTGGCTAAATCGGGTGGAAAGGGCTGATTGTGCGAGGTTTACCTAAGTGTCAAAAGATTTGGACAAGCGCGCAATCTTTTGCGGGGGAAGCGCGCTTGCGGTTAGGCCGCCACCTAATCTGGCGATGATCTCTTGCGAGGAAGGCGCGGATTTCGAGCCGCCGTCGGCACCCCCCAACGCCTGAATTTTTGCTCCAAACCCCCAAAGGCTGGATTTCTCGGAAATCGCGGCGACCGCCGGAGGGAGGAGCGATCCTCCCCGAAAACCGGTGCTCCCGCGGCAGGGACCAGCGATCCCGGGGCAAGGACCAGCGTTCCCTCGGCAGGGACCAGCGATCCCGAGGCAAGGACCAGTGATCCCGCGGCAAGGACCAACGACTTTGGCCGAAAGACGCTGGTCCCGCGGGAAGGACCAGTGATCCCGCGGCAGGGATCAACGATTTTGGCGCAAAGCCGTTGGTCCCGGCAGAGGGAACGGTGATCCCGCGGGAGGGAGCGGCGATTTCGGCCCAGAAACGGCGGTCCTAGGGCTCTGACGACCGTCGCCGCGAGACGAAGGCTTCACCTGTGCCGGCCATGTCGGCCCGCACGTTCAACAAAGGAGGGCATCATGCCCAGTTCGTACGCAGGAAAGACGGAGCGCTGGTCCACCCTGGTCATCAACACGGAACCGTTGCTCGGCTCCGTGCCGGCCGCCCAGGAACTTCATGCGGAGCTTAAAGTATCGACGACCGAGCTCGGCGCCATGGCGCACCGCATCCAGGATCTCCTGGGCGAGGCGCACACCCTGGCCAAGCGGCGGCAGGATCTGGCCCGCAAGGTCTCGGAGGACGCCACCCGCCTCAAAACCCACCTCCAAGCCCACCTGGGACTCAAGAACCCGGAGCTGGTGAGGCTCGGCATCCGGCCCCAGGACATGCGGCGACGGGGAGCCGCGGCGAAAGCCAAAGCCAAGGCTCTGGCGGAGGCCAAAGGGAGTGAAGGGCAGTCCGTGAGCGCCGAGGCCTGATCCGGCGTTCGGCCGGGAGAGGGGGCTATCCTCTCCCGGCCGTTGTTTTCTTCGGTTGCCAAGCTTCGAGCGCCATGGGCGGTCTTCTTGGATTACCAGCAAACTCCACCGCAGGTGTGATCCCAACGGGTCGGCTCGTTGCAGAAATTCTCCGAGGCACAGGCACACCACGACGCTTCTTCACAATACGCCGTCGTGCACATGCCCACGGTCGCTCCCGCAACCCGGAGGGTTTGCCCTCGCTCGAGCGCGCCGAGGGTTTCGCGGTGAAGGCGCAGATGCTTCGTCTGTTTCTTCATGAACTCTCCTCGGGAGGCGATCGAAAGGTTGATCCTCTCGGCCGCTGGATGCGGAGGCCTCCCCAAGACAAGGTGTTCACCCCGCCCGAAACGAGACTTCGAGCCGGGAATAGGTGCCAGCCTAACCCGAGACCGAGACCGATCCCCGTGCTGCGAAAGAGGTCAGAACGACCGCTCTCGGCCAAAAGCGGCAGCCGGCAGCGCGAGCTGCAGCCGGTCTTAGGCGGAAAATCAGGTCGAGATCGGAGCTCGCGGGGCCTTCTGAAGCGTCGACTCAAGTGTCGGAACGTGGAACCGCAGCCACCAGGGCAGGCGGTCGTAACTATCTCTAGGCTTTTGGTTTAGGCGGCTGGTTCTGGCTACGTCGCCGGGCTGATCGCCAACCGCCCCGCTCTAACAAACGGCAATCCGGGCGGGAAGCACCCCCGCGGGAACCGAGCCAGCCGATCGCCGGCCCGCAGAGACTCCGCCGCCTCTCGGAAAGCTCGTGCGAACCAGGCGTAGGCGATCTTCATCTCGGTGCGAACCCGTTTGCTGGCGGCGTGGACGAGCGGCGCGGGCGACTTCTTGGTCTTCGCCGGCTGAGAGAACGGATGCTGCCGGAGGATCGCGGCAGCGCCCAGAGGCTCGATTCCCGTCGCCACTCGCCGAGCGGCGGCCTGTTCGATGATCGCCTCGATCAACCATCGTGTCTGGAGAGTTTGATGTCAAACATGCGTCCCGGACGTGGTACGCTGAGATGCCTCCGGGAGCCCCATGAAGTCTCGCGTCTACCTCGAAACCAGCGTCGTCAGTTACCTGACGGCGCTCCCGAGCCGCGACATTGTTCGGGTAGCACACCAGCAGCTCACGCGCGATTGGTGGGCCGTTCGCGAGCAGTTCGAGCTGCGGTCGTCCACGGTATGAGCTACCTGTTGACCTGGAACTGCTATCATATTGCAAACGCTTCGATTCGCGGGAAGATCGAGGCGATGTGCCGGGCCGCCGGCCTTCAGCCGCCGCTTATCTGCACACCCGAGGAATTGCTAGAGGAGTAGCGCATGGAACGAGATCCCATCATCGAAGAGATCCACGCAGTGCGTGAAGCCTTTGCAAAGGATCACAATTACGATTTGGCCGCGATGGTCGCGACCCTTCGGCGCCACCAGCGCGAGAGCGGACGGGAAGTCGTGTCCTTTGCTCCCAGACGGCTTTCCGCCAACGCGCTGGCGTCAGCGTAGCCCCTGCGTTTGGGTGCGCGGCCGGTGCCGGAATAGGTGCCAGATCGCCAGCCAGCCTGCTCGGACAAACGGCAGACCGGGAGGAAAACACCCCCGGGGAAACCGAGCCAGCCGATCGCCGGCCCGCAGATACTCCGCCGCTTCTCGAAAAGCCCTAGCGAACCAGGCGTAGGCGATCTTTATCTCGGTACGAACCCTCTTGCTGGCGGCGTGGACGAGCGGCGCGGGCGACTTCTTGGTCTTCGCCGGCTGAGAGAACGCATGTTGCCGGAGAATCGCGGCAGCTCCGAGGGGCTCGATTCCTGTCGCCGCTCGCCGAGCAGCGGCTTGGTCGATGATCGCCTCAATCAACTCGGCGATTCGCCCGCGGTACTGCACCGCCGAAAGATGCCGCCAGCACGGTAACTGGGCGAGGTTCACGACTTCGGTGTCCGCGAACTTACGAGCACCGAACTCCTCGCCGCGCAGGCGGGCCTCCCATTCCTTGGTGCAATCGAACCAAGTCCCTTCGATCGGCTCGCCGGTGAGCAGTGCGGTGACGCAGTGAACCCCCGGCCAATCTTGAGGGCGGGCGACCGGGAATAGGTGCCAGCCTAACCCGAGACCGGGGCGAACCACGCCGCGAGTACGAGATCTGGCGGGTGCACCATTCGGCGCCCAACGGCCGGGAATCTTTGCCAGCTTCCATGAGATAAACTCCCCCGGTGGGTCTTTGGGAGCCACGACTATGGCGCTAAGCATCGAGCATCACCAGGCGGAAGAGCTGGCCGGCCAACTTGCGCGGTGACCGGCGAGACCATCACGCAGGCAGTTATTCACGCGTTGGAGGAGCGGTTGCATCGGGTCCAAGAGCGTCTGAGCGGCCCAGCTCTGGCCGCGGCGCTGCTTCGCATCTCTGAGCGGTGCAGTGCGCTGCCAGATCTCGACGCACGGAGTCCCGACGAGATCCTCGATTGGGATGAGCACGGCGGCTTCCGATGATGGTGATCGACACTTCCGCCGTTGTTGCCATCTTGCTCGGTGAGCCCGAGGCGCCCCTCTTCGCACGACGGATCGCTGCGGATCCCACGCGCTTGAACGATCAAGTCCTCGGCAGCGGCCCGACCCGCAAAAGATCTTGCGGGCCAGCCAGGAGAATCTGGCTCAATCGGGTGGCAAGCGCTGATTGTGCGAGAGTTAGCTAAGTGTCAATAGATTTAGAAAGGCGCGCAATCTCTTGCGGTCGGGGGCAACCCGCTGGGGCAGCTTCCGTTAAGCGTCGGAGCTGCCAAGGCGAAACATCGGTCAGAGTCCGAGCCATGCCCGGACACCCTGTTCGATAGGTGCGAGCTGCTCAGGGGTGAGCCTGCCGATTCTGCGAAGTGCGTACTTGGATGGAATCGTTGTGACGCTCTGCACGGCGAAAGCACCCTCCCGGAGGAAAGGAACCGGAACGGTGATCTCGAACGGCGAGCCACGGAGAGAGGTAGTGTGCGAAACTACCGTAACGACCGCTCGATCAGTGTCCCCATACGGTACGTTGAGGATGAGGGCGGGGCGGGTCTTCTGGGCCATGCCAAGGTCCACAAGCCAGACCTCACCTCGCCTGGGCATCTTCCTCCTCGTCAAGCATGGCGAAAATCCGAGAGGCAGAAGCCGTCAGTTCCTCGGCGGTGATGTCGCCATCGTCGAGCTGGGCGGCTCGATGAACGATCACGGCGCTGAGCTCCCGTTGCTCCGAGATCGGAAGCCGGTCAAACTCCTCCAGGAGGTGTGCCGTGGCTGGGCTCATGCGGAAAAGATACTGGACTCTTTGCTTCTGAGGCAAGGGAGAGTCCGTGGGGAGGGCGGCTGGTCCTGCTACGTCGCCGGGCTGATCGCCAACCGCCCCGCTCGAACAAACGGCAATCCGGGCGGGAAGCACCCCCGAGGGAACCGAGCCAGCCGATCGCCGTCCTGCAGATACTCCGCCGCCGCTCGAAAAACTCTGGCGAACCAGGCGTAGGCGATCTTCGTCTCGGTACGAACCCGCTTGCTGGGTACTGGGTCATTTTGAATCTGGGGCTCCCCAATGACTGACGAGGATGCCATCGCACACCGCGAAGAGACGCACCTCGGATGCCTTCGCCGCATGATCGTGGAGCAATACGAAGCGCGCCCGACCGGGTGCGGCGCCTCGTTCGGAGAGATTCTCTGCCACGAAGTTCACTCTGGCGGGATGCCGTTCGTTTGGCTCGCCGAGAAGTGGGGAGGGAGCCTCCCCACTCTCGGAGAATTGATCTGGGATCACTGCAGACGACTGGAGCCGCTACCGACCGTTGACCACGACTACCGGCCTGGCTAGCACTTACCCTCTCTATAAAGCTGGCGCAGCGGGTGCAGAGGGTTCCGGTTCCCTTTCCCTGCACCTTGTTCACCGTTTCGATGTTGTTACCATCAACGCAGTTCGAACACTCGTTATAGACGGCCGTATTGATCTTGCTGTGAAACGGCGCAACCTTTGCCATGACTGTCCTCCTTAAACGAGAAGTGCGGGACCGGCTCGATGCCGACCCCGCACAGGCCTACCACTACCCTGTTTCCGAAAATTCTACCGCCCCACCTACTCCGCTACCGCCTTCTTGTACGGTCCCCGCTTCTTGGGCGCTTCGACCGGGAGAAGCGCCACGATGTCGGCGATCTTCCAGAGCTTCGAGGTGACACCGGCCGCCATCGCGGGCGAGCATCGAATCGTCGAGTGAATCTTGGCGAAGTTGTAATGCAGGAAGTAGATCGCCAGCGCGGCGCAGTGGTTTTCCAGCTTCTTGGAATGGGCGTTCGTCAGGCGGGTATAGCGACGAAGCCCCATGCGCATGCTGAGGTTCGCGCGCTCTACGTAGCTCGTGGAAATCCGCTTCGACTCGGGGCTCCCTGAGATCAGGTGCTTCTCGCATCCCGTGCAAACGGCCGGGCTGTACCGCGTTTCCGGGCCGATCGGGAGGTTCGCATAGTTCTTGACCAGCTGCGCGTAGTCGATCTCACCCTGGAAGGCGTCTTCGACCGCGCCGAGGTACATCTTGTGGCCGTCCGTCGTGAGCATGACCCGGTTCGCAAGACGGCCCGCCAGATCCTGCATGAACTCGGTCGCCGTGCCGCCGTCGCGCGAGCCGACCATGTAGGACGGGATCAGCTTCGTGTCGGCGTCGATCGCGGTAAAGCACCACACGTCACCAACGCCGAACGTGCCGCGCATCTTCTCGGGGACGTTCTTGGCCTTCGAGTAGCAGAACGCCCAAATTTCATCGACCTCTAGGGTGCGGCACGGCAGATCATGTAACGCGGCGTCCATGTAGGCGGCGCACGCAGGGCCAAGCTCGGCGATCAGCTTGGTGACGGCGCCCTTCGAGGCTCCGGTCATGCGGCAGGTGGCCCGGATTCCTACGCCTTCAACGAGGGCGGCGATGATTGCGGTCTGGCGTTTGGCGTCCATGCGATTCATGATGACTCATTATGCGTGAGTAAGGGGCGGATGTCAAGCCCTTGTTTCTCCTGATTTCGCTTTTCCGTACCAGGGAAGGGGTAAGATGCGAATCAATTCCTATACCCGCACCTTGACCCAAGATTAGCCTATAGGCTATCATGAAGCCGCCGATCGAGATCGCTCGCGACGTCTACACAGTCCTCGCGATCCGCGAGGACGACGGAAGTTGTCAGGTTCTCGATCATCTGGAAAAGGTTCGAGTGGAGTACCCAAAGATCTACGCGGAGATGATGGCCCTGCTTCAGAACTACGTGCCGGTAAACGGGCCGCCGTTCCACAACGTGTCGCAGGCGAAGCGCCTGCGGAACGGGATCTGTGAATTCAAGGCTAGGGACGAAAGAATCATGGGGCACAGGGTTTTGTTTTTTGAAGAGGAGCCGTGTCGGATCATCTGCACAAACGCCTGCTACAAAACGGTGAAGACGCCGCCGGACGCAATTCCAACAGCCGAGGAACAGAGGGGCGCGTACTGGAGTTACCGCCGCCTCAACTAGGTGGCACAGGAGGCGAGCCAATGGTTGATTACAAGAAGATGCTCGGTGACGCGAAAGAGGAGCCGTCCTACTGGATCGCCCTGGCCCTCATAGAATTCACAAGCGGGTTCGCTCGTCAGATGAAGGATCGGGGCATAACCCAGAAGCATTTAGCCCAACTGATGGGAGTCAAGCCGCCCACGGTTTCAAAGTGGCTCCGCGGAACTGAAAATCTAACAGTGGGGACAATGTGCAAACTGGCGTTCGCGCTCGACGCGGCTGTTCACATTCACGTCGCAAACAAAGAAGACCGCGTTCGCGTATTAGATGGTTCTCTGGCGCTGCGCGGAGACTCGAATGCCGCCGCGACCGCTGGCGTCCCTACTACAGCGCGACTTGAGGCCAATCTTCTACCGTTCAAGCCGAAGCATCCCGCCGCGGAGCCTGTTCCTTTGCGCGGTCAACCGGTCGAGATAGCTTTCGGGAGATGAACAATGGCCGAACACGTATGGACCGTGCTTTGCCAGAAAACCCTGGTTGACGAAAGGGCTGGAACCATTAGCCTGATAGATATTGCCGAGCGACTTACTCTGTATGCGGATGCCAGGGACGCAATAGCGCAGGCCGAAGAAGAGGGAAGGGACGGAATTCGCATTCCCTCAACTCTTCAGTTGGTATCAGTCTGGACCCGCTCCGACCTCGCGAAAGGAGAATCGGTCGACGCGAGAGTGACCTTTGTTGACCCGTCTGGCAAGTGGATGCACAGACAAGGCGCCCTGATCGACTTGGTGAGCATCACGGGGCGAAGATTAATCGTCAACATAGAAGGTCTAGGGATAACTGGCGCCGGTCGGTATTGGTTCGAGGTTGAGCGCAAGAAATCAGCGCGCAAGGGCGTCGAACAGTGGGCGCTTGTCGCCAGGGTACCGCTTGAGGTAGATATCCTGGACGGCCCCGGAGTCTAGCGCTTCCACCGCGCCTTGGCCGCCCTCCTGGCGCTCTCCGCCCGCTCCTCTGGCGTCAGCTTCGCGGCGCGCGCCGCGCCGCCCTTCTGGCCGCCCCTGCGCCCTGCCGCCGCCTTTGGAGAGAGCGGCTCCGGCTCGACGCACTCCGGCTCCTGGTGCGTCGCCTTCTGGAAGATCTGGAAGGCTACCTGTGTGAAATCGGGCTTCTTGCTCATGGCCTTTGGAGTATCGCATGGGGCGGCCGGTACGGGCGCCGCCCCTGTGCGGCTACACACTCTCCCGTTGGTGACGTTGGACGATTCCCGTGGCGGATGCTTCGTCGCGGGCGTAGGCGGGCGCCAGCTCGGCCGCAAGGGCTTTGCACTGGCGCGCCGTCTTCAATGTGGCGATGATCGCGCCGGTTCTTAAGTAGACCAGCGTCCGGGGCTCCATCTTCCCGGGGCCGGTCGGGTTGCCCTGGAAAATCCCGAACGGCGGCGAGACCTTGCCCCAAACGTCGGGAATCTCGCGACCGTCGATCAAGACCACCCGAAAGAAGCCTTTCGACCAACCGAGCGGCATCGGTAGACCGCCCCGAACGATGGCCCGGAGTTGAGTATCCGCAGCGCTTTCCAGCCAACGGCCGACGCTCGGGAAGCCTTGCGCGCCTGCCGCGCGCTTCCAGGCGGCAGACTGCGCCGCGTTCGCTCTCACGGTGAACTCGGCGACTTTCAACACGCGTCCGCCTCTTCGGTGCTAGCCATGTGCCGCCGGAAGTACCGGCGGACGTAGCCGCGGGCGAGATCGCCAAGCCACGTTTCCACGTTCGCTCGGTTCTGGTGTTCGGCCATGGCCTCGAAAGCGGCCTGTTCGTCGGGGCTGGCGACGACGACGGGATAGCACTTCGGCCGGTCGGGACGGCTCGACGGTTCGGGTTCCCTGAGAGGGCGCCCCATCGCCTTAGACCTCCGCCATAGAAAACATCCCGCGCGGCTGGGGCGAGATCGAGACGACCTCCCACAGGTCCCGCTCGGTCGGGTTCTCGATCGGATCGGCCATTCGCCAGACGGCAAACCACCGGCCGAGCGAGTACTCGATCCGGAGCCCCGCTTCCTCCGCCGTCCGGTGCTCGGCGAAGTCGCCCCGGGCGATCACGTCCACGATCGTCCGCGGGTCGGGGGAAAAGTGCTCCGTTTCGATTCGGTCGAAGAGAGCGCGGCGCGTCTTCTCGCTGTAGCGGGTCAGGTCCAACGGTGGCAAAAGGATAGGATTGGAACGGTCGGACACGGGGCAGCCTCCCTTGTTCGGCAAGTCCCCGACGGTCGGCCTCACCCTTCCGTCGGGGGCGCTTAGGTGTAGCGGGAGGGACGCGCTCCCTCCCCTTCGGGGAGGTTAGCGCGTTTTGCTCGGGCAAAAACGGCTAATTTCAAAAAGACCCAGTACCGCTTGCTGGCGGCGTGAACGAGCGGCGCGGGCGACTTCTTGGTCCTCGCCGGCTGAGAGAACGGATGTTGCCGGAGAATCGCGGCAGCGCCGAGGGGCTCGATTCCTGTGGCGGCGCGGCGAGCGGCGGCCTTGGCGATGATCGTCATGACGCTCACCAAGTCGGCCACGCGATCGCGACGGGCTTCCGGCGTGAGGTGTTTCCAGCAGGGGGGGCTCAGCGTGACCGTCTCGGGGTTGGTGAGCTTCCGGCGCTCGAAGGACTCGCCGCGCAGGCGGGGATGCCCTGTGAAGTCGGCGAATTCGTCAGGGCTTGTTGAGGCACTCGGACGCCGCGGCGAGGAATTCTCTTCCCTGGCGGATCACCTCAAGGACTTCCTGTGTCTCAATGACGGCATCGGCCCCGTAGTCGGCACTCTGCCGGAGGGCAAAGGTGCTGATGAGAAGTGTATGGAACCGAGAATCGAGCAGGCCGGTCTTGGCGAAGTGCAGGCCATACTGCGCGATGACTTGGCCGTGACGGGTGAAGACCAATCCACGGCTTTGCAGAAGCACCTGGGCGATGTAGAAACACCCGTAATAGGCGCGTGCCACAGCAAAATCGGGATGACCCGATTCGAGGATCTCCTCGGCCACATCAAACGATCGCACGGCTTTTTGGAGCATGCGCTCCGCTTCGCTCATACCACCCGCACCGCGTCTTGACGAACCGTCTGCAGAAACACCGTATCGCCTTTCCGGTAGGCCTCCTGGTTGACCGGCAGGACCGAGAGGACGAGGTCATGATCCAGCGAGATGGGCGCGCTGATTTTGGCGATGCGGGAGATCTCTCTCGACGTGATTACCGGCCCGTCCAACAGCGCCAGGAGGTCTACGTCGCTCCCCTCCCGTTGATCACCTCGGGCATACGAGCCGTAGAGCAGGAGGTCGCGAAAGCGGGAGCCATAGAGCGCTTTCAGCCCCTTGCGGAGCTCGGCGGCAACTTCGGTAAGGTCGAGCGGCAGGCGAGCCATGACGCTCTTATTGTAGCTCCTTCCAGCAAGAAGAAGGCATGCTCGATGACACCTCCCACCCCCCCCTCCCCTCTCCTCTGAGGCCTGCCCCGCGGTGCAGGAGCCGGAATAGGTGGACCGAACCAAGTGTCAGAACGTGGAACTGCAGCCACCAGGCCAGGCGGTCGTAACGATCTGAAGGCTTTTTGGTTTAGGCGGCAGGTCCTGCCTACCTCGCCGGTCTAATCGCCAGCCAGCCTGCTCGGACAAACGGCAGGCCGGGAGGGAAACTCCCTCGCGGAAACCGAGCCAGCCGGTCGCCGGCCCGCAGATACTCCGCCGCTTCTCGGAAAGCCCTGACGAACCAGGCGTAGGCAATCTTTTTCTCGGTGCGAACCCTCTTGCTGGCGGCGTGGACCGACGAATCGACTGCAATCCTCACCGCTTCTCCGGCCTTGGCCCTCGCATCTCGTCGAGAATCTCGTCGACCGGCCGTTCCAGGGGGAGCGTCGCCCAGATCCGATCGACCGGATGAACATCGGTCCCATCCTTTCGAAGGAGGACACCCTCTTCCCGGATCTCGAACGAAACCGGAGTTCCGGGTACGAGACCAAACCGTTCCCGGACTTCGATAGGTACGGTGACCTCGCCTTTGGATGAGATCGTTCCATGCATAGGCTGAGCGTACGCCGCCGCCGCGGACGGGTCAATCACCTACGGTTGCGTTGCCCGGCGTCGAGCCCGGACCTTGTCCCGCCAGCCGGTCGATCGGGCGATCTCGCGGGCGAGCTTCGAGTTGAAATACCCCATGAAGCGGGCCAGGCGCTCGCGCGGTAGACTGAGGCTCTCATGAGAAGCCGCGCGTACGTGGAGACTTCGATCCCCAGCTTCTACTTCGAAACGAGGCCGGAGGCTGAAAAGGTGGCACGGGCGAACGCCAACAAGTTCGGACATATCCGACGCGTGAATAGCCTTCTCGGACTCTTGAGTCCCTCTCTCGTCACTCCGGTGACAGCCGGGCTCATCGCGAGCGTGCCCGGTCGGACAAACGGCAATCCGGGCGGGAAGCACCCCCGAGGGAACCGAGCCAGCCGATCGCCGGCCCGCAGATACTCCGCCGCTTCTCGAAAAGCCTTGGCGAACCAGGCGTAGGCGATCTTCATCTCGGTACGAACCCGCTTGCTGGCGGCGTGGACGAGCGGCGCGGGCGACTTCTTGGTCTTCGTCGGCTGGGAGAACGGCTGTTGCCGGAGAATCGCGGCAGCGCCGAGGGGCGCGATTCCCGTCGCCACTCGCCGAGCCGACGCCACTCAAGCTGGGGCAGCGGGTGGAGATGTCTATCGATTGATTAGTCAACTTCCCCCAGCCACCGACCGAAGATCGACCTGATCAGGTCCTCGCTCACATAGAAGCTCGTACGGCGCAAGCGAGCGAGGACTTCAGGGGGATCGATCCATCCCTTTTCGGCTGCGATCCGAAGGATACCCAACGAGCCGGTCACTCTGGGGCAATGACCTGACCGTAGAGACGGTGCAGAAGATCCGCCTGATTCAGGAGTATGAGGTAGTGGAGCGGACCGCTATCTGCGACGACGATCACCGGCCGGCCAGGATTCCGAGATCCCGGTGGGCGGCGAGGTCTTCTTCCAGATCAGCTTCCGTGTAGAGGAGGGGCACTCTGTGCTCCTTCAACAGCGCATGGATCTCGAACCGCGTCTCCAGGCCGAGGAGACGCCTCACCTGCGTCTCGGTCAGAGCACCCGTTCGGTAACCCTCCACGGCAATGGTTTCAAGGGCATGGCGGGACACGTTTCCCCATTGCCCCGCGAGGGATTCAGAGATGTCTTCCGGCAGGCTGATCGTAACGACCATAGGGTCACTCCGTTTTCATTTTAGACCACAGCGGCCTGAGCTGGCGAGATGCCCCCCGTTCGTTGGAACCGCCGCCTGGCGTTAGCCACCAGGAAGGGACCGATCCGGTGCCAGCCTAACCCGAGAACCTCGTGCGGTGAAAGGGGTCAGAACGACCGCTCCCGGCCGAAAGCGGCAGCCGGCAGCGCGAGCTGCAGCCGGTCTTAGGCGATGCTCTCTCTGTCGACAGAGCTGAAACGTCACGGTCGCGGAGTTTGGCATGTTCGAGGCCTCCGGATCGGCGACAGCCGATCGCCAAGCTTTTATAACCGGCTCCCTCTCCCGCATCCGATCGAGAGAGAACGCCTGCAAGTCGGCTGTGGACCGTGCCGAGCGCGAGGTGTTATCGTCTTGGCATGCAACAGCGAGGGCAGGCGATCGACCGGCACGGCAGAACCTGGACGGCGACGGTCGTCACCGAGGCCGAAGCCGAGGAGGCGGATTTCCGCTTCTGGTATGAAGGGCTCACTCCTGCAGAGCGTGTCAACGCGGTTCAGGACTGCCTACTCTCCGCTCTGAAGACGAAGGGGATTTGTGAGATCCCGCGACTACGAAGAGTTCATCGAGTTCTTGAATCGACTTGAGGCCCGATACCTCGTCGTCGGAGCCCACGCGGTCGCCTTTCACGCCCGCCCGCGTGCGACCAAGGACTTGGATGTCTTCATCGAGCCGACCCAGGAGAACGCAGAGCTTGTCCTGAGCGCAATTCGCCAGTTCCTGGGCACCAACCTGGGGATCAAGCCCCGGGACCTGGCGACTCCCGGCCGCATCGTCCAACTCGGAGTGGCTCCGACGCGGATCGACCTTATGTCTCGGCTCTCCGGTATCCCGGACTTCGAGTCCGTCTGGCAGCGGCGCGTGGATGCCGTCTTCGGAGACATCCCGGCTCACTACCTTTCCCTTGAAGATCTGATCCAAAACAAAACTTGCGCGGGGCGAGATCAGGACAAGGCAGACCTCAGGGTGCTACACCGTGTTGGCAAGCAAGGCAGCCGGCCGCCTCGGAAAAGGTGACTGACCGAGAATCGGAGTAGGGTAGAAATCGTTGCGGGATATCCGACTCGGTTGATTGCCCACTACGAGGAGTTGCAGGCACGCCGCGCCCTCCTCGATCCGCACCGTCCCGGCGAGCAGCGCCACCGCGGTCTTTTCCGGATCGATGAAGGTGAGACGCTCCGGGCGCTCCCAGGCCCAGAGGACGATCGGCCGGCGGGTGACGCCCCACGAACCGCGATCCGCGCCGCCGGTCACGAACGTCGCCAAGATCAACCCGCCGAACAGCGCCACCTCCGCCACCCGTTGAATCAGCCCGCGCCATCGGGAGACGAACGAGATTCCGACGACCCCGACCATCACCAGGGCTCCTGCGATCTGGAAGGGCTCGGGCGTTGCCGCCTCCCGCGCGAGGGTAAACAGCGCGAACGTCCCGCCGGCGTATTCGACCGCCCCGCCCAGGTTGTGGATCGCCTGCCGGACGCTTCCCGAAAGCGGCGAGCCGGGATCGCAAGGGAAGGCCGCGGCGACCAGGTAGCCCGCCGCTAGACAAAGCGATAGTGCGCGGCTCGCCGCGGTGAAGTCCGAGATCTCCGCTCCGTTCGGCGTACCGAGGAGCCAGCCGATGGCGAGGCAGGCGAGGCCGACGGGAAGGAAGACGCCCCAGCTCACCCGGCGGCCGTCCGCGGCTCCCACCTCCCCCAGCTCGCTGAGGGTGTGCTCGGTGTGACGATAGCCCGGGCGCCGCCGGGCGAAGGCCCAGATCGCCGCCGCAAGGTAGAGCGTGGTGGCGATCGCGAGGAGCGAAGCGAGAGAGATCATGGCGTTGGTCTACGCGGTCGTACGTGGAAGAGTTTCGGCAGGGCGGAAAGGTACGGCCCTTCAGGGTTGGCCCCGTTGCGGCTCGCTTTCCGCCTTTCCCCCCAGGAAGCCGCCGATCGAAGCGCCGGCAGCCAGTTCACCTACGACCTTGCGTGCCGCCACAATCGTTCAGGTCCGCGATCAGTCGGATCACCGCAAGCTCTTTCGCCTTGGCTTCGACTTCCACCGTGAGCGGCCAACCCAGCCACTCCGAGGGGAAGTCTCCGGCGTCGATGTAGTCGTGATGCCGCTCCGGTTTCGGTCCGTCCCACCCGGCGATTGGACTGGAGATATGAAAGAGCGGCTCGCCTTCCCAGGTTTTTCGTGCGCGATCGGTAACCTCTTCCACGCTCAGGCCATCGGGCAGACAGCGGTGGTGGTGAACGTCGTAGACCAGCGGCACGCCGGTGTCGGCACAGACCGGCAGCAGATCCGAGGGCGTGTATACCTTGTCGTCGTTCTCCAGTGTGAGGCGCACCCGAACCGAGTCGGGCAGGCGTTCGATGTTTCTGCGCAAAGCGTCCAGCGCGGTGGCCTTGTCGCCATAGGCGCCGCCCCCATGAATGTTGACCGTGTCTGCGCCGACCCATTCCGCGACCTCGGCCTGGTAGATCAGGTCGGCGAGCGAATTCACCAGGGTCTGGGGATTGGGGGAATTGAGCACCACGAACTGATCCGGATGAAACGAGAGCCGCAGGTCGTTGGCGCGGGCAAACCGACCGCACTCTCTGAAGCGCGCGATGATTTCCGCTCCGTCCGGAAGCTCCGCCATCGAATATCCCACCGTGGGGTGCGTCTTGACCGGCAGAATTTGGCTGTTGATGCGGAAAGCGCCAATGCCCTGGCTCGCGCAGAATGCCAGCGAGGCGAGCAGCGCTTCGGCGTTGGCTCGGCACAGATCGGCCAGCCGTGCGAGCTGCGCCGACCTGGGTAAGCGCAGCATCGCCGTGGCCGTCGTCGTGCGAAATTTGATCGGCTCCGAGGCGAACTGACAGCACAGGCCCAGACGAAGACCAAGGAAACTTTGTTTTCTCAGGGTTTCAAGCTCCCGGTTGTAAAAGTCTATTCGCTTCGCTCAAATGGAGTCGATCTCGACGCCGAGAAGTTGGGATTGTCCAGGTGCGTTTCATGACCTTCCTCCGCGGGTCAAACGGTTGAGCCGGGTCGGCGACGAACGCGCTTCCGTAGAAGAGCGGACCGCCATCCGCCCCTATTTCGCCTGATTCAAGGCCAGGGCGGCGCGGATGAGCGCCTTGAACGCCTTCTCATCGATCTTGCCGCCCTCGGGGAAATCGATGGCGCGCCGGGTGTTCCCGAGGAGACTGGAGTTGAAGAGGCCGGCGGGATCGTCGAGCGCCGCCCCTTTCGCGAAGGTCAATTTGACGGCCTTTTTGTAGCTCTCGCCGGTGCAGAGGATTCCGTCGTGCGACCAGACCGGAACATTCCACTTCCACTCCTCGACGACTTTCGGGTCGGCCGCTTGGATCAAGGCCCGAAGCCGGCCGAGCGTCTCGCCCCGCCAGTCGGCGAGCTCCTCGATTCGCTGATCGATCATGTCCGAAGGGGTCTTTCCTTCCGGTACCGCGCTCTTCTTCATGGGGTTTGCTTCTCCTCGGTTTCGAGATTTCGACCCATGGGGTCTACCACCATCGTGCCGATTCTAACGGCTCCCCCGCCTTGGCGGAGATCCGCGTCGTCCCGCGGCCCTTCCCCTTGTGGGACCTCTGGCACTGTGATGCAATCGCGCCCCACTCTGGCTCTCAAACCATGAAGACCTACTCCCAAATCGAGGGCGATGGCGGCTCCCAAGTCGCCGAACAGGTCGCCGACCTCGAAGCCGCTATCTTGCGCCGGATGGCGGGTATTCGCCATGTGGTGGCGATCGGTTCCGGCAAGGGCGGGGTCGGCAAGAGCACGCTCACCCGGCAGCTCGGCGCGGTGCTCGCCGCAATGGGCAAGAAGGTGGGCATTCTGGATGCCGACTTGAACGGCCCGAGCCAGGGCGTGCTCTGCGGCGTCGCGGACGTTCCGCCTCTCCCGGGCGATGAAGGTCTGCTGCTGCCGGTGAGCCGCGACGGCTTGAGGATTCTCTCGGTCGGCAGCCTGCTCGCCGATGGCGAAGCGCTCAGCTGGCCGAGCGCCTCTCCTAGACACACCCACGTTTGGCGGGCGACGCGAGAGTTCGCGAAGCTCGCGGAGCTGCTCGCTGCGGTCCATTGGGGCACGCTCGATTTTCTGCTCGTGGATCTGCCGCCGGGACCGGAGCGCACCGCGCAGTTCGCCGATTTTCTCGGCGCCGGGGCTTCGGTGCTGCTGGTCTCGATTCCCTCCGCCCTCGCGCGCGGGGTGGTCGCCCGCTCGGCGAGCGCTCTTTCCCCCCTGCCGAACCGTCTGCTGGGGTATGTAGAAAACATGAGCGGCTACGCCTGCTCCGGCTGCGGCGTCATTCGGCCGCTCTTTCCCGAAAGTCGAGAGGCGTCCGACTTGGCGCTCGCCTGTCTCGGCCGCATCCCTTTCGACCCCCAACTTGCCGCCCTCTCCGACGAAGGCCGCGCGATCACCGAGGTCCCGGAAGGCGGACCCGTCGCCGCGGCGCTCTTTACGACCGCCCGCACATTGATCGAACGCCTCGAGGAGGTTCCATGAAGTTCCTTTGCGTCCCCTGCGATACCCCCATGCGCCTGCGGGCCACCCAAGAATCGGAGCCCGGCTCGCTCGCCGTGGTCTACAGCTGTCCGGCCTGCGGCTACGAGATGGCGATGCTCACCAACCAGCACGAGACCGACATGGTGCGTAGCTTGGGAGTGCGGATCGGCCCGGCCGCGGCGGCGGCGATCGCCAACCCCGGCATGCCTGGGATGGCCTCGGCGGGAATGGCAGCCATGGCTGTCGGCGGGGCCGAAGCCCCAACCGGCCGCTGTCCCTTCGCCGCCATGCTCGGCGGCACGACGCAACCGGAGGCGGCGACGCCCAGCGGCCCGGCGTGGACCGCGGGCGCTCTGGAGCGCCTGGAAGCGATTCCCGAAATGGTCCGTCCGATGGCGCGCGCGGGCATCGAGATGGTCGCCCGAGAAAACGGCCAGGCGTTGATCGACGAAGAAGTGCTCGCCGCGGCGCGCTCGCGGTTCGGGATGTAGCCCCAGGTGGAGGCGGTCGTTCCGAACGGCGCCGGACCCGGGCGCCCGGCAGGCCCTGCCGCGGCGGCTTTCTCACGTCCCTACGTCGTCTCCTGGAACCTTACCTATCGGTGCAACCTGGCCTGCGAGCACTGCTATCTCGATGCCGGCCCTGCGAAAGTCGCGACCCCGGCGTTCGCCGACCGGAGTGAGCTGGGCACCGAGCAGTGCTACCGGGTGATCGACGAGATCGCCGCCTTCGCCCCCGAGTGCGTGACGATTCTGACCGGCGGCGAGCCGCTCCTGCGACGCGACATCGTGGACATCATCCGCTACGCCGCCGCCAAGGAACTCTGGGTGGTAGTCGGCACCAACGGCGTCAAGATCACCGAGAACTTGGGCGTTATCCTGAAAGTAGAAGGGGTCCGCGGTCTCGCGCTCTCACTCGACGCGCTCGATCCGGCGCGCCACGACGCCTTTCGCCGCGTGCGCGGCGCCTGGGCGAACACGGTCGAAGGGGCGAAGATCCTCACCCGCGTCGGTCTACCGTTCATCGTCCAGACCACCGTCGGCGCCCACAACCGGGAGGAGCTGGAGGCGATCGCCGCTTTCGCCCACAACGAGCTCGGGGCCAAGGTGTGGAACGTCTACTTCCTGGTACCGAGCGGCCGGGGCTCGTTCGTGAGCGACTTTGCTCCCGCCGAGTACGACCAGGTCCTCGCGCAGCTCGCGGAAATCCAGCGAAAGTGGGCTTCGAAGATGCTGGTGAACGCCAAATGCGCTCCGCACTTCGTCCGCACCCTTCTCGCGTCGGACTCTCCCGCCCCCTTTCCGAAGAGCTTCGAAGGGGGAGCCGGCGGCTGCCCGGCAGGCACGCACTATCTAGGGATTCGCCCCAACGGCGACGTCACCCCCTGCCCCTACCTGCCGCTCTTCGCCGGCAACTTAGGCGCCAATCTGGGAGCAGGCGGCCTGCGCGAGATCTGGGACACCTCCGACCTGTTCACCCAAATTCGCCGGCGCAAAGACCTCGGCGGGCGCTGCGGCCCCTGCGAGCTGAATTCCATGTGCGGCGGTTGTCGAGCCCGCGCCTACGGCATGACCGGCGACGTGATGGCCGAAGATCCCCTCTGCACCCACCAACCCGGAACGCTCCAAGCCGCCGTCGATCGGATAGGCCCGGCCGCGGTCGAATACGGCCAGGCCGTCTCCGCCTCCCTGAGCTGGGAACCCGAGGCCAAAGAGCGGATGAAGCGCATCCCGGCCTTCGTCCGCGGCATGGTCACCCGGTCGGTCGAGACCTGGTGCGAGAAGAACGGGGTGGACGTGGTGACCGCCACGGTGCTCGACGAGATTCGGGCACGGATGCCGACGCCTAAGATGTTTGGGGCAGGGGCAAGCAGCCAAGATCCCGAGGCTGGCCCGGCACGCGATCGATCTTGATTCTCTGAAATCCCGCGCCGGAGCGATCAGACGATCAGCGGGCCCTCCGGAGTTGTCGAAGACCATTTTTGGCCTTCTCAGCTAAAGGTGCGCACCACCGCTCGGCCCGAGCCCGGACCGCGGCGCGCCCGGCCACACGGAAGTTTGGGCCTGGCGGCCGAGCTGGCCGCGGATCCTCGTTCGTTCAGGGATCTCTCGTGGGAAGAGCGGAGGGCTCGGCTAAACCGGGTGGTCGGTATCGGGCGGGAGCTCTTCTCGCCGACCGAAGCTCCCAATGTGTTGAGTCCGAACTTTTTACGTATCGCTCAATACCAGGATCGACAACTAAGACCTCCGCACTGTCGCTCGTATTCACCGCTTCAATAATCTCACGATTCACCCGCTCATCGTGGAACGCGTAGCCAATCACCACAATCAAGCGAGCGCTATGCAATCTGTCATGAAGATGTGCATAGAGCGTCTGATAAGGCTCTCGTTCGTCCCACCTACCGAACATGCCGTTCGGGCCGTTGATACGATTCCACGTCTCTTTGCCAAACCATGTCTCATGGGCGTGGCCTGGGTAAACCATCTCGAACTGATGCGGAGGCATTTCGTGGCCAGGCTCTTCATCGGACGGAAAGCTGCCCATCGATTTTACTGGCCCGCTCTATCCACCTCTTTGCTTTCCTGCGACCTCTGGCTCCGAATGAGGTGCCCGCACCAGCTTCTCCGGGTGCTGCTTCTGGAGTTCCATGTAATAGGCCACCATCCGATATGGATCGTGACCGAACTCCTCCGAGATCTGATGCCGCACTTCCCGAATCCGGGCGATCTCCTCCTCGCCTTCGTCCACCAACTCTAGCTCAAGCTTGTTCATGATTCTCACCTAGCAATTCCAAGGGTGTTGCCAGCACCGGCACATACAGGCCCAGCAGGTTGTTCACCCGGCGGATATGCCCGAACTTGTTGGCATTCGCCAAGTGCTGACAGTTCCACGTTACCAGGAACTCGCAGTTGTGGTAAGAGGCGAGAGCCAGGTGAAGGGCATCCCCCGTTGGGTCCTCGGGCATAAGCCGGTGCCGGACGTAGGCTTCCACGATCTCACCTATGGCGGGCGCCACCTCAAGCAACGGCAGCTCTTGAGCCGTCTTGAGAGCAGCCTCCTTGCTGGGGTAGTCTCCTCTGCGAAGCTCATCAAGCACGGGCTCGCCAGTAACCAAAGTGTACTGCCCGGGCGCCCTAGCCCACCACCGCCTCGTCCATTCACGCCGGGCCACTGCCGCCGCTCCCGTTCGAGTTGTATGGTAGAAGCTGGGTATCGAAGTCTCAACATAGACTTGAGCCAGCGACATGCCTTTAGACCTCGCTCCCTGCCTGCGGTCCTTTTTCCCCTAATTGAAGATATCGTCCTCGCCCGTCCCCGATTGCGCCGCGACCTGCTCGTCCATCCAACGTTGATACTCGGCCGGTTCGTCGATGGTGACGAAGCCGCGCATCCGGTAGTGGCCGAGGCCGCAGAGCTGGGCGCAGGCGATCTCGTAGACGAACTCCGGGTTTCCCAGCTTTTCGCGCATTTGGGCGGTGGTGACGGTGGGCTTCCACCAGACCGGGATGACGATGCCTGGCACAGCGTCCTGCTTGATGCGCATTTCGGGAAGGCCGAAGCTGTGGATCACGTCCTTGCTGCTCAAGTAGACGATCACCGGCTTGCCGACGGGTAGGTGGAACTGGTTCACCGTCGTCACGTCATCCTGCGCGGCAGGGTCGGTCCGGTCGAGGCCCACAGGATTGCTCTGGACGTCGATCTTGTCGATCGCGGTGCGACCGAACAGGCCATCGGGACCGGGATAGTGGATGTTCCAGGCGAACTGCTCGCCGATCACCCGCACCTCGACAGATTCCTTGGCGGGCGGAAACTCGGCCACGCGATCGGCCCAGAGCGGAATCGCGATCCCGATCAGCAGAATCCCTTCGGCCACGGCCACGGCCCCTTCGAGCCAGCTCGAGGCGTTGCTCTTCACCCCGGTGTAGCTGGCCTTCGGATTGCGTGAGCGCCGGAAGCGCCAGAGGGCGACGACGAAGAAGACCAGCCAGCCGACGAACAGAATCGCCATCAGCCAGTGCACCCAGGTGAGGGCGCTGTCGATCTGCGGACCGTGCTCCGAAGCGATCGGGGGTAGCCACCTGCTCATGACGAGACACTCCGTTGCAGTTGCGCCCATTCCGAGGCGATGGTCTCGCTCTCGGCCTGGCGCGCACGGTTGCGCAGATAGAAGAAGAATTTCGCGAACCCGCCGAGCAGCGCGACGGTGATCCCGAGGAGGAAGAAGACCCCCAGACGCGCGGCGGAAAGCAACGGCGAACCGTTGGCGTCATTGCCGTAACAGACGCTGCAGGCGAACGCCCTCGGCGCCCAGACCGCGACGGCCAGGAGGATCGCCGCAATCAACCGCATTCGCAGTCGCCTTCCGCTCATCTCCGCCTCAGCGGGTAGCGCAGGAACCACGCTTCGTAGGCGATCAACGCGAGGCCCACCGCGAAGGCGCCGACGGCGGCCACCAGGCGCGACGCCCCGAGCGCCGACGGGTTGCCCAAGGCCCAGGCGCCGAACAGAAAGGCGAGGGCGCTCGCGCAGGTGATGAAAACGAGATGGAAGCTTTTGAGGTTCATGGCTCCATCCTCAGTTCGTGATCGGGTCGAAGTGCGTCCAGAGCGGTAACAACAACACGGCGAAGAAGAAGGCCACGGTAAAGGCGAGCACCCAGTAGATGAACTTCCGCTCGGCGCGCAGGTGCATGAAGAAACCGGCGACCAGAGAGCCTTTGATCGACGCCACGATCAATGCGACCGTCACCGCCCCCGCCACAGGCAAGTGCAGCCGCGCGACACCCACGGTGACGAGGGTCAGCACCAGAAGTGCCACGAAGACGAAGATGTAGACCTTCACCTGGCGGTCGAGATCGGCGTGATTACCCATGGGATGTGGCTCCTTGCGCGCTCATCCGGACTAGAGGAGGTAGAGGACCGGGAACAGGAAGATCCACACCAGGTCGACGAAGTGCCAGAACAACCCCGAGTTCTCGACCCGGTTGGTGAAGTGCTCGGGATCGGTCTTCCAGAGTTTCGAGCCCGGCCCCCAGAGGTAGGCGTTGATCGCCATGCCGCCGATCACGTGCAGACCGTGGAGGCCGGTGAGCGTGAAGTAGATCGCCAGAAAGGTGTTCGTGCTCGGAAACAGGCCGTGGTGGAACTTGGTCGAGTACTCGACGTACTTGATCCCCAGGAAGCCGAATCCGGCGAGAACCGTGAGGCCCTGAAAGAGCCGAAACTTGGCGAAATCGTTCCGCTTGAGCGACGCCCAGGCCATCACCATGGTGATGCTCGAAGTGATCAGCACGGCGGTATTGACCGTCGCGAGCGGCACGTTGAGGATCGAGTCGCCGCGCGGCCAGGTGACGGCGCCGGCGCGCATCATCAGGTAGGTCGCAAAAAGCGCCCCGAACAGCATCACTTCCGAGGCCAGAAACAGCCAAATGCCGATCTTGCCGTTGTTGAGCCCGGTGTCGGGCCGCTCTGCTACGGTGTAAGGAATCTCCATGGCCTCGCCTCAGCTCGCCGCCCGCTGTTCCGACTGGAACTGCGGCGTGTAGTCGGTGGGATGCCCCGGGACGCTGTACTCGTAGGGGTCACGGTACACCTCGGGTGGGGAGAGGAAATTGCCGTGCGGCGGCGGCGAAGGGGCCGCCCACTCAAGCGTCGTCGCAGCCCAAGGATTGTCGCCCACCTTCTTGCCGTGCTTGATGCTCCAGAAGAAGTTGATGATGAACGGTATCTGAGCTACGCACAAGCCCCACGCCGAGTACGACATGAACACGTTCCAGTGCGTGACCTCTTTGGCGAAGTCGTAGGAGGCGCCGCCGTCGAACAGGCGTCGCGACACACCCGCCAGCCCTTGGATGAACATCGGCATGAAGATGCCGTTGATGAACACCAGGGAGGGCCAGAAGTGGAGCTTGCCCAGGCGCTCGCTCATCATCCGGCCGGTCGCCTTCGGGTACCAGTAGTAGATGCCGGCGAACAGGGCGAACAGCGTGCCCGGCGCCACCACATAGTGGAAGTGCCCGATCACGTAGTAAGTATCGTGGAGAGGAATGTCCGCGGCCGAAAGCCCGAGCGGCAAGCCCGTGAGTCCGCCGATGCCGAACATCGGCAGGAAGGCGAGCGCGAACAGCATCGGCGTCGTGAATCGGATCGAGCCGCCCCAGAGCGAGATCAGCAGCGAAGTCAACAGCGCGACCGAGGGGATCGAGATGATCATCGTTGTGGTCTGGAAGAAGGTCGCCATCGTGGTGCCCATGCCGGTGAAGAACATGTGGTGCGCCCAGACGATGAACGACATGAACCCGAGGAACCACAACGAGTACACCATGATCTTGTAACCGAACAGCGGCTTGCGGGTGTTGTTCGCGATCACTTCCGCCACGATGCCGAACGCCGGCAGGATCAGAACGTAGACCTCCGGGTGGGCGAGGAACCAGAACAGGTGCTGCCAGAGGATCGGGTTGCCGCCGCCGGTGTAGGCCAGCGCCTGGCCGGAGACCACCAGACCGCTCGGCATGAAGAAGCTCGAACCGGCCAACCGGTCCATCAGCTGAAGGATGCCGGCCGCTTCGAGCGGCGGAAAGGCCAAGAGCAGAAGGAACGAGGTGACCAGCTGCGCCCAGCAGAAGAAGGGGAGGCGGAAGTAGGACATCCCCTTCGCCCGCAGCTGCACCGTGGTGACGATGAAGTTGATCGAGCCGAGCAGCGAGGAGGTGATCAGGAAGATCATGCCGATCAGCCAGATCGTCTGCCCTTCGCCCGCGATCACCGACAGCGGCGCGTACGAGGTCCAGCCCGACTGCGCAGCGCCGCCGGGGACGAAGAAGCTCGCGAGCATCGTCACGCCGCCCAGGAAGTACGACCAGTAACTCGCCATGTTGATTCTTGGGAACGCCATGTCGGGCGCACCGATCTGGAGCGGCAGCACGAAGTTGCCGAAGCCGCCGACCGCGAGCGGTACCACCCCGAGGAACACCATGATCGTGCCGTGCATCGCCCCGAGTTCGTTGTAGAACTCAGGCAGCATCGAGCCTCCCGGCATGCGCGCCTCGCCGAACAGCCAGCCGATCCACGGCAGCGCACGGCCGGGGAACGCGAGCTGCCAGCGCATCAGCATCACCAGGCAGAAACCGAACAACAGGAACAGCAGACCGGTCACGGCGTACTGAATGCCGATGACCTTGTGGTCGGTCGAGAACACGTACTTGGCCCAGAACCCCAACTCGGGATGATGGGCGGAATCACCGTGCGCTCCCTCGTGGTGCGCGTGTGCTGCCTCGACGGTCGTAGCCATGGTCTCCCCAGCCTATGCGGCGGTTGCTCGGTCTTGAGGCAAGATGAAAGTCGCTCGACTCACTTGGCGGGAGGGGCGAACGCAAAGTTCGCACTCGCCGGCTTGTCCGTGACGGTGACCTTTGCCGTCTTGACGCCGAGCTTCTCGTGCCAAGCCTCGAGTTCGTAGGTGCCCGGTGGCAGGTTCGGGATCGTAAATTTGCCGTCCTTGCCCGACACCGCAAAGAACGGGTTCGAGAACGCGCCGACGTAAGCGGTCATCCAGCCGTGGACATCGCACTTGACCTGGAACATCCCCTCTTCCTTGCCGAACTTGGCATCGGCCTCCAAGCGGTTCGCCGGCATCGCCAAGTTGAACGGGGCGTTGATTTTGGGCAGGGCATGCACGTTGTGCAGAATGCCATCGGAGTTCTTGAGCTTGAGCGTCTGGCCGACCCGAATTCCGATCACGTGCGGAACGTACTGGCACCCCTTCTGGTCGATCACCGCGGGCTGAGCCGGGACCGGGAAGGTGCCCTTGATGGATCCTTTGACCCGCACCATGACGTTCGCCATCGTGTTGCCCGCGCCGAGCACCAGCGCCTCGCTCGTCACCGGGGCCTTGTGCTTCTTGGCACACGCCGGGTCGGCGTCCATGGCGACCGGCTTGAGAGTGGGGACCTTGCCGGTGTAGGTGATGGTGCCGGTGACGTTGCCGGCAAGTGCCGGAGCGGCGGCGAGACAGAGCGCCAGAGCGGCGCCGGAGATTGCGGAGAAGTTCCTAGACATCGGGTGTTCCTTTCATCTCAGATGTTCTCGAAGGTGAGTGATTCCGGCAGGCGCGGGTCGCGCAACGGCACCAGGGCCTGGCGCCCGCTCGACCAGCCGAATGCCGCCAGAAAGAGTCCGCTACAACCGACCAGGGTCGCACCGTCGAACAAGCTCGGGGTGATCCCGGTATGGAGGTTGGGCATCACCAGCCAGTATAGGTCGAGCGCATGCATCGCGAGCAGCCAAACCGCGGCCACCGCGAGAGCTTTGGGGCTGCGCTTGATGGTGCGGGGGAGGAGAAAGAAGAACGGCACGATGAAATGGCCGAGGGAGAGGCCCACGCTCACCGGGCGCCACGAGCCGGCCAGGCGCTGGGCGAAGAACCCGGTCTCTTCCGGTAGATTGGCGTACCATATGAGCAGGTACTGCGAGAATGCCATGTACGCCCAGAACGCGACGAAAGCGATCAGGAGCTTCGCGATGTCGTGGAGGTGCTCGGGCGAAACGACCCGGGCGAGCTGGTGGCGCTGGCCGAGCGCCGTGAGCGCCATGAAGGCGAAGAACGCCATGACCGAGCCGGCGAAGAAGTAGAGCCCGAAGATCGTCGAGTACCAGTGGGCGTTGAGCGACATCACCCAGTCGAACGCGAAGAAGGTCACGCTGAGCGCGAACAGCAGCAGCCCCGGCGCGCTCGCCCGGCGCATCCGGCGGGTGATCTCGTGGTCGCCGGTCTCGTCCTGGAGACGCGACTGGCGACCGAACCAGATCGCCAGAAACGACCAGATGACGAAATAGGCCGCGGTGCGGATCAGAAAGAACGGTACGTTCAAGTAAGGCTGTTTGTGGGCGAGCAGTGGGTCGGACGCGACCGCCTCGGCGTGGCTCCAGTGAAACAGGTCGCCCATGCCGAACAGCAGCGGCACGAAGAGCAGCGAGAGGAACGGGAGCGTCGCCATCGCGTTCTCGCCGATCCGCCGCACCACGACGCTCCATCCCGCCTGGGTGGCGTGCTGGACGAGTACGAAGAACAGCCCACCCAACGCCACGCTGAGCGCGAACAGCGAACCGACCAACCAGGAGTGCCAGAGCTGGGGGCGCGCCGCCGGGCTCGCCAACCCGAACGCCAGACTGCCGCCGAGCCCGAGGAGCGCCAAGACCAGACCGAGCTTCGGCATTCGGCGCCAAAGATGCCCCGCAGGGAGCCATAGCGAAGACGCCGGGAGCGCCGCGGGATGCGAGGAGTGAGAATGGGCGTGATCGGTCATGGGCGGCTTTCGACGGGTCTAAGGGTCGGCGGCTAGCTGGCAACGAGTTCGACCTGTTTGGCCCCGAGGCGTTCAAGCAGCTCGACGGTCGAGTGGGCATCGAACTTCGGATCCCAAGACTCGATCGAGAGGAAGAAACCGTCGTCGCTCGCCCGCTCGAAGCTCGTCTTGCCGAACAGCGGGTGGTACCAGGTGGGCAGCTGGTTCATGGCGAACATGCCGAACACCGCCCCCAAGGCCCCCCCGAGCACGGCGAGCTCGAACGTCACCGGAACGAACGCGGGCCAGCTGAACAGCGGCTTGCCGCTGATCACCAGCGGATAGGCGGTCGTGCTCACCCACCCTTGAAGACCCATGCCGGCCGCGGCACCGCCCAAAGCCAGGATCAGCACGATCCAAGGCAGGCGCGAAGCTTTAAGGCCCATCGCCCGCTCCAGGCCATGAATAGGAAAAGGGGTGTGGGCATCCCACCGGGTGTAACCCGCGTCGCGCACGGCCTCGCAGGCGTCGTACAGCTCCGCGGGTGTTGAGAACTCGGCGAGAGCGCCGAAACGCTCGCCGGGCGGCAGGCTGGGCCGCATGATTCCTCTTAACGCGCCCATCAAAGCGCCCATCGAAGCAGCCATCAGCGGGCTCCTCCTGTCGAGTGCTCGATTCCAGGCGCCACCGGGGTGTGCGCCGCCGCCTGCGGCAGCACCGTCTTCACCTCGGCGATCGCGACGATCGGCAGGAAGCGCACGAACAGGCAGAACATGGTGAAGAACAGACCGAAGCTGCCGATCATCGTCGAGATGTCGAACAGGGTGGGACGGAAGTAGGACCAGCTTGACGGCAGGAAGTCTCGGTGCAGCGAAGTGACGATGATCACGAAGCGCTCGAACCACATGCCGATGTTGATGAAGATCGACAGCACGAACAGCCAGACCAGCGACGAGCGCACCTTCTTGAACCAGAACAGCTGCGGCGAGAGGACGTTGCACGAGATCATCGTCCAATAGGCCCAGGCGTACGGCCCGAAAGCGCGGTTCTTGAACGCGAACAGCTCGTAGGCGCTGCCCGAGAACCAGGCGATGAAGAACTCCAGGCCGTAGGCGTAGCCCACCATGGTGCCGGTCAAGAGCATGATCTTCGCCATGTAGTCGAAATGCTTCATGGTGATCAGGTTCTCGAAACCGAAGACCTTGCGCGTGATCACCATCAAGGTGACCACCATCGCGAAGCCGGAGAAAATAGCGCCCGCCACGAAGTAGGGCGGGAAGATCGTGGTGTGCCAGCCCGGCAGCTGCGAGGTGGCGAAGTCCATCGAGACGATCGAGTGCACGGACAAGACCAGCGGCGTCGCGAGCCCGGCGAGGATCAGGTACGCCTTCTCGTAGTGCTGCCAGTGGCGCATCGAGCCGCGCCAGCCGAGCGCCAGCGCCCCGAAGATCTTGCGTTTGATTCCGGTCGAACGGTCGCGCATGGTGGCGAGGTCGGGCACCAGCCCCACGAACCAGAACAGCGCCGAGACCGAGCCGTAGATCGAGACCGCGAAGACATCCCACATCAACGGGCTGCGAAACTGCGGCCACATCCCCATCTGGTTCGGGATCGGGAACATCCAGTAGGCGACCCAAGGGCGCCCGATGTGGATGCCGGGGAAGATCAACGCGCACATGACCGCGAACAGGGTCATCGCTTCCGCGGAGCGGTTGATCGAGGTGCGCCACTTCTGGCGGAAGAGAAAGAGGATCGCCGAGATCAGGGTGCCGGCGTGACCGATGCCGACCCAGAAGACGAAGTTGGTGATGTCGAAGGCCCAGCCGACGGGGTTGTTCAACCCCCAGACGCCGATCCCTTCCCAAAACAACCAACCGATCGAGACGCCCAGCACACCGACCATCGAGAGCGAGATGAGCAGGCAAATCCACCAACCGCGGGTCGCCGGTCGCTCCAAGGGGCGCGCCACCGCCTCGGTGAGCGCGTGGAAAGTCGGCGCGCCGAGGATCAGCGGGGCTCGGTGATCCACCGGATCATGGTGGTCGAGGCTGGTGAAATCAGCCGGGCTCTCCGCCCGGCCTCTTTGGCTCCCGATCGCACCGCTCTCGTCGTGCGTTCCGCTCATGCCGCGCTCGTCGCCATGGTGGGCGTCCGCCTCTTGCCCCCGATTACGCCCACCGCCGACCCACCGGCTCGGCCGGGCCAAATGCTCCGTCGAATCTGTTGGAGGAATCATGGCACAAGGCTTTCCCTCGTGCTAGACCCCGTTCGACTCGCTTGGACTGTCCGGCGCTTCCCCGCCGCCCGCTTCGTCGCCTGGGGCGACCTCAGAGCCGGCTTCTCCGGCAACCCGTTTGCGGCCGCCGCGACGGCGTGGGCGCCGTTTCTTGGCGCGCTCGGCCGCGGTGGCCAAGAGCCCTCCTTCGGACACCTCGGCCGCTTCGGCAGAGCCGTCGCCCTCGTCGGCTTCTGAACCGCCGTCCCTCTCCGGCCGGGCGGCGAGATCAACGTTCGGGGCTCCTATGCCACCCGGCTCGCCGATCGGCGCCGCCGCGTCGCCGTTCTTGCCGCCCCGTTTCCGCTTGCGCCCACCGCGACGCCGTCGCTTGGCCTTTGCCGCTGCACTCTCCGGTTCGCCGGTCTCCGAAACCGAGCCGGCTTCGCGCGGCCCGGAGTCTTCGCCCTCGGCGTCGATGTCGATGTCGATGTCGCCATCGTCCTCGAAATCGTCGCCGAACGAATCGTCAGGATAGGTCGGCGAGTCCGCCTCGTCACCGAACGTGCGGATCTGTTTCGGGTCGAGCGGAGCTTCGGTGCCGCCGCCGTTCTTCTTTCGATTCCGGCCGCCGCGCCGACGCTTCTTCTTCCGTTCGGCTTCGGTCTCGGGCGTTCCGGCCGGGGCCGAGCCACGCTTCTCGGGCGCCCGCTTCTCAGGGGCTGGTACTGCCAGCTCGCGCGCCTGGATCGCCGGCTGGTTCGAAGCGGCACGCCGCTTGTCGTCGCGCCGGGTCGGCCCCGCGGGCACCGGAGCCGCGGCCGGGGCCGAGAACTCGACCGCCATCGTCTCGCCGGCCCGCTGGGGGAGCACGACGACACCGGGGGGACGATCGATCCATTCGATCTTCTCTTCCGGCCGATGGAGGCTGGTGCTCGCGATGATCTCGATCTCGATCTGGAACTCCCGTTCGAGCGCGGCCAGCTTCTGCCGCCGGCTGTTCTGGAGCGCATCGGCGAGCTCGGGGTGGAGGGAGACCCGCACGCTCTGGAGCCGGCCGGAAGCGGCGCGCCCCTCGATCCTGCGGAGCAGATTGAGGCTCACCATCTCCGGGCTCGCGATCCGGCCGGTGCCGGCGCAGGTCGGGCAGGCGCGGTGGGTGCGCAGGCGGAGCGCCTGCGAGATCCGCTGCCGGTTGATCTCGACCAGGCCGTTTGAAGAGATCCGGCCGACGTTGTTGCGCGCGCGATCGACCTTCATCGCGTCCTTGACCGCTTTTTCGACCTTCTTCTTCGCCTTGATCGAGCGCATGTCGATGAAATCGACGACGATCAGGCCGCCGACGTCGCGCATGCGCAGCTGGCGGGCGACTTC
>JANNIH010000052.1:0-30293 GCA_031404815.1 Holophagales bacterium | reverse complement strand
CCCCGCCCTCGTCCATAATGCGGGTGAAGAAGGCGTGTGTCTCGTCGTCAGCGATTCCTTCCTGGTGGTCGACGCAGCCGTCCAGGGTGACGTTGATGCTGAAGGTCAAGAGTCCCATGGTGTCCTCCGTTCGAGATACGCAACGAGCCGCTCGCCGTCTGGCGCCAAGTGCACGAGCCCAATTCCCGAGGTACCGCCCCTCTGCCGCCTAACGTATCGGTGTTCTGCGGCGAATGCCAGACCGAGCGAAGCGAGGGAGGCCAGTCGTCCGCAGCAACGCCTTGTTAGCCGGCGTTACAGTTCAGAACAGGTTCGCAATGACGCTCGCGTCCCAGGGGCGGCCCCAGGGTCCAAGCTTCGCGAGGTACAGTGCAAAGCCTTTGGGCGCCTCCAGCGCGACGGCTCCAATCTCGAGGCCATCGATCGCGACCGCGACTGCGTCGCCACGTGCCGACCATCGGAAGCTCCAGCGCGCAGGCGCGGGGGGCTCCTGCACACCGTTTGGAGCGACCATTTCGGCCGGGGCCGGCGGAGGACTCCCGCGGGACATGTAGCTACGCGCGTCCGGCGCAGGGGGCGCCGAGGACTTATTGAACAACCAACAGTCCCGCTCGGGCTGTTGGGAATCAGCGCGGCTCAGGTAGAGCCAGACGCTGTCGCCCTCGTCTGAGACGATCGCGGTGCGCCCTGAAGCGCTGGAGCGAGATGCCAAGAGCAATGGTTCCGTCATGGGTACCGGGGGGTCCGGCTAACGTGTATCAGGCAGACCTGCATAACTACCGCGAACGCGGCGAGCTGGTCTGCCTATTGGTGCTCGGGACGGGCGGCGCGGGCGACGCAAATCGCCACGATTTCGGGCGATACGCTGCTCGCCGGAGTGGTACCCGATTGGCGTTGGGCGGGCCTGTCTAACGCCGTCGGAGACCTGGCGGTCCAGGTGGCCGCGCACCGTGTCGCAGGCAGGCTGAATGGAAACGAGCTGTGTTTGAATGACCATCCTAGAGCCCCCCATCAACCGATCCGCCGGGCTGCGTACGCCCGCCGGACCGCGGTTCAAGACGTGGGTGTAGATCATCGTTGTGCTGACGTCCTTGTGGCCGAGCAGCTCCTGTACGGTGCGGATGTCGCTGCCGTCCCGTGAGCGTTTTGATTGCGAGAACCATCCTATCTTGTAGCCGGGTAGTATGCGCCCGCTGCGTTTCGGCCGTCAAGCCGGGTTGCGCGTGAGCTAAGGTAAACTTTGGCGGACGCCAACTTGGTCGATCTCAGGGTGTCGGGCAGGGTGGGCGTGCCCACGAGTCTCGAGCACCCGCGGGAAGGTGACGCCTTCGGCCAGGCCCAACCGCGTGTGCAATGACCGCGAGCTTTCCTGTTGCATGCCCGGCTCGGTCGGAGCCCGGCGGTCCCGCGGATCGCCGGAAGGGCGTATCATCTTCGGGATGCGCCGATTCGACGGAGGAACCATGGCAACAACCACACCGATGGAGCACACCGAGAGGGTTTCGGTCGAAGCGTCGGAATCCGTCGTCAGGGAACTGCCCACGGACCCGTTGGACCGTGCGGAGATTCTCCGCCTGGGCCTCCGCGAATGGAAGATTCGCAAGGCACTCGATGCCTACCGCCGGGAAGAAGGTACCCTCGCCTATTCCGCGCGGCGTTCCGGGATCTCGCTATGGGAGATCGGCGCGGTTGCCTACGCTCACGGCCTGACGGCCGATCTCGATCCTCGAGCCCTCGAAGGCGAGATGACCCTGGAGCGGGCCGCGCTTCTGTGATCGTCATCTCGGACTCCGGGCCGCTGATCGCCCTGGCGAAGATCGACGCATTGCCGGTTCTCTTCGGGCTCTATTCCGAAGTGCTTATTCCTCCCTCGGTTCTCGAGGAGACCGTCGGGGCAGGACTCCGGCTCGGAGTCGTCGACGCGCAGGCAGTCGCAGCATTCCATGCGGTGTACCGGAGCACGCGTGACAGGCCGTAGGCGACAACGCCCCCGACCGCTTGGACAACATGATTCAACCACCATCGCTCGCCCTTCACCAGCCCGGTCGGAAGGCCCAAGAGATGTGTCGCTTTTTCGATTTCGCAGAACGTGCAGAGCACGGCCAGCGCAGCTATGGCGGCGAGGCGAAATCGGGCGTCCGCCCAGCGACGAGCGGCTACCTGGACGCCCCCGGTCAGCCCGGCATTGAGAAGGAACACGACGGCGAGCCCACAAGGGATCGCGAGGACCTTGAAGTACTGCACGCCCAGGTTGCCGGCTAACGAGCCATCCGACACTCGGACGACGAGGTAACGAAGCGGCGACCCGTCGAGCCACGACGCCCAACTCGGGTCGATATCGGTGAGCAGGTCGCTGCCGAGCCGGATCAGTCCGACGGCGGCCAGGATCGCAGCGAGGATCAATGTCCGCGAGAGGCGTACCTGCCCGGCGAGGATGTTGATCGCCGGGTTAGGCCGCAGTTCGCAGCCGTAAGGAACGAGCCTGCTCATTGGCCTTCAGGTGGCTGCCATAGCTCGACCTTGTTTCCTTCTGGATCAATGACCCAGGCAAACTTGCCGTACTCGGAATCGTCGATCTTCCAAGCCTGTAGTGTCGGAGCATCTTTGGCTTTGAAGAAGATGCCGCCGATGCCAGTGACTCGCTTCATAGAACCTCCGAGGTCGGGTGGTGGTGCGGGAGAGTGTATTCTCTAGAGCGTAACGTGACTTCATGCTGCGGCGAAATCGATGCGCCGACGGGTACGACAGGACGGTTTGAACATGTCAACGATGCGCGCCGTGGTCCTCGCAGCCCCCGGGCCGCCCGAGGCGCTCCGGATCGTCGAACTCCCAATACCGACGCCGCGGACGGGCCACGTGCTGATAAGGGTGAAGGCGTTCGGGCTCAATCGGTCGGAGTTGCACACGCGGTTGGGCCTGGCCGAAGGTGTCACCTTTCCGCGGGTGCTCGGGATCGAAGCCACCGGGGTCGTGGCGGACTGTCCGGGTGGCGAATTCGAGCGGGGCGAACAGGTCGCGACCCTCATGGGCGGCATGGGGCGAACTTTCGACGGCGGCTACGCCGAGTACACCTGTGTCCCGGCCGGCCAAGTGATTCGATTTTCGAGCGGCCTCCCTTGGGCGACACTCGGGGCTGTGCCCGAGATGCTGCAGACCGCGCACGGATCGCTCACCATCGGGCTCGACGCAAAGCCCGGCCAGTCGATCCTGATCCGCGGCGGCACCTCGTCGATCGGGATGGCGACCGCCGTCTTGGCGAAACGGCGAGGCATGACCGTGCTCTCGACCACCCGCAACCGGGAGAAAGAAGCGGCGCTCCGCGCCGTTGGGGTCGACCACGTCCTGTTCGACGACGGCAATGTCGCGGCTCAGGTGCGAGCCCTTCTAGCCGGTGGCGTCGACACGGCGCTCGAGCTCGTGGGCACGCCCACCCTGCCCGACACCCTCCGATCGACCAAGTTACATGGCGTCGTCTGCTTCACCGGGATGCTGTCGAACCAATGGATCGTGCGCGACTTCTATCCGATCCAGTACCTGCCCCGAGGCGTTCGCCTCACCGCCTACGGAGGGGAGGCGAACGACCTTCCTGCTGAGGTACTTCAGGACTTTCTCGACGCGGTCGCCGTCGGCGATGCGATCGTGCCGATCTTCCGCACTTACCGGCTCGATCAGATCGTCGAGGCCCATACCGAGATGGAAGCCGGGAGCGCGACAGGAAAGCTCGTGGTCACTGAACGTGACTGATGCCCGGCCGCCAGAAAACCAGTGAACCGCCCTCGGTGCCGTCTAACGAAAAAAGCTAAGCGGCCCGACGCAGTCGGGTCCGCTTGAACGACGGGTTAGGCGTCGCGTTCATGTGGTGCGATCGCTCGAGAAGCCATCCAGAGAAATAGACCAGCACATGCTGCGTACGGCAACCTTCTCAACCACCAATTCGTTTCCATCAGCCGCTCCAAGAGTGGGCCAGAGGCGCCATGGGCGCTGAGCTGCAGCTGAATGGGGATTTGTATTGTTGCTGTTGAGACCCATACAACAAGCTGAAGGAGGATCGCCACCCAGACCGACCAAAGCGGGATCGCAGTCGGCCTGAACCGCAGAAGAAGGATCGTCATAACCGTTCCGAGTAGTGCTGGAGCGACCAGGAAGGCGATGACCCTGGGCCCGATGAACCTATGGTAGGTCGTGAACTCGGTAGCTCAAATGAGGTGCCAACTGGGGTAGTTCACGAAGCTCTCGATGAATGCTGCACCGTTGCCGTAGAAGACGAGCGCGAAAGCGAGTGCGAAGATCCATCGCGGCATTCCTGACTCCCTTCATCGTTGAGGAACTGGATCGCTGCGGCCTGAGGCGCTCACGATCGTTGAGCTCGCGATACCGACACCGCGGCTCGGCACAAACTCACGATTCGTCGTCGCCGATCCACGAATCGTAGCCCTCTTCGAGCAGTTTGTTGCGCTCATATGCCCAAGCGTGGAAGTCGAGCACCGACAGCAGCTTCGGACCGTCGGCAACCTGGCCTGCCGAGGCGCTCCGCTTGAGCGAGGGGTAAGTCGATGCATGTGGAAGACAGGTGTGTTGATCATGCGCGCCGTACCGCCCACGTGAGTAACGAGCCTGCTCATTGGCCGGCAGGTGGCTGCCATAGCTCGACCTTGTTTCCCTCCGGATCGATGACCCAGGCAAACTTCCCATACTCGGATTCTTCAATGTTCTCGAGCACATTGCAGCCTTCTTCCTTCAAGACCTTGACCAAGGCGTGGAGGTCTTCCACCCGGTAGTTGACCATGAAGGGAGCAGTGCTCGGAGCAAAGTGATCACTCTCTTGCGGATTGATGCACCAGGAGGTTGTGCCTGCAACCGGCTTGCCCTCGGCGTCGGTCCAATCGAAGGCAGCTCCACCCCAGACTTGGACATCGATTCCCAAGTGCCGCTTGTACCAAGCCTGTAGTGCCGGAGCGTCTTTGGCCTTCCAGAAGATGCCGCCGATGCCAGTGACTCGTTTCATGTTGCCTCCGATACTTTTGCTGTTTCTGTGAATCACCCTGCCCAAGCGCGCTATGGCTCAGCGGAAGTCGTTTTCCTTAAGAACAATCACCCAGGCGCGGCGCTCGGCGATTTTACCGTCGCGCATAACGAACACCTCGGCCATGGACATGCGCATCTCTCCGCCCGCGGCGCGCTTCGCCGTGCCGGTGAGCTCTGCCATGACGACGTCGCCCTGCTCGACCATGCGCACGACCTCCAGCTCGGGAGGGTCGATGAACTCCGGCGCGCCGTCAATGGCCTTGTCGTAGGCCTCTTTGCCGGTCAAATGGAAGGCGCCGAAGACGGTCCATTGGATGTCGTCGGTCAGGCAGGAGAGGATCTGTTCGTGATCATTTTTGCGGAAGCCGTCCAGGTAGGTGTTGACCGTCTCGATGTTCTGCGACATCTCTTTTCGTTCCTCTCCTGAACGGCCAGTAAAGTCAGCTTACCGAAAGACCGTGGCCCGTCGTTCCGGTTCATGGCGTTGCTATCCGCTCGGTTTGGGGTCCAGCCGGGGCGAATGTCGAGATACGATTCTACGTAAGTTGGGCGGCACTCGCCAGTGCTCACGCGGTTGGGCCTGGACGAAGGCGTCACCTTTCCGCTCGCGGCCACGGCTCGGAGGGCTGCTCATTCCTTTCTTGGAGGCGCCATGAAACCGCTCATAGGATTCAACTCTTGGCTGGTGCTCGTTTCGCTCTCCTTGGGTTTTCCGGCCGCGGCAAATCCAGCGGACGCGACACCCGTCGAGCGGGTCACCTTCCCCACCTCAGACGGCGGTCTGGTATTCGCCGATCTCTATGGCCAGGGGGAGCGAGGTGTCGTGCTCGCCCATGGCGGGCGATTCAACAAAGAGAGCTGGGAGGTGCAGGCGCGGGCGCTCGCGGCGGCGGGATTTCGCGCCTTGGCCCTCGACTTCCGCGGCTACGGCAAGTCGCGTGGGCCCGGCCAGGAGGACCCGGTGAGCGCACCGCTCGCTCTCGATGTGCTCGCCGCCGTTCGCTACCTGCGGGCGCGGGGCGCAAAGACCGTCTCGGTGATCGGCGGCAGCATGGGGGGCGGTGCCGCGGCCGATGCGGCGATCGCGGGAAAGCCGGGTGAGATCGATCGACTGGTGTTGATCGCCTCGCTCGCGAGCGGGCCGTCCGAAAAGATTCCCGGGCGCAAGCTGTTCGTCGTGGCTCGCGACGACCTGACGGCTTCGGGCAAGCCCCGCCTGATCGAGATCCGCAAGCAGTACGATCGGTGCCCCGAACCGAAGGAGCTGCTTCTGCTCGAAGGCTCGGCCCATGCTCAGTATCTGTTCGCGACCGACCAGGCAGAGCGCCTTTGGCGCGAGATCCTGCGTTTTCTCAACGCGCCGTGATGAGAGAGTGAGTAGAGTAGAAGCGGGGGGTTGACACCGCCCCTTTTCGGAGTATTGTCAGGAATCGCAGTCCTCCCAAGCGCTTTTCGCTGCTCGCCTGGATGTTCTGGAGCGGCCTCTTCTCTTCTGGCGTCGAATCGAACCGGCCGGAGTTTTCGCCCCGCGAGTCGCCGCGGGCTCCGGCCGCCGTCAAGGGTTCTCGACCTCGAGAGCCTGGGAGGTTCCGATGCTCACCGCGTACCCGTTCTCGGCACCCCAGAGGGTGCCCCGCCCTTCGTCTCGGATCGCCCTCCTCGCGTTCCTGGCCGCGATCGCCGCGCTGGTCGCCAACGCCGAACCCGCCCGCGGGTGCGGCTTCTCGAGCGGCTCCGGCCAGCCACCGCTACGGCCGATCAACCCGTTCCCCGGCGTTCCGCCGCCCGCGCCGGGGCGTTTCCAGACCATTCTGAGCGCACCGGTCAACCTGTTCGGACCGACGATCCCGACCCATTGCGCCTGTGGTCTCGGCCTGGGCCAGACCGGCCAGCCACCGCCGAACGGGGTCAACGTCGATCGCGCGTTCCTGACCCGACTCGACACGCGATCCGGTCAGCAGACGATCCTCACCGAGTTCCAGCCGCTCAACCTGGCGAGCAACACGTCGAACGGTCTCGCGAACGGCCCCGGCCAGCTCTTCCCCGGGGCCACATGGTTCGGTTTCAACGGCCGGATCCAGCCGTTCACGGTGCCGCTCTTGCGCGCGGGCGAGGTTTTCACTCTCGCGTTCGTGGTCAGCTATCCGCCGACGCAGCAGAACCAGTTGACGAATCTGAAGTTCCAGTTCGCCTCGGGCGAGGCCGAGCCGGATGGATTTCCGAACTTCTCGGGTAGCCACGGCGTGACCTACTTCAGCCCCGGCCAGCTGGGCCCGTGCCTGCCGAACCAGAACGCGCTCTGCCTGAACGGCAGCCGCTTTCGGGTCGATATCAGGTGGCGCAATACCGTTGGAGGTGCGCTACGCCCGGCCAAGGTCGCGGGCACGGCGACCGACCGCTCGGGGCTGTTCTACTTCTTCGATTCCGACACGTTCGATGCGACGGTCAAGGTGCTGAACGCCTGCTCGAGCAACAACCGCTACTGGGTCTTCGCCTCCGCGGCCACCGACGTCGAATACACGATGACGGTGACCGACACGAAGGCGGGCCGGACCAGGCGTTACTTCAATCCGCTCGGCCGCCCGGCACCGGCGGTGACCGATACGGAGGCGTTCGCGACCTGTCCGTGAGGGGTGGTGGCGGAACCATCGGTTGCGGAAATCGCTCGGCGGCGGCTTCGATCGCCGCCGCGCCCCCGCCCTCTACGCCGGCGCCATCGGTTCCGAGATCGTGATCTTGAAGCCGTCGGGATCGGTCACCGCGAAGCCGCGCGGCCCCCAGGGGAGCTTTTGGACGTCGGAGTCGAGCGCGTATCCGGCCGCCTTGACCTGATCGGCGAGCGCCTGGAGATCCTGTTCGGTCGCGATCCAGAAGCGTAGGCCCACACCCTTCTCGCGATCCTTGCCCTTGGCGAAATCGTCCTGGCCCAACCCGAGGTGACAGTCGCCCGCCTTGAGCATCGCGAATCGAGGTACACCCTCCGCCTCGTCGCGGTGCTCGAGCTCAAAACCGAGCGCCTCGACGTAGAACCGCAAACTCGCCGCCATGTCGTTCACGGTGAGACCGGGAGCGATACCCGCCTTACCTTCCAAACGCACTGTGCTCATCTCGTACCTCCTCTAGGAAGAAAACCTTCATTGTGGCCGGACGATACGTCGAACGGATCGGGTCGGGCAAGCAGCCCCGCTTCATCGCCCTTCGATCTCCGCCAGGCGTCTTTTCGCGGCGACCACCCGATCGTCGGAGGGTGGAAGGTCGGCCGCGAGGTCGATGGCGCTCGAAAGGAGGAGCGGTAGCGCCTCTCCCCTTCGGGCGAGCTCGAGGAGTGTCATTGCGATGAGGCTTTCGACTTCGGCGATCCGATAGTGGTGCGGAACTTCTGCCGCATCGCGAGCGCCTCGCGGAGCATCGCCGCCCCGCGAGCGGGTTCCCGTTCCAGAATCGAGACGCCGTAAGACTGAAGGAGGCTCGCGAGGTGAGCTTCGACTTCGGGCTCTCCCTCCACCCGTAAGAGCAGCTGCCGCGCGCCGAGGTCCAAGACCTCCTCGACGGTGGGCTTCGCGCTGCCGGTCCGCGTGTTCGGGTCCGCGCCGCGGAACAGATCGACGAGCAGGGAGAGGGCACGCTCGGAGCGATCTCGTTCTCGATTGACCCGCTCGGCCTGGATCGAGGCGAAGAACCCATAACCGACACTGGAGAGTACGAGCAGGCCGGCGAGCAGCGCCGCGAGCGGATTGCGGCGCAGAAACTTCGACGTTCGATACCCCCAAACGTCCGGCCGCGCTTCGACGGGTAAGTGTTCCAAGTAGCGCCGCAGATCCTCGCTTAGGTGCTCGACCGAGGCGTAGCGCCGCTCCGGTTCGCGGTGTAGCGCCCTTTGCAAAATATTGTCGAGATCGCCCCCGAGTTGGCGGCAGAGGCCTCGGGGCGTCGTGCCCAGAGGAAAGGCCGAGCTGCGCGCGATCGACTGGCGCAGCCGGAGCCATTTCTTCGCGATGGCGGGCCGGATGATGCGGCGGGTTCCGGGAAGAGCACACGCTGGAGCCGCGCTCGTTTCTCGAACCCCCTTTGCGCGGCGAGTTCGCCGCGCAGCTGCGCCGCCGCGAGTCGCCGGAGCTCGTCGTAGAGCGCCGGAACCCAAGAGTCGGCGGCGTCGAGATCACCCGCGCTCCAAGCGTGCAAAAGCTCGGTGACCGACCGCTCCGCGGGTATCCGGGTTGCCGAGTCGAGAGCCATCCCTCAAGTATACGAAGCCTGATCGTGAGAGTTCCCCGCTTTGGGATTGATCGACCCCGACGTGGTTTGGCGCCTGTTCATAGTGGTGGCAGACACCAGAACTCCCGATCCGTTAGGAGATGAGCCAAAGATGTCTCGCGGCGAACTTTTTTCCTGCATCCAACGACTCCTCCGCCAGGCGGGTGGCGGCACAACCCGAACCAACACGCCCGACCGCCTGCCGCAGCAATCGCGGGAGCGGATGCTCCTCGCCGCGGCGCTCGAAGCGGACGAGCAGGGCCTGCTCGCGAGCTTCGTCGATGAGCTCCACTGGTGTCTGCTCACCACCGAGCGTCTGATCTGGCGGAACGATCCAACCTTGGGCAGTTTGGTCTGGTCGGACATCCAAGAGATAGACGACGGCCCGCAGGAGATCAGAGTCGGCGCCGGCTGGGGCGACCGGGTGCCGCTCCCCACCGAACCCGGCCGCGGCCGGGCATTGATCCGAAGCGCCCTGCGCGAACTCTGGCCCGGCCGGAAGGCCACGGCGGCCTGAGACCGGGCGCGCCTTCTCGAAGCCGGGGAGGGAGCCGTCCGCTGCTCCACGCCAAAATTTCCGGGCAGGCTCTAAACAGTCCCTCTCCCCGCCACGCCCGACCTGTGGTAAGAACCCCCCCAGCTTAAAAGTTGCACCACCAGCCGGCCATTCGACGTCGGGCAGACCCGCCCGCCGGCCTGAATCTGTAGGGGAGATGACATGAACACTCGGAGCAGGTATCCGTCATTGAAGGGGCTCGCGCGGTGGTCTCTGGCCGGCCGGGGTGCGCTCGCCCTGGTTTTCGCACTGTTTGTGACGCTCGCGGCGCCGCGGGCGGTCGCGGCGCAGGACACTCCGCCGGCCCCTACGGAAGCGACCGCCCAGGCGGGGGATCCGGAACCGGAAGTGGTGAGCGACGAGATCACGGTCACCGCGCGCAAGCGCGAAGAGACGATTCAAGAGGTCCCGTTCTCGGTGGTCGCGCCGAGCGAAGAGGAATTGCGCAGCCGCGGCGCCGAGTCGATCGAAGGGGTGGCGGCGAACGTCGCCGGCTTCTCGGTCCAGAACCTGGGTCCCGGCCAGAGCCAGGTCGCTTTGCGCGGCATCTCGTCCGGCCAGATCGTCCGCGATCAGCCGGGGGTCAAGGAGCAGGTCGGGGTCTACCTCGACGAGTCGGTGATCTCGCTCTCCCTGTTTACGCCGGATATCGACCTGTTCGACGTCGGCCGCGTCGAGGTGCTTCGCGGCCCGCAGGGCACGCTGTTCGGCTCCGGCTCGGAATCCGGCACGGTGCGCTACATCACGAATCCGCCGAAGATCGGGGTCACCGAAGCGTTCGGCGAGTTCTCGGTCAACGGCATCACCGATGGCGAAGCGGGCGGCAGCACCAAAGTGGCCGTCAACGCCCCGATCGGGGCGACTTCGGCGCTCCGCGTCTCGGCCTACTACACCAAAACGGGTGGTTTCGTGGATGCGGTCCAGCCCGGCTTGCGAGTCAAAGAAGACGTCAACAGCTCCGATCGGTCCGGCGTCCGGTTGGCGTTCAAGGCGCAGCCGAACGAGCAGCTGACGATCACGCCGCGGATCATCTACCAGGAGGTGAATGCGGACGGCTGGAACCGCGCCGACGCGTTCAACATCTTGGGCAACCCGTTCACCACGACCCGGCCGGCGGTCAAGCTCGGCGAGCGCGAGCAGTTCACCCAGATCGAAGAGCCGTTCTCCGACGAATTTCTGCTCGCCGATCTGAATATCGAGTACAAATTCGACGCCGCGACCCTCACCTCGATCTCCTCCTACACCGATCGCGACGTGCTGGTCGTCCGCGACGCGACCGCCCTCACCGCGAGCATCACCGGCGGCAGCATCGGCCTGCCGCAACGGGTCTATTCGATCGACGCTCCGCTCGACGACGCGACGAAGGTGAAGGTGCTCACCCAGGAGGTCCGCCTGTCGGGCGACCGGGACCGCCTGGACTGGGTGGGTGGCCTGTTCTACAGCAAGATCGACCGCGACTACGACCAGAGCCTGCTGGTCTCGGGCTTCGAAGCCGCTTCGGGCATCCCCACCCGCGGGTTGCGCGCACCCAAGGACGTCCTGTTCTTCTCGGATCTCTCGTACGAGCTGGAGCAGACCGCGCTGTTCGGCGAGGCGACCTGGGCGGTCAGTCCGGAATTCGACCTGACCGGCGGCTTGCGCTACTACAACTTCAAAGAGGACCGCACGCAAGTCTTCGACGGCATCTTCGGCAACGACAACAACGGTACGGCCCTGGTGGCGACCGCGGGCGATACCTCCGCCAACGGCTTTGCCCCGCGCCTGATCGGCAGCTACAAGCTGAACGAGAAGACCGCGCTCAACGCCCAGATTTCGAAGGGCTTCCGACTCGGCGGCATCAACGACCCGCTGAACGTACCGCTCTGCACGCCGCAAGACCTGCGGACGTTCGGTGGCCAGGGCGCCTGGAAAGACGAGACGCTCTGGAACTACGAGGTGGGTGCAAAAACCCGCGTGCTTGGCGGCCGCGGCTCGGTCAACGTCGCGGCGTTCTACACCGACATCACCGACCTTCAGGCGACCGTGACCGCCGGCTCCTGCTCGTCCCGGGTCATTTTCAACGTGCCCAAGGCGCGCAGCCAGGGGCTGGAGATCGAGCTCGCCGCGGCGCCCAATGCCCACTTCGACTACTCGCTCTCGATGAGCTATGCCGACTCCGAGCTGAGTTCCACGTTGACCTCCACCGATGCGGCCGGCAACGTGAGCGTCGTGTCCGGAATCCAGAAGGGCAACCGCCTGCCGAGCGTGCCGAAGTTCCAGGCCGCCGCGTCGGCCACCTATCAGCGCCAGATCCGGACCAACTGGCTGGGATACGCGACCGCCACCTACCAGCACACCGGTTCGCGCTTCACCCAGATCGGCGACCAGGCGGCGGGGTTCGGCAGCGTGAACCTGCGCTCCTTCGGGGCCAACTCGATCGGCGGCCCGCTCACCTCGGGCACCTTCAACTTCGATCCGGAGCTGCCGGCCTACGACCTGTTCAATGTCCGCTTCGGCATCGCCTTCGGCAAATGGGACGTCGCCCTGTTCGTCAACAACCTGACCGACGAGCGCGCCCTCCTGGCGCTCGACCAGGAGCGGGGAACCCGCGCCCGCGTCGGCTTCCTGGTCAACCAGCCGCGCACGATCGGTTTGAACACGCGGGTCCAGTTCAAGTAGCGGCTCCTGGTGCCGACCCACCCGGCGGGTTCGCAGGGGTTGCGGACCCGCCGGTGGTGGGATTCGGGGCTCCCGCCCGGAGAACAGATGGCCGACCACGATCGAATCGTACGCGACCCGGAGATCTGCGGTGGTCAGCCGGTGATCAGAGGAACCCGCGTCCTGGTCCGGGTGATCTTGGGGTTTCTCGCGCACGGAGAGTCGAGCGAGGTCATCCGCCGGGAATTCCCGAGCCTTACAGAGGAAGACGTGCGCGCCGTCATCACCTTCGCCGCCGCCTCGGCGCCCGGGCACTGAGCGTAGAGCACGATGCCCCAGGACCGCGGCGCAATGCGCTACGGTTCGAGCTCGGGGAACCCGTTCGCGAACACGATGGATCGGTGGCCGGGAGCCGGGCTCGAAGGCGGCGACGCTATGAACGGGTGCAAAGACGCTGCGACCTGGTTCACGGACGCTGTGGTGTGGTGCTCGGATGTTTTGGAGCGGTTGGTGGACGCTAGGGCCTGGTTCTCGAACGCTAAGAATTGCTCTTGGAACGCTACGCCCTTGCGCTCACCTGTTGAGCCCCGCTTCCCCGTTGCGTTGAACCGGGGCTCGTGCTCGAAGATCCGGAGCTTTCACTCTGTGACCTGGTTTTCTGTGGCCGAGCTCCAGGTCTTAGCGTCCGTGCACCGGTGCGCAGCGTCTTTGTACCTGTTCATAGCGTCATTGCGTCGCGGACCGGCGTCCTATACCAACTGCTCGTGTCGCACGAAGCGCCGCTAGCGTGCTCTGCCTCGGGTTCCGGCATCATTCCACCTTGGGCGAGACGCCGGCCTCGACTCTCTTGTATTGGGAGGGGGCTCTTCCCTCGCCGCGAGTCACTTTTTTCAAGACGCCCTGCTCGACGAGGCGTTCGTACACCCGGAACAGCACGCTCCGCTTCGGTTCATAGCCGAGCGCCCGGCAGACATCGTCGCGGTCGAACAGCTCGGGCAGGCTCGGCAGAATCGCCACGAGCTCGGCGACATGATCTTCGAGAGGGCGCCCCACCCGGCGTGCCGGCGCCGCAACGCTCGCCACCGCGACCGGGGCTGCGGTCAAAAACAGGGACGGCTCGGGCGGCAGCGGCTGGAAACCCCCGGGGCCGAAGGCGCCCTCCGCCGTCGTCATCCAGACGAGGTCCAACGCCCGAAGCTGCTGTTGCCGCGCAGCTTCCAGCAGCTCCGTGCCGAAACGGTGCTGCTCTTCGATCCGTCGCTTGCGTCCTTCGTATTCGTCGCGGGTCATGTTCGGATTCGGATTGTAACGCAAGAGGCGAACACAGGCAGGGCGATTGCTCCCTATTCCCAGTCTTCGAACAACAATCCCTCGACGCGCTTGAATTCCTTCACGTTGTGCGTCTAGGTTGGCCGATGAGCGGCCGCTCTTCAGCGCCCCGAAGATCAGCTCAGCGCGAACGACCGAACAGACCACCAGATCCTCCCAGAGGTGGTGCTCGAACTTCCGCCGAATCGAATCTGACCTGCCGTTGAGAAACTGGATACAGGTATTGGTATCAAGGAGGTAGATCACGCCAGATCGGCCCGCGTTTCGAGCTTACCCTGCGGGCCGCGCTTGATCGGCGCATCTCGGCAGCTACCGTACGTATCGGCAACGAAAGCCAGCCAGCCCTTTCGATGCGAGAACTTCGGCGCAGACTCACCGTTTCTTTGACCGAGAGTATGCAGGGCCTGGCGTGCGAGGCGCACGCCTTCCTCATCGAGTTGTTCGATCTCGATGCGAAGCAGCTCTCTTTCAACGGACGAAGCCGGCACGGTGAACCCTCCAGAGCGAAGAGATTTTACCACGACTCGGATTCGGTTCCTGGCCGTGAGCGTACTCCGACCCGGGTGAAATTCGGGTGAAATGGGTTTCGGAGGCCGGCCGCGGGACTCAGGATATAGTTCGCCGCTCGAATGAAGATCCTGGTCACCGGGGGCACCGGATTCTTGGGGCGGCGGACGGTCGCCGAGTTGGCCGCGCGGGGGCATGCGGTCCGGCTGCTGGTGCGCGCCGGTTCGTCGCGGGAGCGGTTTCCCGCGGGGGTCGAGTTTGCGACCGGCGATGTCACCGACCGGGGGAGCCTGGTCGCTGCGGCTTCGGGCTCCGGCGGGTGCGACGCGATCCTCCATGCCGCGGCGCTGGTGAAGATCCTCGCCCCGGCCGCCGAGTTCGACCGGATCAACATCGATGGCTTCTCCAACGTGCTCGCCGCGGCGCGCGCCACCGGGATCGAGCGGATCACCTACGTATCGAGCTTCATCGCGCTCGGCCCTACCGAAAACGGTCCGGGCGGAATGCTCGACGAGTCGGCGAACACGCTGGGAGTCGGTGCCGCCCCGGCCGAGCGAACCTGGATCAACGACTACGAGCGGACCAAGACGATCGCCGATCGGCGCGCCCGCGCGGCGATCGCGGAGGGCGTGCCACTTTCGGTCGTCTACCCCGGGGTGATCTACGGCCCGGGTGAGCTGACCGAAGGGAACATCGTGGTCCGCCACGTGCTCGACCTGGCGGCCAAGAAACTTCCGGCGCTGTTGGGCAAGCCCGAACGGCGCTGGAGCTATGTGCTGGTCGACGATGTCGCGCGCGGCACGGCCGACGTAGTCGAGCGCGAGCCCGGCGCGCGCTATGTGTTGGGCGGCGACAACGTGACACTCGCCGAGTTCTACGCCCTGGTCGAAGAGCTGACCGGCGTTCCCGTGCCGAAGCGCCGTTTTCCGGATGGGGTTGCGACCGCGGCCGGCGCGCTCGCGAAGCTCTGGGCGAAAGCGACCGGGACGGTCCCCGCGCTCACCCCCGATCTGGTCGAGATCTATCGCCACGACTGGGCCTACAGCTCGGCCGCCGCGACGCGCGATTTCGGCTATCGACCGACCTCCCTGCGCGAGGGGTTGGGCATCACCCTCGCCTGGCTCAAGGAGACGGCCAAGTGGGCCTGAGAGCGCTGCCTGCCGGTGAGCTGCCGCGGAAGATCGTCCACATTGGGAGCGGCCTGTTCGCTCTGGCGCTCCGGCCGCTCGGCCCCTTGGGCTCCGCGGCGATGGCGGCGTTCGCGATCGTCTTCAACTTTCTGATCTTGCCGCGCGTGGGGGGCCGGAATCTGCTGCGCGAGGGTGAGCGCGGGCGCTCGATCGGCATTCTGCTCTACCCGGTTTCGGTCTTCCTGCTCGTCATCGTCTTCTGGCGGCATTTGGAAGTCGCCGCCGCGGGCTGGGGCTTGCTCGCGTTCGGTGACGGCATGGCCTCCGTGGTCGGCCTTACGCTCGGCGGGCCGCGGCTCCCCTGGAACCCGAAGAAGAGCTGGTCGGGCACGATCGCGTTCGCCCTGTTCGGCGGCGCCGCCGCTTGGGGCTTCGTGCTCTGGACGGCGCCCGGCGTCTATCCCGTGGCTTTCGCCGGCGCCTGCTGCTTCGCCGCGGCGATGGTTGCGGCGGTGCTCGAATCGCAACCGCAGGGGCTCGACGACAACCTCGGCGTACCGATGGTCGCGAGCCTGTTCCTGCTCGGACTGTTACTGACCGAAGGGCGCTGGGGCGAGTTGCTGGCGGGCGGCTTCTGGGGCCGCTTGGGCGTCGGCTTCGCGATCAACGCGCTGTTCGCGGTCGCCGCTTACGCCGCGCGTTCGGTCGATCGCTCCGGGGTGATCGCCGGCACCCTGCTCGGCACCGCGATCTACGCCCTGCTCTCTTGGCGCGGTTTCTTGCTGCTGGTCGCGTTCTTCGTCCTCGGCACGGCGTGCACCAAGCTCGGCTACCAGCGGAAAGCGGCGGCGAAGCTCGCGCAAGAGGCGGGCGGTCGGCGCGGCGCGCGCCATGCATTTGCCAACGCCGGAGTGGCCGCCGCCTGCGCACTGTTCGCTGCGGCGACCCCGTACCCGATTCTGTTCGGTTTGGCGTTTGCGGGTGCGTTCGCGACCGCCGCCGCGGACACCGCGGGGAGCGAGATCGGCCAATTGCTCGGCCGGCGGACGTTCAAGCTGACCACGCTTCGCCCGGTGCCGCGCGGCACGGAAGGGGCGGTCTCGCTCGAAGGGACGCTCGCCGGCATTCTCGTCTCGATCGCAATCGGCGGCCTCGGCTTCTGGGTCGGGCTCTACCCCGCGCTCGGGATCGCCGTGGTGACGGTCGCCGCGTTCGTCGGCACGACGTTCGAAAGCCTGGTCGGCGGTGCGCTCGAACGGAGCGCCCTGCTCGACAACGAGGCGCTCAACTTTTTGAACACCCTGGTCGGCGCGCTGGTCGCGGCATCCGCCGCGCTACTCCTATGAGCAAACTGAATCTCTATCGCCAACTGGCGCGCCCGTTCACCCTGCTGCCGCCGCTCCTCGGCATCGTCTCGGGTGCGATCTGCGCGTTCGGCTCGGCGCACAACCCCGACCCGAGCCGGCAGGTCACGACCTCGGTCTTGCTGACCATCGCGCTCGGCTCGCTCTGCGCCAGTCTGATGAACGCGGCCTCGAATGCGATCAACCAGATCTACGACCTGGAAATCGACCGGCTGAACAAGCCGGATCGACCGCTGGTCACCGGCGCGCTCTCGATCGCCGAGGCGTGGGGCTTCAGTTGGGTGCTCTACGCGTTCGCGCTCCTGCCGACCTGGCTCGTCGTCCCCTATCCGTATGTCACCTGGAGCGAAAAGCTGAACGCGCCGCTCGGGGCGCACGTGGTGTTTTTCATCTACCTGATCGGCCTCGCGTTCACGTTCATCTACTCCGCGCCGTCGCTCGGCCGGACGAAGGTGCGCGGCATGGCGGCGAATTTCACGATGGCGATCCCGCGCGGCTTCCTGCTCAAGGCCGCCGGCTGGGGGATGGTCGCCCCGGTCGCCTCGACCGAACCCTGGTTCATCGGCCTCGCGTTTTTTCTGTTCTTGATCTTCGCCGCTTCGACCAAGGATTTCGCCGACATCGAAGGGGATCTGGCGGGAGGCTGCCGGACGTTGCCGATCGTTTACGGGGTGAAGAAAGCCGCGTGGATGATCAGCCCCTCGTTCGTGCTCCCCTGGATTCTGCTGCCGCTCGGTGCATATCTGCGCGACCCACAGGCGCCCGAGCATGCGATCCTCACCGGCAACCCCACCCTCTTGGTCGCGCTCGGCGCGATCCTGATGGTCTGGGGCGCGTACACCGTGTATCTTCTGGTGCGCGACCCCGATTCACTCACCGCGACCGAGAACCACCCGTCATGGAAGCACATGTACCTCATGATGATGTTCGCGCAGGTGGGATTCGCCCTGGCGTATATTCTTTGACGGGAGGGTCCTGGCAATGACCGAAATCCACTACGAGCACGACTTCGACGAACATGCCGACGAGCGCGAAGCCGCGGCGGAACTGGTCCTTACAGGGGACGACGAGATTCCGGCCCCCAAGCTGCTCGGTTTCTACGACCGGCTGCGCCAGCGGATTCTGCAGGCGGTCGAACGGCGCGGCAACAAGCTGTCAACCGATGCGGTGCGCGCGCTGATCTTGGTGCCCGACGTGTTCATGCTGCTGGTTCGCCTGTCGCTCGACAAGGAGGTCCCGGCCAAAACCCGCGCTCTGATCGGCGGTGCGCTCGCCTACTTCATCCTGCCGATCGACCTGCTGCCGGAGGCCATCCTCGGCGGCGTCGGCTTCATGGACGACCTGATCCTCGCCGTCGCGGTCCTCTCCCAAGCGTTCGGCGGCGAGCTCGAACCGTACGCCCGGCGCCACTGGAGCGGTTCGGAAGATCTGCACAAGGTCTTGCGCGATCTTTCCTCCGCGGCGCACTCGCTGCTCGGCGACAAGCTCTATCGGAGGCTGGAGCGTCTGCTCGGCCGACGCGGAGTAAAGATGTAAGGGCGGCCCTCTGTGGCCGCCCAGGTTCGGCCAAACCTACCATCAAGGGCGGGAATGCCGCCGCTTACTTGCCCGGCGGCGGGAAGCCGTGGGGACCACCGTGGGGACCACCGTGCATCTCGGTCCGAAACTTCTCGAACTTCTCCCGCTGTTCGGCGGTCAGAATCTCCTGGAACTGCGCGTGAAACTCCTCATGGGTGGCCTCGGCCTTCTTGCGAATCTGGTAGGCCTCGATCGCCAGGGCACCGACCGTGGCGGCCGGGGCGTTGCTCGTAAGCGCCTGGTCCATCTCTTCGTGGATGCGCTTCATGTCGGCGTGGATCGGCTCGACCGCCGCCTTCATCCTCGATTCGATCTCTTTGGCGGATGACTTCTGGTCGTCGGTAAGATCCAGCGCCTTGGCCAGGTGGTCGACGATCGAGGGCATTCCCTCTTTGCCGTGACGGAACATCATCCGATGGCCCGGGCCGGGTCCATGGCCGGCGCCGGAACCGAAACTTTGACCGGCGCAGTGACCCATCCCCTTGTGAGGTCCGTCGCCTCCCGCATGCGCGAGAGCGAGCGGCACGACCACCAGACCCGCGGCGGCAACTCCATAGATCCAACGCTTCATGGCGTATCTCCTTAGGTTCGGTTGAGGGCCCCCACTCGCGGGAGCGCCCCGTTGTCGCGATGCATCCTAGGGGGCTCCGGGCCGGGAGTCTTCAAGCCGGGGTCAAGCTTACGTTAGAGATGTAAAGTCCGCGACCGGTGGGAGGGAAACCCACCGGTCGCTCTTTTAGGGGTGGGTCAATTCGTAGCGCAGGTGACCAACGCGGAGCCCGCGTTCGTGCAGATCTGCCGCATCTGGGTTGCGGAGTTCAGACACGGGGAGGTCGAGACACCGCCGAAGTGGTGCAAGCCGATGATTCGTCCGGTTCCGGCGTCCATAACGGGTGAGCCCGAGGAGCCCCCTTCGGTGTCACACGAGTAGGACATCTGGCTGCCCGAGGTCGCGCCGCTGTAGGTCAGGTTGACCCCCGTCACATTGCAGCGCAGGGTCTTCGCCGAATCCTTCCAGTAGGCGATCCGCTTCAGGCCGCCGCCCGGATGCTGCGGGAGATTGATCGTCAGGCTCGCGGTCGGCTGCTTGCTTGTCGCCGTGTATTCACCCCAGGTGGCTTCAGGATTCCCTTGGAGGGTCAGCAGGGAGTAGTCGAGGCTCGAGTTGGTTTTCAAGAATGTGCCGCCCGCGTAGTTGGTCACGGTGGCTTGCGTCGTCCCGGTGCAGGTGGTGGTCTGGTAGTTGAAGCGCGCCTGCACCGTGCTCACCTCGGCTTGGGTGGCGACACAATGGTTGTTGGTGAACATGGTGTTCGCGTTCGGGCCTGCGACCAGCCAGCCGGTGCAGACGAACGACGAGCCGCCGCTCTGAAAAGACAGCCTGGCGACCGGATTCATGTTGATCGAGGTCTGGCAAGCGGCGTTCTGGCGCCCGTCGGTGCCGCAAATCACGCGGGTCGGCGCCTGCTCCTCGGCAAGGACCACCGTGCCGTGTGCGATCCGATCGACCGCCAGGCCGTGGCGCGGGCCTTTGCGGGCCGGGCCGCTGTGCAGCTCGAGCACCGCCGTGTCGTCTTCCACCTGGAACGACCAGAACTCTCCCGTGCCGTTCGGGCCACGGCCGGTATAGACCCATGATTCCTTGCCGTTGGCGCCCGAGACGGTCAGGTAGTCGCCTTCCGGCAGATGGAATTTCGTGAAGTGGACGCGCAGGAACGTCGCGGTGGGCGAGGCGATCGTCTCGGACCAGGTGACCGGCCGGCCCGCATCGCCGATCGGGTAGGCGGAGGCGGTCGAGGTGGCGTAGGGGTACTCCTCGCCGACCTTGATTCGGGATTGGGCGCCGGCCGGCGCGACGGCAAGAACGAAGGCGGCAGCGAGAGGGACGACGAGGGCGGAACGCAGATTCATGACGGAGAACTCCCTGGCAACAGGGCCGGGCATCATGCCCGGCCGGACGGACACGGACGCGCGGCGGCCGATCATGCGGCCGAGCGGGTCCGGGTTGGGTGCTGTGAACGACGGAAAGACGATGCTACTTTCCTGGGTGCGAAAAGCGCGCATGAACGAGACAGCGAGCTCGATCGTTAGATCGAGGGAGGGTCCTCGGAGCTGCCGGACAGGCTAGAATTCCCTTATGAAAGTCGCCTTCAACCCCTGCAAGGTTCTCCCCGGCCGACTCGGGCTTTGCCTCGCCCTCTTCCTCGCATCCGGCACCGCGCTCGGCCAGAACCCTGCGGCGGTCGCGGAGCTCGAAACGTTCATCCGCGCCGAACAGACGCGACAGGGGATTCCTGGGATCGCGATGGCCGTGGTCTCGGGGGACTCGGTGGTTTGGCAGCAGGGGTTCGGCATAGCGAGCGTGGAAGCCGGGGCCTCGGCCGCCGCGATCACGCCCGAAACGCTGTTCCAGATCGGCTCGCTCACCAAGACGTTCACCGCGACCGCGATTTTGAACGCCGCCGCCGCCGGCCGGTTCGATGTGCAACGCCCGGTGGGGAAGTACATCTCGGGCCTCGCCCCTTGCCTCGCCGCGGTCACGACCGACCAACTGCTCCGACACAGCGCGGGCGTCAAAGACGAGCCGGACGAGTACGGGCCGCACGACGAGTCGGCGCTTTTGGCCTACGCGCGAACCTGGGGGGCGGACTACTGCCTGCTGCCGCCCGAGACCACCTATTCCTATTCGAATTCGGGCTTCGCCCTGGCCGGTCTCGCCCTTCAAGAAGCGCTCGGCAAGCCGTATGCGGAGATCATGAAGCAGCTCGTATTCGAACCGCTCGGGATGAGCCGCGCGACCTTTCAGCCGACGGTCGTAATGACCTATCCATTTTCGCTCGGTCATCGAGCGCAACCGGAAAAAGCGGCGGCCGTGGTGCGCCCAATGGCCGACGACGCGCGGCTCTGGCCGGCCGGGGAGATCTGGACGAACGCGGCCGAGCTCGCACGTTTCGCGATCGCGTTCTTGAACGACGGCAAGCTCGGGGGAGCGCAGGCGCTGCCGGCAGGGTTGTTCGCGCAACTCGCAACACCGCGGGCCGAGGTACCGACGCTCGACGAGCAGTACGGCTACGGTCTCGCAATCGGAGGCTATCGCGCGCTATCCCGCGTGGGGCACGGCGGGACGATGCCCGGCTTTGCGGTCCAATTGCAGATGGTCCCAGAGCGGCGGCTCGCAGTGATCGTGCTCACCAATTTGGAAACCTCTGAGATCGACCCCTTCGTGGCCCACGCGTTCGACGCGTTCCTGCCCGCAGCGGACACCGCCCAACCCATGCGGCAGATCGCGGGCGGAAAAACCGGTCGGATCGCGCTGCCGCCGGCCGCCGAACGCTATATCGGTCCCTACACGAACCCTCGCCGCTGGACCCTGGAGATTGCGAAGAACGACCGCCAGCTCATTCTGAAGCAGTTCGGCCGGGAGTTTCCGCTTGAGATGATCGATGAGCACCGGTTCCTGTTTCAATTCCCAGGTCGAGTAGAGCCGGTGCAGTTCGTCATCGGCCCGCTCGGGAAGGACGGCCCCGCCTACGTGCAGTTCTACGTCTGGACGTTCGTGCGGGGGAAGGGGTAGGGCGACCCGACCCCTGCCGAAGCGCACCCCCCCTCCCTCTAGCTACCGCGGGAACGCCTCCGCCAACCCGCCGTCCACCGGCAGTGTCGCTCCGGTGGTCCCTGCCGGGGCCAGGGGCCGCTTCAAGAGGGCGCGGTCGCCGCGGCGAGAGTCCGGGAGTCAACCTCCGCTTGCTCGCGCTTCCTGTGCACCAGAATGGCGTGAAGCGTTTCGAGCGCCAGGCCGTGAAGCATCAACCGCCAGCCGGCCCGCAGGGTGCTTTCGGGCACCAGGGGATGCTTGTTGTTCACCAGGCCCAAATGGCTCGCGTCACCGAACAATCTCGCGACGTAGATCGCAATCGTCTCGTCCAACTGCAGCGAGTTGCTCGCCCGCCAGAAGTCGCTGTCGGTCAGGAACAGTTGATAGATCGGGGTGTACAGCTCGATCGCAGTCTGGAGGTCGAGAAAGTTCGACCAGCGGTCGGGAAGCGGTTCGAGCGGCAGGGGGGCGTCGACGATTGCGCTGAAATCGATCCGCTCCGGCGCTTTGATCGCGAGCCCCTTGTCTTTCATCTCTCGATTCAACCGAATCACAAAGTTGTACACGTTGAGGTCGTGCTTCAAGAAGACATCGTCGGCGAGATCGTCGAGGGTTTGGGGCAGCAGGGGATTCAAGGGCAGCTCGACACCGGGCACGTTCGAGCGGATGAAGGCAAGCACCTGGGAGCCCAGATGAAAGTGGCGCAGGATCAGGAAGTTACCTTCGGACGAAACCCAGTGTTTGAGGCCCCACACGAGGAGCCGATGGAGCAGGCGCGACGACGTGAAGGCGCGCGGAACGAAGACCTTCACGAGCTGGTTGATGACGATGAAAGCGCGTCCCACGGGCCGCACCACGGGGAGCACGAACTGCCGGCTTTTCGACCGCAAATCTCCGAGCAGCGCGGCCTTCGCGTCTCGGTCCAAGGGAACGCTGTCGTCGAGGTAGAGCGCAAGCGTCGGATCCGGATCGAGCGGATCGTGAGTGATGGACTCGAAATACTGAGCGGATTTCATGGGCACCTCAGATTCGGTTCAGGGGAGCTGAAACGAGGCTCGCTCCAGGGTCAGAATTGCCCCAGCTCCTCCAGCTGCAAGACGTACAGGCGTGCCGTGACCTTCGCCGTCTTCACCATGGAATCGACCATCGCCACATCGAGAATTCCCGATTGAACGATCAGATCAAGGCGGCGAAAATGGATGATGTCGCTCTGCGAATGGTAGAGCAGGAAGCTTACCTGTTCGTCGCGCAGGCCGAGCAGGTCGCGAATCGCGCCGCCCCAGGCGCGCGCCATGCGGTTGCCCAGCCCTTCGACGATAAACATCGCGCCCAGCAGATGGAACGGGTTTTCGCGGCTCGCCTGGTGCAGGATGTAGGAAGAGAGGGCCTCCGAACCGATGTTCTTCGAACCGCCGGTAATCGCATCCAGCGCGCCGCCGACCGAGACATAATCGCGCTCGATCATCTCGAAATCCCGATGCTCCTCTCGGGTGTGATCGATGAACGCAGAGCGCAACGGAAAGTGTTCGGCCGTGATGTTCGAGGCGGCGCGGGCGATCCAGCGGGATCCATCGATTACCTGCTGTCGCAGGTTGAACAGTAGGTCTCGATAGTCGTCCGGCGTGAAGGTCCCGTCCGCGAGGCGCCGGAGGATCGGCACGCGCGCCAGCCGTTGCTCGAAACCCGTCCAGACGGTCGTCAGCCGGCGGATCAGGCTTTCCTCCAAAGGAGAGCCGGCGGTGTGGATGACCGGCGCGCCGGACTTGGTCGCTTCCTCCACCGCAGGTTCGGCTCGCTCGACGCGAGGCGTGGGCGCCTGTTCCCCCCTCGCATGGACCGTGAGCAGCATGTAGGCGGTGACGAAGCGAGCGCTCTCGGGAACCATGCAAAGGATTTTCTGGCCGTCGCGCAAGCTCCCTTCGCGCAGCAACTCTTCGAGCATGAGGTAGAGCGACGCAGATCCGACGTTGCCGACCCGCTCGAGGTTCGAGAACCAGCGCTCGCTCGGAATGCGGACACCGCCTCGTTCGAGGAGACCGACCACCTCCTCCTTCAAGAAGCGGGAGGAGTAGTGGCATACCAACCAATCGAGCGCGGCGGGATCGACGGCGCCTTGCTCAATCAGATCGAAGAAACCTTCGACGCCGAGTTTCAGGATCAGGTCGAGGCGCTTGAGATCCTGCCGGAGGTTCGTGGCTCCCGCGCGAGCCGCCTCGGCACCGTCGGGATAGTCGAGCCAGGTCGAGCCCGCCGTGATCGCGTCGCCATCCGCGGCGCCTGCGAGCATGCAGGTATCGAATCGACCGGCATGGGAGATGATCTTGATGAACTCGATGCGAAGAGAAGGCCCCGAGTCCCTCGGCCGGCGGGCCAGAACGGCGGCTCCGGCGCCGTCGGACAGCATGAAGCGAAGAAACTCCACGTCGAACGGCAAACCCTTTCCCCGAAGAGTATCCTGGCCCGCGTAACGGCTGGCCTTGAATTGGCGACTGGCGAACTCGCTCGCGCAGGCGACCGCCAACTGGCTTTCTCCGGCGAGCAGGTTGAGCCACGCTCCCTTAAGGGCCATGACGCCGCTCGCGCAGACGCCGTGATAGGTCGCAATCTCGCACGGCGGCCATTCCAGGGCGCCTTGCACCATGCTGGCCATGCCAGGCACTAGGAGGTCTCCCTGGGTCGTCGCCACCGCGAGATAGCCGACGTCCTCCGGGCGAACCCGCCCGTTGCGCAGGGCATCCTCGACCGCGCGGGCGGCCATCTCGTGATTCAGATGCGTGCTTCGCTGCTCGCGGTCGAGCGCGTAGTGACGGGTCTTGATGCCGTTCTGACGCAGCACTCGGGCCTTGACGCGCGAGGGTTTGCCGCCGATCCTTCCAAGATACTCTTCGATTTCGTCATTTGCGACAGCCGAACCGGGCAGAAACTTCCCGGCCCCCACGATATACACCGGATCGATCACCGAGTCCTCCCGCTTGGGGCCCGCTCGACCTCCGACCTGGAAGCCGAAGACGAAGATCTCTCGAGGTGAGCGGTAGCGACTTGCCTGCCCAGTCACATTAGACACGAACCAACCGCCGAAGTTTAGGATTCCGCTGCTTCTGTCCGCGGGAGAGGATAATACGCGTGAAGGAGGTTGGATCGTGAAGCTTGAACAGCTGATTCCGGATAGCGAGCTTTGGCTGCACTCGCCTGAAGTTTCCGAAAGGATCGATCGCTTGCCTGATTCAGGGAGAATCCCCCCTCGCGAGACCGATCTGGACGCGCTCGAGGAGAGGATTCTCGGATACGACTCGCCGCTACCGAGGAAACGCCTCCGCCAACCCGCCGTCCACCGGCAGTGTCGCTCCGGTGGTCGGGGTCTGGTTCGAGGCGAAGAAGACGACGGCGTTGCCGACGTGCTCGCCGGTCAAGGGGGTTTGAAGCAGGCTCCGGCGGCGGTAGAAATCGGGGAGGTCTTCGGGCGCCATGCCGCGGGCTCGGGCTCGGTCGGGGCCGACCGCTGCCCAGAGGCCGGAGGGGGTTGGGCCGGTGGCAAAGATTGCGTCGGGAGCGATCGAGTTGACGCGGATCCCCTCTTTGGCCAACTCGAGCGCGGCGACCTTGGCGAGCTGGGCGGCGGCGGCTTTGGACGCGCTGTAGGCGCCGAATTCCGCCCCCGGGGCCATCACGTTTTTAGACGAGATGACGACGATGTTGCCGCCGGTGCCCTGAAGTCGCATGCGGGCGGCGGCTTCGCGGAGGGTCAGGAAGACCCCGGTTGTGTTGACCGCGAACAGCTGCCGGAACTCCTCGGCCGAGAGGTGGGAGAGCGGCGCCGAGCGCGCGATGCCGGCATTCGGCACGACGAGATCGACCCCGCCGAAGCGGCGGCAGACCTCGTCGAACGCGGCGACTGTGGAGCCTTCATCGGTCACGTCGCAGCGAATCGCCTCGACCGCCCCACTCCCGAACTTTGCGGCGAGGTCGGCGCGCAGCGCTTCGGCCGCGGCGAGATCGAGATCGAGCAGCGCGACGTGGGCGCCCGCTTCGAGCAGCTTGGCCGCGATCGCTCGGCCGATCGCGCCGGCCGCGCCGGTGATCGCGGCGACTTGGCGGGCGAGCGGCTTTTCCGCGCCCTTGCCGAGCTTGGCCTGCTCGAGGCTCCAGTATTCGAGGTCGAAAAGATCGACGTCCGGCAACCCTTCGTAGACCGCCCCGGCCTCCCACGAAGCCCTCTTGGTGCGCAGCGTGTGCTCGGCGATATCGCCCGCGATCCGCGCTTCCTTTCGCGAGGCGCCGACCGCGAACAGGCCGACCCCGGGGATCAACACGACGCGCGGGACCGCATCGAGCGGCTTCTTCGGGTCGCGAGCGGCGATCCCGGCCGCGACGTAGGCGCGATAGCCGACGCCAAAGCGTTCGACCGCCGCGGAGATCGCGTCCGTCCAAGCCGCGGTGGTCCGCTCCGCGGGGGGCTGGATCACCAACGGTCGGGGCTTGGTGCGGATCACATGGTCGGGCGTGAGCGGGTTTCCGTCCGCGATCTCCACCAACTCGTCCGCGTTCACGACCTCAAGGATCTCCGCGCTCGCCCGGCGGTCGAGCACGACGCGGCGGAACGGCCGGTCGGGGTCGGAAGTCGCCGCTGCGAGCCGGCCGCGCAGAATGGGTGCGACGAGTGCGGCTTCGGCTTCGGCGGCTCCCAAATCGACGGCCGTTTCGATCCGAACCAAGCGGCGGCGTGAGCTCGCGAGCCAGCGTTCCGCCCGGTCGACCAACTCCACATGCCGCTCGTAGCTCAGGCGGGCGGTGTCGCCCCAGGTGAACAGGCCATGTTTGAGCAGAACGAGCCCGATGGGTGAGTGCCCCGAGGCGGCTGCCTCTTCGGCCACCGCCGCGGCGAATTTCGCGAGCGCGAAGCCCGGCATGACGTAGGGAACGATCGGCACGCTCGGGCCGAATAGGTCGGCCACGATCTTCACGCCGTCCGGCCGGTTGGTGAGGGCCAGAATCGAATCGGCGTGCGAGTGGTCGATGAACTTCGCGGGCAGGAACGCGTGGAGTAGTGTTTCGACCGAAGGGGTGGGCGAACCCGCGTCGAACAGGCGGATGCGTATCTGGTTCACCATGGCCTCGTCCGACAGGGCATCGAGCGCGCGCAACCGGCGGAGCGCTTCGAGATCCATCCCCGGCAGCCCCGCCGGCTCGATCGAAGCGAGGTCCCAGCCGGAACCTTTGACGTGGATGGCCGGGATGGCCACCCCCAGCGGATCGGTGAACGTCGTCTTGACGGAGGTGTTGCCCCCTCCGTGCAGCACGAGATCGCTTTCGGCGCCGATCAGGCGAGAGGTGTAGACCCGCAGAGCCACGTCTTCGCCCGCCCCCGACCACTCTTCGATCGCGGCGCGGGCTTCTGTATCCGACCAGAGGGATTTCATCGCCCTTCCTCCCCCAGCCAATCGCGCGGCCGCAGGTAGTCCATAAGCTCCGCTTCGGGGGTACCCGGTTCGGGGGTCCAATCGTAGGCCCAAGAGACGCGAGGGGGAAGCGACATCAGGATCGATTCGGTGCGGCCGTTCGACTGGATGCCGAACAGCGTGCCGCGGTCGAACAGGAGGTTGAATTCGACATAGCGCCCGCGGCGGAGCAGCTGGAACTCGCGCTCCCGTTCTCCCCAAGGGAGCGCCCGGCGCCGCTCGACGACGGGTAGGTAGGCCGGTAGGAACCCGTCGCCCACGGCGCGCAGGAAGTCGAAGGAGCGGGCAAAGCCCCAAGTGTGGAGATCGTCGAAGAACAGACCGCCGACGCCGCGGGTCTCGCCCCGGTGCTTCAAGTAAAAGTACTCGTCGCACCAGCGCTTGAAACGCGGATAGACGTCCTGCCCGAATGGCTCGCAGGTCGCCCGCGCCGAGCGATGCCAGGAGCGGGCGTCCTCGACGAACGGATAGTAGGGGGTGAGATCGAAGCCGCCACCGAACCACCAGACAGGGGGCGCCCCAACTTTCTCCGCGAGGAAGAAGCGGACGTTGGCGTGAGTGGTCGGCACGTAGGGGTTCTCGGGGTGGAGCACGAGCGAGACACCGAGCGCCTCGAAGCTCCGGCCGGCGACTTCCGGATGAGCCGCGGTCGCGGCCGGCGGCAGGTTTTCGCCGTGGACGTGCGAGAACGCGATCCCCGCTTTCTCGAACAGCGCCCCCTTTTCGAGCACGCGCGTCCGCCCCCCTCCCCCTTCCGGTCGGCTCCAGAGATCCTCACGGAAACGCGCCCCACCGTCCGCCGCTTCGAGGGCAGTGGAGATACGGTCTTGCAGATCGAGCAGGTAGGCGCGAACGGCGGAGAGGTCGGGGGAGGTTACGGTCGTCACGAGGGAAGAAGTCTACCTCGCGACCCGAAGGAAACGCGGGGGCGGGAGCGCCCCCGCGCGTCGAACCATGGGATGGGGAGTCGGATCAGAACTGGCGACCCTTGACCTGGTCGACATCGATCGAGATGCCGACGCCCTGGTGCTTGCCGTCCGGATCGAGGCAGTCGAGCCGGTCCGGGGATTTCACCCAGTAGCTGCAGGTCTCCGCCGTGTAGACCGCCGTCACGTCGAGATCGACGTTCGATTCGAGGACCAGAAAGCCGATGAAGAGCGGCATCGGCGTGGGGACCGCACCGCCGTAGATCAGCTCGGCGATCCGGTTGCAGTCGTCCATCGTGGCGGTCATCGGAGGCAGCTCGATACCGTCAAAAGCGCTCGGTTTGGAGACCTTCGGCTCGCGGCCGTTCGGAAACCCCTTCGTGACCAGCAAGATCACCTTCTTGCGGATCCCGGCGGTGTCGAAATAGCCCGGGTTGTAGATGTTGATGTCGGTCGCGTAGTTGCCGAACTTGACGGTCGGCTCGCCTTCTTTGGTGCCGTCGAGCGACTGGCCGATATTCGTCGGGTTGTAGCCGCAGACGAACTTGACCGACCAGCTGTACGTGGGAGCCGCCGATGCCGGGGCCGCAAAGAGCGGCAACGCGAGGGCGAGGAGAGCGAAGGGGAGGAGTTTCTTGGTCATGATCAGGTTCTCCTTGTCTTAGGCGTTGGCGGTCAGAACAACCGTTTGCCTTCAATCTGCTCGACGTCCTCTGAGATCGACACACCGTTGCCCCGGCCGTCGGGGTCCAGGCAGTCGAGCTTGTCGTTGAAGGCCCAGGCGCTACAGACCTGCGCGGTGTAGACCGCCGTGACATCCAGCTCGTAAACGCTCTGGATGACCAAGAAGCCGATCGTCAACGGGTACGGGAAGGGCACCGGAGAACCGTAGATCAGTTCGCCGATCCGGTTGCAGTCGTCCATCGTCGCGTTGCCCGGGCCGAGCGTGATGAAGTCGAAGCCCGTGGGTTCCACCGATTTCGGCTCCCGGCCGATGACCTTCCCGTCGCCGACCAGGACCAAAACCTTCTTGAACAGCTGGTTGTCCGGGTTCGTCGGGTCGATGATGACATCGGGGTTGTAGATGTTGATGTCGGTGGCGTAGTTGCCGAGCTTGACCGTCGGCTCGCCCTGCTTTTCACCGTCGAGCGATTGGCCGACGTTGCTCGGGTTGAAGCCGCAGACGAACTTGACGGCGTAGCTGAACTGGGGTTTGGCGGAAGCCGGCGCCGCCATCGCAAGAACGATGGCGATGCCGAGCGCGAGAACGGCCCAACGGGTTCGCATATCTTTCTCCTTGGGCAAGGGATCGGATCGCGCAGAGCGGCATGCCGGGTAGTGCATTCGCATCGAACGCGCAGCCCGGCTCCGGGACGGGAGCCATTTCCTGCGGATCGCAGCTTGCCTACTAACTATGTATGTGCGGCGGGGCGAAAAATCGAGACAGAGGGAACAACGAAACTAAAGTTGACAGGCGGAGCCTGGCCTGACTGCCGCCTCGAAAAACGGTCTACTCGCCCAGCCGGTCGCGCAGGAACGCCAGGGTGAGCGGCCAAGCCGCCTGGGTGGCTTTGAGGTTCGCGCCGTCGCGGTCCTCTTGGGCGCGGAGGAAGCCGTGGCCGGCGCCGTCGAAGAGGTGCGGCTCGAAGGTCTTGCCGAGCTTTTTCATCTCGGCTCCGGTGGCGGCGAGCGTCGCGTTGATTCGAGCGTCGTCTCCGCCGTAGAGACCGAGCACCGGGGCATTGATCTTTGCCAGGTCGGCCGCCTCGGGCGAGGAACCGTAGTAGACGACGGCTCCGGTGAGAGTCGGCTCGGCGGCGGCGTAGGCGAAACTCTCGCCCCCACCCCAGCAGAAGCCGAGTGTCGCGAGCTTGCCGTTGGCCGACGGGATCTTCCGCGCGAAATCGCGCACGGCGTGGAGGCGCGCGAAGGTCAT
>JANNIH010000051.1:0-60410 GCA_031404815.1 Holophagales bacterium | reverse complement strand
CACCTTGCGAGCGCCCTTGTCCTCCGGCGCCGCCGCGACCTCCTTCGCCACGGCCACAGTACTCTCCTTGGCGAAGATCTTGGCCTTGAGCTTTTCCCAAATCGTCTCGGCGACACCTTCGCCAGCCGCCTCAGCGGCCTTCTCGGCACCGGCCTTCAGCAGGTGGCGCAGAATCGGGGCGAGTACACCAACGGTTGCGGACGCGATCAACGCGACATCGAGCATTCGGCACCTCCCTTAAGTCGGGCTCAGTTTAGCAAATCGCTGAGGTTTGAGGACGGATCTGCGAGATTCACCCGCAGCAGAGCGGTCGTCTGTTCATCCCGGTGCGCTATTGGACAACACGTCCCGCCAGGGACGTCGTAACCTAGCGAGTGACTTCAGTCACTCGCGGGGGTGCCCGCACGGGGTTCTAACCCCTCGCTACGTTACGCCGTCCCTGCCGGGACGGGCACCTTCACTCGCCTTCAATCTCGTTGCGCCGGCCCTGCGCTCGGCTTCTTCCGTTCACCCGACGCCTGTGCCGGCGAGGACGCCGGCGGTCCCAGGAACAGCAGAGACCACCGGGCCAGCCAGCCTCCCCTCGAGGTCCTTGCCCTCCGAGAGCACCCAGAGGGGGGCGCGCCCAGGGTTTCTCTATAGAAGATCACTTCCCGCCGATCAGATCCCCCAAGCCGCCGAGCACCGAGCCCTCGCCTTTGCGTCCGCCCACTCCCTGCGGCAGAGCCGAGAGGACGCGGCCGGCGAGGCGAGAGAACGGCAGCGACTGGATCCAGATCTTCCCCGGGCCGGAGAGCGCGGCGAAGAACAGCCCTTCGCCGCCGAAGATCGCGGTCTTGATTCCGGGGACCGTCTGAATGTCGTACTGGACCGTCGATTCAAACGCGACCAGACAGCCGGTATCCACCCGCAACACTTCGCCCGCCGCCAGGTTGCGCTCGACGACCGTGCCACCCGAGTGGACGAACGCGAGGCCATCCCCTTCGATCTTCTGAAGGATGAACCCTTCGCCGCCGAACAGGCCGGTGCCGAGTTTTCTCTGGAAGGTGATCCCGACCGAGACCCCTTTGGCGGCGCACAAGAAGGCGGCTTTCTCGCAATAGACCAGGCCGGCGTGCTGCTTCAAGTCGAGCGGCACGATCCGCCCCGGATAGGGCGAGGCGAACGCCACCTTCTGCCGCCCGCCGCCGGTGTTGGTGAATTGGGTCATGAACAGCGACTCGCCGGTGAGCACGCGCTTGCCGGCGCTCAGCAGCTTGCCCATCAGGCCGGTTCCCTCGTTCTGGCCTGAACCGTCACCGAAGATCGTCTCCATCGAGATCCCCGGGTCCATATACATGAAGGCGCCCGCTTCGGCGATGCACGATTCGGCCGGATCGAGCGTGATCTCGACAAACTGCATCTCCTCGCCGAAGATCTCGTAGTCGATCACGTGCGCGGCCATGCGCCCCGGAGGCGGCGGCACCGAGGTGGGCGCCGAAGCGAACGCGGCGGCGAAGGCCGGCTCGCTCGCGATGCTCCCCCAGGCGGCCATCCCTTCGGCGAAAATATGCGCCTCACGGCCGAAGCGCCCGGCGCGAATGCCATTCACCACGTCGCCCGCCGACATCGGACCCTGCTGCTGCCCGGCGACCGCGACGTACCAAAGCTTGTCGCTCATATCGATCTCTCCCGTATCAGGTTGGACTAGGTTGGATGTGCTGCGATTCGGGTCGGTCGCTCAGCCTTTGAACCAGGCTGCGGTGAGTTCGAGGCCGGCATCGAGGCCGAGCGGCTCGGGGAGGCCGAGCTCGGCCCGTCCGTGCGTAGCGTCGATCACCGAACGGAGCTGCTCGCCCGGCTTGGCCGGTCCGTGCTCCGCCCGGCGGTCGAGGCCGAGCGCTTCGGCGATCCGGGCGTAGAGCTCGACGACGTCGGTCTCGATCCCGGTCCCGACGTTATAGGTGTGGAAGCCGGGGCGGCCCGCCGCCTTAAGGTTCGCGCGCACGACGTCCGAGACGTGGATGTAATCGCGGGTCTGGCGCCCGGTGCCGTTGATCGTCGGGGTCTCGCCCGAGAGCAGGCGTTTCAAGAAGATCGCCACCACCCCCGCTTCGCCGTGCGGGTTCTGCCGCTCTCCGTAGACGTTCGCGTAACGAAGGCAGGTCGCATCGAGACCGTAGGCGGTGTGGAAAAAGTAGAGATAGCGCTCGACCGCGAGCTTGCTCACCCCGTAGGGCGAGACCGGCCGCGTCGGGTGCTCCTCCGCGGCGGGAAATCGGTCCTGCTCGCCATAGATCGCGCCGCCGGTCGAGGCGAACAGGACCTGGGCGACGCCGCCGCGGCGGCAGGCATCGAGCAGGTTGAGCGTGCCGAGAATGTTCACCTCGGCATCGAAGATCGGGTTCTCGACCGAGCGGCGGACGTCCATCTGCGCCGCCTGGTGGACCAGCAGATCGACCCCCGCGCCGGCCACCAGGGCTGCGGCCTCGGCCGAGCGAATATCCAGCACGTGCAGCTCGGCGCCCGCCGGCACGTTCTCCCGCTTGCCGCCCGACAGGTCGTCGAGCACCAACACCCGGTCGCCCGCGGCGAGAAACCCCTCCGCCAGATGAGATCCGATGAACCCGGCTCCGCCGGTGATGCAGACCGTTCGCTGCGACTCGTTTTCCATGGCCGGGGAAGAGTAGCGGAACCGACGGCAAGGCGCCAAACGGCCCCGTGATACCTTCGCCTGACGTTTCGATTCTCCACCTGGACACCGTGCTCCGCGACCTTCTCTCCGCCTCGCTCCCTCCCCGCCTCCGCCGCTTGATCAGCGCCGGTCTGCGGGCCGGCCGGCGCGCCGGGGAGGATCGCGCGGCGCTCGATTGGGCGGCCCCTTCCAACCGCCCCCACTCGGACCTCGGTGCGCCCAAACGCATCGACATCGTCGTCCCGGTCTACCAGGCGCCCGAATCGTTCGCCCGCTGCCTTTCCGCGCTGCTCGCGCACACCGATCTCTCGCGCCATCGGGCTCTGCTGGTGCTCGACGGCCCGCAGCCCGCGGCGACCGAGGCGCGGCTCGCAGAGTCGGCTCCAGACCATCGAGGCGTCCGAATCCTCCGGAACCCCGAACGCCGCGGCTTCGTCGCGAGCGTGAATATCGGCATGTCGCACCGAAACGAAGGGCCGCCGAATGACGTCGTCCTGCTCAACAGCGACGCGATCGTCTCCGCAGGGTGGCTCGAAAAACTGCGCGCCGCGGCCTACTCGTCGCCCGAGATCGCGACCGTGACACCGTTTTCGAACGCGGCGACGATCTGCTCGCTCCCCCGCTTCCTCGCTTCGAATACTCTCCCGGTCGGCGAGACGATCGAGAGCTTCGCGCGGCGGATCGAACGGCGCTCGGCGCACGCCTATCCTCGGTTGCCCACGGGAGTGGGCGTCTGCCTGTTCCTCAAGCGGCGCGCGCTCGATGAGCTGGGCCTGTTCGACGAGCGCGCGTTCGGCCTCGGCTACGGCGAAGAGAGCGAATGGTGCCAGCGGGCGCTAAAAGAGGGGTGGCGCCACGTCTTGGACGACGCAACGTTCGTCTATCACGAGGGGCATCAGAGTTTCGGCCCCTCGCGCGGGGCGCGGGTAGCCGTCGCCCACCGCGCGCTCGCCAAGCTCCACCCGGATTACTTGGCGACGATCGCCCGCTTCGTCCGCGAAGACCCGCTCGCAACCGTACGCGCGCGGGCGCTCGAAGGTCTCGCGTCGGCCCGGACTTCCCACCTGCCGAGCCGCCTACCCGGCCGTAAGGATGGCCCGCAGAAGGTCGTTCACCTGGTTCACGGTTGGCCCCCTTGGAGCCCTGCCGGCACGGAGCTCTACGCCGCCTGGCTCGCCCGCCGGCAGGCGAGCCACCGCGAAGTCGCGGTCTACGCGCGGATCGCCGACCCGGCGCGCACCCTGGGCGATGCGCTCGAGCTGCTCGATTCCGGCGCGCGGGTCCGGCTGATGGTCAACAACTTCGTGCAGCGCGACCCGCGATCGCGCAATGCCCTCTCCAACCGAACGCTCGCGGCCGACTTCTCCCGCTTCCTCGATGAGGAGCGCCCCGACCTGCTCCACATCCACCATCTCGCCGGGCATGCGGCCACCCTGCCGCGCGCGGCGCGCCGACGCGGTATTCCGGTGCTCTACCAGGTCCAGGACTGGTGGACGCTCTGCGCCCGCGCGAACCTGCTCGACGCCAAGCGCCATGCCTGCTCCGGCCCCGGACTCGCCAAATGCTCCCGCTGCCTGCCGCTCACCGCCCTCCCCGGCGCGGCGCTCTTAAACCCGCTGCTTTACGCCGAGCGCGGGCGACTATTGCGCCAAGCGCTCTGCGCTGCGGACGCCCGGGTGGCCGGTTCGCAGTTCCTCGCGATGAGCCTCAACTCGCTGATCGGGGGCGAACCGATCGAGATCGAGGTCGTCCCCTATGGCGTCGAGCTGGGCGGCGCGCCGCGTTTTAAGCGTGACCCGGCGCACCGACCACTCCGCTTCGGTTTTTTGGGGTCCGCGTTGCCACACAAAGGCCTGCACGTCGCGGCGCAGGCGTTTTCCGGAATCGACCCGGCAGAGGCCCGACTTAAGATCTATAGTGATCCGCAGATCGATCCCGGATACGCCGAAGAGGTGCGCCGGGCGGGCGGCGCCGCGCTCGATTGGCGAGGCCGTTTTCCTGAGGAGGAGAAAGCCGCGCGACTCGGCGCGCTCGATGGCTTGATCGTCCCTTCGCTCGGCCTCGAATCGTTCGGCCTCGCGGCGCGCGAGGCGATGGCGGTCGGCACTCCCGTGCTCGCCGCACGGCGCGGCGCGCTCGCCGAGCTGCCGCTTCTAACCCTCGATTGCGGCGCGTTCTTCGATCCCGAACAGCCGGCCGAGCTGCGCGCCTTGATCGAGCGCCTGATCGCCGCACCGGAGATCCTCGACGGTTGGCGCGAGCGCCTCCCTGCGGTCACCGGCATGGACGAACACGCCGAGGCGATCGAGGCGATCTACCAACGGCTGATGGCCCGGCGAGCAGCCCGATGAGCGCGCGCCGACCTTGGCGCCCCTTCCGCCTGGCGCTCGATCTGCTCGCCGCGGAGGGACCGGCCGCGCTCGCCCGGCGTGCACTCGATCGGCTCGCCGAGAGCCGGGATCGTTCGGCCTTTCCTTCCCGGCCGGATTGGCCGCGCGAGGCGGCGATTTCCACGCTCTTCGTCGCGGCCACCCCACCGGCGCCACGGCTTGGCGGGGTGCAAACGCAGCTCGTCGCCCGCCGCGCGCGAGAGCGGCGGGCGGGGCGCCCGTTTGCGCTGCTCTATCCGTTCGAAGGCCGATACCGGCTGGAGATCGAGCGCGGACTCAAGCGCGCGGCGATCGATTGCGGCCCGGCGCCGGACGGGCCGACGGCGGCACCTCCCGAGCTGGATCGGAATCCTTGGGTTCGCGCGGTGCATACGGGGCTCGCGCACTCCGGCGCGAAGATGCTGCGCATTGAGGGTGCGGCGGGGTTGCCGCTCGAAGGTCTGCTCGAGCTGGCGGGAGGTCACCCGGTCACGCTCGCGCTCCACGATTTCGCGCTCTTTTGTCCCCGCCCCCACCTCGCCGAAGAACCAAGCGGTACGTTCTGCCTCTACTCGCGCGACTTCGCCCGCTGCGCCGACTGCCTCGGCCATACCTGGTCCGTGGCGGCGGATTTCCAGCCGCTGCGGCGCGCGCTGGCGGCGAAGGCGCTGGCGGCGGCCGAGCGGGTCATCTTCCCTTCGGAGTTTCTTTTGCAAACCCACCGGGAGCTTTTCCCACACCTCGATGGCGCGATGTGGCAGGTCGAACCGCCGCCGCTCCTCGCCGAGCCGGTGCGGGACCATCGCCCCCAATTTCCGGCGCGGCGGATCGCGTTTGTCGGGGCGGCGAAGCGCTTCAAAGGGGCGGAGCTGTTCGCGCAGGTGGTGGCGGAACTCTCGCCGCTTTTCCCGGAGATCGAATGGCACGCGTTCGGCGGTGGCGACCCCGCGCTGCTCGAAAGGCTGCGCGACCTACAGGTCACCGTTCATGGCTACTACCGGGCAGGGGCGCTCCCCCGCCTGCTCGCCCGCCACCGGATCGACCTCGCGCTGCTGCTATCGATCGTCCCGGAGTCGTACGGTCTGACTCTCGACGAGTGCGCGCTCGCGCGAATTCCGATGTTGGTGTTCGATCTCGGTGCGCAAGCCGAACGCACGGCGGCCAGAGGCGGCGCAGTCGTTCCGCTTGGGCTCGGCGCAGCGGGAGTTGCAACGTGGATCGCAAGAGGTCAGCGCAACAGAAAATAGGTCGGCAAGATCGAAGCGCTTTGCAGCCCTTGGATCAGCACGATCACGCCGATGAACGCCACGGAGCCCGCGGCCTCGGTCAGTTCCTGGCGAAACGACCGTGCGCCCATCGTCACGCTCTCCCCTTCGGCGAACTTCGACCAGCGCGGGAAGATCGCGTTGCTCTCCAACTTGTACGCCTCGTACCCCTCGAAGATATCGCCAAGGAACTTCTCTTCTCGGCGAATCACGATCGGGTAGTAGAGGGCGAAGGCGGCCAGGAAGACGAGCGGGATGGTGAGCGTCTGGGTGCATAGGCCGACCCCGACGCCTCCGATCAAGCTGAACAGGTAGAGCGGGTGGCGGCAGAGCGAATAGGGCCCCTCTTTGATCAGAACTTTCTTCTTGCGCCCCTGGATGAACGAGAGGCACCAGACCCGACCGAAGAATCCTAGGCAGGCGAATACGATCCCAAAGAAGAACAGCACGGCGCCGACCAGGGGGTTGCCGTCGACGCTCCGCCAGTAGGGCGCACTGACGAGCAGGAGGGCGAGAACGGCGAGCCCGAACAGGCGGCTCACGGCCAACCGGGCCTTGGTTCGTGCCGCCTGCTGACCGCCCAAGGTTGCGGCGCTGCTCATCGAAGCCTTCCTCCAACGCATCCGCGCAAAACTAGAATAATCAAAGACTTCCGCCGAATCTACGCGGCCCGGCGGCGCGAGTCAAGGGGCGCTCAGAAGCGAATCGTCCGAATCGGCTCCCCCCTTTCTAGTGCGGGGAGGGCCGTTGTGTACCGGATGAATTGCCGGGGCTCAAACCACCCGAACCGATGCGAATATACGGAGCATGATTTCTGACCACTACTGGGTACAGATCTTGGGCATTCTTTCGCTCCCCCTGCTCGCTTACGTTCTCGTCCACCGCGTTCGCAGCACCCGCCACGTCGGCCCGACACCAAGCCTTTGGACCTGGAGGCAGATGTTCCAGGCCGACAGAAGCCAGCCGGCCTCGGCGGGCGGGCGCCAGCCGGACCCAACTCCGTTCACGGATCGGGTCGGCACGGAAGCGGAACGCACCGCCCGGCGCTCGATCGAAAGCCACGAAGCCGCTCTGGTCATTGCGCGCGAGCTGGGTAACCGGAAGGCCGAGGGCGCGACCCTCGCCAACCTCGGTCTTTCCTACGCGGCTCTCGGGCAGCCTCGGCAGGCGATTCAGACCTACAAGCAACATCTGGTGATCGCACGCGAGGTCGGCGACCGGCGCGCCGAGGGAGAGGTCCTCACCAACTTGGGGCTGGCGTACGCCGAACTCGGTGAGTCCGAGCGAGCGATCGAATGCCTCCAGGCCGCCTTGGTGATCTTTCGCGAGGCCGGCGAATTGCGCGCAGTGTCCCAAGTGCTCTACTCGCTGGGCGAAGAGTACGCCGAACTCGGCGAGCCGACGCGCGCCCTGGAGTACTACGAGGAGCAGCTCGACCTCACGGTGGCGATCGGCGACCGACTAGGTGAGGCCAAAGCTTGGTGGAACATGGGCCCCGCCTACGCAAAACTCGGCGATCTCGATTTCTCGATCGACTGCATGCAGCTCTGCGTCGACTACGAGCGGAAACACCGCCTCCCCAACGCCGAGGTCCACGCCACCCGGGTGGCCGAGCTGCGCGCACAACGAGCCTTCCCGGCCTAACGATAAGACATCGCCCCTCTTTGCGCCCCCAGACGCACCATCCCCTATAGGGAAATACCTCGCGGAGGCCGATGCCTCCGTTTGGAGGATCTTCGTTTCCCTAAAGGAGCCCATCAAGATGTCGATCACCGCTCGTTCCGCGGCGCTCCGATTCGCTCTCCGGTTCGCCGTCCTCTCCCTCGCGATCCTTGCGCTCGCCTCCCTTCCCGCCGCCGCTCAAACGCCGTTGGGGGCCACGATCGTCGGCGGCAGCGTCCAATTCGCCCTGTTCTCGCAAAACGCCACACGCGTGGAGGTCTGGACGTTCGCCTCGCCGACCTCCGGAACACCGATCGCGCGCACCGCGCTCACCAAGACCGACGCGGTCAACCACATCTGGACCGTCACGATCTCGGGGATCGGCGCCGGCACGCTCTACGGCTATCGGGTCTGGGGTCCGAACTGGCCCTACAACGCCTCGTGGACCGCGGGGAGCAACCTCGGTTTTCTCTCGCACGTGGACGCCCTCGGCAACCGCTTCAACCCGAACAAGCTGCTCACCGATCCATACGCCAAGGCGGTGACCGGCGAACCGGTCCGGGTCGCCGACGGCGGCGGCAACCTGCACTACTCCACCGCGATCTTGGGCGGCACCAACACCTATGCCTTCGTCGATTCCGCCGCCGCGATGCCCAAATCGATCGTCATCTCCGACACCTACAGCTGGGGCACCGAGACCAAGCCGAACGTCGCGATGAAGGACTCGGTGGTGATCGAGACCCATCTGCGCGGCCAGACCAAGAACGACACCTCCGTCTCGGCGTCGCTGCGCGGTACCTACGACGGACTGGCCGCGAAGGCCGGGTATTTCAAGACCCTCGGCGCCACCGCGACGGAGCTGCTGCCGATCCATGAGTACGCCCAGTGGGACGATCCCGTGGGCGGCGCCACCGCCGACCGGGCGAACCTCTGGGGGTATATGACCACCCAGTTCTTCGCCCCGAACCGCGAGTATCTGTGCAGCGACTTTGCCTCGTGCACGATCACCAACGGCAGCCAGGTGACCGAGATGAAGGACCTGGTCAAGGCGTTCCACGCCCAAGGGGTCGAAGTCTGGCTCGACGTGGTGTTCAACCACACGTTCGAAGGGGGCGTCTGTGCCGGCCAGCCGGTCCGCTACTGGAACCTGCGCGGCATCGACAACGCCGTTTACTACACGCTCGCCGACGACAAGAGCTGCTATTGGGACTCGACCGGCACCGGCAACAACCTGAACGCGAGCCGGCCCGCGGTGCGCAAACTGATCCTCGACAGCCTGACCTATTGGATCGATCAGCTGCACGTCGACGGTTTCCGTTTCGACCTCGCCTACGAGCTGGGGCGCGAAGGGTCGGACGGCCGGGTATTCAACCCGAACGCAGCGACGCTGGTGCAGATCGCCCAACTCGGTTCGACCAAGAACGTCAAGATGATCGCGGAGGCCTGGGACACCGCGGGCTACGGCGTCGGCCAGTTCCCGGCCGGTTGGTCGGAGTGGAACGGCCTCTACCGCGACAACCTGCGGAAGTATATGAAGGGGGAAAACGCCCAGGTAGGCAATCTCGGCGCTTCGATCACCGCGACCTATAGCGGCTTCGGTACGCCCGCAGAGAGCATCAACTTCGTCACCGCCCACGATGGCTTTACGTTGAACGACCTGGTGACCTACAACACGAAACAGAACGGCGTGGGAGCCTGCAATCCAAGCGGTGCCGATCCGGGCAGCGGCAGCGACGCCAACGACTCGTGGGATTCGGGCGGCGACGAAGTCCTGAGGCGCCGTCAGATCCGAAATTTCACCGCCCACCTGCTGCTCGACCACGGCGTGCCAATGATCGTGGCGGGCGACGAGTTCCGCCGCACCCAGAATGGCAACAACAACGGCTACATGGCCGACAACGCCTGCGGCTGGGTCGATTGGCAAAAGAAGACCGACAACCCGAAGGCCTACGACTTCTTCCGCAAGCTCGCGGCCCTGCGCAAAGCCCATCCCGGCCTGCGCCGATCGGTCGCCACATCAGGTACCGATCACGACGCCGACGGTTACAAAGATATCGGCTGGCACGGCACCACCCCCGACGCCCCAGATTGGAGCGCCACCTCGCACACGCTCGCCTGGCTGCTCGACGGCTCGTGGCAAGAGACAGGGGGAGCGGCCGACGCACCCGACCTCTACGTCGCCTCGAACGCCTATTGGACCAACCTCACGTTCACCCTCCCGACCGCACCGGCTTCAAAATGCTGGTGGCTGCTCGCCGATACGGCGGACTGGGCCGAAGGGACCGGCAACGTCTACTACGATCCGGCGATCGCCACTTGGGACAGCCAGCCGATGCTGAAGCTCGCGGGATCGACCTACGGCGTCCAAGCGCGCTCGACGCTGGCGCTACTCGCCCGGCCCTGCGCGGCGTCCGCCGTCACCCGGGTCGATTTCACCGTCAACGGCTTCACCACCACCGTCGGCCAGGATCTCTATATCGTGGGCTCTTCCCCCGAGCTCGGCGCCTGGGATACGAACAAGGCGGTCAAGCTGAACTGGGTTTCGAGCGCGAGCTGGAGCGGTCCGGTGTTGTTCTCGACCTCGAAGGGGACGACCGTCCAGTACAAATACATCATGAAGCAGGGCACCACGCTCACTTGGGAAACCGGCGCGAACCGCACCTACGCCGTGCCCGCGAGCGGCTCGGCGAGTGTTACGGACAGCTGGCGGTTTTAGATAGAAGGATCACCCTTCCGGGTAGAGCAATATCTCCCGCCGCTCTACCCGGAACGCCTCTTCCTCCGCCACGAACGCCGCCATCCAATCCGCAAGTCCAACCCCGCTTTCGATCGCTTTGCGGCACTCGGTGCCGCCGGTCAGCAGATCGATCGCCGGAATGTCCTCGACGAACTCGTACGGCGCGGAGCGCCAGTCGAGCGCGCCCATCCGGGCCGCCACGTCGAGCATCTCGATCCCGGTTCGGTAGGAACGAAACGCTTGCCGGTCCAACACCACCAGCTCGACCCCGCCGCAGATCTCGCCACGGTGTTTCTGGAACTGCGGCCGGAACCAGGTCGGCACGAACCGGACGCCGGGTAGGTCGCGCGCTTCGAGCGCCCGCGCGAACGCCAGCGGGTCGAGGCCGGGCGCGCCGGTGAGATGAAACGGCCGCGTGGTGCCGCGCCCTTCCGACAGCTCGGTCGCCTCGATCAGACAGCCGCCGGGGTAGACGAGCGCGGTGGCGGGCGTGGGCATATTCGGCGACGGCGCGATCCACGGGAGGCCGGTCTCGTCCCAGGTCATGTCGCGCCGCCAGCCGTGCATCGCAAAGACCTCGACCGCGGGCTCACCTCCCGCGCGCAGCGCGCGCAGACGGAACAGCTCGCCGAGCGTGAGCCCGTGGCGGACCGGGAGCCGAAACGCGCCGACGAACGATTCGAAGCCGGGCGCCAGAAGATTGCCTTCTACCACCGCGCCGCCGAGTGGATTCGGCCGGTCGAGCACCCAGACCTCGCACCCCGCTTGGCGCGCCGCCTCCGCGGCCCAGATGCCGGTCGCGGCGTAGGTGTAGTAGCGCGAGCCGATGTCTTGGACGTCGACGATCAACAGATCGAGCCCGGCAAACGCCGACGGGTCGGGGCGGAGCGTCGATTCAGAATCTCCATAGAGCGATTCGAGCGGCGCACCGGTCCACGGATCGCTCCCCCCCTTAGACGCCACCATGTCCTGCTCGATGCCGTAGAAACCGTGCTCCGGACCGAACAGCTTCGCGGCCGGGTGGCCGACGGCGGCAAGGGCGAGGTGAATCGGGCGCGCCTCTCCGTCGATCGAGGCGCCGTGGGCGAGCAGGCCGAAGCGTCGCCCGGCCAGGCGCGAGGGCTCGCCGAGCAGACGGTCGAGGCCGGTATGGGTTTGAGTCATGCCGTCTCCTCCGCGCTGTTCCCCTCTCGGACGAAGTCGCCGCTCTTGCCGCCGCTCTTGGCCTCCAGGCGCAGGTCGGTGATCACCGCGCCCTTCTCGACCGATTTGACCATGTCGTAGAGCGCGAGGGCGGCGACCGCGCAGGCGGTGAGCGCCTCCATCTCGGCGCCCGTGCGTGCGGTGGTCACGACGCGGCTCTTAATCTCGACCCCGATTTCGATCGAATGGATCTCGACCTCCACCTGGTCGAGCGGCAGCGGGTGCGCGAGCGGAATCAGCTCGGCGGTCCGCTTCGCGGCTTGGATTCCCGCGAGCCGGGCGACCCCCAAGGCATCCCCTTTGGGCAGGCGAGAGAGCTCACGAACGGTATCTGGCGAGAGAACCACCCGACACGACGCTTCGGCGACGCGGCGGGTGACGGCTTTGCCCGAAACGTCGACCATCCGCGCGGCGCCCTCGGCATCGAGGTGGGAAAAAGGGGTCGAACCCATGTGTCTGGCTCCGAGTTGGATTCGTAGGATCAACAAGTTGCGCCGCGTCCAGGGCGCGGCGCCCATGCTAACATCCCGCGGCGCCTCCATGCCTATGCGTCTCGCGATCGTCGTCCCGACCTTGAACGAGGAGCGCGCGCTCCGTGCCTACCTGGCCCGAGCGGGCGCCGAAGCCGATCAGCTGATCGTCTCGGACGGCGGCAGCACCGACGCGACGCTCGACATCGCGCGGGGCTTGGGTGCCACGATCGTCTCGGGTTCCCCCGGCCGTGGCGTGCAGCTCAACCGGGGAGCTGCAGCCGCCCCCGACGCCGACATCCTGCTCTTTCTCCATGCCGATACGGTGCTCCCGCCGGGCAGCGGCGACGCCGTGCGCCAGGCGATCGAACAGGGCGCCTCCGGTGGAGCGTTCTTCGTCCGCTTCGATGCCGAGCGCCGACTGTTCCGGCTCGGCAACCGGATCGTCAATCTGCGCACCCGCCTGACCAAGCGCCCCCTAGGCGACCAGGCCCAGTTCGTTCGGCGCGACGTGTTCGAGCAGCTCGGCGGCTACCGCGACTGGCCGATCCTCGAAGACCTCGATTTCGCCGGCCGCCTGAACCGCGCGCACGGGCTCGCGCTGCTGGAAGGCCCGGCAGTCACCGCCGCCCGCCGCTTCGTCGAAGGCGGGATCACCAAGACGATCGCGACCAACTGGCTGATCTGGCTCCTGTTCGCATTCGGGGTCTCGCCCGAGCGGCTGGCTCGGTTGTACCGGCATATCCGGTAGGGGGGTCGCCAAACCCAGGACGCACACGCAGGTGCGCCCCTACATCCGTTCCACCGATATCCCCACGATTGTAGGGGCAGATCTACGTGCCTGCCCTGGATTCCGCGTCTATGCGGCGAGCGCCTCGTTCAACGCGCTCGCGTACCGCTCCGCATTCGCCCGCACCGCAGCGACATACCCCCCCGCCGCCGCGATCTGATCGGTTTTCGGATAGGTGAGGCCGCGCGCCACCGGAACCAGGACTCCTCCGCCGTCCGCTCCCGCTGCGGCGCGGATCGCTTCGAGCAAACCGCCTTGCGCGCCCAACCCGGGGACCAGGATCGGCGCGTGCGGCATCAGGTGGCGCAGCGCCGCGGCCTGGCTGGGGAAGGTCGAGCCGACGACCGCGCCGACCAGACCGTAACCGCTCGCGCCGATCGTCTGCGCGGTCGCCGCTTCGACTTGGCGCGCGAGCCGGTCGGAGACCGTTCCGTCGGGAGTTTTGACATCCATCAGGTCGCGCGAGCCGGGATTCGACGTCTTGACCAGGACGAAGATCCCCTTGCCCGTCGCCTTGGACGCGGCGAGGAACGGCGCGAGGGAGTCGCCGCCTAAGAATGGGTTCACGGTGATCGCGTCGGCGGCAAGATCCGTGTCGCCCAGGTAGGCGCGGGCATAGGCGGTCGCGGTCGAGCCGATGTCACCGCGCTTGACGTCGAGGAGGACCGGGAGACCCGCGGATCGGATCTTTGCCAGACAGAGGGCCAGCGCCGCGACACCCGCGCTGCCATGCTGCTCGAAAAACGCGCTCTGCGGCTTGGCCGCGCAGCAGAACGGCGCCGCCGCTTCGAGCACCCTTTCGGTGAACTCGACCAGACGGCGAATGATCTCGTCGGAGTCGGCTCCCTCCGCCGGCCGAAGTTCCGGCGGCATCAGGGCGAAATCGGGATCGAGGCCCAGAACGAGCGGCGAGGTCGACCTGGCGCGGGCGAGAACGGCGTCGGTGAAGTGCATCCCGCGCGATCCTAGCCGGATTCCGCCAGCTCGGCGAGGAATTGCTTGATCCCGACGTCCAGCCGGTGACGCTCCTCGTGGCGCTCGATCGCGATCTCGACCAGCGTCGAGACGAGCTGCGGCAGGGTGAGCCCGGAGAGCCCCCAGAGCCGCGGGTACATCGAGATGCTGGTGAAGCCGGGGAGCGTGTTGATCTCGTTGACGTAGAGATCCGCCCCTTCGAGGAAGAAATCGACCCGCGCCATCCCCGAGCCGCCGAGCGCTCCGAATGCGGCCACAGCCAGGGTGCGCAGACGATCCTCGGTCTCCTTCGGGATCTCGGCCGGCGCGATCAGCCGCGCGGTGTCCTGCAGGTATTTGTCGGCATAGTCGTAAAAGGCGTTGCCGGGGACGATCTCCCCCACCGCCGACGCTTCGAGCCGTCCCGCCCCACCGAGCACCGCGCATTCGAGCTCGCGCCCGGCGACTCCACGCTCGACCAGCGCGGTCTCGTCGAAGCGGAGCGCAAACGCCACCGCCGCCGCGAGATCCTCCGGCCGCTCCACCTTCGCGACCCCGACGCTCGAACCGCCGACGCTCGGCTTGACGAACAGCGGGTAGGTGAAACGCGCCGCCCGGCGGACGATATCGCCCGGATCCCGTTCGAACCCGGCGCGCCCCACCCGCTCGTCGTCGACCACCGGCACGCCTGCCGCCCGTAGCTGGCTCTTGGCGAGCTGCTTATCCATCGCTAGCGCACTGGTCGCCACCCCCGGCCCGACATAGGGGAGATCGAGCATTTCGCACAGCCCCTGGAGCGTGCCGTCCTCTCCCCAGGTGCCATGCACGATCGGAAAGAGCGCTTCGACCCCGGCACCGGTCAGGTGGGCCAAAGTGGGCGCCACGGCCAAGCCTTGCGGCGGCACGCTCACCGCGTCGCTCGCCAGAATCGCTCGCGACGCCTCGGGCGACAGCCAACAGCCGTCCTCGGCGATCGCGAGCGGAATCGGCACGTGCCCCGCCGCGGCGAGCCCGTCCCGCACTGTGCGCGCCGATCGGAGCGAGACCTGGTGCTCCACACTGCGACCGCCGAAGATCAATCCGACTCGCGCCATTTCGATTCCCTTCCTCTACCGCGCTTCGAGGTCGACGTACTTGGCGCGCAACACTTCCGGTTGCGCCGCGAGCTGCTCGAACGTCTCCGCGGGCACCGACTGGTCGAGCCGCAGCACCGCGAGCGCCTCTCCCCCCTCGCGCCGGGCGAGATGGATGTCTGCGATGTTGACACCGGCCGCGCCGAGCAGCGTACCGAGCTTACCCACCACCCCCGGCACGTCGCGGTTCTCCAGGACCAAGAGCTTCCCCTCGGGCCGGAACTCCAACCGATAGCCGCTGAAGCGGACCACCCGCGCCTCGCTTTCGGCGCCGAACAGCGCCCCCTCGATCTCGACCGATTTTCCTCCCCCCGAGAGCCGTACGCTCACCCGGTGCGGATCGTCGGCCGGAGCGGCGCGCGCCGTGCGCACCAACTCGACACCGCGCCCCTCGGCGATCCGCTCGGCGTTGACGTAGTTGACACTGTGGCCGAGCGCAGGGCTGAGCACCCCTTTGAGCGCCGCCACCGCTAGAGGATGGCAGAGCGGCTCTTCGAGGTTCCACATCTCGACATCCAACCGCTGCGGTGCCGAGCCGAGCAGCAGGCTCGCGAGCTTGCCGAGCCGCTCGCCGAGCTTCAAGTACGGTTCGCTGCGCGCTCCGGCCGGCCGGAACGGCAGGTTGACCGCCGCGGCCGGCATCTCTCCGGCGAGCGCCGCAAGCAGCATATGGGCGGTCTCGGCCGAGATGCGCTCCTGCGCCTCGCGCGTTTGGGCGCCGATGTGCGGAGTGGCGACCACCCGCGGGTGGCGCGCCAGGAGCCAATCCTTTGGCGGCTCTTCGAGATAGACATCGAACGCCGCGCCACCGATCGTCCCGGCATCGAGCGCTTCGAGCAGGGCCTCCTCGTCGATCAGGCCGCCGCGCGCACAGTTGACCAGCAGGGCACCTGGCTTCATTCGTGCGATCCGCTCGCGCGAGATCAGTTCCCGAGTCTCCGCGGTGAGCGGGGTATGAAGGGTGATGGCATCGGCGCGGGCGATCAGCTCGTCGATCGAAACCAGCTCCGCGCCCAGACGTCGGGCGACGCCCGCATCGAGAAACGGATCGGAGGCGATGATCTCCATCTCGAACGCCTTCGCCCGCTCCGCCACGCGCTGACCGATCCGGCCGAACCCGATCACACCCAGGGTCTTGCCTTGCAGCTCGACGCCCACGAATCGAGTGCGGTCCCACTTCCCCTCTTTCATCGAGGCGTCGGCGGCCGGAATCTGGCGGGCGAGCGCGAGCAGCAGCGCCAGGCTGTGCTCGGTCGCCGAAGTGAGGTTCGCGGTAGGGGCATTGACCACCAGAATGCCGAGATCGGTCGCGGCATCGACATCCACATTGTCGACACCAACCCCGGCGCGGCCGACTACTTTCAGTTGTTTGCCCGCGCGCAAAAGCTCCGCGGTCACTTTGGTCGCGCTGCGCACGACCAGGGCATCGACATCGGCGATCAGCTCGAGGAGCCGGCCGCGTTCGTCAGGGGCGACCAGGCGGATCTCCGCGCCGGCCTTGGCGAGGAGATCGAGCCCGTAGGAATCGAGAGGATCGGCAACCAGGATCTTCGGCATCAGGTTTAAGTTCCGAATCAGGCGCCGACCGCGACCGGAGTGGCGAGCCGCGCCATCTCTTCGTCGATCCGGATCAAGAGTGCGGAGAGGTCGCTCTCGCGCACCTCGCCCATGTGACCGATCCGGAAGGTGGTCGGTTTCCAGTCGCCGTAGCCACCTCCAATCGTGGTGCCGCGGGCGGAGAGCGCTTTGACCAACGCCTGCGGATCGAGCCCCTCGGGCGCCAGGAAGCAGCTCACCGTGTGCGAGCGAGCGCCCTCGGCCGAGGCGTAAGCAATTCCGCGGGAGGCCGCCCAGTCCGCAGTCTGCTTTTGCAGCTGCGCGTGGCGCGCCCAACGCGCCTCCATCCCCTCTTCCAGGATGAAATCGAGCTGGCGGTCAAGGGCATAGAGGAGCGGGATCGCGGGGGTGGTAATGAAGCCCCCCTCGCGGTGCTTGTCGCGGTAGTTGAGCAGATCGGTGTAGAAGCCGCGGTGCGGCACCCGCGCGGCCTGTTCGGCGGCGCGATCGGAGAGCGTAAAGACGGTGAGACCGGGCGGCACCGCGATCGCCTTCTGAGTGCCGGCGAGCGCGATATCGATCCCCCACCCGTCGGTCTCGACCGGGGCGCCACCGAGCGAGGAGACGGCATCTACGACCACCAGCGCGTCGCTTCCCTCGCGAACGACTTTGGCGATCTCGGCGATCGGGCTCATCACGCCGGTCGAGGTCTCGTTGTGGACCATCGTGACCGCGTCGTAGCGCTTGCGCTCCAGCGCCTTCTTCACCAGGTCCGGATCGGCCGGCTGGCCCCAGGGAAAGGCGAGCTTGTCGGCGTCCTTGCCGCACGATTTACTGATCTTGTGCCAGCGCTCGGAGAACGCGCCGCAGGTGAGATTGAGCACCGAGCCGGGGACGCACGAGACGACCGCGCTCTCCATGATGAGCGTGGAGCTGCCGGTGGCGACCATCACATCGCCCGAAGTGCGCAGCAGCTGCGGCAGACGGGCGGAGAGATTCAGGTAGAACGCCTTGAAGCCCGCGGAGCGATGTCCGACCATCGGCCTGGTCATCGCCTGCCGCACCTCTTCGAAGACATAGGTGGGGCCGGGCAGGAAGAACTGGATTTTTTCCGACATGGGGATGCCCTCGTTTTCCGGAAGATTGAAGACCCGGGGGAGTCGCCGCACGGGAGGAACATCTCGGGCGGACGCCGCATTGTGGCAAATCGGCGGAGCTTGCCGCAAGGAGAAGGGGCTGGCAGGCGCGAGTTCAAGAGAGCAGGAGCCGCTAGACTGGGCAGAGAATGGGCCCCCTCGCAACCTTGGTCCTGGTCAACTTCCGCCCGCTCCGCCGTGCGATTCGGCGCGCGACCCTTGGTCTTCTCGTCTCCACCGTTCCGACCGCGGGCGCGCCTCTGGATTCTCCCCGCCTGATCGTCCAAGCGCCGCCTGTGCTGTCGGCGCTCGCTCGAACGGTCGAGCGGTTCGATCCGCGGTTGCTCGCCCCGGCCATTCAGCTGACCGGCGCCTCGGATCTTTCGCCGATCCGGGTCCTGCTCGCTCCGGAAGGCTTCCCGCAGGCGACTTCCGCCCCGCCTTGGGTCTCCGGCTATGCCGTAGGGCCGGGAAACGCGATCGTGCTCTTCCCCGCGCGCGCCACGAGCTATCCGGACTCCGATTTCGATGCGCTGGTCCAGCATGAAGTGACCCACGTCCTGATCGATCGGGCCGCAGGAGGCCAACCGGTGCCCCGTTGGTTTCATGAGGGGCTCGCGATGGCGGCCGGGCGGGGTCGCGGCCTGGAGGATCGTTCGCGCACCGCGGTTGCGATCCTGGTCGATGGCCGGACCACCCTTGCCGATCTCGACACCCGGTTCTCAGGGGGGCACCGGGAAGTTCAGGCCGCCTATGCGCTCGCGGGCGATTTCGTGGCCGATCTGCTGCTCCGGCGAGGCGCCGACATCGCGCCCAAGATTCTCGCCGGGATCGCACGCGGCGAGCGCTTCGAGGCCGCCTTTGAGGCAGCTGCCGGCGAATCGCTCACAGCCGTCGAAGCCTCCTATTGGCGGCGGCGCACGCTTTGGAACCGCTGGGTGCCGTTTCTATCGAGCAGCGCGGCGCTCTGGCTCGGAGTGACGGCGTTGGCGCTGGTGGCCTTCAAGCGGCGGCGGGCGCGGGATGCGGAGCTACAGCGGGGGTGGGAGTTGGAGGAGGATCTGGTGCGGGTGCAAGAGGACTTAAGGGACCGGAAGGACGGCAAGGACAGAAAGGATCTGAGGGAGGCGGAGGAACCCGAGGAGCTGGTGAACTGAAGGCTATTGGAGGTAGCCGAGCGCCTTCAAGCGGCGTTCGCTCTCTTGAGCGGCGTCCAGGGTGGCGGCGGCGCTCAAATCCCCTTCGGTTTTCTTGAGGCGTGCTTCGAGGCGCGCGCGGAGGCGGCGATAGGTGTCGGGATCGGCCGTCAGCCGGTCGGCCTGCTCGGTCGGGTCGGTGAGCAGGTCGTAGAGCGCGAAGCGCCCCTGGGCTCCCGCGGCGCGGCTTGAGTCGAAGATCAGTTTCGCTCGGCCGTCGGTCGTACTGCGCAACGCGTATTGGAGCGCCTCGGTGGTCGGATGGAGCGGCCGCCCGTGTTCGATCAGGGGGCGTAAGCTCACCCCCTCGAACGGTACGCCGGGGGCAAGGCCGAGGTAGTCGACGATCGTCGGCACCAGGTCGAGATTCTCGACCAACGCCCTGATTCGTCCTCGCCGTTCTCCTCCCGGCAGGCGAACGATCAGCGGCACGTGGATGGACGTTTCGAACTGCGTCTCGCAATGCAGGATGCGGCCGTGCTCCATGAACTCTTCGCCATGGTCCGAGGCGATCACCACCATTGAGGAGTCGAGCAGACCGCGCGCGCGGAGGTTGGCGAACAGCTCGCCGAGCTGGGCGTCCAAATAGGCGAGCTCGCCGTCGTAGAGGGAGCTCAAAACTTCGAGGTCGTCCGGCGTCGCCTCGACCTTCGGCCCTTCTCCATTCAGGCTCGACAGCAACGGCTGCGGGTTGCCCGCGAGCGCCCAGTCCTTTGCCTTCTGCGGCACCAAGAACCGCTCTCGGTAGGGCGAAGGCGGCGCATAGGTGCTGTGCACGTCTTGGTAGTGCAGATACAGGAAGAACGGCTCGGGCGTCTGCTTGAGGTAGCGATTCGCGCGCCGATTCAGACAGTCGGCCCGGCGATGGAAGCAGCTCTCGTCGAAAATCTCGAAGCCGCGATCGAATCCGCCGTGGAGATTGAACGGCGACTCGGACTTGCGCACGATCGGGCTGGCGGAGACCGCGATCGAGCGATAGCCCGCGGCGCCCAGGATCTCCGGCAGAGCAGGAAACCCCTCGGGAATGCCGATTCGCCGCTGCGGCTGGCCGAAAAAGCGCGCCGGCCAGCGTGAGGTGAGGATCGAATTGACCGAAGGGAACGTGCAGGCCGCCTGGCTGCGCGCCTGCTCGAACAGCAGTCCCTCTTGGGCGAACGCATCGAGATTCGGCGTCGTCGATCGGCCATACCCGTACGACGACAAGCGGTCGGCGCGCAGCGTGTCGATCAGGATGAAGATGACATTCGGCCGTTGCAGTACTTCGGCCTGCGGCGCGCCGCAGCCCCCTCCACCGACCACCCCGAGCATCGCGCACAGCACGATCGCAAAGCTCGAACGGCGCCTACCTGGGCAGTTCACTGTAAGTAACCCAGCGCCTTGAGCTGCCGCTCCCCCTCGCGCGCGGCATCCAGACTTCCTTCTGTCGCGAGCCCCCCTTCGAGCGCGGTCATCCGCGCTTCGAGCTTCTTGCGCAGCGCAGAATAGGTGCGCCGGTTCTCCGCGAGCACATCCTTCTGCTCGAAGCGATCGGTCGCGAGGTCATACAGCGCAAACCGGCCGGTCGACGGATCGAAAATCAACTTCGAACGGCCGTCGGTCGCACTTCGTAGCGTGTACTGGAGAGAAAACGAGGTGTCGTGGAGAGGCGTACCGTTCTCGATCAGCGGGCGCAAGCTCAAGCCATCGAGCGGCGTCGGCGGTTTGACCCCGAGGTAGTCCAGGATCGTCGGGGTGAGATCCATGTTCTCGACCAGGGCCGAGATCCGCCATGACGCCTTGGCCCCTTGGGGTCGAAGGCCGGGCGGCAGGCGAACGATCATTGGCACGTGGATGGAAGTGTCGTAGAGCACCTCGCAGTGGATCATCCGGCCGTGTTCCATGAACTCTTCGCCATGATCGGCGGCGATCACCACGATCGAGGAATCGAGAAGTCCGCGCTTCTCAAAGTCCCCAAACAGCAGACGGAGCTGATCGTCGAGATAGGCGAGTTCGCCGTCGTAGAGGCCGCTCATGTAGGCGACGTCGCGCTCCGACATGACGACCTTCTTCCCCTCGCCGGTGAGACTGCGCCGGATCGGCCGGGGATTGCCTTTCAAGATCCAGGGACGCGCTTGCCGGTAGGGCGCAACGAAGCGCTCGCGCCAAGGCGAGGGAGGAATATAGGAGCTGTGGACATCCATGTAGTGGAGGTAGAGGAAGAACGGCTCTTTGCCCAAGTCGTTCAAATACCGCTCGGTGCGGCGGTTCACACAGCTCGCACGCCGACTGGGGCAGCTCTCGTCGAAGATATCGAAGCCGCGCTCGAAGCCGCCGAAGGAATTGTGATGCGACGGGCTCTTCCTCACGATCGGGCTCGCGGTGACCGCGATCGTCCGGTACCCGGACTGCTTCAGGATCTCCTGGAGAGCCGGGTACTCCTTCGGAATCCCGATCCGGCCCTCCGGCTGGCCGAGGAAGTGGATCGGCCAGCGCGAAGTGAGGATCGAGTTGACCGACGGGAACGTGCAAGACGCCTGGCTGCGCGCCTGTTCGAACAGCACCCCCTCACGAGCGAACGCATCGAGGTTCGGCGTCGTCGGCTTGGCGTAGCCGTAGGAGGAGAGCCGATCGGAGCGCAGCGTATCGAGCAGGATGAAGATGACGTTCGGCCGCGGCGCGGGTTTGGCGCAGCCGGCGCCGCCAACGAACCCGAGCGCGAGCAGAAGTCCAACGGAGAGTGAGATCGCGCGGCGGGTCATGTCGGGTCGATTGTACAATCCGGGGACCCTGCCGTCCGTCCAGGGAACGAGGAGACCTGCTCGATGCGCATCGCCCTGGGTTCGGACCACGCCGGATTCCGCTACAAAGAGGAGATCGAGGCGCTTCTCCTCGCTCTCGGGCACGAAGTGGAAGACTTTGGCACCCACTCGACCGAATCGGTCGACTATCCCCGGTTCTGTCGGCCGGTCGCCGAGGCGGTGGCGCGCGGCGATTTCGACCGCGGCATCGTCCTCGGCGGCTCGGGCAACGGCGAGGCAATGGCGGCCAATCGAGTGAAAGGCGCCCGCTGCGCCCTCTGTTGGTCGCCTGAGACCGCGCGCCTCGGCCGCCAGCACAACGACGCGAACCTGATCTCGCTCGGCGAGCGGATGATCCCCCTGGAGCTGGCGCTCGACATCGTTCGCGTCTTCCTCGATACGCCTTTTGAAGGGGGGCGCCACAACCGGCGCATCCGGATGCTCGATGAGTGAGCGCAGCACGGTAGCGACGCCGACGATCGCTTCGCCGCCATCCATCGGTTTAAGCGAACTCGCCCGCTTCCTAGGAGCCGGCGCGCGTTTCGACGTGCCGCTCGCACCGTTCACCACTTTTGGTATCGGCGGCCCGGCCGATCTGTTCTACGAGCCGGAAAGCGCCGACCGGCTCGCCGCGGCGATTCTCGCGGCGGACGAGCGATCGGTCCCCTGGTTCCTGCTCGGCTGCGGCGCGAACATCCTGGTCGGCGACCGCGGCTTTCGCGGCCTGGTGATGCGCAATCGAGCGCGTGGAATTCGAATCGACCGGGATGCGGGAACGATCCGCGCCGAGAGCGGCGCGCTCGTTTTCCCCGATCTGATCGACGCCGCGATCGACGCCGGCCTTTCCGGGCTCGAACACTACGTCGGCATCCCTTCAACCGTCGGCGGCGCGCTCTGGCAAAACCTCCACTTCCTCTCCCCCGCCCCGGCGCGCGAGCGGACGATGTTCATCGCGGAGGTCGTCCACGAAGCCGAGATCTTGACCCCAAAAGGAGAGCGCCGAACCGTCCCCGCCGCCTATTTCGAGTTCGGCTACGACACCTCGATCCTCCACCACCAACGGGACATCGTGCTCACCGCGACGTTCCTGCTCGAAGCCGCCGACCCTGAGCGCATTCGGAAGACCGCGAGCGAAAATCTCGCCTGGCGTGCCGAGAAGCACCCACCGCTCGCCACCGAGCCCTCCGCCGGCTCGATCTTTCAAAAGATCGAAGGGATCGGCGCCGGCCGCCTGATCGACCAGTGCGGCCTGAAGGGCTTGCCGGTAGGGGGCGCCCAGATCTCACACCGCCACGCCAACATCTTCATCAACACCGGATCCGCCACCGCCGCGGACGTGCGCGCCCTGATCGCGCATGTCCAGCAGGTCGTGGAGCGGGAGACCGGTTACCGTTTGCGGCCGGAGATTTCGTACGTCGGGGAGTTTTAGGGAGACGGGACGTCGCCCAGGCCACCAGGCGCGGCCGGGGCGCACCCGCCGGGCTCGATCGGCGCTGGCCAATTTCTGGCCAAGCCCTTAACTTTGCACCAGACACACCAGATTGTCCCGGCTAGGCTAGCCGAGCCTGCGACGCGATGGCGCGCGGCGCGAACTTGAGGGGGACGAATGGGGAGGACGAGTATGCCCAAGGGCACACAACTTCCGAGACCTCATTCCGACCGAAGCGCTTTCAACGGATCGGCACGGATCACCCTTCGAGCAGGTATGTAGCACGAGAGCATCACGGTGAATGCGAGCACCAATGGCACAGCCAAGAAAGCCACCGGATCGAACTTGGAGACTCCATAGAGGAGACTACTGAGAACGCCACGGAACGCTAGAGCGAGCGTCGTTCCAATGCCTAATCCGATCGCGCAGATTGCGAGTCCTTGTCGCAGGAGGAGCCAAAGAGCTTCCCGAGGGCTACTCCCCAAGGCCATGCGCATGGCGACTTCACGCCTACGCTGGCTCACCGCCTGCTCCGTGACTCCATAGGTTCCAACGGCTCCAAGTATCAAGGCAAGGAATGCGAAGAGAGCCAAAAGCATGGTAACGAATCGTGGTTGATGCAACGATTGGCCCACGACGCTTTCCAAGCCGCGAACATCGCTGACCGGAGTGTCGCGATCGATCGCGAGGACCACTTGGCGTAGTTCCTTCGCAACCTTGTCCGAGTCGGCGCTGGTGCTGATCGCCATGAACATTGGCCCGGTCGATCCTTGGGCCACAGGAAGATACAGAGCTGATTGAGTGGTGCCAGCGACCTGGTCGAGCTTGATGTCTCCGACGACACCGACGATCGTCATCCACTTGGGCGGACCTGGAAACGAGATGCGAGCGCCGATCGGATCCCGCCCGCGCCAATATTTCGAGGCGAGGGACTCACTGATGATCGCGACGCCTGGTGCATCTTCTCGATCGGCTTCGGTGAAGAAACGCCCCCGACGACGAGGGATGCCAAGGATCTTCAGGAAGTCAGGGCTGACCGTGAGCATCGCGTCGGCGATCGGCCAATCATCCTCGCTGGCTTGTTCACGCCCTTCGATACTGAGGGCCGCACTGTAGATTCCGCCTCCAAACGGTATGTGGCTCGCCACTCCGGCGCGAAGGACTCCAGGTGCAGCGTTCAGTCGGTCGACGACCTCGGTGAGGAAGACCCTTCGCTCAGCGTCATCGCGGAAACGGGTCGGAGAGGGAGCGACCTTCGCGGTGAGAACACGGTCGGTCGAGAACCCTGGATCAACTCGAAGAAGGTTCCAGAAACTCTGAATCAACATCCCGGCTCCGATGACGAGCACCGCCGCCAGCGCGACCTCGATCGCGACCAGACCATTTACGAAGTGACGCTGGCCACGGCTCGATCCAGCGCCCACAGAACCTTCGCGGAGTGCGCCTTGAAGGTCCGGCCGCGCCGAACGCCAAGCGGGGAAAAGGCCAAGGACGATCCCGGTGCCGACCGAGAGTGCGAGAGAGAACGCGAGAACTCGACCGTCGATCGCGATCTGCGCCACACGAGGCGTATCGGCAGGCAAACCGGCGATGAGCAGATCCAAACTAAAGATCGCGCCCAGCACCCCGACACCACCGCCAAGAACACCTAAAAGCAGACTGTCGATGACGAGCTGGCGAACGATCTGCCGCGGTGATGCACCGATCGCGGTGCGGATCGCCAACTCGCGCTGTCGTTTCCGAGCTCGCACCAAGAACAGGTTGGCCACGTTGACGCAACCGATGAGGAGGAGGAAGCCGACCGCGACGAGGAGGACCAACAGTGGCCGACGAGAGTCTCCGATCCACTGATCTCGAAGGGAGCGAACGATCGCGGTCGAGCCGTACTGATCGCCCATGTTCCAGGGATGCGCCGCGCGTAAGCGTGCGACGATCGTTTTGAGCTCGGCATTGGCGCTCACAATCGTCGCCGAATCCGCTAGCCGCCCGACCGCGCGCAGGGAACTCGGACCGCCCCAGAACTTCATCATGTCGGTCGGGTCGAACGTCGCGGAGATCCAGAACTCTGTGGCGGGGGACGGGAAGCGAAAATCGCGCGGCATGACGCCGACGACCGTGTAGTCGACGCCGTCGAGGCGGACCAAACGGCCGATCGCCTGGGGGTCGGACCCGAAACGCCGTCGCCAAAGCGCGTGGCCGAGGACGACCGTCCGAGCGGCTGCGGAATCGTCTTCGCCGACGAGCGTCCGACCGAGTTCGGCCCGAACCCCGAGGGTGGAGAAAAGGCCAGGAGTGACCTCGACGCCCTGGATGCGGAGCGGCTCGCCCACACCCGTCAAGCTGTACTCGCTCTCGAACGTGAAGCCGCCGACGGAGGAGTACGAGCGATGCTCTCGGTCGAGGAGCGCGAATCCGCCGCGAGGGAACGCGCCATCGGGCCAGATGCTCACGAGGCGCTCGGATTGAGCGTACGGGAGGGGGCGCAGCAGAATGGCGTCGACGATGCTGAACATTGCCGTGCTCGCCCCTATGCCGAGCGCCAAGGTTGTGATCACCAGCACGGAGAACCCGAGGTTCTTCTGCAACGTGCGGAGAGCGTAGCGGAAATCTTGGCTCAGCATGAAAGCATCCTCCACCGTCTTCCTGGACGGCTCAATTGCAGGCGACCCTCAACGGCTGAGGCCTCGGATCGCAATATCGCCCGAAAGCGAACGAAGCTCGATGGCAGCAAAGGTCGGCTGGTCGCCTTGGTAGCCACCACTGGAGAAATCTCTCACGAGCTTGCCATACTTCGTCTCGGCATCGATACCCCTGCCCAGCTCGCCGTCGCACGACAGGGCGATATCGCCGTTTACCGTGCCGATCCGAATCTTCGCCTCGGTTGCCCGCTCCAGGGCGATCTCGATTCGCCCATTGACGGATTCCCCTTCGATCTGACCCGACGGACGATCCAGCACCATGCGACCGTTGGTGGTACGAAAACGGAGCGCACCCGAGAACTCGTAGATTTCGACGCCGCCGTTGATCGTCGTGATCTCGAGCGAGGCGCCGCGCGGAACGAGCAATCGATAGCTGACGCTCCATGAGCCTCGAATCGAACCCGAACCCTTCGGGCTCGCAGGGAAGAGCCGATCGCCCTCGGGTCCTCGCTCGAAGGGCCGAACCTCGCGCGCCAAAGCGAGAGCCGTGGAGGCGTCTTCGGCCCAGGAGTCAATGCGGGCGGTGACCAGGAACTCTCGACCGTCCCAGTTGTCGACCCGAACGCTCCCATTGACATCGGGATCGATGTGCAGCGTCCCCTCGACAGGGGCGAGAGAATGCTCTCGGACCTCGCAGGCGGAAGCCGCGTCGGTATGCCAGCGCGGAGCCTCGTCACACCACTCCGCCCTCGCTGGGCCAACCGCGAGAACACTGCTCAACAGGGTCGCCGAGACGAGGGCACGGCGCGACGTGGTAAAGGTCGGCCACTCCACCTTGTTCATGTCTTATCTCCATCGTGCTAGCGCAGTTGATCTGCGTGCTTTGCGGCAATCCGTTGGACGTTGTCCTCCATGAGGCGAGTCAGGTCCAAGCCCAAACGCTCTTCGACCGCTCGGTGGGCGAAGTAGCACAGCGCGTGCTTGTCGAGCGGGTTCAGACCAACCTCGGCAAGCAGTACGTAGAGCAGGTTCGCGAGTACTCGCGGAACCAGAAAGGTGGGCTCGAACTGGATCGCGGCGAGGAAGCGCGAGTTGGACCAGAGTTTCTCGACGAACTCGCTTCGGCGCAGCAACTTAGGAGCGAGGCCATGCCGCAAGATCTCAGCGTCGGCCACGGTCTCGGGCTGCCCCGTGATGTGTACGCCCCGGCTGAGAACCGCCTCGGCCCGCCGACTGAAGGCGACGAGCAGTTTCCTCCAGGCGCTCAAGATTGGATCCGCTGCTGCGGTACCTTCCTCGAAGAGAGCCCGAACCTCGGCGAGAGTTGCCAGGACAAGCTCGTGGTTCTCCTGGTAGGAAGTCCGAATGCGATCGACGACCCGCGGATCCGAGAACGTGGACGAGAAGCCTTCCCAATGGGACTTCCACGAGACGCTGCCCTGCGCGAGATCCCCCTCAAAAACCACGAGCGATTGGAAGAAGAAAAAGCGCAGCATCAGCTCGCGGCGAGCGAGCGGGCGCCGCAGGATCGCCACCACGAGCGGTACGAGATCGTGGCGAAAATCCTCCATCAGCCAACGTGCCTCAGTCGAAACGAACCGATCTTCGTGGATCGGATAGGGGCGCTCAACCACGATATCGCAACGATAGGTGAGATCTTCGCCTTGTACCGAAACCTCTTCGCGCTCGAGGAGGGCTGCGGCGCGCTCCTGCGAGTAGTCCAGTGCAGGCTCGCTCGGGTTTGAGGCGAAGTGTCGTTCGATCGCAGCGACCAGCTCTCCGCCCGCCCTTTCCACGGCAGCGGGGTCGCCGCCCAGGCGGATCCGGAGGTTGGCACCACCCGCGTAATGGCGCTCCCAAAACCGACGCATGAGCCCCAGATCCTCGCGCTCGAAGAACGGTGCCACGCAGTCGACGACAAGACGATCGAGATCGGTGGCGAAAGCATGGAACGCGCGCCAGGAAACCGACGAGTCGGTCGTCGAATCAGGGTCGAGTGAACCCAGAGAGAGGGTCGTCATCTTTGAGCCTCCGCGCAGGCATCGGCCAACCGTGGTGGAACACTCTCGGCTCGCATCGCCGCTAGGAGGCGAGCCGCCGCGAGTTCCTCGGTCGGTGTGAATCCGAGCTTGTTGGCCAGCAAGTGAAGGGCGTGAGCCGCGACCCGTCGACCTCGATCGCGCGACTGACTGGCGCGATCCAGAAAACGACGCGTGCGTCGCAACCGATCCAGATGGCCAAATCCCTGCGCCACTTGACCCGACGCTCGGTGCGCGGTCGCCAGGAGCTCGTGCGAGGGCGGATGATCCGTTGGAAGCGAAAACTGGTGATCGCGGCAGATCGACTCCCCTAGGTCGCACAGATCGCGAATCCGATATGCCTCCATGCCTTTCGGCAACAAGAGATCGAACATCCCGACCAGTACCAACCACAGCCGGAGGCGCCCACCCTGGACCTGCGAAAGGAGATCGAGCGCCAATTCGCTCGTCTTCTGGTTGAGCAGCTCCGAGTAGACCGACGCGAGCGATTCGCCGAAATAGTGCTCGGTCCGATCGTAGGGTACCTTGGCCAGACGCACGAAACCACTCTCGCTCGGCGCCTCGACGAGGTCCCTCACGATACCGCCCAGCTCCTCTTGCGTCGACCCGTCGCGCGGCTGGAATCGCAGCCGCAAGTGCTGGCCCCCCTCCGAGTAGCGGATGAAAAAAAAGCGCTTCACCAGCCGCCGCGCCTCCGGCGTTGAGAGCCATGGGGTAAGCCGCTCGATCAAGAACGGCTCACAGGTATCAGCGAAGAAAGCGTGAACGCTAAACCAGCGGCTCGGGCTCAAGGTGCGTTGCATCTTCATACTTCAATCATAAGCTCGGTCGCCCAGGGTTGCCCGTGTTCGACGAAGCAGTTCTCGATCGGCGGGTCGAGTGGGGACAGGCAGACCGTGTCGACGGCGGAAGAGCGCCCAAGGAAGCGATGAAAAGCCTCGGAACTCAAGGGTGACGCGAGGTCGAGGAAGCGAGGTTTCGCCAAGCGACCTCTGCCGTTGAGTAGGCGATAGAACCACAGCTCGGCGAACTCTTCGGGCAATATTGACCTGATTCGCTCCCGCAGTCGGAGAGCGTCTCGAACGAGATCACCACCCTGGTTTCGATGCCGAGTGCCGTCGCCGAGGATCGCTGACGCCCTAACTCGCAATTCGCGACGCCGCACCACAACTTGCCGAAAGCGGACCTCTGAGATCTCGAGCGTTTCCTGGGCTAGAGGCACGTCGCTCGCTAGAAAAGGGTTGTGGAAGGCGTCCGCTTGATCGAGCAGCAGAAGCTGGACCTCGATCGGCAGAAACTCTGAGAGCAGGCATCCTCGATAGCGAAGGCGAAGTCGACGATTCGACCCGCGATGTCGATACACGAGAGTCCCTGCCTCCAAGGCCACTTCGATCGCAGCAGGCGAGATCCACTCGGCATAGCGATGCGCGAAGCGAGTCTCGAAACCGCAGCCGATCGCGCAGCCTGGCGTGACCGCATTGAGGTCCGGCCACGGCGGCAGAGCCACTTCCACCTCGAGGTCTGCACTTTGGGCGCTTCGAGCCGGCCGCGACGTGCGCTGCCGGACCAGGTAGCGTGACACGAAACGCCCATCACCCGCAAAGACGTTGGAGACAAAATACCGCCGCTTCACGGCATCGAATGGTCCATTGAAACAGAGGCTGGGGCGATCCGTGGTCTCAACCGGCGCGATCCGAAGCAGGAGGTCTTCTAGCTGGCTCTCGTCGATCGATCCGTGGAGCGATGCGCACCGTTCGCGCAAACTCATCATCTCGAGTGACTCTGGCGGTACACGGAGGGCGTTGCCTTCCTCCGCCAGGTACTCTGCCATCAAATCGAGAAACGGCGACCGCGCGCCCTGGCGAGCGGCGAGTCTTGAACGATAGAACGCAGCCATGCGCCGACGGGTTGCCGAGAAGTTATGCTCGACCGCGAATAGCGGGGCGAGCCGTCGCAGGTCGGATGCGACCTCGGCCGCCGCCTCGTGGTACCGCGACGCCTCCGCCTCGAAGAGGGCGTTGACCCGAAACGGGATCGGCCCCTGGTTCGCACCACTCCTCGAAGGCGACGAAAGCCTACGCGTGGCCGCCTCGAGGCCGTCGAGATCGACAATCGTACGGTGAACGGAGCCGAGGAAGTGAACTTCGTCGGAAAGGTCGGCGTGATTGTTTGCAAGCTCGCTCAGTTCCTCCGCAAAGCGATCAAAATCCGAGATCCCATAGAGCGTCAAGACGCCGAGATCCGACAGGCGAAGCAGCCAATTTGAGATTGCGTCCGACGAAGCCTCCTCCGCTTGCGTAGCAAGATAAGTCGAGATCTCATGAAGGCGGGCGCAAGGGCTCCCGAGTCGGTGCGAATCGGCGAACCAAGTGACGAGGGCATCCAGGGCGGCGGAGGATCGCAATCGGACTATCGCCAACCCGCCTCCTTTATGCACCCAGAACTGGTAATGATCGTTCCCGACCTGATGGGGCGCGATCGCGACGAAGAGGTCAGGGCGCAGTCCCGCCCATTCGACTACCCTCCGCTCAAGGTCCCGCAGGTGGACGTGATCGAGCACGATCTCGTAACCCGATGTCGCGGGGACATCACCGCGTACGCTGGGGTCGATCCGCGCAAACGCGTGAAAGGGATTCGCTTTGCTGAAGAAACGCGCCGCATACGTCGAGACACCGCGTGCGACCGCGAACACCTCTTCGGTATGGAGCTTCGCCGGCGTGAGATCGGCCGCGAGGTCGGGGCTGGCGGCAGCGATCGCCAGACGAAACTCGCGATCGTCGAGCGCGTGAACCACGGCTTCTCGGATTTCTTCCAAGATCTGGGGGATGCGTTCTGCAACAAGAGCTTCCAACGCGGCAGCAAAGGCACTCAGCTCGACGGAGGGATGCGCAATGTCTGGGGGGACAAGCTCTCCAGGTCGCGCCATCAGCGCCAGGTCGCGGCCGCTGAAAAGGGCGCGCTTGAGGGCGAGTAGTTCTCGACGCACGAAGCGTTCACTCTGTGGAATTCGCCGATGGATGGCATCGGTGAGATCACGGCGTTGATGGGCTATTCGCTCCGTCGCGGCCTCGTACTCGCGCATCAACATCGCGAAGCTCGGCAAGCGGAGTCGAAACCGACTGGTGAAAGATGAACCCGCGCGGCGAATCGCGAGTAGCTCGACAGCCGGCTGCCATTCGCCGCGCGGGCCGTCCCCTCCCTCGCCCTGCGCCGATCTCGTCCCGCGAGATCGATTAAGAGTCGGAAGTTCGGAGACGAAAAGTTGTTGCAAGGCAGAAACTCCTAGTTCGCGAAGTCAGCTCAGCCCTAATGGGCTAGCTGAAGAATCACGGTACGAACCGTTGGGCCTGGAGTTAGCGTTAGCCGAACAGCGAACCGCTCCCGCCGAGCGCACCGCTGGATTCCTGCTGACCGCAAGAGCAGGTGCCGCAGTTGCAGTTTTTGCAGCAGGAAGCCGCGAACTCGGCCAGGCCCCGGCTGCCTTCCTGAACCAGAATCTGGATTTCTTCAACAGCCAGGTCGTTGAGGTCGATCTGCAAACGGTCGGTCGTCATGTTTGCTTCTCCTTGTAGTTAGCCGGCAATCAATGCCCGGCGGTTGCCTCTCTGGCCACGGCGAGCGGAATGCTCACCGCGCGCTCCGCCTCCCAGCGCTCCCTCCGCGGCGAGAGGCGCGTGTCGGCGGAAATACATTGACATAGCCTAGACAGTTCATCGAGAGAGCATGAACCGACCGAAGCCGGCTGTCAAGTATTTTTCTAAACAGATCCTGCTCTCGGCGTGCTCAACACCGTCAGCTCAACCCCGTATGGGGCTAGCTGAAGATCTCGGATTCAAGCGCTGGCTTCTTGGTGCCGCACGAACAGGTGCCGCAGTTGCAGTTGTCGCAAGAGGAAGCCGCAAACTCGGCTAGGCCGCGACTGCCTTCCTGAACCAAAATCTGGATTTCTTCAACAGCCAGGTCACTGAGGTCGATCTGCAAACGGTCGGTCGTCATGTTCGCTTCTCCTTGTAGTTGGCCGGCAATCAACAGCCGGCGTTGCCTCGCTGGCCACGGCGAGCGGAATGCTCACCGTGCGCTTCACCGAACCAACACTCCCCTTCGCGGCGAGGGGTTGCGTGTCGGCGATAACATTTTGAAGGGACTTGAGCAGAACATGGACAGAGTATCACCCCAACTGAAACTCTCTGTCAAGACTTTTTCTGGACAGACTCTATACATTCCCGTCGCCATTAGTCTAAACTCCCTGTTATAGTCGCAGCCGAGGACGACCTTTAAGCGGAAAGGGCTGGTGCTGATGAGCTGGATCGAGAACAACGAGTGGCTCCAGCCGTCGAGCGAACGCGCGGTTCGATGGCGAGACCTTCGGCGATTCCTAGGCAACTACCGTCCCCATCGGTTCCGCCTGGCAATGGCGGGAACGCTGGCTTTGGCGGCGGCGCTCACCGCCGTCGCTATCCCACGGCTCTTCGCTGCGGCTCAGAGCGCGGTCGTCGCGCGCGATCAGCGCACCCTAATCTTGGTCTTGGCTGGATTCCTTGCCCTCGGCGTGCTCGAGGCCGTTGCAGGTCTCGCCATCGGCCGCTTGCGATCCCGCGTCTCCACTTTACTCAATCGCGACCTCGTCCTGCAGTACTACCGAAAGATCCTCAACGTCGACGTCGAGGACTTCCTGGCGTTCCGTCAGCGCGCGAATCTCTTCCAACGGATCATCGACGCGATGTCGATCACGGGTCAATTCACCGAGATCCTGATTCGCGGAGGCCAGTTGATGGTCTCGGTAGTCACCGTGGCGACCGTCGTTCTGTTCGTGTCACCCACGGTCTTCCTCTCACTCGTCGCGGGCTCCGCGTTGCTCTTCGCGTACACGGCAGGGCAGTCTCGCCGACTGCGCAAGCTTCGCCAAGAGACCCTCGCCCTCAACTACCCGTTGGTCGGCAAGATGATCGAAGTCCTCGACGGTCTGCTCACGATCAAGGCGCTCGCGGCGACGGTACGAGTTTCGAGCGACATCCAGACCCTGGTTGAGAAGAAGACCGAAGCCGAGTACCGCGAAGCGTCCGCAGACATTGGACTCGGCCAGAGCGCGACCGTTCTCCGACTCGTAACTCTCGTCGTCGCGGTGAGCGTGGCCTTTAACCAGGTGTTCGCGAATCACCTGAGCATCGCCGAAGCGTTGTCCCTCTACGTGCTTGCGGGGTTGCTCTTGCAGCCCGTCGGCGAACTGGCGATCCTCTTTCAGATCCTTTCTCGCCTTTCGGTCAACATCTCCAAATTCTTCGAGATCCTGGACCTCCCCGACGAGAACCAGGTCGCGCAGCGCTACCTCGACGCGTCGACATCCGCAGCGGCGCCTCTCCGCATCGCTTCTGCCAACACCGATCTCGTCACAGCCGAATCACCACTGCCCGCCGCGCCGTTGATTCACTTCGCGGGCGTCGAGTTCTCCTATCGCAGCGGCCCGCCTGTCCTCTGCGGATTTGATCTCCAAGTCGCCGCGGGCGAGAAGATCTGCTTGATCGGTCGCAGCGGAGCAGGCAAGAGCACGTTCCTGCGCCTCCTGCTCGGATTCCTTCACCCTCAAAAAGGAGTGGTGCGGATCGAAGGAATCGATCTCGCGAGTTGCGGCGACAAGAACGTCTACCGCCGCAAGTTCGGCGTGGTCAGCCAGCAAGATGTCTTGTTCGGCTCGAGCCTCCGAGAGAACCTGACCCTGGGCCTCGACGACGAGATCGAAGTGGACCGGATTCGCGAGGTTCTCCGTTGGGTAGACCTAGAATCTTTGGTCGATCAATTGGAACACGGCCTTGAGACGACCTATGCCGATCGCCTTTTCTCGGGAGGACAGCAGCAGCGATTCTTCGTCGCCCGCGCACTGCTCCGCAAGCCGTCGATCGTGCTCCTCGACGAGCCGACGTCGGCCCTCGACTTCGAGAACGAGAAGCGTGTCATGGCAGCGATCGAACGCCTGGTCGGAGATCGGACAACGATCACCATCGCCCACCGCCTGAGCACGGTCCGCAAGGCGAATCGAGTCGTTGTCCTTGCCGAAGGAAGGGTCAAGGCCTCGGGACCTCACGATGAGCTCTACGAAACCGACGACTACTATCGGGCACTCTGTGACTACAACAGCTTCTTCGTCTGACTTCGCCCAAGGGGCCGAGATCGACGTCGATCGGCGACTTCGCCTCTCGCGGTTCCTGTCGATCCGCCCCGCCGAGGACGGCTTCGTTCTCGAACAGCCTCTGGTCGGCAACTCGCGGCGTATCAAAGGTGGCGCGGCGTTCGAGATCCTCTTCCACTTCATCCGACCGACGACTCCTCGAGCAATCCTTGACGCCGTCATCACTGCAGAGAAACGGGGCGTGGTCGCCAGCTTGCTTGGCGTGTGTATCGCAAACGGCTGGCTCGTCGAAGTTGACGATCAGGGCCGTGCCTCCGAAGACGGTGATGAGTTCGCTCCTTGGGAGTTCCACGACCTGCTCTTCCACGTTCACAGCCGCCGCGGCCGTAACCCTCACCCCGTGGGCGCAACCTACCCTTGGCGCGGACGCCTGGAGGCGGAGCCCGCCTTCGTCGACGACGTCTGCGAGCGACCGATCCCTCTGCTGCGTCCTGCCGTCGGTGAACCGCTCGCCCCGATCGATCAGCTGCTCGCTTCGCGACGTACGCGCTACAGCACCGCGCCCGTTCCCCTGGACGCGCTCGGCCGACTCCTCTATTTTTCTTGCCGCGTGATCTCCGTCGCCAAATCCGGCGATGAACTCTTGATCAAGAAGCCATATCCGAGTCCAGGCAGCCTTCATCCGCTCGACACCTACGTCATCGTCGCGCGATGTCCCGAACTCGATCGCGGGCTCTATCGCTACGAAGCGCGCGAGCACGCGCTGATTCCGATCGGCGGGCCAAGCGCCGAGATCGACGATCTCCTCAACGAAGCCCGCCGCGGCACGGGTTGTCTCGACGAGGAGCCGTCGATCCTCCTCGTTTTCTCCGCGCGCTTTCGACGTCTCTCCTGGAAGTACCAGTCGATCGCCTACCACCTCCTCCTTCAGGAAGTGGGAGGCCTCTATCAAACCCTGTACCTCGTCGCCGAAGCTCTGGGGCTCGCGGCCTGTGCCCTCGGCGCGGGCGATTCCGATAACTTCGCACGCGCGGCGGGCACCAACTACTATCGAGCGACCAGCGTCGGTGAGTTCTTATTGGGAGGCCGCACGTGAACTTCGGTCTCGAGGATCGGATCGCCCTTCGGCCAGGAACCGAGCGCTACTCGGGACCCGATGGTGGTCTGGTCCTCGCGCTCGGTGACCGCTTCCTCCGGCTGCGCGGACCCGCGATGTCGGTCCTCGGACTTCTGGATGGCACCCGGACCTTTGGCCAGATCGTTGCCTCCTTGAGTTCCGAGGAGCGCCAACCCGTCGAACGATTCCTCGCGGCCCTAGGTGCGCACGGATTTCTCGATCCCGCCGCGGTCGAAGGACCGAATCCGCGCCCCGAGCTCATTCGCGCCCTTGCGGATCTGGGCCTTTCCGCAGCGGTGGCGATGGAGCGGCTCGCGAGATCGTCGATCGCCGTCGTCGCCGACCCTCCCCTTGGCGAAGCGCTGGCTCGCGCCTTGCTGGCGTCGGCGATCGCCACCGAGGGAACAGCCCTCCTCCAGCTCACGCCAGAGGAGGATCTCGCGCAGATCGCGCCCGATCGCGAGGCCTTTGTGGTGGCGGCTTTCGGACCTCGCCCGACGCTGCTCGCCCGGGCCAATGAGTTCTCGCTCAAACGAGGGCTGCCCTGGATTCCGCTCGAGATCGACGGGTTCTCCTTTCGGCTCGGCCCTTTCTTTCTGCCCTGGCAAACGGCCTGCTGCGAATGCATCATGCGTCGTCGAGCGCTCGCGCGAGGTGCCGCCCACGGCCTCGCCGACCTCCGCGCTCTGCATCCCGAGATTCGACGCCCTGCGGATGCCTGGAGCCCTGCTGCTCTCGAGATCGGAGCGCAGCTCTGCGCTCTCGAGGTCCAACGATTTCTCCTCTCCCCAGTTGCCGAGGTCCAACCTCTTTTGCTAGATCGCTGGCTTGAGATCTCACTCGATCGCCACGACTGGCGGTCCCATCACGCGCTCCGCCTACCGCGATGCCCCGCCTGTGGAGCGCGCGCGGCGGGGTCGCCCCCGACCGCGGCCTGGACCAGTCACTTCGAGGCGAACCCTTCGAGCGGGGACGGCGGATGAACCTTGAACCGCGCGACCGCCCGTACTCCCCTCTGGAGACCTTGGTGGATGCGGAAGTCGGCGTCGCTCGCCGTTGCTTCTCGCTTCCCATCGACGGTGACGATCCGCGCGTTTTCATGTCGATCGCCGAGAGTGCTCTCGGGGGATTCGGCTGCGGCGTCGATGTTTCCGAGGACCGCGCAAGGGCCGCTGCCATCGGCGAGGTTGCCGAGCGCTATTCCGCACACTTCTACGACCGTGATACCTTGACGACGGCGAGTTGGAACGAGCTCGACGAGCCTGCGCTCGACCCCGAGACTTTCGCGCTCCACTCGTCGCCTCAGCTCACGGCGTTCGCAACCTCTCTCGATGACACTCCTCGGCCGTTCGACCGTGGAACCAGAACATCCTGGGTCCGCGGCACTGATCTATCGTCGGGCGCCTCGGTCCTAGTCCCCGCACCGTTTGTCTATCTCCCGTATAGGTATCCCCAAGACGAACCCTTTTTCACCGACTGCACCTCAACGGGCTTGGCGCTTGCTGCCAATCGTGAATCGGCCGCGCTCTCGGCGCTTTCGGAGGTCGCTGAACGGGACGCGGTCGCGATCGTCTGGCTCGCGGGCCTCGCCGTACCGCGCGTAGAGTTTGATCCGGACGACGAGTTGGGGCGATTCGTCCGATCCCGTTTCGCCGCTGCTGGGTTCTCCTGCGTCCTTCTCGACGCCCACCTAGACCTACCGCTCTCGGTGGTCATTGCCATTCTGTTCGATGAAAAAGGGCGTCCCTCCTTCGGCAGCGCTGCCCGCTCCTCGAGTCTCGCTGCGGCCCGAAAGGCCCTGCTCGAAGCGGCTCAGGCGCGAATCTCCTGGAAGCGCGACTCACTGATCGAGCCTCGGCGCCGTTTCGCGAGCGACTTCTCCGATGTCCGCGAATTCAGCGACCACCCCGTGGTCTACGCCGATCCAGCGCGCCACGATGACCTCACGTTTCTCTGGAGCTCGCGACAAACCGTCCACTGGCGAGAGATTCCCGATCGCGCAACGGGTCGAGCGGATCGTGACCTCGAAGTCCTGTTCGAGGGGCTCGAAGACCTTGGCCATCGCGCCGTTGCGGTCGAGGTGACGACTCCCGATCTGGCCTCTCTCGGGCTCCGTGTCGTGCGTGCTCTCGCACCTGGCCTTCAACCTCTCAATGGCGCCCACTGTCGACCCGCGCTCGGGGGGCTCCGACTGCGGGAGTTGCCGATGCGCCTGGGGTTGGCGACTGCGCCGCTGGCGGACGACGACCTCAATCGGCTCGTCCACCCATTCGCCTGAGTCGGGGAGGCAACGATGGGCATCACCGCGGAACAGATCCTCTCGTCACGAGTCGAGGCGGAACTCACCTCCCAGCTCGAAACGGCCGCGGAGCTGTTCGCCGAGGCCGCGAAGCTTCGGCCTCACCAGGTGCGAGCCCTGTCCCTAAAGGCGCGAGTCGAGCTGGCCGACCCCATTGCATGCGGAATTCTCGCCACTGCCACAAAGCGCTACCCTGGGCGAGTCGCGATCGACCTGGGGGCATCGCTATCCACAGAAAGTGGCTCTGCGAATCGACGGACGATTCCAGCGGCCCTTGAGGATCTCTTGCGATCGCTCGCCCACGAGATCGCCCCTGCGGTTCCTCAGGCCGACGACCTCGCAAGCATCGTCGCGCGAGGCGGGCTTCCCGAGCCTCGACGGCTGCGTCCCGTCGAGATTTTCCTCGCCTCCTGGTCGGTGAGCGGCCTTGCTCCCGGCTACTATCACCTGCGATCGGACGTCCCAGCACTCGAACGACTCGCGATCTCGTCGGCCGCGAGCGTCTCCTCGACGATGAACTCCGCCGCGCTGCCAGGTAGCCGTCCATTCCGAGGTTGCGTGCTCGTGGTCGCGGTGGTGACCGCACGGCTGACCTGGCTGCTCGGAGTTCGCGGCGCCCGCTCGCTCTGGACCGAAGCGGGGCGAGCAACTCAAGCGATCCTACAGAAGGCGGTCGAGCGCGGGCTCGAAGCCGACTCAAGAGATCTATTCCTCGACGACATCGTGCATCGCGCGTTCGGGCTCGATGGACTTGACGAACTCGCGGTGTCCCTCATTGATCTTGGGCTCGCGCCGCCCGATGCGGTGGAGGTCGAGCCGTGAGGACCCAGCGCCCACGGCTCGACCCAACGGCGCTCTTCTTCGATGCAAACGGATCGCTCGTCGTCATTGGCCGCCGCGGCAGGTTCGATCTGGAGGGTGGCGCCGCGCGCGCCGTACACGAGCGGCTCGCCCCACACCTCGACGGCCGCACCTCGGAAGCCGACCTCCTCGAGGCCGTTGGCGACTCTCGACGCGCGTGGATCGCCAATTACCTCGACCAGTTGCGGCGATGCGGCGCCGTGGACGACACGGACGCTTTGGCGGCGACCGAGCTCCCCCGCTTGCGAGCCGTCCTCGCCAATCTCGGCGAAACGTTCCGAGTGGAGGCACGCATACAAGATCGGCGTCTTGCGGTCTGGCTTGACGACCTGCCACCGACGCGGCGGGACTCCGAGCTGCTCCGCCTCGGCTTCGTCGCCCCCGACCAGCTCGAAGAGCGGCTCGCGCGCGATCTCGGCCACCCGTTGCGTGGCCACCTCGTCGTGATCCTGCGTAGTCCCGAGGCGGCGAGAACCGACGAGGCCGAGAGGCTGCTTCGGTCGACCTGGGCCCGCTGGCTCGCGATCCACGCTCTACGCGTGACCCCGGACGACCGCCTCGCCGTCTACCAGCTCGCAGACAGCGGAGGCATCAAGCTCCTCGCTCGCCTCTCGCGTCTCGACGGGACGGGTCTCGCGACCTTTTCCCGCATACTGCCGACGGTCACGCTCGCTGAGGTGCCACAGCTACCGCTGGCGGTGACCAGGTCGCAGGTCGCGGTCCGAGGCTACTTCGCAACCGCGATCGGCCTCCGCGCGGAAACCACCGCCCTGAGCCTGCGAAGAGAATCGCTCGCTCACTCGGAACTCCGTGCGCGACGGGACCAGATCGTCTTCACCCTGCTCGATTGCGTTAGCGATGCGGCCGTCGGAACTCTCCGCTGGCCCCAGACGGCCGACGATGAGTTGATTGTAGCGGCCTCGCGGAAAGCCCTTTTCGCTCGCCTCGAGGAGCGCCTCGTCACTCAGAAACTCGCCTTTGCCACTTTCGCCTGGGAGGAGGTCGATCTCTTCGCGATCACACAGAGCCCTCGGGGCCTCGCCTACCTCGCAGGCGTAGTCGGAACCCGTACCGCACACCTCCCGGGACGCGTCGCTTTCTGGGAGGGATTCCACCTGGTAGCGACCAGCGGTGCTCCCGACGAGATCTCCGTCTCGAGAAAGCTCCCGCTCGCCCTCGCCGAGACCCTCGCGCGCGAGGCGTGGCGTTGCTTCTCTCGGCCGAACTGGCCCGAGAACTTTCTGCGACCGAGCGTAGCGATCACTCCCTCCGAGCTCGGTATCGCCGAAAGGGTGATGAGCAACCAGAGGTCGCTCGGTGGATTGCCTCGATCGAATTTCGTCGCCATTGGCCGCGTCTGCGCTCTCGGCCTTTCAACCTGGATCGGCGCACTCGTCGAATCGAAGGCTCGATTCGACCTCGATCGCGAGCCGCGTGCGACCAACGAGCCCCGCCGATGAGCGAGACCTCCTCCCCCAGGCTCGACGTCGAACCAAGTCTCAGCGGCGAACCTTTTGGAAACCTGCGGCGTCAGATCGAAGAGCGCCTGAGCAACGATACGAAGTCGGTGTATTTGGGGACCCTCCTCGGAACCTATCGTCGGTTCGTCGCCGAAAATCGATCGCCGCTCTCCCACTCTCTCTTCGTCCTGGTCGACCTGCACTCGATCCTGGTCTTTGAGCCAGAGGCACCAAGGGAGAATGCGCCCGAATCTGAGCGGGTCGAAATCGCATCGGTCTTAAACTGGCTGATCGACGGCTACTCCACTCAGCCGATCGAATCGGTGTGGGCCGCGACTTCCAAGCAATTCCCCGCGATCTACAGCGAGATCATCGCCGACGTGATCCCTGTCCTCTTCGCGCTGCGGGCGCCTGGTTCCGTCGCCCGATGCGACCTCATCACCTCCGAGGTGGAGGTCCACCGGCCCCTTCCTCATCCACGGCTCGCACCGCAAGTCATCGAGCGGCTCGAGGATGGCGCGACGCTCAAGCCTGGTAGTCCCGAATCTCCGTTCGCCATTGCTTCGACCAAGGTCGCGGAAAACCTTCGCTCTGGGCCGCCCCCCCTTCTGGACGCTTGGGTGTCGCCCGCCGTGGGACCGATCCGAGAGTGCCGCCCGATCTACGACTTCGCGTGCCTCCCTTACGTGTCGTCGAAGGTCAGCTGGAATCGAGGCCGCAAGATCGAGAGCTGCTACGGCAAGTCCGAATTGCCGCTCTTCGCACGCGCAGCCGCGCAGTGCGAAGCCCTTGAGCGCCTCCAAGTGGCGTTCCATCGCCCGAAGGATCCGCTCGTCTTTGCTCATTTCGAATCCCTTGGCGACCAAGCGGTCGATCCTCGCGATCTCCACTTCGGCCGCGGCCCGGGAGATCCTTTCGGCACCGCCCTTGCGACCTACGACCACCGAGTGCCGCTCCACTGGACGTGGGCCCTGCAAATCGGCAGCGAAAAGGCTCGCCTCGTCCCCGCGCAAGAGATCTGGTTCGAGGTGGATCGTCTCTCGGATGAGCCGACGTACCTCCACGGTACGACGAATGGATGCGCGGTTGGCTCCTCGCTGGACGAGGCGGCCCTATTCGCACTCTTCGAAGCGATCGAACGCGATTGCCTCCTTGTGACCTGGACCTTGCGTCGCCCGTGTCATCGGATCGACCCCGCCTCGATCCATCGCGAATCATTTGAAATCCTCTGGCGCCGCTGGCAGCTCGAATTTCCAGCCTATCGCTGTGACTTCTTCGACATCACGATCGATGGATCGGCGCCAACGGTGTTCGCATTGGCGCGACGGCGCCGAAAGGGACGTGGTGCCTATTCCTACTGCGCCGCCGCCAGCCGTCTGTCCTACGCCGCCGCCTGCGCGACCGCGCTCCAGGACCTGACGGGATTCTCGGCTGACCTCGCCGCAGCTAAGCGGGAGGACTATCGCCGACTCTGGCTCAATCCAGAGAGCATTTCGAGTCCGGCCGATCACTTCGGGTTTTTCGCGGCCGACGAGAGTTCGGAAGCCCTGACCTTCCTCGACTCCCTAGATGTGCCACCCGTCTCGATCGAAGATCTCGATGAAGACGGACCACACGAAGGCACTCGATTCGACCTCCAACGCATCCTTTTGGAACTCGACGCTCGATTGAGATCGTCAGGAACCGCTCCATACTTCAAGAACCTGAGTCACCCTACGTTCGCCCGGCAAGGTCTCTATGCCGTTCGCGCCATAGTGCCCGGCTTTCTACCTCTTTGGTTCGGTCCCCGATCGCGCCGACTTCACTTGACGGATCGACTCAAGCGCCTCGGTTGCGAACTCTGCGGAAGAGAGGTCCGGCTCCATTCGGACCTCAATCTCACTCCACACCCATTCTCCTGACGGTGAACCGCGATAGTAGTGGCTGCGGCAGGCGTGGGAGCCGCAGCGACGGCCCGCCTGCGGCCGGAGATTTCGTTCGTCGGGGAGTTTTAGCCGGGACGGAGGCGGAACCGCAGAACCAAATCTGCGCGACAAAGACGGAGGAGTTCACTCGAACGCAACGAAAAGATCTCCAGCCGCGTATGAGGTCACAGACTTCACCTGATCCTTTGGGAGAACTTTGTGTCGCTCTGGCCGATCCTTCTCTACCTTCTATCGACCACCGCGATCGCGGCCGGCGCGCTCCACCTCGGGTGCGGCATGCGGCGGCGCGATGCCGCGATCCCAATTCTGGCGCCCCTCCTCTTCGTGGGGCCGGCTCTGGTCACCGGCCGGACTTTGAGCCCGATCGACCGCGCCTACCGGATCGAGCCGCTCGAAGGGCACCGGGAGTTGCTCGCCGGCCGGGCGCCGAGCGCCGGGATCTATCACGATCCGTATGCGCAGATCTTGCCCTGGCGCGCCGCCGTACGCCACGCCTACGCCTTAGGCCAATGGCCGCTCTGGAACCCGTTCAGTCGTGCGGGCGAACCGCTCGCCGGGCTCGGGCAGGCGGCGCCTTATGCGCCGGTCAACCTGCTCGCCCTGCTGGTGCCGATCGAGGACGAGGCCGCACTGGTCGCCGGGCTCACCCTCGCGATCGCCGGCCTCGGCGGTTTCCTCGCGTTCGCCACCCTCGGCCTCTCCCGCCGGGGTTCGCTGGTGGGCGCCGTGGCCTGGAGCAGCTCGGGCTTCCTGCTCTTTTGGCACCTCTGGCCCCTGGCGCAAACGATCGCGTTTTTTCCCTTCGTCCTGTTCGCCGCGGTTCGCCTGGCGCGCGACGCGAAGATCGGTAACGTCGCCCTCTTGGGCGCGGCGCTCACCCTCCTGCTGCTTTCCGGTCACCAGGAATCCACCGCGCACGTGGTCGCCTTCTCCGCGCTGTTTGCGGTCGCCGCGCTCCCCTGGCGGCAGGTTCGCCCGCTCGGCCGGGCGGTCGGCCTCGCGCTCGCAGCCGGACTCGCGGCCGCCGCTCTTTCGGCCTTTTTCGTCCTCCCCCACCTCGACGCGATCGGCCAATCGGCGGAATACGCCCACCGCCACGGCGCGCACGATCGCGCCTTTCACGCCCGCTTGACGGCGGAAGCGGCGGCGCTGCTGCGCGCCGAATTCGTGCCGTTCGTCTGGGGGATCGAAAACGACGAGGTCGGCCAGAACCCCACCTTCGGCTTCGCGCTCTATTCGCCCGACCGCGCCTTCTCGGGCGGGTTGATCCTGGCCCTGGCTGTCGCCGGGCTCGCCGGCCCCCGTCGCCGTCTCGCTCTGGCGGGCGGGGCGCTCTACCTGTTCGGCGTGCTCGCGGGGGTCGGTTACCGGCCCGTCCACGAGCTGCTCGCGCGGCTGCCGATCTTCGACTTGACGCTCAATCGCCGCCTCGCATTCGTCGCCGCGTTCGGGCTCGCGCTGCTCGCCGCGGCGGCGATCGACGCCTGGGACTCACGCGATCCCGCGCTGCCCCGCCGCCTCGCCCCCGCGCTTTCTATCGCGGCCGCCGCGGCCGCCCTCGCGCTGGTCGCCTATCTGTTCTGGCCGGGCGCCGCGGCCTCGGGGCTCGACGCGGCGACCTACCTTTCTCGGACGGCCTGGCTGGTGCTGCCCGCCCTGCTCGGTGCGCTCCTTTTGGGCGTGGCGCGCCCACGCGATGGGATCCTCCTCCTGCTGCTCATGGCGCACCTCGCGGAGCGCCGCTCCGAGAGCGACTACCTGTTTCGCCCCCAGGAGAGGAGAGCGTTCTTTCCCCGGGTGGCGCCGCTCGACTCCATCCCCGAGTCCTCCGAACCCGAGCGCGTGGTGGCACTTCATTTCGCGCTTCCGCCCAACACCGCCACCCACTACGGACTCGAAGATCCGCGCGGCGACAACGCCGTGACGCTCCGCCGCCTGGCTCGGCTCCGCAACACCCTCGACCCGACCGGCGATTCGTGGACCCTGCTGCGCTTCAGCCGCCCGGACGAAAGGGTCCTCGATCTGCTCAACGTCCGCTACGTGCTGATCCCGCATCCGAAAGGGGTTCCGCCCTGGTATCGGCCGATCGCGCAGAGCACCGACCTCGCCCTCTACGAGAACCGCCATGCGCTCCCCCGCGCCTTCCTGCCGCGCCAGGTCGTGATCGGCAGCGACCCGGGCAGGCTCCTGGCCCGGACGGCGACGATCGAGTCGTTCGGCAAGACATCGACGATCGAGCCGATCGGTACGAAGGTCGAAACGAGAAAGCGGAAGAACGCCCGCGGCCGGCTGGCCACCGTGCGGCGGGGTCTGGGCCTGCGGATCGACGCGGACCTGGCCGAACCCGGCTGGATCGTGGTCAGCGAGACGCACTGGCGCGGCTGGCGCGCCACGGTCGAAGGGAAGGAACTGCCTCTCGCCTACGCGAACCACGCCTACCTCGGCCTCCTCGCCCCCGCCGGCAAGAGCCGGATCGATCTCGAATATCGCCCGCAATCGTTCGTCTGGGGCTTGCGAATCAGCGCCGCGTCGGCCGCGCTACTGCTCGCGGCCTTCGCCTGGGGTGGTTGGCGGCGGCGGTGGGTGGCCACCCTCGGTAGTCGGAGCGCAGCGGCGGCCACGGCTTTTACGGCGCGGCAAGCGGCGGTGATGCCCGCGCCGCTTGCGCAACCTTCGCGTTTTTTCTAGCCTGTCGGCTCGGTTTCCGAATTCCTTGGGGGTTCTCACCATGCGCCGTGCCGTCTCGCTCGCTTCGATTCTCGTCCTCGCGGCTCTCTTTGGCTGCCAGAAGATGGCGTACAGCCCCCAGGTCGCGAGCGCACCCGCTTCGCGTTTGGAGATCCGTTTGCCCGAAGAGGGGTTCGTCGCCGGTCAGGCGGGGCAGATCGAGATCCGCCTGATCGACCGGCAAGGGCACCCGGCTCCTTCCGCACAGGCGGTCACGATCGAACTCGCGAGCAACGCGGCACTCGGATTGCCCGAGACGATCGAGTTGCCGGCCGGCAGCGCCGGGGCGGACGTGGCGGTGACCCCCAAGACCGCCGGGCTGGCCGACATTGAGGCGCGGGCGAAGGGGGTGCGGCTCGATCCGGCCTATGCGACCGCAGCGACGCTCGAAGCTCCGAAGACGACGGCCGCGGCACCGGAATCGACCCCGGTCGTCGGCGCCGCTCCGGAGGGCGCGACGCGGCTCGGCACCACGATGGTTCTGCGCGAGCTGAGCCTTAAGGACGTGAAAGAGCGCCCCGCTGGGCGATGGAACGAGATCCTGCTCAAGAACCCCGAGCTGCGGCGGATCGAAACGCAGGTCGCGGAGACCCAGCCCCCGGCGACCACTGAACCTGCTCCCCCGCCACCCCCGGTCGACACGCCGGCAACGCCGCCCACACCGGAAGGGCGGGTCGTCCTCCACGCCTCTCCCGCCGAGGTGGTGTGCGGCGCCGGGGGTTGGCGTCCGGCCGAGATCGACGCGTTCTGGACCGTCGGCGACAAGCCGATCCGAACGCCCGAACCGATCGAGATCAGCTTGACCTCGACCGGCCGGGCGGGGTCGGTCAAACCGCGCAAACTGACCATTCCGGCCAACGGCTTTCAGAGCCAGGAACCCGCGGTGGTGGTCGGCCGCACCGCCGGCAAGGTGGAAATCGCCGCCCTCTATGCAGGGAGCGCTCCCGCATCGCCGCTCGGCATCGATGTCGTGGCCGATCCCGGGCGGCTCGATCTATCCGGAGCGCGGAAGATCCGCGGGCTCGCGGTCGCGCACCCGACCGTCACGTTGCGGCTGGTCGATCCGCTCACCCGGCTGCCGCTGCCGGTCGAGCAGGAGCTGAAGGTGGATCTCGAAATCCAAGGGGATGCGGGATCAGAGAATCGCGAGATCACCCTCGCCCCCGGCGCGAACAGCGGCTCGGCGACGCTCGACCTCGAACGGCACGGCACCTACCAGCTCACCGCGCGCGCCGCCTGCCTGGATGCGGGGTCGCTCGCGATCACCTACGGGCTCGATTGGGCGCTGATCGCGGTCGCCGCGGGAGCCGGCCTCTTGGGGAGCCTGATCGCCCACCGCCCGCGGCGGACCAAGAGCTCCGCCTGGCAGAAGGCGGCGCGACTCGGCGGCGGCGCGATCATCGCCGGCCTGTTCGCGCTCGGCCTCGCGAGCTTCGGCTTGCTGTCGTTTCTCGAAAAGTTGATCCCCTTGGACGGCTTCTGGACCCAGCTCGACGGCCTGCCTGCCTTGAGCTTCACCGGCACCGCACTCACCGGCTTTCTCGCCGGCTTCTTGAGCGAAAAGATCTGGGCGAAGCTGCGGGGTTGAGGGCCGCATCCTTGGCCGCGCCAGACCCCTACCTATCGCCCTTCACCACCACCCGCCCGCCGTCGGCGACCCGGTCGCTCGGGTAGACGATCACCCGCTCCCCGGCTTTCAAACCACCGAGGACTTCGACGGCGTTCGCGTTTCGGTGTCCGGCGCGGATCTCGCGGCGCAGGGCGCGCCCCTGTTCGACCACGAAGACGCTCCAGGCCTCTCCGGTGCGGAAGACCGCTCCGGCGGGGACCTGGAGCACGTTTTCGCCCTGCCAGAGAACGATCGAAGAGACGATCCGAAAGCGGTCGCCGACCTCCGGCGCGGGTGCGAGCAGGTCGCCGATCACCCGAACGCGCTGCTCTTCCACCCCGAGCGGCGAGATCTTGGTGAACGCGGCCGGCTCGACCGCGCGCAGGCGCGCCGGCAGGGTTTTTCCGCCTCCGACGTCGAGGCGCATCGCGGTACCCGGTGTCAGGCTCACGGCATCGGTTGACAGCACATCGACCACCGCTTCGAGCCGCGCCGGATCGCCGATTTCGAGGATCGGCGTGCCCGCTGCGACCACCCGTTCGGACTCCTCGAAACGGCGCAATACCCGGCCGGCGATTGGCGCGGTGAGGCGAACGACGCTGTTGGCGGATTCGGCACTCCCTTCGAGCAGCCCCGCGCGCGCCCCGGCGAGCTCGCCGGCCGCCGCTTCGGCGCGGTGGCGCGCGGCGTCGAGCAGCTCAGCCAGTGTGCGCTCCGCCGTGCGCGCCTGGTCGAGCGCTTCGGCGGCGAGAGTGCCGACGGCGGCCAGGCGCTCGCTTCGCTCGCGGGTGAGGCGGCTCTGTGCGAGCGCGGCTTTGGCTTCGGCCACGCGCGCGAGCGCCTCCTCCCGTGCCGCGCGCGCCGCGGTGACTTGCGCTTCCGCCTGGCGCCGATCGCGCGGATCGAGCGGCGCGACCGCGAGGCGTGCGACGGTCTCGCCCGCGGCCACCGCGTCCCCCTCGTGGAGGTCGACCGCGAGCAGGCGTCCGGCGACCGGCGCGGCGATGACAAAGCGCGGATGGATGCGCGTCTCCCCCTCCGCGTCGAGCGCGACTTCGAGCGGGCCGCGGGCGACCGCCGCGGTTTCGACCAGGACCCGCTCGGGGCGGAGGAGCCAGGCGAGGCCGCCCAAGACGGCGAACCCGAGAGCGACGCGGAGCGCGATGCGAACGATGCGGCGGGCGGCGGGTTTCTTTCGGGTGGTCATGAGGGGTTCACTCCCGGGTCTTGAGCACGGAGATCAGATCGATGCGGTCGAGGCGGCGGCGAACCGCGAACGCCGAAATCAAGGCGGCTGCGATCACCACGCCGGCCGAGCCGGCAAGGCTGCTCGCGGAAATTACGAGCGGCATACGGAACAGCTCGGTACGAAAGCGCCAGACGATCAGGGCGCAGAGCCCAATCCCGAGCGCGAAGCCGAGCGGGATCGCGAACAGCGTGAGCGCCGCTTGTTCACCGAGCAGCATCGCCGCCACCTCGCGGCGCGAGAAGCCGAGCACGCGCAGCGAAGCCAGCTCGCGTCCGCGCTCGGAAAGGGAGATGCGGGCGCCGTTGTAGACCATGCCGAACGCGATCACGCAGGCAAAGCCGAGCAGCGACGAGATTGAGATGCGAAAGCTCTCGGCAAGCGTCTTCTCGAAGCTCGCGAGCGCGGCGCGCCGGGCGCCGACCCCGGTCACTCCGGGCAGGCGCTTGAGCCGGGCGTAGAGCGCGGATTCCGCGCGTGGATCAACCGTTAAGTACGCGCCCGAAGAGAGTTCCCCTTCCCCCATCAGCCGCCGCGCCGCCCCGAGCTCCAGATAGGCCGCGGTGCCCACCAGCTCGTCCACCACGCCCGCGACGACCATCTCGCGCACCGGTCGGCGACCCTCCAGCACCTCCACGGTCAACCGGTCGCCTGGGCGAACGTCCATGAGCCGGGCCAGCTCGGTAGTGACCACCAGGCCGTCCGGCGGCGGCCGGAACGCGCGCCGATGTCGGTCGACGATGCGGCGCAGCTCTCCCTTGGCGGGCAGGCCGAACAACGCCGTTCGCTTCTCGCGCGGACCGTGTCTCAGGCGGACCGCAATCGCGCGAAACGGCTCGACCGCGAGCACGCCGGGCAGGTGCATCAGCTCGCGCGGGGCGCCGGAAATCGCGGTGCGGAACAGGACGGTCGCGTCCTCGCGCTGCACGAGCTGGAACTGGAGGTCCTTGATCACTTCAATCGCGTCGAACATGTAGAGGCCGACCAGGACGATCGCGACCGCGAGCGCGAGGCCGAGCACCGAGAGGAGCGCCTTGGCCGGCCGGCGTTCCAGTTGGCGCAGGACGCTGCGCGCCGCGGGCGGCAGCCGCCGCGCGAGCCCCAGCCGCTCGGCGAGACCGGGCCGGAAGCGGGTGGGCGTCTCCGGCCGCATCGCCTCGGCGGGCGCCAGGGCGACCGCGCGTCGAACGGCGTCGAGCGCGCCCAAGATCGCCGCCCCGCCGGCCGCGGCGACACCCGCCAGGATCACCCCCACCTGCGGCACGAACGGCACCGCCGGGAGCTGGAAGAAGCGGGCGTAGATCTCCGCCAGCCGCCCCGCGAACCAGAGCCCACCGACCGTGCCCACCACCGCACCGCCGACGGTCGGCACGAGCGCCATCGCGAAGTAATGACGGGCGACCGCGCCGGAGCCATAGCCGAACGCCTTGAGCACCGCGATCTGATCGCGCTGGGTACCGATCAGGCGCCCCATCACCAGGTGGAGCAGAAACGCGGTGACGCCCAGAAAGATCGCCGGCAGCAGCAAGCTGGTCACCTGAGTTTCCGCGATCTCGTCGGAGAAGAAGCGATGAGAGGTCTGGTCCTCGCGTCCATACGCGCCCAACCCGCCATAGGGACCGAGCAGGCGGTCGAGCCGCGCGATCACCTCCGGCTCGAGCGCGCCGGGGCCGAGTGTGAGCGACAGGTCGTTCCACGAGCCGGCCAAGTCGAACGCGGCCGCGAGCGGCTTCTCGTCGATCCAGAGCACTCCGAACCGCCGATTGTCAGGGAAGATCTGGCCGCCGCCGATCTCGTAGACGTATTCCGGCGAGCTCGCCGTGCCGACGATCCGCAGCCGCTGCCACCGGCCGTGGATCACAGCTCCCAAGGTGGCGCCGAGCGCCAGCGAGTTGGCGCGGGCGAACGCGTCGCTCGCGAGCACCTCGTCGCGCCGTCCGGCCTGCGGGTAGCGGCCGGAGTGCAGGTGAACCTGGTTGAGCGAGGGCGCGCGCGGCACCGGAATCGAAACCAGGCGACCGGTCGCCGGCTCGGTGAGCCCCGGCACGTCGAGCAGCACGTCGGCGACCACCCGGGTCGAGACCGCGCTCACCCCCGGAATCTCGGCGATCTTGCCTGCCAGCGTCTTGGGCGCCCGTTCGAGGTGGGCGAAGACATCGGCGAAACGCCCCGCTTCATAGGTCTGCCGCTGCGCCCCGGCGAGATAGCCGTGCATGCTGCGCATCGAGACGAATAGCGCGACACAGGAGGCGACGACCAGGGCGACCGCGGCGAACGGACCGCGCAGATGCCAGAGGTCGCGGCGCAGCTTGGCGGCGAGGGCGGTCATCGCGGAGGACCTCACCACTCCAGCTCCGACGGCCGAAGCCGAATCGCGTTCAGGGCGATCTCGACGATCCGGCCGCTGCGCATTCGAATCACCCGATCGGCCATGCCGGCGATCGCGGCGTTGTGGGTGATCACCGCGGTGGTCGTACCCAGCTCGCGGTTCACCCGTTCGAGCACTTCGAGCACCAGCTTGCCGGTCTCGTAGTCGAGCGCGCCGGTCGGCTCGTCGCAGAGCAACACGTCCGGCCGCTTCGCCACCGCGCGGGCGATCGCCACCCGCTGCTGCTCGCCCCCCGACATCTGCGCCGGAAAATGGTCGATCCGTTCGCCCAAGCCCACCAGGCGCAACGCACTCTCCGGGTCCATCGGATCGTCCGCGATCTCGGTCACCAGCTGGACGTTCTCGCGCGCGGTCAGGCTCGGGATCAGGTTGTAGAATTGGAACACGAATCCCACATGCTCGCGCCGATAGCGGGTCAGTTCCCGGTCATCGTCCGCCGACAGGTCGTGATCGAGAAAATGCACACTCCCCGAAGTCGGCGCATCGAGCCCGCCCAGAATGTTTAAAAGCGTCGACTTGCCGCTCCCCGACGGCCCGAGCAACACCACCAGCTCACGGCGATACAGCTCCAGATCGACATCCTGAAGCGCCACCACCTCGATCTCGCCCATCCGGTAGATCTTGGACAGGCCCACCGCGCGAAACACCACCTCCCCGCGACGGAGAGTGGGCTGCACGGCGGTTTCGGGGGGCTCGGCCATGACGCTCAAAGACTAACGCCGGACGACCCGACGGCACCCCGCGCGGCCGGGTAGGTGGAGCCGGCCTCTTGGGGAGCCTGATCGCCCACCGCGTTGGCAGGTCCATGGCGCCACCGTCGCTGAATTTTAGACCTATCGCCCCTATCGTTCCTGACCTTCGCGGACCTTGCCGGTCATCGGCGCCAGGCGCACCGGGCTCACGGTTCGTTTTTCGATCGTGCCATCCGCCCGCTTGGTGATCACCTGGAGATCTTGGAAGAAGTCGCCGATCGGCGCCACCAGGCGTCCGCCTTTCTTCAGTTGATCGAGCAACGGCTTTGGGATCTCCGCGGGCGGGGCCGCCGAAAGGAGGATGGCGTCGAACGGACCCTGCTCCGGCCAGCCGAGATAGCCATCTCCGGTGCGCACCAGGACGTTGGTGTAGCCGAGTAGGGCGAGCCGCTCCGCCGCCTGCTCGGCCACCGCTTGCGAGATCTCGACTGAGTAGACCTGGCGCGCGAGCCGCGACAGCACCGCGGCGTGGTAACCCGAACCGGTGCCGATTTCCAGCACCTTGTCGCGCGGGGTCAACAAGAGCAGGTCGGTCATCAGCGCCACGACGTAGGGCTGATAGACCGTCCCCCACTTCCCCTTCGGCCCGAACGGCAACGGCCGATCGGCATAGGCCTCCGCAGGGACCGCCCCGGGCACGAACAGATGGCGCGGCACCCGCTCCATCGCCGACAGCAGGGGCGATGCCGAGATGCCACGCTGGTGGATCTGCTCTTCGACCATCTGGTGGCGCAACCGCGTGACGTCATCCGCGCGCGCGGCACCTGCCGCCAGCGCGAGCGCTGTCCCAAGTGCCACAGTTTTGAGTTTTCCGTTCACCGCACTCCTGTGCGAGCGAAGACCCGCTCGCCGTCGACATAGGTGAAATCGATCTCCGCACGCGGAATTTCCGCTTCCGGTACGGTCATCGGATCGCGCCCCCAGACCACCAGATCGGCGCGCTTGCCGATCGCGAGAGATCCGACCTGGTCCTCGAGAAACAGCGATTTGGCGGCATCAAGGGTGAAGCCGCGCAACGCCTCGGTGCGGGTCAGCTTCTCGGCCGGCAACCAACCGCCCGCGGGCAGGCCGGAGAGATCCTGGCGGGTCACCGCGGCGTAGAGCCCGAGCCGCGGATCGGGCAATTCGACTGGAAAATCGCTCCCCAGCGCGAGCCGCCCGTTGGCGGCGAGCACCTTGCGCCAGGCGTAGGCTCCGGCGAGCCGACGTTCGCCCAGGCGCGCGGGCGCCCAGGGCATGTCCGAGGTCGCGTGGGTCGGCTGCATTGAGGCGATGATGCCGAGGCGAGCCATCCGGGTGATGTCGGTCGGCCGCATCACCTGGGCATGCTCGATCCGGCAACGCGGATCGCTCGGGGCCTGCGCCCAGTTCGAGGCGCGGCGCGCGAGCCCCTGTTCGAACGCATCGAGCGCCACCAGGTTGCCGCGATCGCCGATCGCGTGGATGCCGACCTGGAAGCCCGAGGCCACCGCACGGCGCACGACATCGGCCATGTGATCCTGGCTCGCGGTGAGCAGGCCGATATTGCCCGGGTCGTCCGTATACGGTTCGATCAGCGCGGCCCCGCGGCTGCCCAACGCGCCGTCGGCATAGAGTTTCACCCCGCGCACGGTGAGGCGAGTTTCCGGGTCGAGCAGCGGGCCGCGCGCGAACCAGCTCTCTAGAAGCGCCGCATCGTCGGTGAGGAACAGGGCGGCGCGCAGCGCCAGGGCGTTCTTACTGCGCAGCGCCTGGTAGGCAGCGATCGCCTCTGCGTCCACCCCCATGTCGGTGACGGTGGTCAAACCGAGGGCCAGACACTCCTTGGCTGCCGCGCCGAGCGCCGCTTCGAGTTCCTCCGGCCGCGCCGCGAACGGGTGGCTCGCCGGATCGCTCGGACGCACGTCCATCGCGTTGTCGATCAGCACGCCCGAAAGGTGCCCGGCCGCATCGCGCAGGTAGCGCCCGCCCGACGGGTCTTGCGCCTCGTCGACGAGCCCCACCCGCTCTAACGCCTTGGCGTTCAAGAGCGCCGCATGGCCGTCGATCCGGGTGAGCCAGACCGGATGGTCGGGCGCTACCGCGGAGAGCGCGGCATGCTCCGGAAAACTCTGGCCCGGCCAGTCGTTCTGGTCCCAACCGCGGCCACGCACCCAAGCGCCCGCCGGGGTCTTCTCCGCCGCCGCGGCGACGCGCCGGACGACCTCGGCATACGAGGTCGCTCCACGCAGATCGACCTGTGACAGATCGCGACCGAGCCCGAGCAGGTGCGAGTGGGCGTCGATCAGGCCGGGGGTCACCGCCCGGCCGAGGAGATCGACCTTGCGCGTCTTCGGACCGAAGAAGCGTTCCGCGCCGCCGTCGGGACCGAGGTAGACGATCCGTCCGCCGCGCACCGCGAGGCTCCCTTCGATCGAACCGGGAGCATCGACCGGATAGAAGATGCCGTGCTGCAAAACGAGGTCGGCGGCGTCCTCGGCAGGGGATGGCTCCCGGCTGGCCGCAGCGGTCGAAGGGGTGGAACCGAAGGCGGAGGTGAGCATCAGCAGGGCGACGATTCGTGCGAACGGTGTATGGCGGGAGAGAGGTCTTTGGTTTTTCACGAGGTCCGCCATTCTGCCAGCGCCTAGGGTGCAAAGGCTAGGCCACGATATGCTCCCCTCCTGTGCCGACCCAAGAGCTGCCCTCCCTCGACATCGCGCGCGAGATTCTCGTCCGTGCGCTCGCCGAATCGCCCGCCGACCGCACCGAGATTTCCTGGACCGAGGCGATCCATCGCCAGGAACGCTCGAGCCCTACCGCTTCGTCCCGCAGCCGCGACGGCAAACTCAAGGCGCCCGAGCGCCCCGAACCCGGGATGACCCGCGAGCTGAGCCTGGTCGTCCGCGTCACCGAACGGGGGCGGGTGGGCGTGCACCGAGCCGCAGCACTCGACCGGGCGGAGCTGGCCAACGCGATCCGCCGCGCGCTCGCCGACGCGCGGCTGGCGCCCTTCCTTAAGTCGGGCGAGCCGGGCGCAGCGAACAGCGCTCCCGGCAACGAGGCCGCGGGCGCCCACCGCTCGGGGGCTCCACCGGTCGCGAGCGACCTGATTTGGGACGCCGAGATCGCCGACCTGACCGCCGAGGAGGCCAAAGCGCTGCTCGCCCATGGCCTTAGGCCTGACGAAACGGCACGCTTCGAATGGACCGAGGGGCGGATCGGCTTCGCCGCGAGTGGTGCGCCTCCTCGCCTCGCCGCGCTCACCGGCGCCGCGCTCACCCTGCGCGCAGGCTCCGGCCCGGTGACCGGCAGCGCCGAGGGGATCGCCCGCACGCTTTCCGCCCTGGCTCCAGGCCGCCTGCTCGACCTCGCCCGCGAGCGCCGCGCGGAAGCTCCACTCGGCCCCGCGCCCGCGTCTGCCGTGCCGCTCGCTCTCGCCCCCAAAGCGGTGGCGAGCCTGATGACCGGGTTTGCCCGCGCCGCGCTCGATTCGCAGAGCATCCGAATGGCGATCGAGTCGGGAGCGCCGCAATCGTGGCCGCTCAACGGCCGGCTCGGCGAGCGGATCGCATCGAACCGGCTCAACCTGCTCGACGACCCAACCGACGCGGCCGGCTTGGCGCTCCCGTTCGACGCCTGCGGCGCAACCTGCCGGCCGATCGAGCTGCTCGCAGCCGGAGTCTTCCGCGCCGCCGCGCTCACCCCCGCGCTCGCCGCGGCGCTCGGGCTCTCCGCCTACCTCGGTGAGCTGCCGCTCGCGATCGATTTCGATCAGGCCGCTCCGCTTCACCTCGCGGTCGCCGCGAGCGACCCGGCGGCGGGATTGGCCCTCGACCAGCTGCTCGCCGCCGCCGACGGCGGCCTCTGGATCGCCGCGCTCTCGGCCGTCGAGGTCTACGACGCCGTGGGCCTCCACTTCCGCACCGTGGCCCACGGCGTGAGGCGCATCGTCGGGGGACAGATCGGGCCCGCCGTGCCGAACCTGCTCTGGGAGGCGGGCCTGCTCGAAGTCTTCTCCCACCTCGCCGCCGTGGGGAGCGCCAAGACCGCGGTCGCGAACGGACCGCCCTGGCTCGGCGCAACGCTCGCTCCGGGAGTCGTGATCGAGCCGCTGTTCAGCCTGCGGCCGGTTTAAAGGTCGGCCCCGAGTTACTCCTTTTCTAACTCCGGCGCTCGATTGGTAACTCTTCCTGCAAGCAAAGTAACTTCTGGCTGAGCGAAGCATGCTGCGTTAGCGGTAAACCCTCGCTTCCATTTACAGGCAACCGCTCTAATATTCTCGTCATAGAGTCCGTAAAATGAACGATAGCCGATCATTTGATTTCCATCTCCTTTAACTTCGAGAAGGAAAGTTGAATGTGCTATACGTGCAGGATCATTATTCCGCATCATAAGAACAACAAATCGGTCATATATATGACCGGTGACGGTATAGTTGATTGCATCTAGCGATAGATTTTTCTCAACTAGGCTGGCTGTCGCATTTCCCTTAAGTACGTAGGCTTTCTGTTCCAAGGTCGCCGAGAGTGCCCAGACTGTCGAAAGCGGATCGCCATCACTGGGAGTATTTGACTGGCAGATAACCCAAGTCCCGGACACTCTCGTACCTTGATAGACTAGATCTCTATATTTTGGAAGAAAAACATGGACGAATAGGTAGGTAGCGAAATTTGCTAGAACCCCGGTTCCAATTCCAACTACAACGCTGACGATTAAGGTTGTGACATCCATCAGCGAGTCACGCCGACTTGAGGGTACTCTTCAGGAACGTGCTTCCTGCAGCTGCTTCGGCAATCGCTAGAGCACTTTCCATGCGCTTCCATCTCCAAAGGGCTGACCGGATAAATTCCGGTCCCGCATTTCTTGCCGTCTTTCTTTTCCTCATCAGGACTGTTCCCGTTAGCAAGAGGAGAAAGCGGAACATGATGAACAAAACAGCCGAATCGATGCTGGCAATACTCAGAGTAGAGCCGAGTGTGCAAAATGAACTCATGCCATGCAAGATCGACGATCTCGGAAGGGACGACGGCGGAAGAACTCGCGCTGTCTAAGAATAGCTCAAGCTCATCAAAGGCGCGGTTGGCCTCTTCGAGTGCGATTGCATGTTTGTAAGCATAGCGGCAAATGACCTCGTAGGGAACGGTGCTCATTGGTTACTCCCCCTGTTCGGCAGCGCGCGGTTTACCGCGGCTCTCTGCATTCAAAAACGGAGCGGCGAAGAAGTCCTCTCGATGAGAGTACTCTAATGTCCAGACCCAGAATAGGTGCCAGCCTAACCCAAGGACAAGACCGATTCTAGTGCGGCCAAAAGGTCACAACTACCGCTCCCGGCCGAAAAAGGCAGCCGGCAGCGCGGCCTACGGCCGGTCTTTGGCGAAAATCATCTTGAGCTCGGAAGCAGTAGGCCCTTCGGAGGGTCGAACCGAAGCGTCGGAACGCTGAACCTCGGCCACCAGGCCAGGCAGTGGTCACTATCTGAAGGCGTTGCGTTTGAGCGGCCGGCCGAGCAACTAGGTTCTCCTTGCAGCCGTGAGAAAGGACGTAAACCAGGCGCCCGACCTGGGCTTCCTCCTCGTCGCTCACGAGGATGGCCTGGTAGCGGCGAGAAAAGACCTTGTCCCGCCAGCCGGTCGATCGGGCGACCTCGCGGGCGAGCTTCGAGTTGAAATAGCCCATGAAGCGGGCCAGGCGCTCGCTGTCCTCGACTCGCAGGAGGAGGTTGAAAATGCCCCGAGGCAAAGAAGAACGCGCAGATCTCGAGCGGGTAGAGTCGCTGCGCTCGCCCGAGAGCGCCAACGATGATCTCGTTGAGCAGAGGCCCCGGCCGCAGGAGGAATCGGCTGTGGACCGTGCGGCAGGTCACCTCGTAGAGGGCTCCCCCGTCGGGCGTGTATCGGATCTTCCGGGCCATCTCGGTAGCCGGGCATCTCAAGAACGCTGCCGGGCAAAGCGCTTCGAGTCAAACTACAGAAAACGTGCGGCTTGGCTCCTGCGCTGAGGATCTCGGCAGCCGCTCGACCCCGCAAAATATTTTGCGGGGCGACCGGGCAAATCTGGCTAAATCGCGTGGAAAGCGCTGATTGTGCGGGGTTTACCAAAGTGTCAAAAGATTTGGACAGGCGCGCGATCTTTTGCGGGGGAGGCGCGCTGCAGGTTAGGGTGGCACCTATCGATGGGGTTTGGCTCTCGTCGGAATAGGTGCCAGCCTCTTGGGGGGCAAAGACCGAACCTCGTGAGGCGAACGAGGGCCAAACGACCGCTCTCGGCCGAAATCTTCTGCCGGCAGAGCGAGTTGCAGCCGACTTCTCGGCGGAAATCACTTCGGGATCCAAAGCGCACAAGGTATTCGAAGCGACGTGCCGAAGCGTCGGAGCATCGATCGTCGGCCGGTGGCGCAGCCGGTAGGAACTTCGGGCGGTCTTCCTTCGGATTGCCTAGCGGGCGGTGCCTACGTCGCCGGGCTGATCGACAACCGCCCCGCTCGAACAAACGGCAATCCGGGCGGGAAGCTCCCCCGCGGAAACCGAGCCAGCCGATCGCCGGCCCTCAGGTATTCCGCCGCCTCTCGGAAAGCCCTCACAAACCAGCGGTAGGCGATCCTCATCTCGGTCCGAACCCGCTTGCTGGCGGCATGGACCAGCGGCGCGGGTGACTTCTTGGTCTTCGCCGGCTGAGAAAACGGATGCTGCCGGAGGATCGCAGCGGCTCCGAGGGGCTCGATTCCTGTTTCGGCCCGCCGGGCGGCGGCATCGGCGATGATCATCTCGACCAACTCGGCGATTCGCTCGCGGTACGGCTCCCCCGCCAGATGCCGCCAGCAGGGCAAGGGCGAGAGGTTCACGACCTCGGCGTCCGCAAACTGGCGAGCGCCGCAATCCTCACCGCGCAGGCGCGCTTCCCATTCTCGTGTGCGATCGAACCAAGTCCCCTCGATCGGCTCGCCGGTGAGCAGTGCGGTGACGCAGTGAACCCCCGGCCAGTCCTGAGGCCGGGCGACCAGGTTCTCTTTGCAGCCATGAGAAAGGATGTAGATCAGTCGCCCAACCTGGGCCTCCTCCTCGTCGCTCACCATGATCGCCTGGTAGCGGCGAGAGAAGACCTTGTCCCGCCAGCCGGTCGATCGGGCGACCTCGCGCGCGAGCTTCGAGTTGAAATAGCCCATGAAACGGGCCAATCGTTCGCTGTCCTCCACTCGAACGAGAAGGTGGAAATGCCCCGACGCGAAGAAGAACGCGCAGATTTCGAGCGGGAAGATTCGCTGCGCCCGGCCGAGAGCGCCGACGATGATCTCGTTGAGCAGAGGCCCTGGCCGGAAGAGGAATCGGCTGTGGACCGTGCGGCAGGTCACCTCGTAGAGGGCTCCCCCGTCGGGCGTGAATCGAATCTTCCGGGCCATTTCGGCAGCCGGGCATCTCAAAAACCCTGCCAGGCGAGGCGCATCGAGTCAAACTACAGAAAACGTGCGACTTGGCTCCTGAGCTGAGGATCTCGGCAGCCGCTCGACCCCGCAAAATATTTTGCGGGGTGACCGAGTAAATCTGGCTAAATCGGGTGGAAAGCGCTGATTGTGCAGGGCTTACCAAAGTGGCAAAAGATTTGGACAGGCGCGCGATCTTTTGCGGGGGGCGAGCGCCGAAGGCTGGGGCTGGAATAGGCGCCGCAGGTTAGGGTGGCACCTGCCTGGCTGGCTGGCACCTGTCTGGCTGGCGGGTCCGCTTAACTAAAAAGGCCTGTCGCCCTCGTCAGAAGGTAGCCTTTCGGAGTACTCAGCAAGCGCCTCGGTCACTTTCTTACTCCACGTATTATCCTCCCAAAGTGCGCCATGCTTAACGATAGCGTATACCTCTTCGGAGCCACTCTTGATGAGACTTGCAAGCGCGAGTTGCAGGTTCCAAGGCGGTCTGTCGGCGAGTGACGGCAGGCTGAGAAGAGCGAACTTCACTGCGTACTGGAGCGCATCCGGATTCTTGGAATTCAACAATCCTATCGTCGCCTTCATGAATTCCTTCTTCAGGATGAAATGAGGCCAGAAATCAAAGGACCACATTGCTAGCGAGCCGTTAGTGCACTCACCGGTCGCCGTACTAACCTCGCCGTCAGCGAAGCTCTTTAGAAGTCGATTCTCGGAGCGCAACCGCGCAACTTCGCTAAGCTCAAGCCATTGAGGAGGATGCAGGATCTGAAGTACAAAGCGCAGGTTCTCATCGTCGGAGCCATCGCGCAGACTTTCTGAAATGGCCGCGAAGAACTTGCCACTGTCGTCATTTGAAATCTGTTCACTCAGAGTTCGAAAGAAGTACTTTAACCGTTCGTGGTTATTGTATCCGCAGCGTTCAAACACTGCGAGTCCGACCTGGAGTCGTTGTCGCTGCGGAATTTCTTCAACCACCAGAGAAGCGTACCGCTCGTTGGGCACAAAATCTTGATCGAGCGCTCGAGACACAGCTTCGTCTAAGGAAAAAGCCGTCTTCGCGTGGCCGATGATACCGAGTAGATAATTAATAAACATAAGTAGAGCGTCGGCGTCACCTTGGGAGTCGGTGACACGATCGTGGCTGCGAGGGTTTCGTATTGCTTGATAGAGACCTCGCACAAGCTGTTCGACGCCTGACTGAATGCTTTGATCGGTCTCGGACTGCAAGTTGTTTAGCCGAAGTCTTGGACTCTTCCCTCCGAAGGCTTGGCCAGCCAGCGCCGTGCCATCGCTTTGAAGGCCCGTACGATTTCGGATGAAATCGCTCAGGTGATGGACACCATCTAGAACCGCGTTCGACCAGGATTGTGACTCATAGCTCCGCCGAACTGCGGTCCAAAGGTCGGGTGAAATCTGCGTTTGGAGATTCATTCGACAAGGGACTGTATCAAATGCGGGAACAGATGGAATAGGCTCCCAGGGAAGAGGTGCCGGGAATAGGTGCGGATAGAATAGGTGCCACCCTGACCCGAGGAGACCTGAAGACGAGACCCAACCGAGAGCAGCCGACGGTAGGAGTCAGATCCGGGAATAGGTGCCAGCCTCTTGGGGGCAAAGACCGAACCTCGTGAGGCGAACGAGGGCCAAACGACCGCTCTCGGCCGAAATCTTCTGCCGGCAGAGCGAGTTGCAGCCGACTTCTCGGCGGAAATCACTTCGGGATCAAAGCGCACGAGGTATTCGAAGCGACGTGCCGAAGCGTCGGAGCATCGATCGTCGGCCGGTGGAGCAGCCGGTAGGAACTTCGGGCGGTCTTCCTTCGGATTGACTAGCGGGCGGTGCCTACGTCGCCGGGCTGATCGCCAACCGCCCCGCTCGGACAACGGCAATCCGGTCGGGAAGCTCCCCCGGGGAAACCGAGCGAGCCGATCGCCGGCCCTCAGGTAATCCGCCGCCTCTCGAAAAGCCCTCACAAACCAGCGGTAGGCGATCCTCATCTCGGTCCGAACCCGCTTGCTGGCGGCATGGACCAGCGGCGCGTGTGACTTCTTGGTCTTCGCCGGCTGAGAAAACGGATGCTGCCGGAGGATCGCAGCGGCTCCGAGGGGCTCGATTCCTGTTTCGGCCCGCCGGGCGGCGGCATCGGCGATGATCATCTGGACCAACTCGGCGATTCGCTCGCGGTACGGCTCCCCGCCACCTATCGAGGCAACTATCGAGGAAGGAAACTCCCGGCCGTCCGAAGAGAACTCCCTTTGGACCGAAGAGAACTCCGCGTCGACCGTAGGGAGTTCCCGACCGACCGTAGGGCTCTCCGGTCGGACCGGAGTTCTTCACCGGTCGTCCGGAGTGTTACCCGGGCTTCCGGAAGTCCTCACCGTCCGACCGGAGAGAGCTCCCGTCGGACCGAAGGGCGCTCCGCTTCGACCGTAGGGAGCTCCGGCCTCACCCCTCTGTCGCGCGGCGCAGGAGGCTGCCCGCATCGCGGAGCGCCGT
>JANNIH010000050.1:0-2911 GCA_031404815.1 Holophagales bacterium | reverse complement strand
GGATCTTCCGGGCCATTTCGGCAGCCGGGCATCTCAAGAAGCCTGCCAGGCGAGGCGCGTCGGGCTAACCCACAGAACCCGCGCGGCTTGCACCGACCGCTGAAGATCTCGGCAGCGGCTCGACCCCGCAAAAGATTTTGCGGGGTGACCAGGTAAATTTGGCTAAATCGGGTGGAAAGGGCTGATTGTGCGAGGTTTACCTAAGTGTCAAAAGATTTGGACAGGCGCGCAATCTTTTGCGGGGGGGCGATCCTTCAGCCCAGCGCCGCCCGCCGGACGGGTATTTCCTCACCGTAAAGCTGTTCGCCCATGGCTTCGGCAGGAAGCGCCAGCAGTGCCTCGGGCGCGAAGTCTGCCTCGTCAGGCCAGGTCACCACGCCGAGAAGATCGTCCAGAGTCGCCTGGCTGAAGGCTTGCGGGTCTCGAAGCGGCTCGAAGACCGGACCGGTCAGGAGGGGTGCTACGTCCACTCTCTTGGAGACTCCGTTGCTGAAGGCCACGGTCAAGTGGCTCGGACCCGACACGGAGACTGCTGTGACGCGGAGGATCATGGCTTACTCCAGGGGAGAAATCTTGTCCAAGGGCCGGTGCTCGGACGCCAATATCCAGTTGGAGAGTAACTCGGCCTGATGGAGCGCAGCCCACTCCAAGACCAGGGACAGCGCCCGGGTAGGGAACTTCCCCTGGATGAGACCGATGGGGTCGATTCCGATCTCCGCTTCCGCGCCACGATAGAGGGCATGGAAGTGAGGAGGGTTGTGATCGTCGTAGTACATCGAGATCGTAATACCGAAGAACTCCGAGACTCGCGGCACATGGCCTCCACAGCTGAAGTATACGAGAGAGCCCCCGATCCGGAATAGGTGCAACCGAGGAGGTGGAAGTGCCCGCTGAGGAAGGATCTGCTGGTCACCTGCGAGATCGCGCCACCTCGGGGCGGCTAACGCCGCTGAGTTGAAGAACCGCGCAGGGGTTGTTACCGTGTAGTCGCACTACCCCATGTGAGGATGTATGGCTCTCAACATCAGAAACCGTGAAACAGAGGAACTGGCTCAAGAACTGGCCAGCCTGACCGGCGAGACAAAGACCGAAGCGGTTCGGCGTGCTCTTCGCGACCAGTTGGTGCGGCTTCAGCGTGAGCGGAAAGGGCGCCGCCTTACCGATGAGCTCGACGAGATCGCTCTCCTTTGCGCCAGTCTGCCGGTGCTCGATCCGCGGCCAGCCGACGAGATCTTGGGCTACGACGAAAACGGGCTGCCCAACTGATCGCCAGGGCGCCGAAGGGTTGCGCGAGTTCGATTTCTTCCTCGACCGGGCGGGAATCCATCTCGTCGCGAGGATCACTCGGTAGCGGCGAGAGATCTATGCCGGAAATGGGGGATCGGTCACAGCGAGGTACGGCGGGAAGGGCGAGCCTTCAATAGACTTCGTCGTGGGTGCCGATCTCGATCAGGAACAGGTCTTCCTCGACTCGCTCCGGGTTGGGAACCAGCTCGAACAGAATGCGGAGGTCGTATCCGGCGGTGCAGGCCCAGGTGCCGGCCAGTCTGCCTTTGAGCTTGTGGGTGGAGAGCTGGGGGGCGAAGAGATTTTCCTGCAGGAGGCGCAAGGCCGCTTGGATGTCGGCGAGGGACTGTGGCTGGCGCTTGAGCGTCCGCCGCAAGGCGCGGCGAAAAGTATTGCTCCAGACCAGCTCTCTCACTCGTCGGTCTCGGTGTTCGCGGCGAGATCCGACATCAGATCCTCGACCGTGCCGCGCCGAGCTTCTCCGCGGGCGAACTCACCGCGGGCCTGTTCGATTCCGGCCGTGAGGGCCTCACGGCGATGCTCTCTCTGTCGATGGCGCACGATCTCGATCAGCTCTCCTTGCTGGTCTTCCGGCAGTCCTTCGACGATCTCCAGAGCCTGCTGAAACGTCACGGTCGCGGAGCTTGGCATGTTCGAGGCCTCCGGATCGGCGACAGCCGATCGCCAAGCCATTATAGCCGGCTCCCTCTCCCGCATCTGGAATAGGTGCTGGAATAGGTGCCAGCCTAACCCAAGGCTGCCAAACGACCCGCTCGAACAAACGGCAATCCGGGAGGGAAACTCCCTCGAGGAAACCGATCGAGCCGATCGCCGGCTCGCAGAGACTCCGCCGCCTCTCGGAAAGCCCGGGCGAACCAGGCGTAGGCGATCTTCATTTCTGTGCGAACTCTCTTGCAGGCGGCGTGGACGAGCGGCGCGGGGGACTTCTTGGTCTTCGCCGGCTGGGAGAACGGATGCTGCCGGAGGATCGCAGCGGCGCCGAGGGGCTCGATTCTTATCGCCGCGCGACGAGCAGCGGCTTGGCGATGATCGCCTCGATCAACTCGGCGATCCTGGCTTGGTACTGCTCGGCGGGCGACCAGGTTCTCCTTGCAGCCATGAGAGAGGATGTAGACCAGGCGCCCCACCTGGGTCTCCTCCTCGTCGCTCACCAGGATCGCCTGATATCGGCGAGAGAAGACCTTGTCCCGCCAGCCGGTCGATCGGGCGACCTCGCGCGCGAGCTTCGAGTTGAAATAGCCCATGAAGCGGGCCAGGCGCTCGCTGTCCTCCACTCGAACGAGAAGGTGGAAATGCCCCGACGCGAAGAAGAACGCGCAGATTTCGAGCGGGAAGAGGCGCTGCGCCCGGCCGAGAGCGCCGACGATGATCTCGTTGAGCAGTGGCCCCGGCCGCAGGAGGAATCGGCTGTGAACCGTGCGGCAGGTGACCTCGTAGAGGGCTCCCCCCTCGGGCGTGAATCGGATCTTCCGGGCCATTTCGGCAGCCGGGCATCTCAAGAAGCCTGCCAGGCGAGGCGCGTCGGGCTAACCCACAGAACCCGCGCGGCTTGCACCGACCGCTGAAGATCTCGGCAGCGGCTCGACCCCGCAAAAGATTTTGC
>JANNIH010000049.1:0-50452 GCA_031404815.1 Holophagales bacterium | reverse complement strand
GGTGAGTTTGTAATTCGCCTCCAAGGCGGGTTCCGCGCCTTCGAAACTGCGGCCGTCGTGCAGCACGCGGCCTTCCCAGCCTGCGCGAAACCCCGGCGCGTAGTACTCGAAGGTCCCAGGCTGTTCTCCCCTCTCCCTTTTGGGAGAGGGGCCGGGGGTGAGGGCTGTCACGGCGCCCTGCCCCAGCGAGGATCCCCCCTAGAACTCTCCCGGCCCGGTTGCGTATGTTCCTCGACCGGTCCCAAGGGAGAGCTGCCGCCATGTCTATCGCTTCGTTTCTCGAATCCGCCCTCCAAGACCTCGGTTATGCGGTGCGCAGCTTGCGCAAGAGCCCCGGGTTTACGGTGGTTGCGACGCTGTCGCTGGCGCTCGGGATCGGCGCGAACACGGCAATTTTCAGTGTGATTTCGGCGCTCATCCTCCGGCCACTGCCGGTGGCCGAGCCGCAGGCGTTGGTCGCGATCGGCGACGGCGCGAGCATCGGCTCGATCTCTTCCGGCAGTGTCCAAAACGAGATCTTCTCCGCCCCGATGTATCGCGAAATCCGCGCGCAGAGCCGGTCGTTTAGCGGGATCTTCGCCTCTGGCCGCTCCGGCCGGCTGAAGCTGGGGACGAGCCTAGGGCAAGCGGATGCGAGCGATCCGCTCGCTGCGGCGCGCGGTCGCCTGGTCTCGGGCAACTACTTCTCGGTGCTCGGCGTGCCGGCGTTTCGGGGCCGTACCTTTTCCGACGCGGACGACCAGGCGGCGGGCGCCTCTCCCTACGTTGTGATCAGCCACGACTTCTGGCAGCGTCGCCTGGGATCGGACCCTGCCGCCCTCGGCCGCAAGCTCACGCTCAACGGGTCCCCTTTTGCGATCGTCGGGATCACTCGCCCTGGGTTTACCGGCGAGATCATCGGCACCCCGACCGAGATCTGGGTCCCGCTCTCGATGCAGGAGCAGGTCAACCCCGGCCGGTCGTTTGCGAATCATTGGGAGATCAACTGGCTGCTCCTCATGGGGCGCGCCAAGCCCGGGGTTTCGTTGGCCGCCGCGCGCACCGAGGTCCAGGGTTTGTTCCAGCGCATCGTGGCCGCCCAACCCCCGAGCGTGGTGCCGCCCGACCGGGCCGCCGAGCTGGCGCGCGCGGAGGTGCCGGTCAATTCCGGATCGAACGGCTTTTCGCGCCTACGCACCCAGTTTTCCCGCTCGCTCTTTACTCTGCTCGCGATCGTCGGCGTCGTGCTGCTCGTCGCATCGGCCAATGTGGCGAACCTCCTGCTCGAACGGGCCACCGGCCGGAAGAAAGAGATCGGCGTCCGCCTCGCCTTGGGCGCCGGGCGCGGTCGCCTGGTTCGCCAGCTGCTCACCGAAAGCCTCGTGCTCGCCACACTCGGCGGCGCGCTCGGATTGGCGATCGCCCTCTGGGCCGACGACGCGCTGGTCCGCCTGGTGGCGGGCTCCGGCCCTGCGGGCGCACTGCCCAGCCCGCTCGATCTCCACCTCAACCTGTCGGTCCTCGCCTTCACGCTCTTAATCTCGCTGTTGACCGCCACCGCCTTCGGCCTCGCGCCGGCCCTCACCGCCACCCGCGTCGAGCTGGCCCCGACGCTTAAAGAAAGCTCGCGCAATCTGGCCGGCGCGTCGGGCCACCGTTGGCCGCTCGGCAGGCTGCTGGTGGTGGCGCAGTTCGCCTTGTCTCTGCTCCTCCTGGTCGGCGCCGGACTGTTCGTGCGGACGCTCCAAAACCTCGAACGGCTCGACCTGGGCTACGAGCGGGAGGGTCTTTTGATGGTCGAGCTCGACCCGACCGCCGGCGGCATCACGCCCGAGCGCTTCGAGTCGTTCACCCTCGACCTGCTCGAGCGGCTACAGGCGGTGCCGGGGGTGACCGGCGTCACCGCTTCTGAAAACGGTCTGTTCAGCGGCACGGAATCGGGTTTGAACGTCGGGATCGAGGGGTACTCGAAAGGCCCGGTGGGTGATGTCGAAATGGCCTGGGACCGCGTGGCACCGCGCTACTTTACGGTGGTCGGAATCCCGATCCGGACCGGCCGGGACTTCACCGCCGCCGACCGCAAAGGGGGCGCGCGGGTGGCGGTGGTCAACCGCGCCCTGGTCGATGCCTATCTTCCCGGCACGAATCCGATCGGCCGACACATCACGGTGCCGGGCGACGAGGGAAGTGAGAGCACCGTCTACGAGATCGTGGGCGTTGCGGCCAACTCGCGCGACCACGAGCTGCGCGGCGCCGTGCCCCCCCGCTTCTTCAGCGCCATCCTCCAAGCGGACGATGTTCCGGGCCTGAACTTGGAGATTCGCACGGCGCGCCCAGACGCGCTCAAAGAGCCGGTGAAGAAGGCGATTCTCGCCGCCTTCCCCGATCTGCCGATCGACGGCTTGGATCCGCTCTCCGTTTCGCTCGGGGCTCAAATTGGCGACGAACGCCTGGTCGCCCGCCTGTCGGCGATCTTCGGCCTGCTCGGCTTGCTCCTCGCCGCGATCGGCCTCTACGGCGTGGTCTCGTACGCGATCACCCGCCGCACCCACGAGCTGGGGCTCCGTATGGCGCTCGGAGCACAACGGCGCGGCGTCCTCTGGATGGTTCTGCGCGAAACGTTGCTCTTGGCGGTCGCCGGCATCGCCCTCGGGGCACCGGCCGCGCTCGCCGCGTCGCGGGCGGTCGCGAGTCGCCTGTACGGCCTCTCCCCCACCGATCCGGCGACGCTGGTTCTGGCCACCGGCATCTTGCTCGGGGTCGCCCTGGTCGCCGGCCTGATCCCCGGGGCGCGGGCGACCCGGGTCAACCCGGTCCAGGCGCTGCGCTACGAATAGCGCCCGGACTCGAAACGGCCCACCGGTTTGCCGGCTGCCACCACCGGTGTTCTCGCCGCTCTACCGCCCTGGGTTCAGAACCGCTTGCGTCGCTTTGCGGGCCGCTTCGAGGTAGTGGGAGGAGCCGAGCCACTGGCGGTCGGGGAAGTAGGCGAAGACCAGCGAGCCGCCTTGGATCTCGTCGATCACTTGGCGCGCGACTTCTGGGCGGAGCGCGGGGCACCCCCAGCTGCGGCCGAGGCGGCCGTGTTGGCGGGCGAATTCGGCACTGACGTAGGGGGCGCCGTGGATCACGATCGCCCGCTCCTTCGCCCGGTCGTTCACTCCCCGCTCCAGACCGCGCAGGCGGAGCGAGTAGCCGTTGGTCCCATCGTAGGTGCCCTCGGTCAAAAACAGCCCGAGGCTCGACTGGTGGCTCCCTTCGTCGTTCGAGAAAGCGGTCGCGAAGTTCTCTCCCGTCCCCCGCCCGTGCGCCACCAGTTCGCGCCAGAGCACCTTACCGGTCGCCCGATCGAGCACCCAAAGGCGCGGCTCGGTCGAGGGGCGCGAGTAGTCGATCACCGTGAGCCGCTCAGGGTGGGCGACCGAGACCTCCGCGAGTGCCCGATCGGAGGCGGCGAGGGCGAGGGTGAGGATCGTCGGGGAGAGGCCGGCGACCAGGGCCGAGCTTTGGAGAGGGGCCGCCGTGGCGGGAAGTGGGACGGTGAGCGGAAGGGTCAGAGTGAACGCGAGCAGGATAGGGAGCGGTTTCAGCAATCTCATCGGGGCCCTCGCGATGGTGGTTCTCAGGGCGTCCGCGCAAGCGGCGGAAACGGTTCGAGCTGCGGCACAAGCCTTAAGAGCGGTAACGCCGTACCATCCTCTTAGATTCCCTCGGGGAATCGGGTCTCGACCCGCGTAGCCGCCGCGACCAGCTCTTTGGCCGCCGAGGCGTAGGGCAGCAGCGAGGCGACGCTGCCACGCACCAGCTTGAGCTGCCCCTTCATGATCCCGGCGAGCGGTTCGAGCGCGCGCTCCATCAGGCGCTTCCAGATCGCCAGCTCGGCCGACAGGATGTAGGGCGCCTGTTCGATGTCCTGGGCGGTGGCCACCCGCGCCTCGCGGCACTCGCCATCGCACAGGTCGAGAAAGACGGCCCGCTCCTCGATCCGACCGACGCCGCGGGCCACCAATACGAGTGGCCAGCGCCAACCGTTCTTGGCGCGCAGCTCTTCGCTCGCCTGAATCGCCTGGCGCCAGGCGCCCACCCAATCGTTCGAGAACAGGTCATGAGCCATGCTGGGAATCTCCTAGAGGAGTGGGATTGTAGCAGGCCGGCCGCCCGCCCGGTCTTTTGAGTCCTTGAGGTTCTTTCACACCCCGACCGCTGCGGGCATCTCCCGGAACATTTCCCGCGAGTCATCGCCCGCGACCGGTTCCAGGCGCGCCGAGAAATGGCGCAGGCTGTCGGCCTGCTCGACGATCCGAAGGCCGGAGAGCTCGGAGCGGTGCGCCGCGACATCGCCGGCCACTTCGATCACGTAGTCGAGGTGGCTCTGGGTGTAGACCCGGCGTGGCAGGGCGAGGCGGAGAAGCTCGAGCGGCGCCTGGCGCTCCAAGCCGGTTGAGGGATCGATACCGCCGAACATGAGCGTACCGATCTCGACCGACCGCACCCCTCCTTCGAGATAGAGGGCGCAAGCGAGCGCCTGGCCCGGCAGCTCGCGCGGCGCGATGTGCGGCAGCAAGCTCCCGGCATCGATGTAGATCGCGTGCCCCCCCGGCGGCTCGATGATCGGCAGCCCCGCTGCGGCGAGGCCGCGACCGAAGCGGCGGGTGGTCTCGATGCGGTGGTGCAGGTAGTTCTCATCGACGATCTCGGTCAAGCCGACGGCGATCGCTTCGAGGTCGCGGCCGGCGAGGCCACCGTAGGTCGGGAAGCCCTCAGTGAGCAGCAGCAGCTCTTTGCACCGCTGCGCCAACCGCTCGTCCCGCAGACCTAAGAATCCGCCGATGTTGGCGAGGCCGTCTTTCTTGGCGGAGAAGGTCGCCCCGTCGGCGAGCGAGAACATCTCCTGCGCGATCGATTCGACGGTACGACCCGCCTGCCCCGACTCGCGCAGCTTGATGAAGAAGGCGTTCTCGGCGAAGCGGCAGGCGTCGAGAAAGAACGGCACGCGGTAGCGGCGGCAGAGCTCGGAAACAGCGCGCAGATTGGCGAGCGACGCGGGCTGGCCGCCGCCGGAGTTGTTGGTTACCGTGAGCATCACGGCGGCGATCTCGCCCACGTGGGCGCGGTCGGCAGCCGCTTCGGCGAGCGCCGCTTCGAGCCGGACGAGATCCATGTTCCCTTTGAACGGATGATCGAGGCTCGGGCTTCGCGCCTCCGGCACCGCGAGGTCGATCGCGGTACCTCCGAGCGATTCGATGTTGGCGCGCGTGGTGTCGAAATGGGTGTTATTGATCACCCTCTTGCCCGCGACCCCTAAGCAGCTGAACAGAATGCGCTCCGCGGCCCGCCCCTGGTGGGTGGGCAGGATCTCCGCGAAGCCGGTCAGCTCGCGCACCCGCTCCTCGAACCGGAACCACGACCGGCTCCCGGCATAGGCTTCATCCCCGCGCTGGAGCGCCGCCCATTGGGCGTCAGACATCGCGCCCGTGCCCGAGTCGGTGAACAGGTCGATCAGCACCTCTTCGGAGCGGACCCGAAACAGGTTCCAACCGGCGCGGGACAAGATCTCCGCCCGCTCCTCGCGGGTGGTGATCCGGATCGGCTCGACACTTTTGATCCGAAACGGCTCGAACAGAGTCCGGCGGCTGGTCATTTCTTCTCTCCTGGCATGCCCTTTACAGTCTCCGGTGTGCGCCGAGGGCGAGAGCGCGCCGCGAGCTGGCCCTGGCTTTGCAGATGGGCATGCGCGCAAACTAAAGCCGAACGGTGCCGGGCACCGACACATCCGAAAAGGAGAGCCCTTCCCATGTCCTCGATTTTCGAACAGCTCACGGCCCAGCTCGGGGGCCACACCGACCAGATCGCCGACCTGCTCGGCGCCGATCCCGAATCGACCGCCAAGGCGATCCAAGCCGCGGTTCCCCTGCTGGTCACCGGCATGGCGAAGAACACCCAGCAGTCGGGGGGAGCCAACGCCCTCCACGCCGCGCTCGATCAGCACGACGGCAGCATCTTGGACCAGGCATTGAACGTGTTCTCGGAGATGCAGGCCGGTCAGGGCGGCGGCATCCTCGGCCACATCCTAGGCGCCAACCGGGGCGCGGCCGAGCAGGGGCTGGCGAAGGCGAGCGGCCTCGACCTTTCCCAGATCGCGCGCCTGCTGCCGCTGCTCGCCCCGCTCGTCCTCGGGGCGCTCGGCAAGGCGAAACAGAGCAACGGTCTCGACGCAGGCGGCCTCACGGACCTCCTCGGCCGCGAGCAGGCGCACGTCGAAGCGACCCAGCCGGGCCTGATGGGAATGCTCGGCGGCCTGCTCGACAAGAACAAAGACGGCTCGATGATGGACGAGGCGATGCAGATAGGCACGAGCCTGCTCGGCTCGCTGTTCGGCGGCAAGAAATAGTGAACGGGGGCGGGTCCGCCCCCCGGATCGCACGCTTCTGAGGGGCGGGAGGGTCCCCGCCCCTTGTATTTCTTGCAAGACGCTTGAACGGCTTTCAGCCCAATCCCGCCCAAAGGTGAAGCGTCGCGTAGCCGCGCCAGGGGCGCCAGGACGCGGAACGTTGCTCGGCCGCGGCCTCGCCGGCCCGCTTCTCCCCTGGAGCCGCAAGCGCCTTCTGCACCCCGAGATCGCCGGCAGGAAACGCATCGCGATCGCCCAAGCCGCGCAGGCGAACGTAGGCCGCGGTCCAGGGCCCCACTCCGGGGAGCGCGCGGAGCGCCGCGGTCGCCACCTCGGGCGAGGCACTGCGAAGAGCCGCCAGATCGATCGCGCCGGACGCGACGGCCATCGCACAGCCGAGAATCGAGCGCGCCTTCGCCCCGGTGAGCCCCAGCTCGCGCAGCGCGCCCTCCCCCGCTTCGGCGAGCGTTTCCGGCTCAGGGAAGAAGCGGAGCGACTCCGCACCGACCTGGACGTTTCGATCGGGCGACGCGAGAAGGGGAGCCGGGCGACCGAAGCGGGCGACCATCCGCCCGCCGATCGTGCGCGCGGCCACGACGCTCACCTGCTGGCCGAGGATCGCGCGGATCAGCGCCTCGAACGGATCGTCGTAGACCGGCAGCCGCATCCCCGGCCGGGCGGCAACCAGCGGCGCGAGAATCGGATCGGCGGCGGCCAGCGCGTGAAGCTCAGTGAGCGGGGCGTCGAGATCGAACATCCGGACCACCAAACCCGCGATCTCCTCCGGGCGGAGCGCACCGGACGACCGTACCTCCAATGACGTCGGCCCGAACCGAATGCCGATCGCGGCACCCCGTCCGCGCAGCGCGCGCCGGTACTCCCCCGCCGCCATCGCTTCGAGCCCGGGAATTGCCCGCAGGCTCAAGAACTCGCCGAGCCAGACGGCGTCGAACGGAGCTGCGATCGGGATTTGCAAGCCTTACTTCTCGAGCAGCTTGGCCAAGCGGAGCAGTTCGGGATCGAGCGTCTTCTTGCCCGCGACCACGTCGGCGAGCGGGGTGGCGGTGATCGCCCCCTGGCGCAGGCCGATCAGCACGCCGTGCTCGCCCCCGATCAGCCGCTCAGCCGCGGCGGCACCGAAACGGGTGGCGAGCAGGCGATCGAACGCGGTCGGAACGCCACCCCTTTGGACGTGGCCGAGGATCGTCGCCCGCAGACCGAACCCGAGCTCTTCCCGCCGATCGTGAAACCAACGTTCGAGCGCCGCGGCGTCGCGCTCGCAACCTTCGGCGACCACCACCAGGGCGTGCATCTTGCCGCGCGCGTGGGCGTCGCGCAGGTGGAGCGCCAGATCTTCCGGCGCGGTCGGAATCTCGGGGATCAGAATCGCCTCGGCGCCCCCCGCGATCCCGGTCATCAAAGCGAGGTAGCCGCAGTCGCGCCCCATCACTTCGACCAGAAACGCCCGGTGGTGCGAGGTGGCCGTGGTGCGCAATCGGTCGATCGCTTCGAGCGCGATGTTCAAGGCGGTATCGACGCCGATCGTCACCTCAGAGCCAAACAGGTCGTTGTCGATCGTCGAGGCGACCCCCGCGACCGGAAAGCCGAGCCGGGAAAGCGCGTACGCGCCGGTCTGCGAACCGTTGCCCCCGATCACCACCAGACCCTCGATCCCACGCCGACCGAGCGCATCGAGCGCCGCCTTCGGCCCCTCCTCGGTGCGGTATTCCCGGCAACGCGCGCTGCCCAAAAACGTGCCGCCACGGCCGATGACGCCGCCGACATCGCGCGCCCCGAGCGGGCGAAACGCCCCTTCGATCAGCCCGGCAAAACCGCGCTCCACACCGAACACCTCGGCCCCGAGCCCCAATCCCGCCCGCGCGACCGCCCGAATCGCCGCGTTCATGCCCGGCGCATCGCCGCCGCTGGTGAGGACTGCGATTCGCTTCACAGGAGGGATGATATCGCGCGGTGGCGCAAGCCGCCTCCTACGCCACCAGCCGCGCCCGGATTTCTTTGCCTTCCGACTCGTCGCGGTACTCGAACAAATCAGCCAGGCGCAGCACGGCACCCAGGCCGGTGCCCAAGCCGCCGCGGCGGAGGAAGAGCGCCGGGTCGATCGGCCCTCCTCCATCGCAGCCGTCGACCAATGCCATCGCGAGGTCGACGATCGGCGGCCCGGAATCGCGGGCCGCGACCGAGAGCGTCGGCCTCGGCCCGTCGATCGCGGTCTCCAAACAGAGCGATCCGCCCCCGGCGTGGCGGACCAGGTTCGAGGCCAGCTCGCAGGCTACGATCGCGGCCTCGCGGGCGCGCCGGTGGCCAAAACCCGCTTCGAGCGCCATCCGGCGCGCGAGAGTGCCCGCGGAGACGACATCGCTCCGGCCTCGAATCACCAGGATTCGAACCGGTGCCGACACCGCCTCGAGGAGCGCCATCTAGACGGCCGTCCGGGCGTTCATGCCGAGTTGATCCGCTTCGCGGAGGTAGAGCTGCAGGGCGTCGCGCAACGAGCGCAGCGTCCGCACGCCGGTTAGATCGACGCCGATGTGGGTGAGCGTCTGGGCGATCGCCGGGTTGATGCCGCTGATAATGCAGTCGGCGCCGAGCAGACGTACCGCCTTGGCCATCTTGATGAAGTGGTCGGCGGTCTTGGTGTCCATCACGTCGATCCCGGTGATGTCCACGATCGCCAGACGCGACTGCTTCGCCACGATCGTCTCCAAGAGCGTCTCGGTCATCTCGGCGCTCCGCTGGCTGTCGACGATGCCCACGACCGGCAGACAGAGGACGCCGGACCAGACTTCGATGATCGGGGTCGACAGGTCGCGGATCGCCGCCTGTTGCAGCTCGATCGTCTGCAGCTTCCCTTCGAGCTCGCGGTTGGTCACCTCGTGCCGTTCGAGCGCGTCTTTGAGCGCGCGCTTGGCTTCGCCCAGCTCTTCGACGAAGACGGTGAACGCGGTCTCGAGCTCCGAGAACGCGTCTTCGTCATCAAAGGAGCGGAGCAGCTCGAGGCTCGGCTCGAACTCATCGACGCTGGCATACGACAGGGCCTCGATCACCCGCTGCAGCCGGCGATACGGAATCTCGATGGTCTCTCCCTCGTTCACACGTTTCTCCTTGTTCCGGTTCAGGCGACTTGCGCGGCGTCGAGAGCCGCGCGCCGCTCGTAGATCCAGTTGAGCGCCTCGTCACGATTGGCGAAATAGACCAGCGGCGCCTGGTCGGCGCGATCGCCGAACAGCTTGAATGCGGTCATCAGCAGCTTGATGATCACCCGCGCTTTGAGCGGTGCACTGTGGATCGCGAGGCCACGCACGGGCATGCGCTGCATGCTCGCGTTCGCGATCTTTCGGACCTCCGGCTCGATCTTCTCGAGCTTGCTGGCATCGATCAGGAAGAACACCCGCTTTCTGCCTTGCGCCCACTCCTCGTGGCGCCGGCACATCTCGAGCCCTTCTTCGGGCAGGCAGATCCCGACGAACTCCATGACCATGATGTCCGGCTCGAAGAAATAGGTCTTCTGGTTTCCCACGCTCGGGTCGTACGCCATCGCTCACTCCTTCGTGAGATGCATTGAGCCGGGTAGAGTTCCGCAGCTCACGTCGAAACCCCCAACAGGGCTTCGGCGCCAAATCCAAGGATCAGGGCGGTCGCGTCGTCGTGATCGCGACCGAAGGTCTCGACGATCCGACGCGCCACCTCCACCGGGCTTCCAGGAAGGGCCGCGCGCAGATCGCCTCGCGACGAAACGCCGTCGGAAATCAGGCAGTAGACGTCGCCGGGTTTCATCACGAACGGCATCGCGCGGCAGCGCCGCATGTTGTGACCGACGATCCCCGCCGAGCAGAAGAGCCCCGGCGAGGCGCCGGCCAGCGAGATCACGTCGATGTTGCCGACGCCGCAGAAGCTCCCCTTGCCGACCGAATCGACCTTGAGCACGCCGACCGCCGCACCGCGCGTCTCGCGCAACACCTCGTGGCAGTGGATGACGATCTCTTCGACCGGGAGCAGAGCGGCATGACGGATCGCTTCGACCGCGGCGACCGCGGCAATCGACGCCTCGTGGCCGTGACCGAGACCATCGATCACCGCGGCGAGAAAGCCCTCGGCTCCCTGATCGGCCAGAAATTTGTCTCCGCATGCGGCCAGCCCGCGAAAGGGACGGCTAAAGCCGCCCGCTCTCACCGATCTCCTTGAAACGCGCAGGTTACGACCGTCCCGCGCCCCGGCGCGGTCTCGATCGCAAACTCGTCGGTCAGTTTCTTGACCGCCGCGAGGCCCTTGCCCATGCCGCGGTCGGAGCGATAGGTGCCGGCAAAGATCGTCTGTAGCTTGACCGGGTCGATCCCCGGTCCTTGGTCGCGGGCGGTGATCTCCAGGCGGGGCTCCCCGTCGTCCAGGCGCGGACGCAACTCGATGGTCCCTTGACCGGCGTAAAAGACGATGTTGCGCGCCAGCTCGGAGACCGCGGTCGCGACCTTTACCGATTTGAACTTCGAAAGACCGAGGCGCACCGCCTCGGACCAGGCGTCCAGGCGGGCGGCCGCGATGTCTTTTTCGGCGTCGATCGGCAGCCGCTTCGGACCGAGCGGTATGGCCGGCCGCACCGACAAAGAAGCTGATCTCCCTGCGAGCGCCCGCGTGCAGGCCGCCATCAACTCGGTGCTGCCGCTCTTGGCAAACAGCCGGACAGAGCTTTCGAGATCCGAGAGCACGCGGCGGCGATCGACCTCGGAGAGCTGCTCGACCGCGATCTGCGCGAGCCCTCCCAGGCGGCGATAGATGCTCCGCTGAGTGATCTCGGAGATCGACCCAGCCAGCACGCTTCCGATCGCATTCTCGACCGTCTTGCCCGTCGTGCCCGGAGTGCTCATTCGGCCCGTTCGAGCCGCGCGAGCGCGAGATCGAGGTTCAGGGCGGTCTGGACCGCGTCGAGTTCCACACCCATCTCGACCAGGGTCATGGCGACCGCGGGGCGCACACCCACCAGATAGCAGTCGGCGCCCATGAACCGGACCGAACGCCCGATGTCGTTCAAGATCCGCGTGATGTAGCTGTCGATGATCTCGACGCCCGAGACGTCGAGGACCACCCCCTTGGCGCCGCTCTCGCGGACGCGTTCCATCAGCGCCGCCTGGAGGTTCAGTGCCAAGCGATCGTGGAGCTCGATCTGAATGCTGACCAACAGGCAGTTCCGAATCTGGATGATCGGAACTTCCTGCTCCCCATGAGGAGATAAGGCGGGGCTATGGCTCACGGTTGATATCCACCCTCCGGATCGCTCCCAGGCACAGAATTGCAACTCGCGTTTCCCGACCAAAGCCCGGCTCGGCTCGGGCGAACTTCCGCCACCACCGATCCGAGCTCCGATCTTCGGCTTCAGTAAACGTGGTGCAGGAAGATGCCGAAAAGGGGCCGAATTTCTCTAGAAAGTTGAAAATGGTGGCCTCGGGCGCCGCAGAAGAGACACGATTCCCGGCCCCGACCGAAACAACCGGGCAAACTGGTGTCGAAACCGGCCGAAACGGCTGTCTTAGGCGATTCGAACTTGGGGTCACGACCCCGAAGGGCTACAGGTAGTTGGCCGGATGGCCGGTCTGGAATCCGACCACGCGCTCGCCCGGACGGAAAGCCCCTTCGTGCGCCAGATCCTCGATCGCGGCGAGAACCGCGGCCCCTTCCGGACCGATGAGGAGCCCCTCTTTGCGTGCCGCCCGATCGGTGAGCCCACCGATTCGAGACTCGTCGATCGCGAGCGCCCGGCCGCCGCTCTCGCGCCCCGCGCGGAGGACCAGAAAATCACCGATCGCCTTGGGTACCCGGAGACCCCAAACTTCCGTCTTTGGATTCTCCCAAGCGGGCGCCGCCGGATCCCCCCGTTCAAAGGCGCGAACGATCGGGGCGCAGCCGGTCATCTGGACGATCACCAGCTTCGGCCGCTTCGGCCCGATCAAACCGAGCCGCTCCAGCTCGTCGAACGCCTTGTGCATGCCGACGATGCCGGTGCCGCCCCCGAGCGGGTAGACGACCCAGTCCGGCAGCTCCCAGCCGAACTGCTCGGCCAGCTCCAACCCCATCGTCTTTTTCCCTTCGATCCGATAGGGCTCGCGCAGGGTGGAGACCCCCCAATAGCGCTCGGCCCCTACCTCCAAGAGCTTCCCGGCTTCGACCAACGTTCCCGGCGAGGAGAGCACTTCGGTGCCGTAGGCGCGGCAGCGATCGAACACGGTCTTCGGCGTATCTTCGGGGAGCGCCACGCGGGCCGGCAGACCGGCGGATGCGGCGTAGGCGGAGAGGGCGAGCGCGGCATTGCCGGCGCTCGCCAGCTGCAATCCGGGCGCCCCCAGCTCGCGCGCCCGGTTGACCGCCAGCGACAGACCACGCGCCTTGAACGAGCCGGTCGGATTGCCCGATTCGTCCTTGAGCCAGAATTCCAGATCGCCGATCGGAGCCGTGGGGAAGAGCGCCTCGGGGCGGCGCAGACGGACGAGCGGTGTCCCCCCTTCGCCGAGATCGACCCGGCCGTTGAAATCGGCCACCGGCAGCAGCTCGCGATAACGCCAGAGCGTCCACGGCCGACTGGGCAGGGCGGCGCGCAGGCGCCGGCCCTTCTCAACATCCAAATCGTAGCCGACCAACCAAGGGGCTCCGGCCGGCGACAGGAACGCCGGCTCGTCGAGTGGCGCGGTGGCACCCGTGCGCGAGCAGATCAGCTCGGTCGCCCAGCGCTCCCCACCTCCGACCGAACTCACGGCGGAGGAGTTTCGTCGATCAGGTCGGAGCTGAAATCGGAGAACAGCGCTTCGGGGATCGCCTGATCGGCGGCGAGCCGGCCGGTGGTGAATTTCTCTTCGTCCGAGGTCGCGCCGTCGATCTGATCCTTGTATTTCGCGACCAGATCGGCATTGTGGCTCAGGGTGAGGGTCAATTCCCCTTCGACCTGTCGGGTGCCCAGCTCGGAGATTCGAGTATCGAGCTCGGCGATCCGCGCCGGGTCGGTTTCTTGGGAGCGGAGGGTTTTGAGCAATCGAAGGTAGTCGCGATCCCCCGCCGCGAGCTGCCCGAGGAGATCGCGCCCCATCTGCCAGCGCTGGACCTCGCGAATCCGCTGTCCCACCCAGTTAAACTCTTTCGGGTTCTCCTTGAGGTCGCGCGCCGCGGCGAGATCGACCGCGCCGATCGGCTCCCCCTTGCGCTTGCCCGCCTCGCGGAGCGCTCCGGCCCGCTTCTGGACCTCGACGAACATCTGTACCTGCGCCTCGGTGAGCTGGCCGTTCTCCGGCGGCTCGAACGCGAAGGCGGAGAGGTCGGACTCGGCCGCGTCGCCCGCCGCCGCCTGGGCCACCGCCGGCTTCCCGGCCGACGAAGCACCCGAAGGCTGGCTCTTGCCGCTGCAACCGCCCAGCAACGCAAGGGCCAAGTACCCTCCGAAGAGCGTGCTAGCAGTCCCGGCCATCGTTAGAGTCGTTCTCGCCATGGAAATCGCAGCGGATGCTATCAGGAACCCGCACCTTAGAGCGCCGCGACATACCCTTCGCGGTAGCGGGAGGCGATCGTGTCCCAGGTCAGCTCGCGCTCCGCCTTCGCCCGGCCGGCCGCTCCCATCGCGCGGCAGCGCGCGGGGTCGCGCAGCAACTCGATCAACGCGGCGGCGACCGAGCCGGCAGAGCCCTCTTCGGTGAGCCGCCCGGTCGCCCCCGGTTCGACCGCGAGCGGAATACCCGAGATGTTCGAGGCGACGACGGGCAGGCCGCTCGCCATCGCTTCGAGGATCACATTCGGCAGACCATCGACGTTGCCTTGCGCATCGTGAACGGCCGGCAGCACGAACAGGTCGGCCGCCCGGTACAGATCGGGCAGGGTGTCGCGCAACACACCCCCGGGCAGATGAACTTTGCCCCCGAAGCGGGCGGCCTCACGCTCGAACCGGGGCAGCAGGTCGCCCCCTCCGGCGAGCACGACGTGCGCCTCCGGCAGCGCGGCGAACAGCTCGGGGAGCGCCTCGAACAGGACGTGAAAGCCTTTCTTGGTCGCCATCCGCCCGACGCCGAGCGCGAGCGGCGCCTCGACCGGAATCCCGAGCTTCGTCCGCCAGCCCCCGGGATCGGGATCGCCGGGCGCGCGGGGCGAGAAGTGCCTGATGTCCACCCCGTACGGAATCACCCGCGAACGCTCGGCCGGAAAGCCGAGGGCGGCCACGCGGTCCACCAGTTCGGGCGAGCAGCCGGTGAGCAGGCGAGCCCGCCGGAGCGCCCCGCGCACGAGGGTGCGGACCCCCGGCTTTTCGGCCAGAAATACATCGCTGCCATGGAGCCCGATCGCGAACGGCACCCGGCCCACGGTGGCGGCGATCAGCCCATTCGGAACCACCCAATGGGCGTGAACCAGATCGTAGGCGGCGCGCCGCAGCTCACGAACCACCGCCCGCCGCGCCCCCCAGGCGTAGAGCGGAGCGACCAGCGCCGCGCCCCCTTTGACCTTCTCGTCGGCTTCGAGGCTGCGGCCGTAGCCGAGCACCTCGCGCGACTCGGGCGCATAGCGGAAGGTGCGGGTGAGCACCCCGTCCGCGGTCCACGACTCGGGCAGCCCCGCCGCATGCGGCGCGAGCACGGTCACCCGGTCGCCGCCGCGGACGAGGCCCAACGCCAAGTCGCGAATGAACGGACCGGCGCCATCCTCAGGAGTGCGCGGAAAGGTCTGGGTGAGGAAAAGGAGGTTCAAGGGAGCGCCAACCTCACTCCAACCGCTCCTTGATCGAGTAGCTGTCCTGCCGGCGGAAACTCTTGAAGGTCAGCATCTCGCCCAGTAAGCCGGTCGTGAGCACCTGAATCCCCATCAGCATGAGCAGCATGCCGAGCAGCAGGAGCGGCCGGTTCGACAGGTACTGCCCCAAGAACCAGAGCACCGCGAGATAGAGGTTGATGCCGAAGCCGAGCCCCAGAAACACCAAGCCGACCGCGCCGAACAGGTGGAGCGGCCGGCGCGTGTACTTGGTGATGAACAGCACCGTCAGCAGATCGAGCAGACCCTTGTAGAAGCGATCCCAGCCGTATTTGCTCACCCCGTGGCGACGGGGATGGTGAACGACATCCACCTCGCCGACCGAGAAGCCGCGCCGGCTCGCGAGCACCGGAATGTAACGGTGGAGCTCGCCATAGACCGAGATCTCCTCCAGCACTTCGCGCCGATAGACCTTGAACCCGCTGTTGAAGTCGTGCAGATCGACCTGCGCGAGCTTCCGGGTCACCCAGTTGTAGAGCCGGGAGGGCCACCGCTTCGAGGCCGGATCTTTCCGGTGCTTCTTCCACCCCGAGACCAGGTCGAGCTTGCGCTCTTTAAGCGCCGCGAGCATGCGCGGGATCTCTTCCGGCGCGTCTTGCAGATCGCCGTCCATGGTGATCACCAGAGCGCCATGCGAATGATCGAACCCGGCGGTCAACGCCGCGGCCTTGCCGAAATTCCGGCGCAGGCGGACCAGCTTCACCCGTGGGTCGATCTCGCGCGCCGCGCGCACCCGATCCGGCGTACCGTCTTTCGAACCGTCATCGACGAACACGATCTCGAAGCTACGCCCTATCCCGTCGAGCACCAGAGCCACCCGCGACGCCAGCTCCAGCACCGAGCCCTCCTCGTCGAGCACGGGCACAACGACGGAGATTTCGACCTCGAGAGGCACCTCGGAAGCGATCGGCGCGGGCGCCCCGACCGGAGAATCCACCACCGGTCGCGGCCCGAAGGCGGGTTGGCTGCTCATCAGGGGGTGGATTGTAGCAGGGGGCCAAGCACCGCGGGTCGGCCGCTTGGCTGGCGCAGCGTTTTTCCCGGGAACGCCCCTTCGTGCTCCGCCACGACCTCTTCTGGTTGGCTTTCCGTCCGTTCACCCTGCAGCGGCGCTCTCCCCTCCACGCAACCGGACCAGACGCTGCGACCAGAGCTGGTCGAGCTCCGACAGGAGGGCCTCCTCGGCCGCGGCATCGCCGCTCGCCGGGAGAAGCTCGGAGAGCGCCCTCTCAGCTTCGAGCCCCATCAGGAGCTCGCAGAGCGGGCGTGAGACAGGGACAGCCAGATTGGCGTCGTAGGTTGTGCGGATCTGGAAGCTCACGGTCATCCGCTCCGGGCCCACGAACCGTCGGGTCTGCTGGAGCCGGACGTAGGGAGGCAGCGACAGGCGAAGCGACAGCCGATCGGCGCGCGATGGGGTGCGCCTCCCCACCACGAAGTCGCCGATCACCAGATAGTCCAGCTCCGTGGTCAGGAAGGCGACCACCGCATCCTCGACCGAGTCGACGATCGGCTCGGCATGGCTGCGGAAGGAGGTGTTGAGTAGCGCCGGGACACCGGTCAAGGCGCGGAAAGCGCGCAGTAGCTCGCAGAAGCGAGGGTTGGTCTGCTCCGACACCGTTTGGAGCCAGGCCGTCCCGTCGGCGTTGAGGGTGGCGGCGATCACCGGGCGCCCCGACTCGCGGACCTTAAGCGCGAAGGCCATGTATGGGAAGGACGCGGTCCCCGTCGGCAGCTCGAAGAGGTCGCCTGCAGCCTCCTCCAGCACCGAGGGCCCCACCGCCACCGATCCCGCCGGACGGCGCAGCGCCGCGTCGATGCGCGCCCGGTTCTCCGCCGGGCGCGGATCCGCGAGGACGCTGCGGTTGCCCAGGGCGCGCGGGCTGAACTCCGAACGGCCCTGCACCCAGCCCACCAAAGCACCACCGGCCAGTAGCTCGGCCGTACGGCGCGCGATGTCCAGCGACCGCTCGGCGGCGAGCAGGCCTCGCCAGCGTTCCAGCTCCGCCGCAAGGGCCTCCACCCCCGGCTCCTGGCCCCAGTACACATGCTCGACCCGCCGCCGCGGGGCGGGACGGCCAACCGCTTCGGAAGCGAGGAGCGCCGCCCCCAGCGCGCACCCCGCGTCGCTCACCGCAGGATGGACAAAGACGGAGTCGAAGAGGTCTGAATAGAGCACCTTTCCGTTCATCGTGCTGTTCTCCACAATGCCGCCCGCCAAGCAGAGATTGCGCCGACCGGTGGCCGCGCGATGGTACCGCAGCACGTGGAGGGTGATCTCTTCCAGGGCCTCCTGGAGCGCCGCGGCCAGGTCCCGGTGCTGCTGGAGGGGCCCTTCTTTGCCGCGCGGCTCGACTTTCCCTACCAGTTGACCGATCCGGTCCAGACGGAGGTTGTAGTCGCCGTTCGGCAGCAGCTCGTAAAGGTTGCGGAAGAGGGGGCGGAAGGCGGTCGGGTCACCCTCTGGCGCCATCGCCACCGCCTGCTGCCAATCGAGAGGGCCCAAGCCGAGGAAGGGGAGGAGGGACTGGAATAGGCGCGTCGTCGACTTGGCCGGCGGCATAGCCGCGATCTCCTCCAGAGTGGTCGCGCCCCCCTCCTCCCGGCGGCCCAGAAAGAGCCCGCCGGAGTTGTCGAGGATCAGGATCAACGCGTCGTCGAACCCCGATTGGGCCATGGCCCCTGCGGCATGGGTGAGCTTGTGCGGGAAGAAGCAGAGTCGACCGGGATCGATCGTGGAGCGGAGCTCACGGCCGAGGGTCGCGGCGAGCATCCGGCGGGCGTCAAGCCGCGGCTCGACCTCCGGCATCGCCAGGTAGAGCCGGGAGAGCAGCTGGTTGGCGGCCTCCTCTTGCGCGTAGTAGGCGATTCGGTCGAGGTCTTCAGGCCGCACACCGTGCTTTTCCAGGCAGAAGCGGATGGCCGCGGTGGGGAACTTATTGGACCGGTTGATGCGATCGAGCCGAGCCTCTTCGACCGCCGCGACCACCGTCCCGTCCTCGGCCAGAACGGCGGCGCCGTCATAGGTGAAGTTCTCGGGCGTGTCTAGACGGGCTTCGTGAACCGGATCCAACCCTCCCGCGAGCCCCAGCGTTAGCATGTCCTACTCCTTTCGCCCGTTACGTGCCGGGCCGCAGCGCTACGGCGTCGGTCCCTCGCGCAGATCGATGACCGAATCACGGCGTAATTGCACCAGCATGCGGAGGACCGTCGGCTCGTCATAGGCGGAGATCCGCTGATTGAAGAGGGTCTCCGCGATGGCGCGCGGCGGGATTGCCCCGTCGATCAGCGCCTCTCCCTGTGCCGCCTTCATCCATCTCTCCAGAGTCTCGATCAGGAACCGCTCGTCCAGCGGGCGCACCTCCTTGGGAAGCGCTGCGAGCAGGCTCCAACCATTGCGCTTGCCGTTGATCAGGGCCAGGAGCGGCAGCACGTTGGCGCTCGCCACCTGCCGGGTCCGTCCCCATGGGGTCATGACGCTGAAGGAGAGGAACGACGCCCGCCGCGCGTCCTCATCAGACAGCCCGTTGCCGAGCAGCAGCGACTCGCAGTAGCGCGGCGCGAGGAGGGTCGGATAGAGGTCGAGGATCGACCCATAGTCCGGCTCTTTGACGACGACCCGATCGCCCAGCACGCAAGCGTCGATCCCGGTGCTCAGGAAGCACCAGAGGGCGTCCTCGGGAGTCTCGACGATCGGCTCACCCATGACGTTGAACGAGGTGTTGAGCAAGACGGGCACCCCGGTCCGTGCGTAGAAACGCTGGACCAGGTCATGGAAGCGCCCGTTGGCCTCCGGGGTGACCGTCTGTAGGCGTCCGGTGCCGTCGACGTGCACGACCGCGGGCACCTGCTCTTTGGCCTCCTCGCGGAAGCGGATGACGCGCAACATGTAGGGGCTCTCGGCGGGAAAGCCTTCGAGTTCGAGCCAGTCCTTGGCAAGGGAGAGCGGTATCACCGGCGCGAAGGGGCGAAACGCTTCGCGGTGCTTGACCCGCCCGTTGAGCAGCGCCTTGGCTTCCGGCGAACGCGGGTCGCAGAGGATACTGCGCTGGCCGAGGGCGCGGGGACCGAGTTCCGACCGCCCCTGGAACCAGCCGACGATCTTGCCGTCGACGAGCAGGTCAACGGCCTGTTCCAGAACGTCATCGCTCGGGACGACCTCAAGCTTGGGGACTTTTGCCAACGCCTGGACGATCTCGTCGTCCGAGTAGCAGCGGCCCACCGCGTCATGGCCGAGCGGCCGTCGGGTGTTGCGCCCCGTGAGCTGCCACAGGCCGTAATACGCGGCGCCGATCGCCGCCCCGCTGTCCTCGGCGGCAGGGATGACGTACATGTCCCTGAATTTTCCCTCGCGGAGGATGCGCTCGTTGGCGACGCTGTTGAGCGCCACCCCGCCGGCGTAGCAAAGATTGGGGCTGGGGCAGAGGTCGTGCAGACGGGCGGCGAGATGGAGCAGCGCCTCCTCCAGCGCGACCTGCGCCGAGCAGGCGAGGTTCTGGTACTCGGTCTGGCGCTTCGGCCAGCGGTCGTAATGGTCGAACCGCTCGGGCACCGTGTCCTTGAACCGGAAGCAGCCGTCGACGATGTCGAAGAAATCCGAGGTCGGGAAGGTGGGCTCGCCGTAGGGCGCGAGACCCATCACCTTGCCGGCCTCATGATAGTTGCCGAAGACCTGCCAGGACGCGGCGGAGAAAATCGCTCCCAGGCTGCGGAAGCGCGGCATGCGGAGGAACTGGTAGAGCAGCCACTGCCCCTTCTCTACCACTTGTTTTTCGAGCGGCACGAGCGAGGTGCCCGACGCGGCGTAGAGGGAAATCGTCTCAGAGCCCTGCGGCACGGGGTTCTTGATCGCCGCCTGCTCGTCCGCAGGGAGGTCCTCGAACGGCGAGCCGACACCGTCTACCACGAGGACCGCCGACTCCTCGAATCCGGAGGTCGCGAAAGCACTCACGGCATGCGCCATGTGGTGCGGGACGGTCAGCACCGGGATGCCGTGCAGGGGGATCTGCAGGAGAGGGTTCAGGGTCACGTCCTCGACAGGCGACTTCATTCGGCCGACCACGCTGTTGACCACGAGGTCGAGGTCGCGCGGCTGGATCCCGGCATAGTCGAGGCAGTATTTGAGCGCCAGGGAGGGCTGCGAGCCGTGCGTCGCGTGCCGCTTCCTGCGGCTCAGGCGCTCCTCCTGGATCGCCACCACGATCCGGTCCCCCTTGAGCAGACAGACCGAGCCGTTATGGTTGTTGACCATCCCTAGAACCCAGGGTTCGCTTTGCGCCATCTGTGGACCTCCGTTATGGTCGATGGGCGTTCACAAGCCAGCGACGTGCCGATCATCAGGCTCTAGACGATTACCTTTTGGTTCGCGCGAGCATAGGTTACTTGAGCTCTACCGAGGATTCAAGGTGGCGGCGCCTCGCCTCGGCAGACGTCGGACCGATCATCCTGCACCGTCGACGGCGGTGGCCGCCGCCGCGAGGTCGCCGTCGAAACGATCGCTCAGGGCATGGAGCCAGCGCTCGAGGCCAAAGGCCACACATCCGGTAAAGGCGGGCTGGCCACCGGCGGTGCTGATCTTGCAGCGCTCGCCGAAGAAGTTGCGGTGGAAATTTAGGGAAGCGATCGCCACCGAGCCGTCGTAGACGAATTCCTCCTTCTGCGGGAAGAGCTGCTGCATCAGGGAAAGCGCACCCTTGGGCTGGTAGAACGGGTCCTCTCCGATCTCGATCACCAGGCTTAGGCCGAGCACTTCGCCGAAGCGGCTGACCCGCTGTTTGAAGTGAAGCAGGTGGTCCCGCACCTCCTCTTGGGTCCCGATGCAGACGATCTCCCGCATGGTGAAACCCCACAGACGCCGCAGGTCGTCATAGCGCTGCTCGTTGCGGAAACAGCTCGCCACCGTGGTGATGCAGCGGGGCGCGCCGACGACCGCTCCGCTCAGGTGGAGATAGATGTTGTAGCAGGCCGCCGAGGGCAAGGCATAGGCGGCCGGCGTGAGGTCGGAGCTGGGGATCGCCGGCAAGGCGATGCCGTGCTCGGCGGTTTCGTGCAGGCACTCCGGCCGGAGGCCGGCGACGAGCAGTGGCAGATGGGGAAAATTGCGGAAATAATCGAACCGTTCGAGGTCGCTCACCCGCATCAGGAGCGGGAAAAGCATGGGCTCGGCGCCGCGCTCGGCGGCCCAGCCGAGGAATCTCCTCTCCAACGTCGCGCGGAGATGGACCAGCTCCGGGCCCAGGGTGGCGAGCCCGTCCCGCGCTCTAGAGGGCCGACTGCTAGAGGCTTCCATTGAGGATCTCCTTCTGGATGTTGTGCAGCGACCGGAAGGCGTTTACCGTCTCGGCTGTTGCCTGCAGCTCCCGGCCGGTCAGCTCCTCGAGAAAGAAGACGAATTCGAGGAAGCTCAACGAGTCGATGACGCGGTTCTCGATCAGGTCGAAGTCGAGGTCCAGATCCGCCAACTCCGGCTTCCTGCTGAGCAGCCAGTCCTTGACGCTCGCCAGCCGCGGATCCCCGGTCATCGCAAGTCCGCCTGCTCCGAGACGATGCCGTTGTGGGTGAAGAAGTCGACCGTCCGCTTCAGGATCTTGGCGTTGTGTTCCCGGCGGCCCGGGTGCTCGAGCAGCTCCGTGCGGAACTTGTAAGGATTCGGCACGTCGGCGTCCCGGTAGGCCGCGGGGCTGTACAGGGACTGCACGCTCGCCAGCAGATAACGCCTGAGGTACTGGTCGACCGCTTGCAGTTTCTCCTGCGAGTATTTTTGCGCAAGCTGACTGAACAGTTGCTTGACGAGCTCGCGGCCGAACGCGATGTGCCGTGATTCGTCCTGGTGGTGGATGTTGTTGACCTGGCGGATGATGGGGTGAAGGGTTTCGTCCCCGCCAATGCGCATGTTGAAGTAGTCGACGATCTCTTCGAAGATGAGGATGCGGGCGAAGACCAGGAGGCTCTCGATGTCGGGCTCGACCGAGTCGATGGCCCAACTGGCTTTCTTGTCGACGTAAATCTTGCCGCCGTACTTCAGGCAGAATGTGGCGAAGAACCACATGTGCTCGTTCTCCTCGCCTACGAAGTGGTGGAAGAACTCCGACTCCTTCTCGAACCCGGGCGTATGGATGCGCTTGACCACCTCCAGCACCAGGTCCCGGATACCATGGACGTTGAGGCTGTAGAAATGGATGCTCTCCCACTTGCTGAGGGCCATGAGCTGCGCCTCGCTCAGCTCCTCCGCATAGGGAGTGCCGGCGACGGTCATCAGCCCGGGAGACATCCACCACTGCGCCTCCGGCAGCTCGTCGGGCCACTGGAAGGTCTTGTAGGGGTTGTAGTAGGTGTCTACCGACAGGCCGATGATGCGGTCGAGAATCTGCTCGATCGAGCCCGTTCGTGTGCTGGTCTGAGACATTGTGCACTCCTTTCTGATGTCAAGTTTTGCAGCGGCCACCGCTAACCTGGTTCGTCCATCCGGTCCTAGGCGCGTCGCCCTCAACGCCCCTCCATCGCTTGCTCGAATTCGAGGAGGATCTCGGCCATCACGGCCCGCTCGCGGTTGCCGAGGGCCAGTCGCTTCGCCTCGACGACCTCGGCAAGCTTGGCCACCGTCGGCCCCTCGAAGACCTTGCGCAGGTCGATCTCGATCGGCAGGACCTCCTGCAGCATGGTGACGACCTGGGTCGCCATCAGCGAGTTGCCGCCCAGAGCGAAAAAGTTGTCGTGCACCCCGACCGTCTCCAGGCCCAGCACCTCGCCACAGATGCTCGCAATCAGGGACTCGGTCGCCGTGCGCGCGGGGACGGCCGGGCCCTCGTCTCTCGCGATGTCCGTTTCGGGCGGCGGCAGCGATCCGCGGTGCACCTTGCCGCTGGGGGTCAGCGGCAGGGCTTGAAGGGGCACGAAAGCGGCGGGGAGCATGTACTCCGGAAGCTTCGACTGCAGGTACCCGCGCAGTTGAGCCGGCGCGGGCCCCCAACCCGGCTCGGGCACGTAGTAGGCGACCAGGCGACGGTCGCCTGGCCGGTCCTCGCGGGCCAGCAGCACCGCTTCCCGCACCCCGGGGAACTTCGCGAGCACGGACTCGATCTCGCCGAGCTCGATCCGGAAGCCGCGGATCTTGACCTGGTGATCGATCCTGCCCAGGAATTCGATCGCGCCGTCCGGCTGCAGGCGGGCGAGGTCTCCGGTCTTGTAGAGCCGGCCGCCGGGCGTGCCACCGAATGGATCGGGGACGAAACTCCCGGCGGTCAGGTCGGGCCGGCGCAGGTAGCCTCTGGCCAGACTGACGCCGCCGATGTAGAGTTCGCCCTGGATGCCCAGGGGGACCAGGTGGAGCCGAGGGTCCAGGAGGTAGATCTGAGTGTTGGCGATGGGACGGCCGATCGGCACGTAGGGCAGGGCGCTGTCCACCCCGCACCGCCAGGAGGTGACGTCGACTGATGCCTCGGTGGGACCGTAGAGGTTGTGCAGCTCGGCCTGCAGCCGTTCATGGAAACGTTGGCGCAGGACGTCGGGCAGAGCCTCGCCGCTGCAGATCACCCGCCGCACCCGATCGCAGGCCCCGAGGCCCGACTGTTCGAGGAAGATCTGCAGCATGGAGGGCACGAAGTGGAGGGTGGTAATCCGCTCGCGCGCGATTACGGAGACCAGGTAGAAGGGGTCCTGGTGCCCTCCCGGCCGTGCCATCACCAGCTGCGCGCCCGCGATCAGGGGCCAGAAGAATTCCCAGACCGAGACGTCGAAGCTGAACGGGGTCTTCTGCAGGACCCGGTCCTCGGGGGTGAGCCCATAGGCGTCCTGCATCCAGAGCAGCCGGTTGCAGATGCCGGAGTGCGGCAGCATCGCACCCTTGGGCCTACCGGTGGAGCCGGAGGTGTAGATCGCGTAGGCGAGGTGCCGCTCGGTCGCCGCGGCGGGCGGGCTCTCTACCGGGAACGCCGTGATCTCGAGCCAGCCGGTGTCGAGGGCCACGAGCCGTGCGCCGCTGGCCGGAAGCCGTTGCGCCAGGTGGCTCTGAGTGAGCAGCACCGGGACTCTCGCGTCCTCCAGCATGTAGGTCAGTCGCTCGGCCGGGTACCCGGGATCGAGCGGCATGTAGGCACCCCCGGCCTTAAGGATACCGACCAGGGCGACCACCATCTCGAGAGAGCGCTCCATGCAGACGCCCACCAGTGAGTCGGCGGCGACGCCCAGAGAACGCAGGAAATGGGCGAGCTGGTTGGCCCGCTGATCGAGCTCCCGATAGGTCAGGGGAGGAACGCCCACGCCGTCGACGGCGTCCGCAGAAACAGCGATCGCTTCCGGGCTGCGCCTGGCCTGAGCCTCGATGAGCTCGTGCACGGTGAGCCCCGCGGGATACTCCCGCGCTGTCGAGTTGAAACCGGCGACGAGCTCCTCGCGCTCGGCCGCCGAAAGGAGCGGGGCGTCCTCGATGCGGCCGTCGCAATCCATCTGGGCCTGTGCGAGCAATTGGAGGTAGTGGTGAACGGATCGCTCGCGCTCGGCGGCATTGAAAACGTTCACATTGAAGTCGAAGTCGAGCCGGAACCTGCCGTCGGCCGAGAAATCGCTGACCTGCAGATGCAGATGGTCACGGGAGTAGCCCGAATGGAGCAGTTCGAACTGGACCGGCAGCCCGCAGAGCTCCGTGAAGGAGATGAGCTGAAAGTTGAAATACACGTCGTAGGCGCTCTGCTGCACGGAGTTGCGCACCGGGTAGTGCTGGTACCGCGAGGTCGCCACGATCTCGCTCTGAAGCTTCTTCATCAGTGAGGAGAACGTTTCTCCCTCGGCGACCTCGACCTCCAGAGGGCAGGCGTTCATCAGCAGACCCACGAGGTCCTTGTGCCGCTCGGGCCGGTTGGCGAAGGGGGTCCCGATGCGCAGGCGGCGCTCGCCGACGAGCCGGAAGAGCAGCGCGAAGAGGACGCCGGCGAACACGACCGCCGGGGAGAAGAAGCCGTGGCGCGCCACCAGCCTGCCGACTCCCGAACCTGTTTCCGCCGACAGCTCGATCGACAGCCGCTCGGTCCGCAGCTCCAGGGCGGCGCCGGGGCGGCCGTAGAAAAGGTTGGCGGCCACCGGCCGCGCCAGCTTCTCCTCCCAGTAGCTGCGGGCGCGGAGGTAGCGCTCGCTCTGCCGGCTCGTACGCTCCTCCACCAAATACCCGTCGAAGGCGGGCAGAGGCCGCGCCTCGGCCAGCCGCCCCTCCTGCGCGAGGCGGTACAGGTGCGAGAGCTGGTGAGCGATCAGCCGGACCGACCAAGCGTCGGCGTTGATGTGATGGATGTTGAAGAACCAGACAAAGCGCCGCGGTCCGATCCGGGCAAGGGCGGTGTCGAACATCCGCTCGTCCAGCTTCATCTCCCGCCGGCAGCGCTCGTCGAGCCATTCCCGGAAGGCGGCCTCCGGGGCGTCTGCCGCCGCGAAGTCGAGGTACTCCAAGGCTGCTTCGGGTATCACGCCGAGGCTCCGGCGAGGCACGCCATCGACTTCGTGGATGCCGCTGCGCAACACGCCGCAGACATCGAGCAGCGCATCGAACGCGCGCTCGAAATGACTGCGATCGAGTTCGCCGGACAGGGTGAACATGGTCGTCGCCCGGTCGAAGTAGAGCTGCACCTCCGGCTGGAGCTTGCGCGCGAACCAGAAGAGGAGCTGCGCCTCGGTCAGGTCGGACTCAGCAGGCGGGACGGGCGGTCGTCGGCGCTCCGGGCTGCGCTCCCGCGGGCTCGCGTCCTTTTCCGGCGGCGGCAGCGCCAATAGGGAGCGCTCGACGCCCGCCGCCATGTCCGCAAGCACGAGCTGCAAGAACTCCGCGAAACGCGCGACGGTAGCGGCGTCGAAGAGGTCGGTGTTGTACTCCCAGACGCCGCGCAGACCATCCTCGGCCTGCCACAGGAACAGGGTCAGATCGAGCCGGGCTACGCCGTTGTCGATCTCCAGCGGGCGGGCGACGATGCCCTCGCCGAGGTCAACCGGGCGCATGGCGGCATCCTGGAGGGCGAAGCCCACCTGGCGGATCGCCGCGCGGCTCAGATCGCGCTTCGGCTGCAGGGCCTCGACCAGCTTTTCGAAGGGGACGTCCTGATGGTCGTAGGCGGCGAGCGCCACGCTGCGCACCCGCCCCAGCAGCTCGCGGTAGCTCGGCCGTCCGGCGAGGCCAATGCGCAGCGGCAGCACGTTGACTAAGAACCCGATCAGCTCTTCGGTCTCGCGCTGGTTGCGGCCGGCCACGGGAGCGCCGACGATGACGTCATCCTGGCCGGAAAGGCCGTGGAGGAGGGCCGCGAAGCCAGCGAGGAGCGTCATGAAGAGAGTCGTCCCCTCGCGCAGGCTCAGCTCGCGCAGCGTGCCGGAGAGAGCGGCCGGCAGTGCGAAGGCGTGTACCGCGCCGCCGAAGGTCTGCACCGGCGGGCGCAGCCGGTCGGTCGGCAGCTCCAGCATCGGCAGCTCGCCCCCTAGGCGCTCGTTCCAGCCGACGAGCTCGGCCGCGAGGGCCTCGCCCGCCAGCCACTCGCGCTGCCAGTCCGCGTAGTCAGCGTACTGGAAGGGCAGGTCGGAGAGCGGTGAGGGTAGAGCGCTCGTGAACGCCTTGTAGAGCGCTGCCACCTCCTGGATGAGCAGCCCGACCGACCAGTCGTCGCAGACGATGTGATGCATGGTCAGCAGGATCACTCGCAGGTCGGCGGCGAGCACCAGCAGAGACGTGCGGAGCAGCGGGCCCGCGCGCAGGGAGAAGGGCCGGCGCGCCTCCTCGCGCGCCAGCCGGAAGACCTCGGGTTTCCGGACCTCGGGTTTCCGGACCTCGGGTTTCCGGACCTCGAGGGGGAGGGCGGAGAGGTCGATCCGCGGCATGGCGTGGGGGCCGGGAGGATCGATCACCTGGAGCGGCAGGCCGCTCTTGCCGGTCGCGAAGCGAGTGCGCAGGATCTCGTGGCGCCGGACGACCTCGTGGAAGCTCCGCATCAGAGCCGGCAGGTCGAGAGGTCCGCTGAGCTGGATGGCCTGGAAGACGTTGTAGACCGGGCTGCCGGGGAGGAGCTGGTCCATCACCCACAGCCTCTCCTGGGCGAAGGAAGCCCTTGGCGGCTCGCTGCGTGGGACGTGCCGCAGCGGCGGCACGGCGCGCGGCTGCCGACGCGCGGCCGCCACCACACGGGCGAGCCCGGCGACCGTCGGGGCCTCGAACAGGGTGCGCAGCGCAAGCTGGACGCCGAGCGCCTCGTTCAGGCGGGAAATGGCCCGGGTCGCGAGGAGCGAGTGGCCGCCGAGCGCGAAGAAGCTCTCCTCGATCCCCACCCGCTCGAGGCCCAGCACCTGCGCCCAGATCCCGGCCAAGACCTCCTCGATCGAACTCCGGGGGGCTTCGAGGTCCCGCCGCAGATCGGGGCTCGCGAAGTCCGGGGACGGCAGCGCGCTCCGGTTCACCTTGCCGCTCGGCGTCAAGGGCAGGGTTGCCAGGGGCACGAACAACGATGGGAGCATCGGCTCGGGGAGCCGCTCCGCCAAGAACGCCCGCAGCGCGCCGGGCTCTGGAACGGCGGGACCGGTAGTGACCAGGTAGGCGACCAGGCGCTGGTCGCTCGCGCCCGTCGCGGGGTCGCTCATCTCGTGCAGCGTCACCACCGCCTGGCGGATGGCGGGATGGGACTCCAGGGCGAGTTCGACCTCCGCCACCTCAATGCGGACGCCCCGCACCTTGACCTGCTGGTCGAGACGCCCGAGATAGAGGATCTCGCCGTCGTGGCGGCGGCGCCCCAGGTCGCCGGTGCGATAGAGGCGGGCGCCTGCCGCGGCGCCCAGCGGGTCGGGAAGGAAGCGCTCGGCCGTCAGGTCGGGGCGCCCGACATAGCCGCGCGCCAGGCCCACGCCACCGATGCAGATCTCGCCGACGACGCCCAAGGGCACGGGTTCGAGACCGGGACCCAGGAGGTGGACCGCGGTGTTGGCGACGGGACGGCCGATCGGCACGCTGCCGCCGCCCGCGCCCACGGGATGGAAGATGGAGTAGATCGTGGTCTCGGTGGGGCCGTACCCGTTCCACACGGACCTCGTCCCGGCGCACAGCTGGTCGGCAAGCTCGCGGGAGAGAGCCTCCCCGCCGCAGATCACCTCCAGACCCCGCGCGCCTCGCCAGCCCGTCTCCAGGAGGAGGCGCCAGGTCGAAGGCGTCGCCTGCATCACCTCCGCCTGCGAGCGCGCGAGTTCGGCCGCCAACCGGTGTCCGTCCACGGCGACCTCGCGGCTCACCAAGACCACCGTGCCGCCGGTCGACAGGGGCAGGAGGACCTCCAGGCTGGCGATGTCGAAGGACAGTGTGGTCTCCGCGAAGAGGGTCTTGCCCCCCAGGGCGACCGGCTCGCGGGCCATCGCCTGGAGCAGGTTGACCAGTCCGCGGTGCGGCACCCCGACGCCTTTCGGCCGCCCGGTCGAGCCCGAGGTGAACAGCACATAGGCGAGGTTCTCCGGCAGCGTCGCGGCCCCGACGCTGCCGCCGGCCGGCAGCGCGGAGGCGCCTCCGCCGACATCGAGGAGGATCAGGCTCGCCCCGGTGGCCGGCAGAGACGCAGCCAGTCCGGGCTCGGTGAGCACGACGAGGACGCCGGAGTCGGCGAGGATGTCGCCCAGCCGCCGGGGGGGGTGACGGGAATCCAACGGCAGGTAGGCGCCCCCCGCCTCGAGAGTCGCCAGCAGGCCGATCACCATCTCCAAGGAACGCTCGAGGAAAAGACCGACGGCCACGTCCGGGCCGACTCCCAGCGCGCGCAGGGAGCGGGCCAGGCGGCCAGCTCGCGCCTGCAGCTCTCCGTAGGTCATCTGGTGGTCCAGGAACGAGAGAGCCACCGCCTCCGGCGTGCGCGCCGCCTGGGCCGCCAAGAGGTGGTGGACGCAGGTCCCGTCCGGCAGCGGGGCGCGACTGTCGTTCCACTCGGCGAACAGTTGGTGGAGCTCCGCCACAGCCAGCACGGGCAGGTCGCGGAGAGGCTGCTCCGGGCGCTCCGCCGCGGCCGCGAGGAGGTTCTGGAGATGCGCTGCGAAGCGCTCGATCGTGGCACCGTCGAAGAGGTCCGTGTTGTGCTCGATCCATCCCGCGAGCCCGGCGCCGGTCTCCTCCAGCGACAGGGTCAACTCGAACTTGGCCGTGCCGTTGTCCAGCTCCTCGACGGCGAGCGCCAGGTCGGTCAGCTCCAGCCGGTCTGCCGGCGCGTTCTGGAGGACGAGCATCGCCTGGAAGAGCGGGCTGCGGCTCAAGTCCCGCTCCGGCTGCAGCTCCTCGACCAGGCGCTCGAAGGGCACGTCTTGATGGGCGTAGGCGCCCATCGCGACCTCCCGCAGCCGGGCGATCAGGCCGCCCAGATTGGGCGCCCCGCCGAGGTCGGCGCGCAGGACCAGGATGTTGACGAAGAATCCGATCAACCCTTCGACCTCCGTCCAGCGGCGGTTCGCGATTGGGGAGCCCACGTCGATCACGTCCTGCCCGGAGGAGCGATAGAGACCGGCCGCGTAGAGGGCCAGCAGCCCCATAAAGAGCGTGCTCTCCTGGCCGCGGCACAGCCGACGCAGGGCCTGCGCCGACGCCGCAGGCAGCCGGAAGCTCCGGCGCTCCCCACGGTAGGTCCGCTGCGGGGGCCGTGGGCGGTCGAGCGGGAGTTCCAGGGGCCGCGAACCTCCTCCCATCTGCCGACGCCAGTAGGCGAGCTGGCTGTCGAGCGCCTCCCCCTTCAGCCAGTCCCGCTGCCAGACCGCGAAGTCGGAGTACTGGATCGGCAGCTCGGGCAGCGCCCGCGCCACGCTGCGCACGAACCCGTCGTAGAAGGCGGACATCTCGCGCACCAGGATCGCCTGCGACCAACCGTCCGAGACGATGTGATGGAGGGTGACGAGGAGCAGGTGCTCCTGCTCGCTAAGACGGACGAGTAGGGCGCGGAACAGCGGCCAGAGCGCGAGGTGGAACGGCCGGCGCGACTCCTGGGCGGCGAGTTGCCGGGCGCAGCCCTCGCGCAGCTCCGGCGGTAGCGCGCCGAGATCGATGACCGGCAGGCGCACGCGGGCAGCGGGCGTAACCTGCTGGAATGGAGAGCCGGCGACCTCCTGGAAGGTGGTGCGCAGCGACTCGTGACGGTCGACGATGGCGCCGAGGCTGGCCTCCAGGGCCGCCACCCGCAGCCGCCCTCGCAGGCGGACCGTTGCCGGCATGTTGTAGACGGGGCTGTCGGGCTCGAGCTGATGCAGGAACCACAGGCGCTGCTGCCCGAACGAAAGAGGGACGTCGGGACCATGTGGCAGCCGGTTCAGAGGAGGAGGAGGCGCAGGAGCGCCGGCCAGCTGGAGGGCCCGCACCCGCCCGGCGAGGCCTGAGACCGTCGGCTCCTCGAACAGGAGGCGCTGGGGGAGGTCGATGCCGAGCCGCCGGCGCAGGCGGGCCATCACCTGCGTGGCGAGCAGGGAGTGCCCGCCGAGCGCGAAGAAGTCGTCACCGCTGCCCACGGTATCGAGGTCCAGGACCGCGGCGAAGACGTCCGCCAGCAGCTCCTCCAGCTCGTCGCGCGGCAGAGCGGAAGCGCTGCCGGGCTCGGCGGTGAGCCACTCCGGCTCCGGTAGGGCACGGCGGTCCACCTTGCCGTTGGCGGTCAGCGGGAGCGCCGCGAGCAGGACGAAGGCGGAGGGGATCATGGCGTCCGGCAGCCGTTGCTTCAAGAGCTCGCGCAGATCTTGGGCCGCCACGGCCTGCTGCACGGCGCAATAGGCGACGAGGCGCAGCTCGCCCCGGCGGTCCGGACGCGCCAGCACCACCGCCTGCTCGACGGCGAGATGCTCCACCAGGACGGACTCGACCTCCCCCGGCTCGACGCGGAAGCCACGGATCTTAACTTGGTCGTCCAGCCGACCGAGGAAGTCGAGTTCGCCCGCCGGCCGGCGGCTGCCCAGGTCCCCGGTCCTGTACAGCCGGCCGCCGGGATCCGGGCCGTAGGGGTCGGGGACAAAGGCCGCGGCCGTGCGGGCCGCGTCGCCGAGGTAGCCGCGCCCCACGCCCGCGCCGCCCACACAGATCTCGCCGGCGACCCCGGCGGGCTGGAGGCCCAACTCGCGGTCGAGCAGGTGCAGGCGCAGGTTGGCGACGGGATGCCCGATCGCCGCGCGGATCATACCCGCGTCTGCGGCGGCGAGGGCGTGGTGCGCCACGTCGTCGGAGCACTCGGTCGGGCCGTAGGCGTTGAGCAGCGGCACCCGCGGGAAGTGTGCGAGCCACTGCTGGCAGAGGTCGGGCGGCAGCGCCTCCCCTGTCGGCACGACCCAGCGCAGGGCGGACAGATGCGGCTGCGGAGCCGCCGCGGCGGCTTCTTGCAGCAGGGCTCGCACCAGCGCGGGCACCAACTCCAGAACCGTAATCTCCAGGCCCTCGACTCGGGAGAGCAGAAGCGCCGGATCGCCGACCACCTCATCGGGAAGGATCTCGACGCTACCCCCCACGAGCAGGGCCGCCAGGAACTGCCAGACCGAGATGTCAAACGCCGGCGAGGCGGTCTGTGCCACGCGGTCGGCGGCGGTGAGGCCCAGGTCGGCCACCTTCGCCCACAAGTGATTGAGCATACCGCGGTGCTCGATCATCACCCCTTTGGGGACGCCAGTCGAGCCCGAGGTGAAGAGGACGTACGCGAGCTGACCGGGATGCGCGCGGGGCTCGCGCCCCCCGGCCGGTCCGGGGCCAGAGAGGAGCTGCTCGACCGGCAAAATCGTCGGCGGGGGTCCTGACGCCTGGGGGGCCAGCGCCGCCGCACAGGCAGGCAGGAGGGCCTCCGTAGCGAGGATCAGGCGGGCGCCGCTGCCCTGGATGATGCGGGCGAGGCGTTCCGGGGGCTGCCGCAGATCCACCGGGAGATAGGCGCAGCCGGCCTCGAAGATGCCCAACATCGCGACCAGGAAGTCGATCCCGCGCTCGGCCCAGATCACCACCAGGTCCTCCGGGCGCAACCCCGCGGCGAGCAGTCCCCGGGCCAGCCGGCCGGCCCGGAGGCTCAGCTCGCGGTAGGTCACCCGCCGCTCGCCGCAGGCGGCAGCCGGCGCCTCGGGCGAGCGCTCGACCTGCTGCGCGAACAGCTCGTCGAAGCGCAGCCCTTGAGGAAACAGGGTCTCCGTGTCGTTCCAGGCGCAGAGCAGCTGATGCCGCTCGACGGCGTCGAGGAGCGGCAGCTCCGCGATCCGCCGGGTGGGGTCCTCCACTCCGCTTCGGAGCAGGACGCTCAGGCGGCGCAGAGCGCGGTCCGCGGTCGCGGCGTCGAAGAGGTCCGAGTTGTAGAGGAGCACCAGGCCCAGCCCCCGCCCGTCCTCCGCCGCCATCAGCTCGAGGTCGAACTGCGCCGTGCGATGCTTGAGGGCGCGGGATTCGACCGCCAGCCCGGCCAACTCCATGCGCGCTCCCGCCTCGCCCAGCGCGAAAGCGGCGAGATCCCCGGCACCGACGAGACGGGCGCCTTGCAGCACGAACATGACCTGAAAGAGCGGCGACCGGCTGGGATCTCTGTGGGGCTGCAAGCCCTCGACCAGGAGGGGGAAGGGCATATCCTGGTGGGCGAAGGTCCGCGCGACGGTGCGGCGCACCCGCGCCAGGACCTCGTCGAAGGTGGGCCGCCCCGAGAGGTCGGAGCGCAGGACGACGGGGTTGACCAGATAGCCGACCAGGTCCGCGAGGCCGGGTTGTCCGCGGCCTGCGGTCGGCGAGCCGACGAGCAGGTCCTCCCCGCCGGAGTAGCGGTGCAGGAGCACCGCGAAGAATGCCAGGAGAGTCGAGAACGGCGTCGCGCGATGGGCGCGTCCCAGGCCTTTGACGCGGTCGAGCGCGTCCCCCGGGAGCCGCATCGAACGCGCCGCGCCGCGGAACGTCTGCAAGGGTGGACGCGGCCGGTCGGTGGGAAAACCAGAAGCCGGTAACTCGCCGGCCAGCTGCTGGCGCCAATAGCTCCACAGCGCCCGGCCGGCCTTTCCTTCGATCCATTGCTGCTGCCACAGGACATAGTCGGCGTAGCGCAGGCCGGGAGCCGGGAGGGACACCGCGGAACCGCTGCGCAGCCGGGCATAGAGCGCGCCGAGGTCGCGCACCAGGATGGCGAGGGAGCCCAAGTCCGCGACCAGGTGGTGAACCGCCAGCACCACGGTATGCTCGTGCACCGAGGTCCGGAGGAGGCCGATCCGCAGGAGCGGATCGCGCTCCAGGTCGAAGGGGCGGTAGGCGATCTGCTGGAGGCGCTCTTCCAGCCGAGGTCCGTCCCAGCCTCTGGCATCCTCCTCCAGGATCTCGATCGTACGGCCCGGGGAGATCCGCTGCCGGGGTCCCACCGGGATCTCCTGGAAGCTGAAGCGCAGGGCCTCGTGGCGCTCGGCAAGCAGCTCGAAGGCCCGCCGCAGAGCGGGCGGATCGAGGTCCGGCCCCACTTCGACCGCCACCGCGATGTTGTAGGCCGCGCTTTCCGGCTGGAGCTGCTGCAGGAACCAGAGTGCGCGCTGGCCGTAGGAGAGCGGATACCCCTCGGCCGGCTCGCCGCCTTGCGCAAGCGGAATCCCCGGCGGCTCCTGGCGCTCGTCCTCGCTCGTGAGCTGTGGCAGCAGGGAAGCTGCAAGCCGGCGGACGCTTGCGTCCTCCAGCAGCTCCGCCAGGTCGACGGTGGCGCCCAGATCGGAACTCAGAGCGTGCTGCAGCTCGACGGCCGCAAGCGAGTCGAGGCCGAAGCTGGTCAAGGGCCGCTCGGGATCCAGGGCGGCGGCCGGTCGCCGCAAGATCCTGACGAGCAGCTCTCCGAGGTAGGTCTCCAGCAGCGGCTGGCGTAGGTCGGGGTCGAGCGCGCGCCAGTCCGGGAACTCCCGAGTGGCTCGCCCGACCGTGGGGACCTCCTCCTCGTCACCGACGACGCTCCGGTAGAGGGCCGCGAGTTCCCCCGCGAGGTACAGCTGCCGGCAGGCGTGGCGCTGGACCTTGCCGCTCGAGGTTCTGGGGATGGCCCCTGGAGGGAGCACCACGATCTCGTAGGCTTGGACCTCGTGCTCCTCCGCGATGGCCTGCCGGATGGCGGAAGCGATAGCGCCGGCCTCCGCTTGCGCGTTGCGCTCGGCCTCGTGGAGGACGACGAGGCGCTCCTCGCCGTCCCTGTCCACGGCGAAGGCCGCCCCGCAGCCAGGACGCAGCCCGGGGTGACTGCGCTCGGCGGTCGCCTCGATGTCCTGGGGATAGAGGTTCCTGCCGCGAAGGATGATGAGGTCCTTCAGGCGGCCGGTGACGAAGAGCTCGCCGCGGTCGAGGAAGCCGAGGTCACCGGTGCGCAGAAATGGCCCACGGCCGTCCGGCGTGAAGGCTCCGAACGCACGCTCCGTCTCCTCGGGGAGGTCCCAGTATCCCTGGGCGACGCTCGGCCCGGCGACCCAGATCTCGCCGACCTGGCCGGCAGCGCACGCCACGGCAGTCCCGGGATCGACCAATAGCAGCTCCTGACCCAACCAGGGATGGCCGCAGCCGACCAGCGTGCGGCTGGGGACGCCGCCCCGGATCTCCTCCACCCCGCGGTCCCTCTCCAGAGCGGCTGCCGAGACCGTGCGCAGGAGCGGCGGGCGGCTGCGCGCGCCGCCGGTGACGAAGAGCGTCGCCTCCGCCAACCCATAGCAGGGATAAAAGGCGCGGCGGTCGAAGCCGTGCGGCGCGAAGGCGGCGGCGAAGCGCTCCAGGGTCGCCGCCCGGATCGGCTCCGCGCCGTTGAAGGCAACGGTCCAGGCGCTGAGGTCCAGGCCATCGCGATCTGCCGCGGCGATCCTGCGCGCGCATAGGTCATAAGCGAAGTTGGGGCCGCCGCTGGTGGTGGCGCGGTAACGGCTGATCGCCGCCAGCCAGCGCACCGGTCGCTGCAGGAACGCCACCGGGGACATGAGGATGCAGCGGCCGCCTACGAAAAGGGGCTGCAGGACGTTTCCGATGAGCCCCATGTCGTGGTAGAGGGGGAGCCAGCTCACGATCACCGACTCGGCCGACTGGCCGAAGGCGGTGCGGATCATTTCCTGGTTGTGGAGGAGGTTGCCATGGCTCACCATGACCCCCCGCGGTGTGGCGGTCGAGCCCGAGGTGTACTGGAGAAAGGCCAGGGTGTCCGGGCCGAGCAGCGGCGCCGTCCAGTCCTCTTCCATCCCCACCGGGAGCTCGTCCGTCCGCTGCCACGCCGCATCGCGCAGCTCGGGGATCTGGCTCGTGAGGCGCTCGGCTCGCTGCGCCAGGGCCCCGGTCGTCAACACCACCCGGGGCTGGGCATCGCGCACGATTGAGCGCAGCCTCGGCTGCGTCTTGACCGACGAGGGAGGATAGGCGGGTACCGCGACGGTGCCGCTGTAGAGGCAGCCGAAGAAGGCCGCAATGAAGTCCAGCCCGGGTGGATAGAGCAGAAGCGCCCGCTCTTGATACAGACCCATCCGCTGCAGCAGGCCGCCGATCGCGCGGGCCTTCCGGTCGAGCTCGCCACGGGTGAGGCGCGCCGCCTCCTGCTCGCCGTCGGCGAGAAAGGTATACGCCTCACCGTCAGGCTGCTCGGCCGCATTCCGGTACGCGCACTCGACCAGAGACGGAGTCCGGAAATGGAGAGCGGATCGACGCAACAACAGCACCCCCTTCACAAATACGCCATAATCATAGGATGAATCCAGGATTTCTCCCAACTCGGCGGAGCGACGGGGCGGACCGCGACGGCGACGACCGCCAGGCCGAAGGGGCGGAGCACGGTCGCGACGCCCGGCCCAGCGGCACCCTACTTCTGACGGCCAGCGAGGTCGCGGCCCTGCTCGACCTGCCCACGTGTATCGCTGCGGTGGAGCAAGTCCTGCGCCGGCATGCTGCCGGCGAGACGGTGCCGCCGCGGGTGCTGGGCTTGCCCTCGGCGGCCGGCGGCGTCCACATCAAAGCCGCCGGGTTGCTGGGCTCCGAGCCCCGGCTCGCCATCAAGCTGAACGCGAATTTCCCGGGCAATCCTGAGCACTTCGGGCTGCCGACAATCCAGGGTATGCTGGCGCTCTTCGACGGCACCTGCGGTCGCCTCCTGGCGCTTCTCGATTCGATGACGATCACCGCCCTGCGCACGGCGGCCACGAGCGCCCTGGCCGCGCGGCATCTCGCTCGTCCCGACGCGACCATCCTCACAGTCTGCGGCTGCGGCCGGCAGGGAGCAATGCACGTGCGCGCCCTCTGCGGCGTGCTGCCGATCGCGCGGGTCCTGCTCTGGGACCTCGATCCACGCCGCGCCGATCGCCTGGCGGCCGAGCTCGCGCCGGAGCTTCCCGGCGTCGACCTGCGCCGAGCGCCGGACCTGGCTGCGGCAGTCGCCACCAGCGACGTCTGCGCCACCTGTACGTCGGCGCGCGCCTACTTTCTCCGTTTCGAGGACGTACGGCCGGGGACGTTCGTCGCCGCAGTCGGTGCGGACGATCACGGCAAGCAGGAGCTCGATCCCCGGCTCGTCGCCCGCAGTACCTTGGTGGTCGATGCGCTTTCCCAATGCGCCGAGTTAGGGGAGCTTCAACACGCGATCGCCGCGGGCCTGATGACCGCCGAACAGGCCCACGCGGACCTTACCGAAATCGTGGCCGGCTCACGGCCCGGGCGTTCCACGGCCGAGGAGATCACCATCTTCGATTCGACCGGCACCGCCCTCCAGGACCTCGCGGCGGCGATAGCCGTCGAGGCGCGGGCGCGAGCGGCCGGCATCGGCCTGGTGATCGACCTCGGAGCATAAGCGGCGTCCAACCCCGATTGATACGGCGCCTCCCGACCGACGGCGCCGGTCGTCGAAGCGCCAGGACCGACGAGACCAAACCAGCCCACTCATATATGATGATCGGGCTGAAACAATTTGTTGGACTCGGCATCGAAGAGGGGGCTGCTCGACCAAATCCTCAACTGTCCACCGATCCAGGGCAGGTCCGGATTGCTGGAGGACCTGTCGTCGGGATCGAGTACATCCGGGAGAGACACATGGCATCCATCGTCCTCGGTGCCCGAGACACGGGTTCGAAAAAGCAGGTCTCGACCGAAGCGCCGCGGCAAGGCTCTATTCGGACATCCCGGCTGACGAGGCCCTCGGCGAAGACTCTCGACGCGGAGCTGGCTCGGGTCGTCACCGCGCTTAAGGAGGGAGTCGCTCACCAGGACCTCTCTAATTTCTATCAAACGCTTCGCGCCACCCACCTGCCGTCGATCGTCGAGTTCTACTCCCGGGATCCGAGAGGCCTCGCCCGGGCCTGTTTCAACATTCTGCATAGCATCGGAAGCATCTCTCCGGCCGTGGGAGTGGCGATTGAAAACCATTATTACGTGCTCGCCACGTTGACGACTCTCCCGATCCGCAAGAACCCGGAGCTCGCTGCCCGACGCCAATCCTTGCTGCAAAAAGTGGTCCAGGAACGGCTGCTGCTGGCCAACACGAGCTTCCGTGTTCACGAGGACAAGGTGGCCACCTATGGCGCCCGGGCTCGCCGTGATGGCGATGGCTATAGGGTCAGCGGAGCGGGCGCTTTCATGTCCTTGGCGGGAGAAGGCGATCTGCTCTTTTTCATCGTGGCCATCGACGGCACCGAGCCCGCGTACTTCCTGACACCACTACGCAACAACCCGGGGATCGAGATCGGGCCGCTCCTCTTCCCGGACGCGATGGTGGACTCCGACACCCGCCGGATCGCGATGCACGATCACTACCTTTCCGCCGACGATCTGCTGGTGAGAGGCAAGAGCGAGGAAACCTCGAAGCTCACCAACCTCCAGTTCGCCTGGCACCAGGCGTTGATCCCCGCCCCTTTCCTGGGCGCTGCCGCGCGCGCCATTGAGGAAGCCAGGAAGTTCCTGCGCACTGTCAAGGCCCCAACCGGCCAGCCGCTGGCCGAGCTGGATGGGATGTTGACGGACGTCGGCCGCATGGCGATCCGCTACCGCAGTGCTTGCTGCGTCGCGCACCAGGCCGGCGAGCTGCTCGAGACGCTGGCGCGGCGCGACCCGAAGCCGTCCGAGATCGCGGATGCCGTCGATCTGGCGTGCGCAGCGAAGCGGACCGCTGCTCAGGCCGCGGAGGAGATCGTGGCCGAAGCCCGCCGCATCATCGGCCCTCGTGTCTTCACCGGCGGGCACCCCCTGGAGCGGATTTCCGCCGAGGTGGTCTTCGCTCCCCTGGTTGGAGAACCGCTCGCTGTGATCGAACGGCGCTTTGGCCGCCTGGTCCTCGGCGAGAACGATTTCACGGCGAAGCGTTGGTAGGAGGCAGACGCTTGGTCGCCCTTCCGGTGAAACGCATCCGATGAGCAACCTCTCAAGACCGCGCGACGAGACGCCGATCCGCTCCGTTTTCGACCGGCTGCGCGCCAAGCGGGAGTCGGCCCTGCCGACCCGTATCCCGCGCCTCGCAAGGGACGGCGGCGCCTACCCGCTCTCCGACGGCCAGGAAAGGCTCTGGTTCATCGACCGGATGCTGCCCGGCAACGCCGCCTACAACATTGCCGCGGCGGTCGAGATGGCGGGCTCGCTCGACCTCGCGGCGTTCGCTGCCGCGTTGATCGAGATCGTCCGGCGCCATGAGACCTTGCGGACGAACTTTCCGGCGGTCGGAGACCAGCCCGTGCAGGTCATCTCGCCGGTGGCGGGCTCGCCTCTCCACCAGGTCGACCTGGGCGGCCTGGCGGACGGCCGGCGGATCGCCGACCGGCTCGCCGGCGGGCTGGCGGCGGCCCCTTTCGACCTCGTCGACGGCGCGCTCCTGCGCGTGGGGCTCCTGCGTCTGGGCGCGGAGGAGCATCGGCTGGTCCTTGTCCTCCATCATATCGTGAGCGACGGCTGGTCGTTGCGCATCCTGCTCCGCGAGACGCGGCTCCTCTATCAGGCGTTCCTCAAGCGGCGCCCCTCGCCACTGCCCGAGCTGGCGGTGCAGTACGTCGACTTCGTCGACTGGCAGCGGCACTGGCTGACCGGGGACGCTGCAGCCCGGCAGCTCGCCGACTGGAAGCGGGAGCTGGGAGAGCGGCCACCGGTTCTGCAGTTGCCAGTCGACCGGCCGCGCCCCGCCGTCCAGTCGCTGCGCGGGAGGAGCCTGCCGCTGATCCTCCCTCTCGGCCTCTCGGCGGAGATCAGCGCGCTCACCCGGAGCGCCGAGGTGACGCCGTTCATCACCCTTCTCGCTGCCTTCCAGGCGCTCCTCCACCGCCTCTCGGGGCAACCGGACATCCTGGTCGGCTTCCCCATCGCCAACCGCAAGCGGCCCGAGATCCAGGATCTGATCGGCTTCTTCGTCAACACACTGGTGCTCAGAGCCCGATTCTCCGCCGGCCTCCGCTTCCGCGATCTCCTGCGCAGCACCCACGAAGCGGCCCTGGGCGCCCATGCCAACCAGGAGCTGCCTTTCGGGCGGCTGGTCAAGGAACTCCAGCCGGCGCGGCAGACCAGCTACTCGCCGCTCGTCCAGGTGGCCTTCGCCTACCAGAACCTCGAGGCCGCCTCCTGGAACCTGCCCGGCCTGCGGCTGACGCCTCGGGACGTCCCGCGGGCGAGCGCGATGTTCGACCTGCAGCTCGACCTCAAAGAGGAGCCCCTGGGATTCGCCGGCGAGATCGAGTACAGCACCGACCTTTTCGACACTGCGACCGTCTCCCGCTGGGCAGGGTACCTCGCGACCCTGCTCGCCGCCGTCGTCGCCGATCCGGAACGCCGGGTCGCCGACCTGCCCTTGATGAGCGCGGCCGAGGCGCAGCAACTCTACGAGGCCAACGACACCGCCGTGCGCTTCGCGGCGGGCGCGCGCTGCCTGCACGAACTCATCGCGGAGCAGGCCGCGTGCACCCCCGACGCCATCGCCGTCGTCGCCGAGGAGGGCGCCCTCTCCTATCACGAGCTGACCGCACGCTCCGCGCGGTTGGCGCGGCAGCTCGCGCTCCTCGGGGTCGGTCCCGACGTGCGGGTGGGGATCTGCCTCGAACGGTCGCTCGAGCTGATGGCTGGGCTCCTCGCCGTCCTCATGGCGGGCGGGACTTACGTGCCGTTTGACCCCTCCTACCCCCGGGAGCGGCTGGCCTACATGCTAGCGGACTCGGCCGTGCCGGTGCTCCTCTCCCAGCCGGCGACTCGCTCCGCCCTGCCCGACCTCAAGGCCACCGGGGTGCACGTGGTCCTCCTCGATGGCGCGCCCGCCGCCTGCGCCGGTCCCGGCACGGTGGGAGCGCCAACGGTCCATCCCGAGAACCTCGCCTACGTCATCTACACCTCTGGGTCGACCGGACGCCCCAAGGGAGTGATGAACACCCACGCGGGGATCGTCAACCGCCTGCTCTGGATGCAGGCGCAGTACGGTCTCACCCCCGACGATCGGGTCCTGCAGAAGACCCCGGTGAGCTTCGACGTCTCGGTCTGGGAGCTGTTCTGGCCCCTCTCGACCGGCGCCTGCCTGGTCATGGCCCGGCCGGGCGGGCACCAGGACGGGGCGTACCTCGTGCGCACGATCGCCGAGCGGGAGATCACCACGCTCCACTTCGTCCCCTCAATGCTCGCGGTTTTCCTGGAGACGCCCGGGGTCGAGTGCTGCTCGGCCGTCCTAGAGCGCGCCGTGGTGAGCGGCGAGGCCCTCTCCCCGGCGCTCGCTGAGCGGTATTTCAGCCGGCTCCGGGCGCCGCTCCACAACCTGTACGGCCCTACCGAGGCCGCGGTTGATGTCACCTTCTGGCCCTGCGATCCCGCGGACCGCCGGGGTCTCGTGCCGATCGGCCGGCCGGTGGCGAACACCGCGATCCACCTGCTCGACCGCGACCTCCACCCGGTGCCCCTGGGAGTGACGGGAGAGCTCCACATCGGCGGCGTGCAGGTGGCGCGCGGCTATCTCGGCCGGCCGGATCTGACGGCCGAGCGGTTCGTTCCGGACCCCTCGGGCGATGGCGTGCGGCTATACGCCACGGGCGACCTCGCGCGCCGCCTCCCGGAGGGGGAGATCGACTACCTCGGGCGCCTCGACCACCAGGTCAAGATCCGCGGCTTCCGCATTGAGCTGGGGGAGATCGAGACCGTTCTGGGCCGCCATCCCGAGGTCGGCGAGGCGGTCATCGTGGCCGAGCCGGGGAGACCGGGGGAATCTGCGCGCCTCGTGGCCTACGTGGTGCCGGACTCGCAGCGCGCGCCGACGATCCGCGCGCTCCTTGTCCGGGAGCGAACGGTCGCGGACGAGGTAGGTTCCCGCCCGGAGCTCGAGCGCTGGATTGCCGGGCTACGGCACCGGCTCCGGGAGGAGCTGCCCGAGTATATGGTCCCTGCCGCCTTCGTCGCCTTAGGGGTTCTGCCGCTCACGCCGAGCGGCAAGGTCGACCGGCACTCTCTCCCCGCGCCGGACCGGGGAACGCGGGAAGAGCGGGCCCTCGTGCCGCCCAGGAACCCGACCGAAGAGATTCTGATCGCGATCTGGACCGCGGTCCTGGGGATCGAACGCTGCGGAGTCGAGGACGACTTCTTCGCCTTGGGAGGGCACTCTCTGCTCGCCAACCAGGTGGTGTCGCGAATCCGCGGCTCGCTGGGCATCGAGCTGCCGCTCCACATCTTCTTCGCCTTCCCGACCGTCGCCGCCTTGGCCGAGCGGGTGGAGGCAGCGCGCCGGAGCGGCGTCGCTGCCGCTCCCCCTCCCCTGATCGCCGGCGAGTGGCGCGGCGACGAGCCGCTGTCGTTCGCGCAGCAGCGCCTGTGGTTCCTGAACCAGCTCAACCGCGAGAGCACGGCCTACCACGTCGCGGTCGCCCTCCGGCTCAACGGTGCCTTGTCCCCGTCGGCGCTCGCCGCCTCCCTCGGCTTCGTGGTGGAGCGCCACGAGACGCTCCGCACCACCTTCGCCCTGCGCCTGGACGGCCCGGTGCAGGTCGTGGCGCCACCTTCCGGATGGCGTCTTCCCGTCGTCGACGTGGCGCGCCTGGGCGAAGCGGGGCGGGAGGCGGAAATGCACCGCCTGGCCCAGGCCGAGGCGAACCGGACGTTCGACCTGGCCCGCGGGCCGTTGCTGCGGACGCTCCTCATCGGCCTGGCGGAGCGCGAGCACGTCTTCTCTCTCGTCATGCACCACATCGTCTCCGACGGCTGGTCGATGGGCATCCTCTGGCAGGAGTCCATGGCCCTCTACCATGCCGCCGTGGCCAGGAAGCCGCAGTGGCTTCCCCCGCTGCCGATCCAGTACCGCGACTTCGCCGCCTGGCAGCGGGAGTGGCTCTCCGGGGAGACTCTAGAGCGCGAGACCGACTTCTGGCGCCGGCAGCTCGCCGACGCGCCGACGCTCCTGGAGCTGCCGACCGACCGGGTCCGATCGCCGGTGCAGCGCTTCCGTGGCCGCCGCCTGCCGTTCGCTCTGCCCGCCACCCAAACCGCGGGCTTCAAGCAACTCGGCCAACGGGCCGGGGCGACTTTGTTCATGGCGATCCTCGCGACCTTCGACGTGCTGCTTTACCGCTACAGCCGGCAGAACGACCTGATCGTCGGCTTCCCCATCGCCGGCCGCAACCGGCTGGAGGCGGAGGGATTGATCGGGCTTTTCGTCAACACCCTGGCCCTGCGCGTCCAGGTTGAGGGCGGCGCCGGCTGGCTCGCACTGCTGCGCCGAGTGCGGGACGTCACCCTGGATGCTTTTGCCCATCAGGACCTGCCGTTCGAGAAGCTGGTTTCCGAACTCGACCTCGAGCGCAATCTATCCCACGCGCCGCTCTTCCAGACCCTGCTGGTCTTCCAGAACACGCCGGCCGCCGTCGCCGAGCTGCCGGGCCTCGCCATCCAACCTCTGGATGTGGAGACTGGAACGGCCAAGTTCGATCTCGTCCTGAACCTCGGAGAGACCGCGTCCGGCCTCGCAGGCTGGCTGATCTACAACCGCGATCTGTTCGATCCTGCAACCGTGGCGCGGATGCGCACGCATCTTCTCGAACTCGTCACGAATCTCCTCGCCACACCCGAGCGGCGGGTCGACGAGCTGGCGCTGCTCGGCCCGGCCGAGCGCCAGCAGCTCCTGACCGCTTGGAACGACACCGCTGCCCCCGGCTCTGAGACCACCTTCATGGCCCGTTTCACCGCTCAGGCCGCGCGCACCTATGACTCTATCGCGCTCGCCTGTGGGGACCTCCAGACCAGCTACGGCGAACTCGACCTGCAGAGCACCCGCCTGGCCCGCGGTCTCGCCGCCCGCTCGGTCGGACCCGAGTCGCAGGTCGCCGTGCTCACCGAGCGCGGGATCGACTTGCTGGCCGCGATGCTCGCCCTGTGGAAGGTCGGCGCCGTTTATCTCCCCCTGGACCCGCACCACCCGGCGGCGCGGCTCGAGCAGACGCTGGCACAGAGCGGCAGCCACCTGGTGCTCGCCGCCGAGCCGCTGCGTGCCGTTGCGACCGCCGAGCGGCCGGCGGCGACGATCGACGATCTCCTGGAGGATGGCAGGACCGCCGGAATCCTACCCGGCTTGCCCGCCCCGCCCGGGCCCGCGGGCCTCGCCTATATTCTCTTCACCTCCGGCTCGACCGGCGTCCCCAAGGGCGCCATGATCGAGCACCGCGGCATGGCGAACCACCTGGCGGCAAAGATCGCCGATCTCGGGCTCACCGCTTCCGACCGGGTGGCGCAGACCGCCCTCCAGACCTTCGACATCTCGATCTGGCAGTTCCTGGCCGCCCTCCTCGTCGGCGCCAGCGTCGATGTCCTGCCCGACGAGGTCGTCCGCGATCCGCTCTCCCTCCTTTCGGAGATTGAGCGCCGGGGCCTCACCGTGTTCGAGACGGTCCCCTCGCTCCTCGCCGCCCTCCTCCAGGTCGAGCCCGACCGGCGACCGGACCTGGCCGCCCTGCGCTGGGCGATCCCTACCGGCGAGGCCCTCTCACCCGAGCTCTGCCGCCAGTGGTTCGCCGCCTACCCCGCGATTCCGCTGGTCAACGCCTACGGCCCGACCGAGTGCTCCGACGACGTCACCCACCAGGTCCTCCGCCGGCCGCCACCGGCCGATGCCGCGCGGATCCCGATCGGACGCCCGGTCGCCAATACCCGCGTCTACGTCCTCGGCCCCGGAGAGGAGCCGGCCCCCATCGGCGTCCCCGGCGAGCTCGCGGTCGCAGGGGTGCAGGTCGGGCGCGGCTACTGGGGCCGGCCGGACCTGACCGCCGACCGCTTCATCCCCGACCCGATCTCCGCGCTCCCCGGCGGACGCCTCTACCGCACCGGCGACCTGGCCCGCCTTAGCCTGGCAGGCGAGGTCGAGTTCCTCGGCCGCATCGACCACCAGGTCAAGATCCGCGGCTTCCGCATCGAGTTGGGGGACATCGAGACCGCGCTCGCCGCCCACCCTGCGGTCCGGGAGGCGGTCGTGCTGGCGCGGGCGGATCGCGACGAGCAGGGCGGCGCGGTCGACCGCCGGCTCGTCGCCTACCTCGTCGCCGAGGAGGGGGCCGACCTGGCCCTGCCCGAGCTGCGCGAGTCGCTGCTTCGGCGGTTGCCCGAGTACATGGTGCCGTCCGCTTTCGTGATGCTTAAGACCCTGCCTCTGACTGCCAACGGCAAGCTCGACCGCAAGGCGCTGCCGGCGCCGGAGGCCGGCGGGTTCGCCGCGTCGCGAGAGTTCGTCGCGCCGCGCACCGATCTCGAACGCCACCTGGCCGGTCTGTGGGCCGAGAGCCTCGGGCTCGCCGCCACCGAAGTCGGGGGCGACGACTCCTACTTCGAGCTCGGCGGCAACTCGATCCTCGGAGCCGTCCTCGTCAACCGCCTGCAAAAGACTCTGGGCGAGATCGTCCACGTCGTCGCCCTCTTCGACCATCCGACGGTCGCGACGATGGCCTCCTATCTGGCGCGCGACTACCCTGCCGCGGTTACCCTATGGGGAGGGACGGCGGAGATCCAAAGCGCCGCCAGCGCCCGAATCGACTGGGAAGCCGTCGCGGCGTTCCGCGCCCTCCTCCCCTCTCTCGGCCCCGCAGAACCGCCCGCGGAGAGGAACCCCTCCGCCGTCTTTCTCCTCTCGGCGCCGCGTTCCGGCTCGACCCTGCTACGGATCATGCTCGGCGGCCACCCCGGGCTCTTCGCCCCGCCCGAACTCGAGCTGCTCTCCTTCAACACCATGGCCGAGCGGCGCGTCGCCTTCTCCGGACGCAACTCCTTCTGGCTCGAGGGGCTGATCCGCGCCGTTATGGAGATCCACCACTCGAGCCCCGAAGAGGCGCGAGCCCTGGTCGAGCGCGACGAGGCAAGGGCGCTGCCCACCCGGCTCGTCTATCGCCGGCTCCAGGAGTGGATCGGGGAGCGCACCCTGGTCGACAAGACCCCCTCCTACGCGCTCGGCCAGGACGTCTTGGCGCGCGCCGAGACCGACTTCGCGGCTCCCCGCTATCTCCATCTGATGCGCCACCCCAACGCGGCGATCCGCTCTTTCGAGGAGGCCAAGCTGGACCAGGTCTTCTTCCGTCACACCCACCCCTTCAGCCGCCGCCAGCTCGCCGAGCTGATCTGGGTGGTCAGCCACCAGAACGTCGTCCAGTTCCTGCGCTCCGTGCCCGCCGAGCGCCAGCACTGGATCCGGTTCGAGGAGCTGGTGCGCGATCCGGAGACCGCGCTGGGGAAGATCTGTGAGTTCCTCGGGTTGCCGCTGCACCCCGACATGCTCCAGCCCTACAAGGATGTCAACGCCCGCATGGCCGATGGCATCCATGCCCAGTCGCGCATGCTTGGCGACGTGAAGTTCCTCCAGCACGAGAAGGTGGAAGCCAAAGTCGGCGAGCGCTGGCGCGAAAAGACCCCCTCGACCCCGCTGGGCGTGCCCACGCGTGAACTCGCTGCCGCGTTCGCCTACGAACTGCCACCCGAGGAGGATCTCCGGAGGCCTGCGGCACCAGCGGCTCCGCCGCTGGTCAGTCGGGCCCGGTCGGCGGAGGAGCCGCTCTCCTTTGCCCAACTGCGCCTCTGGTTCCTCCACCAGCTCGATCCCGAGAGTACGGCTTACCACATCTCCGCCGCGCTTCACCTGGAGGGCGCGTTCGACTCGGCGGTTCTTAGCTGGGCTCTGGGGCAGGTGGCGAAGCGCCAGGAGATGCTGCGCACCACCTTCCACCTCCACCCGGACGGGCCGGTGCAGGTGATCGCTCCGCCGGCTCCTTGGCCGCTGCCCGTCCTCGACCTCTCGGGCCTGGATGAGGGCACGCGGCAGGCCGAGATGCGACGCTGGACGGCGGCGGAGATCGACCGCCGCTTCGACCTCGGCCGGGGGTCGCTGCTGCGCACCACCCTGTTTCGGTTGGCTGACCGCGAACACGTGCTGCTGCTGGTGCTGCATCACGTCATCTCCGACGCCTGGTCGACGGCGATCCTGGCGCGCGAGACGCTGGCCTTCTATCGTGCGGCCATCGCAGGGCGGCCGGCCGGGTTGCCGGAGCTGCCGATCCAGTATGGTGACTACGCGGCCTGGCAGCGCGAGTGGCTCTCCGGTGCGACGCTAAAGAACGAACTCGCCTACTGGCGCGAGCAGCTTGCGGGCGCTCCGGCCCTGCTCGAGCTGCCCACCGACCGGCCGCGACCTGCCGTGCAGCGCTTCCATGGCGGCCGAGTGCGGTTCGCCCTGCCCGCCGAGGACAGCCGAAGCCTAATGCAGTTGGGCCACCGCGTCGGCGCCACGCTGTTCATGACTCTGCTCGCCGCCTTCGACACGCTGCTCTATCGCTACAGTCAGCAAGAGGATGTGGTGGTGGGCTTCCCCATCGCCGGCCGCAACCGGGTGGAGACCGAGGGGCTGATCGGGCTCTTCATCAACACCCTGGCGCTGCGCGTCCAGGTCGACCCTGAGGCGAGTTGGCGCGATCTGCTGGCCCAGGTGCGGGAGGTCACCCTCGCCGCCTATCTCCACCAGGAACTCCCCTTCGAGAAGCTGGTCGCCGAGCTCGATCTGGAGCGGAACCCTGCCCACGCGCCGCTCTTCCAGACCCTCTTCGTGCTCCAGAACACCCCCACGGCCACCGTCGAGGTGCCCGATCTCGCCATCCGCCAGCTCGACGTGTTCACAGGGACGGCCAAGTTCGACCTCGTCCTCAGCCTGACCGAGACGGCCGAAGGGATCGAGGGCTGGCTGCTCTATGACCGCGACCTGTTCGACGCCGCCACCATGACGCGGACGCGGGAGCATTTGCAGACCCTCCTTGCGGGGATCGTGGCGGCTCCGGAGCACCGGGTTTCGGAGCTGCCGCTGCTGACGGCGGCCGAGCAGCAGACCTTGCGCAGCGTCAACGACACCGCAGCGCGCTACGCTCACGGCGAGTTCTGCCTGCACGAGCTGATCGCCGGGCAGGCAGCGCGCACCCCCGACGCCATCGCCGTGATCTCCGAGCAGGGGGCCTTGAGCTACCAGGAATTCGTGGCGAAGGCGCGCGGGTTGGCGGGGTACCTGCGCACCCTGGGAGTCGGGCCCGAGACGTTGGTGGGGGTCTGCCTGGAGCGCTCGCTCGACATGATGATCGGGCTGCTCGCCGTGCTCGAAGCCGGTGCCGCCTACGTGCCGCTCGACCCCACCTACCCCGCCGAGCGGCTGGCCTGGATGCTGGAGGATTCGGCCATCTCGGTTCTGCTCACGCAGAGCTCGCTTAAGGCCGCTCTTCCTGAGCCGCCGGCCGGCACCCGGGTGGTCTGTTTGGCCGGTGAGATCCCCACGGCTCCCGCATTTCGCATCCCCGTCGATCCCGGTCACCTCGCCTACGTGATCTACACCTCCGGCTCGACCGGCCGGCCGAAGGGGGTGATGAGCACCCATCGCGGGATCGTCAACCAGATGAGCTGGTGCGTTGGCACCTTTCTGAACGCTTCGGATGTGGTGCTGCAAAAGACCCCGTTCAGCTTCGACGCCTCGCTGTGGGAGCTCTTTGGTCCGTTGCTTTGCGGCGCGCGCCTGTATCTGGCCGGGCAGGCGAGGCACGGCGACCCTGGCTACCTGGCACGGACCTGCCGGGACGCCGGGGTGACGGTGCTGCAGCTCGTGCCGTCGCTGTTGCAGGTGCTCCTGGAAGAGCCCTTGCTGGCGGAGTGCCGGAGCATTCGGCGGCTGTTTTGCGGCGGCGAGGCCCTGAGCCGCGAGCTGGTGCTGCGGGCGCAGTCGGTGCTCGAAGCGGAGGTGATCAACCTCTATGGCCCGACGGAAGCGGCGGTCAATGTGCTCCGCTTTACGGCAGAGCGCCCGCTCAGGAGGCGGACGATCCCTCTGGGCCGGCCGGTGGCCAATACCGAGATCCACCTTCTAGACCGCCATCTGCAGAGGGTTCCGATCGGCGTGGCCGGTGAGCTATTCATTGGTGGCGTGCAGGTGGCGCGCGGTTATCTCGGCCGCCCGGGGCTGACCGCCGATCGGTTCCGGCCCGATCCGGAAGGCTTCGGCGCGCGGCTCTACGCCACCGGCGACCTGGCCCGGCGCCTACCGTCCGGAGAGGTGGACTACCTGGGGCGCATCGATCATCAGGTCAAGGTGCGCGGCTTCCGGATCGAGCTCGGCGAGATCGAGTCCGTGCTCGCGCAGCTCCCCGGGGTACGGGAGGCGGTGGTGCTGGCCCGCGAGGGGCCGGAGGGCGACCGGCGATTGGCCGCCTGGATCGTGGCCGGAGAGGAGCCTTTGGTGTCGGACGATCTGCGCCAGTGGCTCCGCTCCCGTCTCCCCGAGTACATGGTGCCCGGAGAGTTCAGCTTCCTGGATTCCCTACCGCTAACGCCCAATGGCAAAGTGGACCGGCGCGCCTTGCCGGCACTCGATCCGAGCGTTCGGACGAGGAGGGTTCTGGCGGTGGCTCCGCGGGATGTGGTCGAGCACCGGCTGGTCGAGATCTGGGCGGAGATCCTGGGCCTGGAAAGCGTGAGTTTGGACGAGAGTTTCTTCGACCTCGGTGGGCACTCACTCTCCGCCGTGCGCCTGATGGCCCGAATCGAGGACCGGTTCGGCCAAGCCCTTCCCCTGTCCGCCGTCTTCCAGGCGGCCACGGTCGAGCGGATGGCGTCCCTGCTGCGGACAGGAGTTCCGGCCATCACCTCGACCCGATCGATCGTGGTGAAGCTCCAGGGCGGCTCGCGACGGCCGTTCTTCTGCGTCCACCCGATCGGTGGAAACGTATTCTGTTATGTCTTGTTGGCCCGTGCACTGGGTCCCGAGCAACCGTTCTACGGCCTGCAGGTGCCGGACCTATCCTCTGCCCCGGCGGAAACGCTCGACACCATCGAGGGGATGTCGCGTCGCTATATCGAGGCGATGCGGGGGGTGCAGCCGACCGGACCCTATCGCCTCGGAGGATGGTCGATGGGCGGGGTGGTGGCGTTCGAAATAGCTCGCCAATTGCGGCGGGCTAATGAGGAGGTGGAGTTCGTCGCGATGCTGGATGCTCCCGCCCCAGGTGATCACCGGCGCGCCGGCGACCTTGACCGGTCGTCCATCCTCGCCGGCTTTGCCCGCGACCTGACCGGCGCGCTCCTGCCGGTCCCGGTCGAAGAGTTCAGGCAGCTCGACCACGAGAGGCAGCTCGCGCATCTCCTGACGTGGGCCAAGGAGACCGGCGCGCTCCCCGCCAGCGAGAGCCTCGACCGCCTGGCCGGGCTCTTCGCGATGTTCGAGCGTAACCTGGCCGCGCTCGGCCGCTATGAGCCCGGCCCCTACCCAGGGCGGATCGATCTGTTCCGGGCGAGCGACACGGCGGCGCGCAATCCAGATCCGGGATGGACGGATCTCGCCCACGGGGGCGTTGCCATTCATGAGGTCCCCGGGGACCACTACTCAATCGTAAGGCGCCCAGAGTTCCTGGCAGGGCGGCTCAAGATCTTCCTCGAACGATGAAAGGGGGCATTGCCGGTTACCGACCTACCGGATAAAACGAGATGCTGGAAATCATCAAGCTCCTCTCCTACCTGCTGCGGATGTCGCGCCACATCAGTTACTCCCGCTGGACCATCGTGATAGCCCTTGCGACCGGCCTGATCAGCGGCATCGGCCTCACCGGGCTGCTCGCAATTATTAGCAGCCTCCTCGTGGGCAAGCCCAATGTCGAGCACCCGCTCTACGCCTTCGTCGCGTTCTGCATCGTCGTGCCGACCAGCCGCCTGATTTCGCAGAGCCTCTTCAACGGCTTGGCGACTCGGGCCCTGTTCGAGACTCGCCTGCAGTCCTGCCGGAAGATCCTCGCCGCCCCGCTTCGCAGCCTAGAGGAAATCGGTCCTCACCGCCTGCTCGCCACCCTGACGGACGACATCACCAGCCTGACCACCGCCCTCACCCAGATCCCCCTGCTCTGCCTGCA